>CAZOXW010000010.1:0-51221 GCA_964583925.1 uncultured Bacteriovorax sp.
CTTTTTATCAAAAAATTGAAAAGAATCCTCAAAACTTATAAATATTTTATCTGCTAATTTCGAGCATATTTTATTGGCAAGCCCTACTCTCGTAGTTTGCTCATGAATATAGATTTTTATACCAAGAATTTTTGCGGCAAAGACAACTGGCACTGAGACAAATCCTCCCGTTGAAAAAACAAGGGAGTTTGACCTTTTAAATTTAATTAAAATAAGTAGACATTGAAATAGACCAAGAATGATTTTAAAAATATCAATTAAATTTTCAAAACTTAGATATCGTCGGAGTTTACCTGTAAAAATTGGGTAGTACCTCAATTCGTAATCAGATACGAGCTCCCTTTCAATACTATTTCGCCCACCAATATAATGAATATTGTATTTTTTATTTAAGTTAATATTTTTAATGATTGTTAATGCTGGCAGGACGTGTCCACCGGATCCCCCGCCAGTAAAAATTAAATTTTTCATTAATCTATTTAACTATATTTTAATGATTTCTAAAAGATTTTCGTTCACTTTTTCGATCTTGATTATCAGAACGATAACTAGATCGGCTATAAGATGAACGATTAAAATTATCGCGCGGTGGTCTTGAATCATTTCCTCCTCCGCGTGTTAATTCAAATCGAACCTTTCTTTCATTAATCATTGGCCCATTAACTTTTAAAAGAGCATCACCAAATCGTTCAGGCACTTCTAAAAATGAGAATGATTCCTTAAGGTCTACGTTTCTAATGTCTCGCTCGTTAATGCTAATCATGTCTGAAACTGAAGCCAAAATTGATTTTAAAGTTACACCATGTTCACGACCAATATTAACAAAGAAACGAGTCGTACCTGGGTTTCGTCCAAGGCCAGAACTTGCAGATCTTCTTGAATCAGTCGTTCGCCCCTCAGTTCTTTTTCTCTCTTCCATGTCTAACTTTGGAAGTGAGTTATAACGGTCAATTTGATCTTTAAAAAGATGGTTATATACAATTTTTAAAACATTTTCTTTATCTAGTGCTTCAAACTTCTCTAAAAATAGTTGATTTGATTCTAAGGAATCAATACCTTCAATTAAAGAATCAATCTTTTTTAATTCTCTTTTGAGCATCACTGCTTTTAATTCTTCTAAGCCTGGAATATTAACCTTAGGAATTGCGGCCTTTGTAATGTTTTCAACTTGGCGAAGGCGATACCTTTCGCTTGGTTCAATAATAGTTAATGCCGTTCCCGTAGCTCCAGCTCGACCAGTTCTTCCAATTCTATGAACATATGACTCAATATCTTGTGGAAGGCCAAAATTTATAACATGAGTTAGATTATCGACATCAATTCCTCGTGCTGCAACATCGGTACAAACAAGCATATTAATTTTTTTATTCTTAAAATTTTTCATTGTAATATCACGTTGCTGTTGTGACATATCGCCATGAAGTGAATCAGAAGGATATCCTCGAGAATTTAATTCGTCTGCCAATGTTTTAGCATCAATTTTAGTTCGACAAAAAATCATTCCGTAATATTCATCTAGCGAATCCAAAATTCGACAAACAGCTTCACTCATATACTCTGACTTAACCACAAAATGTTTTTGCTCTATCGAAGCATTTGAAAGAGTTTTTTTCTGAATTTTAATAATCTTTGGATCTTTTAAATAAGTCTTAATTAAATTTAAAATAGCTGAGGGCATTGTTGCAGAAAACATCCACGTTTTTTTATCTTCACCAAGTTCTGATAAAATAGTTTTAACATCGTCAATAAATCCCATATCAAGCATTTCATCTGCTTCGTCTAAGACTGCAAATTTTGCTTTATCTAAAAGAAGTACTCCTCGATCAATTAAATCTAAAACTCTCCCTGGTGTTCCTACTACTATTTGTGGTCTATCTTTTTTTAGTCCACGAATTTGCCCATCTAAAGAGACACCACCATAAACTGATAATGTTTTAATCTTCTCATAAGTTGCAAATTTTTTGATTTCATCACAAACTTGGTTGGCAAGTTCTCGAGTTGGGGTAAGGATTAATGCTTGAACATCTCTTTCACTCGGATCGATTTTGTTTAATAAAGGTAAGACGAAAGCAGCTGTTTTTCCAGTTCCTGTCTGGGCCTGTCCTACAAAGTCTGTGTCTTCTACTGCAAGTAGTGGAATGGCCAACTGTTGAATTTCTGTCGGTTCAACATAGCCTCGCTCTGCAATTGATTTTAATAATGACTCACGTAGTGGCAATTCTTGAAATGTCACTTAATACTCCGATAAATTTAGGTTCTTTATTCATTTTAAGCTTGAGATAAAGAGAGAACCTAAACCCAATCGCAATAAAAAGCTTACATAATGAATAACAGAACATGTTAATAGGTTGAGTCGTTATAGTTGAGTTAAATCGATAAGGCCATAAGGAAATTGTAGATAGAGTATTTTTTACCCTATCTACAATGAATTTTAGTTATTAATTTGATCAAATTCAAGCTTCATTACACCTTTTCGTACTATTCCATTAGGATAATAAAAGTGTGCATCGCCAACAAATCGTCTTCCAAGAATATCATGAATTGAATGCGATAATGTGGCCTTTACCGTAAAATCTGATGTTATAAGATCAAATCTCAACGTCCAAACACCATCACTTTCTTTTTTAAAAGTTAGATTCTTAACATTCTCTCTTTCACGTGAGTATTCAACTTTACCTCCACCTGAACTTAAATTTGGGCCAAAATCGATGATTAATTTAAAAGTAGAAATAGAATTATCTTTATCAATTACAATTGATGAAACAGGATCACTCACATCTTTATTTTTTTCAAGTGTCGCCCCTGTTGCAATTAGTACTAGGTTTGTTTGGTATTTTTCAATCGATTGCAAAAGATCTAAAACAACCGACTCTCCGGCCGATCTGATAAGCATTTCATCTGCTATTTTTTGATCAATTGCCAAAGATTTTTCCTTAATCACATCCAATTCTTTTTGAACAGATTCACAAACGGCCCCTCTCTCTGCAATTATAGAAGTAGACTCAATATCAATAAATTTAAACTTTAAAAAATCGCGGCAATTATTTGCAGTTTTTTCTTTAGAATATGTTTCATCTTTAATTGCTTTACATTCAAAAGGCTTTGAACCAGTTGGCCTTTTAGCGTAGAAGCAAACAAATGTATCAAGATCACTTGGCGTTTTTTCAAGTTTGATTTTTTCCATTTGAAGGTCAAATGCTACTAATTCTTTTCTTAAAGGAACAATCTTTTTAAATGACTGATCACGAGATTCACCTGCAGATTGAACAACGTTTACAATTTCAACAATATTATTTTTAGGATTTGCAGATGCATCAAAACTAGATTTTATCTTTGATCCAAACTTTAAAGAATTTAAAAAGAGCTCCCACGAGGCTTTTGTTTCTTCCCCAATTTCAAAGTTCCACCCCGTGACATCACTTGATATTGGATAAGATAAAAGTGTCATCGCTCGCATGCGTGAGTCAATATTTACTTCTTTTGGCTCTAATCGTGAGCTAACACTCTTTGGAACAATATTACTTTCAACGTTAATTGAATCTGCAACTCTTTTACAACCAAAGGCCATCAAGAAAGTTAACGAAATTAGACTGAAATTTATTTTTCTTAGCATATCGTATCCTTAAAAAAACAATGAAAAATCCAGCGCTGTGATTGGATCTTTGACTACATTTTTTCCATTTAAAATTCGAGAATGAGTTAATGAAACTGACATGGGGACTGGAAATTTTTTATTTCTAAATGCGGTAAGAGTTTCATAACCTACAGATACAAGCATTGAATGCATTTTTTGTTCAGTCTCTTTTGACAGCCAATTATATCTTTCAGCATCGTAAAGTGTTCCAGAGTATTCATCTTTTCCTTTTTGTTGAAAAGAATAACCAAGACCAAAAGTATAATTTTTTTGATAATTAAGTGATGTTTGAATATAACTAATATCACCTAAATTTCTGGATGTATTTCCATCTGTGTCAGGTGTTACCTTGCTTGCCTCCCTCTCAGGAATTCGCATTTTTCTTTGATCTTTTATTTGCACTGTATGGCCAACGCTTGTTGAACTAGTAAGAAAATCTGTAATCAAATAATCATAAAGAACTGAAGCGCCAACATCTGCTTGACCGTCACCACTCGCGACTGTAACAAGTTTATCTGGATCATTTTCTGTGCCCGTGGGAAGAGTCGTCTCACCTTGTATTGTTAAACGATGCTCACTTTTTTCAAGAGTAAGATATTTTAAAACAAATCGAACATCGCCAAGCTCTGTTTTATTTTCATCTTCAATTGGCTTATAATTATATTCAACGGCCTTAGCGTTAATTGGATTCATCATTTTTGTATCAAATTCAGCCGCTTTTTTTGACGCTCCTTTATCCTCGAGTGCCGAGATCATTTTCTGATAGAGAGCTGTATTTTGTTGATTCATCCCCACACTCACATTTACACTCGACTGAAGAACTGTTATCGCTGTCCCTAGTGTAATTTTCGGAGTTATTCCCCAAGCAAAAATAGTTAAGTGGGCCATGGCCTCGACATTGACTTGTCCTTGTGTCTGGCCAAAGGTATCTGATGGACTTGCTCCGATTGAGTTCATCGCCTGAAGAATTGCTCCTTTTTCAGTTGGATCGGTTTTCCCATCCATCAATTCTTGAAAAGAGATATTTTTTTGAAGCGGCTCTGCTAATGAAACAATCGATCCCGTATCAGAATATTTTTGATTGCCGTCAATAAGTGCACCTTTATAGCTTAAGTTTCTTACCCCTTGTGGAAGAACTTTTGCATTATTAAAAATAAAGGGCGGCTTTAAGTCCGCCCCATAAGATTGAGTTGTAAGTGCTAATAAAACAATAAATGTTTTTTTCATTTTTTACTCTAAATTAAAGTTAAAATTAACAATTTCTATCTGCGAATTTTTTAACATCTTCTTCAAAACCTTTGTTCTCTTTGAAGTTTTTGATGTCATTTTTAGTCTCAGGTAATTTATTTGGATTAAATGCTTTTAACTCTTCATCGCTTGCTTTACTTAATTCTTCCATACCTGAGAAAACTTCACAAAATTTTTCTGACTTTCTATTTTTTGCAAGAATGTCTAAGTAATAAAGATTGGCAGTTGTATTAGACCCTATTCCAAAATTATCGTTTAAAGTTTTATTAAAGGCATCTTCTAAAAGTTTTTCTGCATCTGCTTTATCACCAAATGGTAGCTTATGAAGAGCTCTAGCACGAGTACGTAAGGCTCCGAAATCTTCTACTGAATTATCAAGTGAATCAATGATATCTAGTTGTTCTTTTAATTCTGGCCAACGACTAAGTGACGATAGTACTCCATTGGCCTCTGCCCATTTTCCAAGATTAATTGCATAAAAATAATGAGCTTCTGCTTTTTCTGATTTTGAAGCATCTTTATTAGAGTCTAAAATTGTAAATGCGGCCTTAGCTGCTTCTACTCCTCTATTATAAACTTCTTTTTTCTTGTTATCATTTGCCTGAAAGCCTCCAAAATAATAAATAGCTTGTGCTTCTTTAACTTTATAGATTGCTTTTTCTTTTTGATCACTAGTTGAAGTTGAAAGTGTGTTAAAAATATTTGCTGCTGCTTCAGCATTAGCAGGATTAACTCCTCTATTTTCAAATAAATTTTTTGCCTCTTCTACTGTTGCAGCATTGGCCGCAAACGCCATTACAAATGCAAATGATGCTAGATGCTTTTTCATATTTTCTCCTTGTGAAAAAGTATATTGACTAGAAATATTTAGTGGAAACTAACAAATATTATTCGCTTAGAGTAGTTCTTGAATGACACAAAGATTTAACTTTGCAATAAATTCTTTTAAATTTAATAGGATAGATATATTTTTTAAAGCGAAATTAATGTAATTTTTACAATTAAAACCTATGAAACGCCAATCGCTTCCTTCAGTTCACGAATTAGTGCCTGAGCGCGTGGGCGAACCTTTTCTTTGCCTTCTTCTAAGATAAGATCAATTTTCTTTGGATTCCCCATTAAATCTAAATAAATCTCACGAGGCTCCTTGAGAGTTCTATCTAGAACTGAATGTAACTCCATTTTTGCTTCTCCCCAACCAATTCCTCGCAAATACCACTCCCGCAAATTTAAAACTTCTGATTCAGTTGCAAAAGATTTATAGAAATCAAATATTAGTGATTCATCTGGATTTTTTGGAGTTGTTGGATCAGATGAATCTGTTGTAATTCTATTAATTAATTTTTTAAGTTCTTTATTTGTAGAAAAAAGTGGTATGTGGTTATTATAACTCTTGCTCATTTTTCTTCCATCAAGACCAACTAGTAATTTATTTCCTTCCGCTACCTTTGCCGAAGGCAATTTTAACTTGTTTCCGTAATGATGATTAAAACTACTAGCAATATCGCGTGCAATTTCAATGTGCTGAAGTTGATCTGCTCCAACGGGAACAACATCTGAATTTAAAATTAAAATATCAGCGGCCATTAAAACAGGGTAAGTATAAATCCCAATATTAATTCC
Source organism: uncultured Bacteriovorax sp. (assembly GCA_964583925.1). Lineage (GTDB taxonomy): Bacteria > Bdellovibrionota > Bacteriovoracia > Bacteriovoracales > Bacteriovoracaceae > Bacteriovorax. The sequence goes on from CAZOXW010000010.1 coordinate 6,506, forward strand.
ATGATCTTCATCTCGTTCATTTTCTAAATTATCTTGAGTTAATGCCTTATACGCATGAGCGCGATTCATAAGGCCTTTAATTGTGAAGCATGAAATAATCCAATTTAACTCTAAAATTTCTGGGATATCGCTTTGCTTGTATAGACTTACATCTTTTGGATCAAGTCCCATTGCAAGCCAAGCAGCAGCAACCTCATATATATATTTTTTTAGCGTAGCTTTATCGTGCACCGTCGTTAATGAGTGATAATCAGCTATAAAGTAAAAAGAATTAAATTCTCCAGTCTTACTCATTTCAATAGCAGGCTTAATTGCACCTATATAATTTCCAAGGTGAGGCATTCCTGTTGGCTTAATTCCTGTTAAACATATTTTTTTAGACATATCATTCCTCTTTTAATCTAATCGTTAGTTTGGGCAGTCACTGTAATATAATCAGTGTAGTCCCCCCAATTTGCATCATTAACAGTTCCTATTTTTACTTTCATTGGAACTCTGACTCCACTTGCACCACTCACTCCAGAACCTGTTTTTACTGGAACAGGAGTAGAGCTTGAGCCATTTAGATTTACAACTGCTCCCGATACGAACAAACTATAATTTATTGTATTCACATTTACAGTATTTTTTAATTTGCCATTATTTAATGAGCTAACACTAACTCTATAGCCTGCATTTGATGCAATCATCAAGTCAAAACTCAGTTCTTCATTAGTCTCAAGATCGCCAAAATTTAGAGTTTTAAAAGTGCTATTTAAATCAATCGGTGAACCTGGATCAACTAATGATATGTTAATTATTTTGGGTACGAAAATTGTTATTGGTATAATTCGCGAAAATTCATAATAAGCAAAAGAAGAACTAATCCCTCCGCGATAAACGCTCATACTAATTGAATCAGTATAGGTTCCCCCTCGTACTAAACTAACATTGCTTAATGCTGGCAAACGAAAATAAAACTGTGATGTGTAAGTTGACTTTGGATGTTGCAAATAGATTCGAATATATTCATTTACATTAGAAAAATCAGACTCACTTTTTAAAATACTAAAACCACCAGGACCTTGATACAAATTGTAATCAAGTGACTCTCCTAAAGAATTAAATGCTTTGCGACTATAACTGCTGGCACTTCCCTTACTAAAGAAGAAATAGGCATAAGCGCACTGACTTGCATTTGTTCCCGTCGGCCTTGAAATACTTAAAGGAGATGAAGTCTCAACTAATAAGCTTCCTGCAGTTTCAGAAATACTTGAAGAACTTAAATTGAAATTGCAAAGCGCTAGCAAATTAAAACTTACCAAGTATAAAAAAATAATATGGATTAAGACTCTATTCAATTGATATTTCTCCAATGTCCAATATTCCAGACTGCCCCTCACTAATTGTAACATCTTTTATTAGTTTGGATTCTTCTCCCCATAAAATTTTCACACTTCCGAAATTTAGGCCCTCAATATAAAAAAATCCTTGCTTATTTGTAAAGAACGGAAGTCTTTTTCCATTTGCAGCGAGCACTTCTCCGACACTTAGACCTTGTGGTGTTTTATTTTCACCGACAATTCGCCCTTTTAAAGACACCGTTCCGATAGCATCAAGTTTTAAAAGGTGCCCGGCTTTATACTTTGGGTAAACGATAAATGACTCTTGATTTAAAGTATATCCTTCTTTCAATTGACTTGGGTCCACTTGCAATCGTCGGTACTGATAAGGAATTAAGTCTCTAACTACAATTTCATTAAATACTCCTTTATCTTCTACAATTCTGTGCCCACTAGTTTTAAGTCCTACCTTTTCATTTTTTAATAAATCATTTCCTGCAATTATTGCAAAACTGTTATTGATTGGCCTTGAAAGTCCTGAGCGAAAGCCATCATCATATGCAAAACTAAATGCTGAAAGCACTCTAACATTAGTTTGAAATTGGCTTTTGCTATATTTATTTTTAATTACATTTTCACGTATTCCAAAGTCTGAGTATTTTGAACTATAAACAAAATCGACTTCTCCATTTTTTACATATTTTGAATCTTCAACTTGTGATGAAATTTTAATATTATCAATTGCACGGTTGGCATCATGAAAAACTGATAATCTTTTAGTTTTAGAACTTGAATCATAGTAGGATGATGCATACGAACTGCCTGATTCAAATATATAATTTAAATAGATATAGAAAAGCTGGCTCTTTTTTTTATACTCATCTCGTGTATTACTAAAATAAAATGTCAGTGATGTGGAATTTAAAATCCTATTATTAATGCTTAAATCATATCCATACTTTTCGGCATAATTTAAATCAAATGGCCTAGAATAGTTTAGCCCCATCCCCAACGACGTCCAATCAGTGAGAGGAATGGAGTAATTAGAATTAGCATTATACTTAAATCGGCCCATAGAAAAAATTTTTCCTTCTGAAAAATACCTGTCCCTTTTTTCGAGTCGTAAATTTAAATTTTGATGCTTTTTTAAAGTTTGACTATAAAAATTAAGTCCATAATTCATATTATAGGCCAGCCCATCGTAATTATCGTGCGCACTTCTTCCTAAATTCAATCCAAAATTTCCAACTGAGGTTGAAAGCAAGTTTTCAAATCCAAACAAATTAAACTTCTTGTAAAAACTAGCAAAAGTCCCAGATGTATAGACATCCGTCCAGCCTCTTTTAAAAAAGCCAGACAAATAAAAATTATCATCATATTTTTTTTGGTAATTTTGATCTATGCTTGGCCGTCCAGCACTAAAGTCAAACTTTACCTCATTTTTTTTCAAAAGTTCATTCGAATAACTTTGCTTAAAATTAAAATATTTTTTATTACCAAACTCATCTTCAACTTCAATGATAATCTTATTGACTCCATTATTTAAGGGTAGATCCTTAAGTTGATATTTCCCAGGAGAAAGAAATTCTGTTTTTAAGAGATTGTTATTCACAAAGTATCGAACAATAGACCTAGTCTCAACAGAATACTCTTGTCCAACCCCTGTCGTGTTCGTCCGATAAGGAGTTATTGAATAGTCTTTTGCAACACTCAACCCAAGAATTGGTTCAGAAACCAAGTATCCGCTAATTTGCGACTGTGTATCACCGAGGGAGTAGCGTGTTGCATTTTGCTCATCATCTTTTACAATCGTTGTACTATTTCTATACCATTTATTCACACTGCGATCAGAGCTATACTGCAAATTGTTTTCTAAAGAGGTTTCCTTGAAATTAAAAAAAGAATTGATATTTGCATTTAAAAAATCAGAAAAATTATTTTGATGATAAAAAGTTTGATCTGCCTTTACGTTTACAACTCCAGAAAAAGGAGCAGGAAGCTTAGCTTCTTTTGAAAAATAAGGGATCATTCCTTCAGAAAATAGTTGTGGTCGTGGACGAATAAGCGCTTCTGGAGCTTCTAAAAAAACCATCAGGTCTTTTTCGCTATAATTTAATTGAAAGGACAAATCTTCTGGCGTTAGATATTCCTTTTTTGTATCTGCAATTCGCTTAAGCTCTTGATCTAGTAAAATATTTTTTAGAGATTGATACAATCCACTTGCTGGAAATCCTAGTATCTTACTACCGAGAACATCTAGTTCAAGCTCGGATATATATTGGTCCTTTAAAAAAAGTGGCAAACTTATTCGTTCTGCTTTCGGCTTTTTTCCAAACGCTTTTTTAAACAGCTCATCACTTGCGTTTACTGACTTTGAAGACTCTTCAGCTACTGCAAACATCGCCCAAAAAAGAATAAATAAAAAACTACTTCTCTTTATCAAAGACTAACTCAACTTCATAACTATCATTTAGATTAGATAATTCTTTGGTTTTAGATACCGTAAATAAACGCTCAGATTTTGCAAGAATATTTTCCCCAGTAAATAATTTTAAATTACTAGAGTCAATGATTACCTCTTTTTCTTTATCTTTTTTAAGTTTGAGTTTTAGATTTGTAAGAAGTTGGTGTTTTCCACCTTCATTGGCCACAACAAATTCCATTTTTTCTTTTTCAATTTTTTTGGATTTAAGTTTAATATTGGCTTCCATTTTGTCATTAAAAACATAAAGAGCTCCAATATATCTTAACAAAATTTTCACATTCATCTTGCCTTTATTTTTCTTCTCTATTTCAATTGGCAATTGCTCTGCAATAATTCTATAGGATAATTCATCGTTTATTTCAGTTGTTCCTGTATAGCTAATTTTGACAGATCTTTTTTCAAAAGGCGGAATAATTAATTGTGATGGATAGGCTTGAAGATTATTTTCCTCAATCGGATGGGTTTCAGAGCCATTTATGTCCATAACTCTTTTGGCAAGTGTAACTTCAATTGCGATTGGGGCCGAACTATCGTTTTCCAAAAAAACAACGGAGTGCTTTTCATTTTTTGAAAGATCAATCCCAACCGACATTGGGGAAAACTTAAAAGCATAAGAAATGTTTGTGAAAAAAACTATGAGCAGAATGGATAGACAACGCTTCATCGATATTCCTTGATATATTCGAAAACTCGACTATATCTTATACCTTTAAAGCTCTGTTTTTCAAGCTACACAATATACACAATAGGCCAAAAGAATTCACTTTTGGCCTATTAGAATAGTCTCAATAAAATTAAGCTGCCTTATGTGCTTTTTCACTTTCATGCATTGAAAAAACTGACTCATTATGGGCCTCACATGCCTTCTTGGCCCATATTGCATTGACCACCGAAATGGCAAATAACATCGGTAGGCCTACGATTAACCCAATACCGGTAAGGCATAAAACGACTGCAATTCCAGTTGGAATTAACATAATCAATCCACCTTTGATAGTAGAGTACATCAATCCCAAGCTACCGAAGCAAAATGCTAACACCATGCCGATCGTTGTGTTTTTTAATTGCGACTGTACTTTCATGTTTTCGTAAGCTTCACTCATAATTATCCTTTGGTTAATATTGTGCTCATCTTATCGATCAACAACCGAGCTTCTTAAAACAATTTTTCTTGTCAGTGGAGTTTTACATAATTCTAAAGGGTTAAAAAGTAACAGTCGAAATGAACAACTTATCGCTGATGTTAAAATCTATAGAAAATGATAACTTTTCACACAAAATTCTAGAAATAAAAAGACCAACTCCCATGTGCCCATCTTTTGTTGTTTGCACAGTTAATCCGATCAATTGTGGGTCTTTTACTTGTACCAAAATTTTGTTTGATATTGAAAATTTATTAGAATGAATTTGAACTTCAATAGTTTTATGACTCTTGCCCATCATTTCTTCGATGGCATTCTTAATTAAGTTATCTAAAATAATCGCAATATATCTCCTATCACTTTTCACTTCAAAGTCTAAGATATTTACTAAGTTAATTTTAATACCTAATCCCGCAATCTCTTTTTTATACTTAGAAATAACCTCTTCATAGACAGATAGAATTGAAACCTGCTCTACACTTCTTTCAAGTGAAGTTTTTTGGTTAATCATTTTTGAGATGTGAAAAACATCTTGGATTTGCTTGATCTCTTCATCTACTTTATCTGGGTTCATTTTAAGCCTACTTATTGGCTTTGAAATTTCATGAATTAAAAAACTTGATGCTTTCCCATACTGCGCAAACCTTTTTTCTTCATCGGTTAGTTTTAATCTCGGTAGAGTCACATAGTAGTAAACAAGATAACATAACCCTTGGAGGCACAAACTATTTATCAGGACATCAGTTCGTGAACTCATTCCTAAAGCAACATATTGAAAATCATTTTTTGAAAACACAATAGAATAGCTAGAGGCAATAAGCATAAAAAATGAAAACAATAGATATTCCCTTTTATTAAAGGTGACCATAACTGAAAATGCAACAGCGACTTGAATAAAGGCAGTATTATAGGCAATTGAAATATTATAAACGTGATAGAAACAATAAATGATCCAAAAGAGACTCAAAGAAAAATGTCGCCAAGACTCTTTGATTAACTTTGTAAAGTAACAAATAAAAGGAAAAAGGATAAAAAAAACTTTAAAAAGCCAGTATATAACATCTGGCCGATATTTTAGGATTTGCAGATCATAGTAAATTGCATAGATCACAAAAACTAAAGGAATATAAACAAAGCGATAATTGTAGCGATTTTCAAAATTTTCCATAATTTACTTTATACCAGATGTATTACACTTGAAAAATACAAAGCCTAGAGTATATACTTTTTAAATGAATCCAATATTAGTCGTTGATGACAGCCTTAATCAATTATCCTATTTAAAAAGCAAGCTTTCAACTCACTTTAATGTTGAAACTTTTACAAATGCACTAGACGCTTTAAACGCTTGCAAGCATAGTAAATACGATGCAATCATTGTTGATTTACATATGCCAATAATGAATGGCCTTGATTTTATAAAAGAATATCGAAATTTTAATACGGATTTTAACAATATATTCATCCTAAGTTCAGACAGCTCTCAAAATGCCAAAATCGCGGCGCTAAATCTTGGAATTAATGATTTTCTTTGGCCCGAAATGAATAATGAAGAGCTAATTTTAAGAGTTTCCAACCAAATTAATCGCTCAAAAAATTGCATTGAATATAAAAAAATAAAAATTAACCTTAATGACTTGATCGTTTTTATTGGAAATAAAAAAATCGATTTTACACTTATTGAATTCAAACTATTAAAAACTCTCATTTGTAATGCAAATAAAGTTATTTCACGGGATGATTTAAAAAAATTAGTTTGGCCTGAAATTATAGTTCAAGATAAAACATTAAATACTCATCTTACAAACCTAAGAGGAAAAACTGAAGGATCAGAAACTGAGATAAAATCAGTTAAAAACGAAGGAATTATTTTTTCTTAAAAGATAAAGACAAATATTTCTTTTTCAGTCCAACTTGTTTTAACTTTTTCAATGGTAAGATTTTCCTTAAGGCCAAGTTTATTCATTGCTTGAATAAATTTTTGAACATAAGCTCGTCCTGGATCAGATAATATAATTTTTCCTGATGGTGCCAAATAATCAATCAGTGCTTTTGCGACGTATTCGGGATGTCCATTTTCGTATAGAACATCTGCTCCAATGACATAGTCAAATTTTCCCAGATCAACCTCTTTTATTCTCCAATTCATCTGAAAAAAATCAAAGTAGATTTTATTTAAAGCTTGATTAATGTCTAAAAATTTTTTTACATCACCATGAAAATCCGTGGCCAAAACTTTACCGCCATTTCGAGAGGCAACAAAGGAAGGGAGAGCAAGTCCTGAGCCAAGTTCTAAAACCCGCTTTCCTCTAAAATCTACATTTACAAGATACTGGGCCAATCCAAGGCCAGCTTCCCACGGCACACCAAAATAAGGACAATAGTCTTCTTTTAAGGCATCATCCATAAACTTCTCACCTAAGACATTACAAAGCATGTCTATTGATTGATCTAAGGATTTAAGCGCATAAAAATCTAGTCCAAGAAAATTCTTTTTTTCAATTTCATAGGAAAATTTATGAATGCTTTCTATTTTTTCCATCTATTTTTTTTTAACGTAAAGAACCTTTTCAACAATGGCCACAACTTCACCTTGTTCATTTTTAATTTCAACGTTAAAAGTTGGTTCAACCTTTAAGTTTGTTTTAAGCTCCTCAACAATCGATAAAATATCAGACTCATTTAATTTAAATTCAGCAGTCACCTTGCCCTTGCCTGGTTTTTTAAATCTTATTTGTGCAGATTTATCCCAGACAATGTAATCTTTGCCTAAATTTTCTAAAAGCATGAGCATATAAAAAGGGTCGGCCATCGAATAAAGTGATCCACCATAGTGAGTATTTACATAATTTTTATTCCAAAATTTTAACTTCATTGAGACTTGAACATGTCGAAAATCATTTGAAATATGATTTACCTTAATACCAGCTCCAAAAAATGGCGGCCAATAAGTCATTAATTTTAGAAATGAATTCTTCGACATCAATTTCATGAATCGAGATAACCTCGTTTTTCTTGATCTTTTTCAATCGATCTAAATAGTGCGCCGAAATTTCCTTCGCCAAATGAATAATGATTTTTTCTTTGAATTATCTCAATAAAGATTGGCCCGATTAAATTTTTAGTAAATATTTGCAAAAGATAACCTTCCTTATCACCATCTACTAAAATATTTAATTTTCTCAACTTTTCTTTATCTTCTGTTACATTTGGAACTCGATCAAAAACAGTTTGATAATATTCGTCATCAATATCTAGAGTTTTAATTTTAGTACCAAGTCCTTCTAAACTTTTAATAATATCCCCTGTAATAAAGGCCAAGTGTTGAATTCCAGGGCCTTTATACTCTTCTAGATATTCGTTAATTTGTGATTTTTTTTCAGTGCCTTCATTTATAGGAATGCAAAATGTACCGCATGGAGATTTTAATGCATAAGATATTAGTCCTGTCTTTTGTCCCTTAATATCAAAATATCGAACTTCAGTGAATCCAAAAATATTTTTGTAAAAATCGGCCCAATTTGACATTGTTCCTTTTTCTACATTGTTTGTAAGGTGATCAATTGCTATAAACCCTAGATCTGAAACAAGCTCTTTATTCTCATCATTTGTAAATCCAAGTTCTTGATAAAAATCAGCGCGATTAGAATTTTCAACAAAATAAATCAGCGAATCACCTATTCCATAAATGGCAGGAACTGGATTGCCGTTAATGAAATACTCACCAACGGCTGACTTTGCTCCTCTTTTAATTGCAGTCTCATAAGCAATTTGAGCTGATCCAACTCTAAATGCCATTGATGAAATTGATGGCCCATGAAGTTCTTTAAAATTAGACGTATGTCCACTTAATTTTTTATTAACAATAAAATGAATGTCATTTTGCTTGTAATAAGTTAGATCTCTCGCCGCATTTTCTTTAAGTTTAGAGAAGCCAAAATTTAAAAATAAATTGTGAAGCACGACTGGGTCGTTACTTCCATATTCGACAAACTCAATTCCTTTTAATCCAACATAATTAGAGCTCATTTTTTACCCCTATTTAGAATATAACTATTTCTACTTTGTTTTCCTTATAATAGTATGAGTTTTATCGAGGTGAAAATGATTAGTATAAAACAAATTCATCATGTTGCTTATCGCTGTATTGACGCAAAGAAAACTGCGGATTTTTACAAAGATATATTAAACATGGATTTACTTGTCTCAATTTCTGAAGAAAAAGTTCCTTCTACAAAAGAGCCAAATCCCTATATGCACATCTTTTTAGATGCAGGAATGGGAAATATTCTGGCATTTTTTGAAATTACTGGTGAAAAAGATATGAGTCGTGACTTAAATACTCCTATCTGGGTTCAGCATATAGCTTTTGAAGTTCCCACCATGGAAATGCTAACTTTTGCCTATGAGGAAATTAAAAAGAAAGGAATTTCTGTAATTGGAATTGTCGATCATGCTATTTTTAAATCAATTTATTTCTTTGATCCAAATGGACATCGCCTCGAACTAGTTTGCAACACAAGGACAACTGAGCAAATGATAAAACTCAAAGAACTTGCACCAATCATGTTAGAAGAGTGGAGCAAAACAAAACTACCCCCTAAACACGCAGCTTGGTTACATGAAGATGAATTTAAAAAGTAAGTTATTTAATAGTAAAATTTCTAAGGCCGATTTTTTTTCCAAATATTGGAACAAAAAGCCATATCTTTTTAAAGGTGCGATTTCAAACCCACATGAGCTTGGTGACTTTAAAGATTTTTTTGATTTGGCCCTTGATCCTGATTTTGAAACTAGAATGGTATATGAAGAAGGTGGAGATTATCCTTGGCAAGCAAAGCTAGGGCCTTTTTCAAAGAAAGACTTTAAAAAAAATGCCCTTTGGACATTAATTTGTCATAGTCTTGAATTATTTAATGAAGACTTATATGCAATCAAATCAGAATTGGACTTTATTCCCTCATGGCAATTTGACGATGTCATGGCCACTGTTTCTAAAAAAGGTGCTTCAGTTGGAGCGCACATTGATGATTATTCAGTCTTTATTTTTCAGGGAAAGGGTAGAAGAAAATGGTTACTCCAGTCAGATGCATCACCAGACTATGTTTGTGATTTAGACATTCGCCTACTTCGTGAATTTCGGCCTGACGAAGAATATATCCTAGAGCCTGGAGACATGATTTATTTACCTCCTAACTTGGCCCATCATGGAATTAGTATGGATGATAGTATTTCTTATTCAATTGGCTTTAAGTCAATTCGATATGAACAACTGCTATCAACTCTTTTAACTTGTGACGATTTAAATCTAGAAACATTTAGCTTTCATGAACCTAAAAATATACTACAAGACAATCCTCTCTTGATTACTAGCGAAAGCTATAAAAATATCAAACAAGATTTAATCAAGATGATTTCAGATGATGAAATTTTTTCTACTACTCTACTTCGTCATCTTTCAAAACCTAAAAGTGAAATTTTAAATTATGGAAACGTAATTAAAAACTTAAATGCTGTTAAAAATAAAAAAATAAAGCGCGATATATGGGCCAAATTTGTATCACTCAAAAATGACACTAAGAACTTCAAAGTATCTATAAATGGAAAAATATATATTTTAAACACCCAAGATTACAATTTATTTAAAAAAATATTTCAGACTTCTCCACATGAATATTTTAAATTAGAAGGGTCTCATCTTAAGTCATCTTCATTTACAAAAATATTTATTGAATTGTTTAATGAGGGAATTTTTTATTTATAAAAGAAGGCCCAAGCATCTACTTGGGCCTAAAAAAATTATTTCGATCGAAGTTCCATATATTTTCTAAAAGAAGGTCGCTCTGAAATTGCTCTTAGCCAGTTATTAATATTAGCATAAGGTTTCATATCAAAACCAATTGGATGAGTAATACTCACGACGCTTGCAAGATTTAAATCTGCCAGAGTAAATTCATTTCCATTAAGATATTTTTTTCCAGAAAGAGAGCTTTCTAAGACGCTTAGAAGGCCTGGTATCAAAGCTTCATTTTCCTCTATAACTTTTAAATCTTTTCTACCCTCTGGTACAAATAACTTTTGAATAAAAACTTGAATTAACGGCCCCTGAAGCTCTGTAGCGGCCCAATAGCTCCACTGAGAAGTGACTGCTCTTTCTTCTGGAGTTTTACCTAAAAATTCTGGGCGATACTTATCACACAAGTAGTTATTAATGGCCATCGATTCAAAAATCGTAAATCCATTATCTGTAAGTGCTGGAACCTTTCCGTTGGGATTAATTTTTAAAAACCACTCTTCACGATTTTCCTTTTTCATTAAATCGACTGGCTTATTCTCGTAAGTTAAACCCAATTCTTCTAGAAGCCAAAAACATCGTCCACCACTTGAACGAGCTGGTCCGTAAATAGTAATCATCATTGTCTCCTTTGTTTGTTTTAGAAGACAAATCCTATCATTAATTAAATCTTCGTGGCCATATTGATAAAACGTTTTAGCTTTTCAAAATTAACAGGTTTAGTCAGATATAGTGTATTGTTCAATGTTTCCATATTCGAAGTTAAGGTTGGCAAATTAGCAGTGACCATTACAACGGGAGTTTCCCGATTAATATTCTCAGTATTTCGTAGCATTTCTAAAAATGTGCTTCCATCAAGCCTTGGCATCATATGGTCTAAAATGATGAGGTCGTACTTATTTGTTAAAGTCTTTGTCCTAGCAACAATCCCATCTTCTGCTTGGTCAATTTCTTCTACTTTAAACTCTATTTCCAATAATTCGCTAAAAAGATCGCGAATAACTTTTTCATCATCGACTAGTAATATCTTTTTCATGAGTCCCTCTTGATTAGAACCATGATCGTTAAATATTCTTTAAAATTTAATTTAATTTAATCTAAAAATAAAAATACCAAAATACTCGGAATAATAAAAAAAAGGCCTGCAACTTATGTGCAGGCCCTTTTTATAAATGACAATTAAAACTAAGTAATTAGTTTTTATAATCTTTAAATTTGTCAGCTAAAGTAGCAGATTTTACTCTATCAGCTTTGTAGTCTACACCAGTAGCTACGGCCTTAATTGAAAGAGCAATTTTCTTTGCTTCTTTATCTACAGAGATAACCATAGATCTTGGAGTATCGCCTTTTTTAACCACATCAGAAGGTTTTTCAACTCTTTCTTCAGATAGTTCAGAAATATGGATTAGACCTTCGATTCCTGTTTCCAGTTCTACGAAAGCACCAAAGTCAGTAACTCGTACCACTTCAGCTTCTACAACTGTTCCTACTGGGAATCTTGTTTCAATTTTTTTCCATGGATCTTCTTCAAGTTGCTTTAGACCAAGTGAGAATTTTTGGTTTTCTCTATCTACTGCTAAAATTTGAGCTTCAACAGTTTGACCTTCTTTAAATTCTTCAGTTGGAACAATGTTTTTCTTAGTCCAAGAAACGTCAGAAACATGGATTAAAGCATCCACTTCTTCGCCTAGGTCTACGAATACACCAAAATCAACGATTGATTTAACTTTACCTTTAACTTTGTCTCCAACTTTAAATTTTGAAACAAGTAGATCCCATGGATTAGGCGTTAATTGTTTTAGGCCAAGAGAGATTCTCTTGTTTTCAACATCAACTTCTAATACTTGAGCTTCAATTCTTTCCCCTGGATTGAAATGTTTTACAGGGTTTTTAATTTTATTTGTCCAAGACATTTCAGAAACGTGAATTAATCCTTCGATTCCGTCATCTAGTTCAATGAAAACACCGTAATCTTTAACAGAAACGATTTCTCCACCAACTTTAGTTCCTGGGATATATTTTGTCTTAGCTTCTTCCCAAGGATTAGCTTGAACTTGTTTTAGCCCAAGAGATACTCTTTCCTTATCTGTGTCGAATTTTAAGATTTTAACTTCAATTTCGTCACCGATGTTTAGGATATTAGAAGGATGCTTTACGCGGCCCCAAGACATATCTGTGATATGTAATAATCCGTCGATACCACCAAGATCGATAAACGCACCGTAATCAGTGATGTTTTTAACGATCCCTTTAACAACCATTCCTTCTTCAATTTGAGAAAGAATTTCACCGCGCATTTTTCCACGCTCTTCAGCAAGAATTGCTCTTCTTGAAAGAACGATGTTTCCGCGTTTTTTGTTAAATTTAATAACTTTAAATTCCATTGTTTTACCAATGAATTTATCCAAAAATCTAGTTGGTCTAATATCAATTTGAGATCCAGGTAAGAAAGCCTTAACACCGATATCAACTGATAATCCACCTTTAACTTTTGCAATGACTGTACCTGTAACAGGTTCACCAGATTCACAAGCTAGAGAAATTTTATCCCATGCTTTTAGAATTTCTGCTTTGTCCTTAGAAAGGATTAGGTTCCCCATAGTAGACTCAAGTCTCTCTAGGTAAACTTCAATTTCATCTCCAGATTTGATTTTTAGAGTTCCATCAAAAGATTGAAATTCTTTTACTGAAACAAGACCTTCTTGCTTGTAACCGATATCAATCGTTACATAGTCTGCTCCAATGTTAATAATTCTACCTTTGAAGACTTCACCTTCTTCAAAGTTTTTCCCAACATTGCTGTTAAGAAGTTTTGTGAACTCAGTTTCTGCTTTCGTTTCTACGTCTTCGCCGATCACGACGTCGTAGCCCTTCATCCAGTTTTGTTTAAGTTCTTGCGTTTTAGCCATAAATACCTCGAAAATTTTTATTTACCACCAAAGGTGGCCCAAAACTTTACTTTAAAAAAGTGAGCTTTGATTTGAGGTGACAATATAGCTTTTTATTAAAGATTTGGGAAGGGAATAGTCAAAAATTACTTAGTAACTACTTTTTAAATACCCGCGCTCTACGGAGGGACATTTTGGCATAAAGATCAAGGAGATCTTGTCGGTAGATTTTATAATCATGCTCTTTTTCAATAAAAAATTTAAAAAGGCGGACTTTGTCTTTATAAAGACTTCTGGCCTTTAAAACCTTGGTCCATTTGTCTCTTAACTCCCTGGAATCATGAGCCTTATAGCTCTCACCAATTCCCTCATAATCGCGAAGAAGCTCTGTTGAGCAAAAATTTCGTGGCACGATAACTGGGATTTCATTTACAAGGGCCAAGAGTGTGTAATCTTCAATAAATTCTTTCATGGTCACTGAGATCCAAAGATTAAGTTTTTTCATTACTGAGTCAAATTCGGGGGCAGTGACGAAAATAATATGCTCTTGCAATGACTCTTTTTCTAAAAAAAGGGTCAACTCTTTTAAGACTTTTGAATTTTTGAACTCAATATTTGAGATCAGGCATAGCTTTAAAGGAATATCTCCCTCTCTAGAAGCATTAATTGTTTTAAGTGCCCAAAAAACGTGCTCTATTTCACTGATTGAACTAATGTCTGGTGAGAAATGCACACCGGCCAAAAAATAATCCTTATAGGCACTAAATTGAAGATCTAAAATCTCATCGGGAATCGTGACGTGATTATTTATCCCCATGCCAAAGTACTCTATTTTTTTCATCGGTAGATTTAAATTGCCTGCCAAATCGTTTTTAAGATGTTTATTCAGCAAAATTAAAAAATCAATTCTTGATAATAGGGGGCGGTACCAAAATTTTTGTAGTGGCCGATCTATAGTATGATCATTTGTAATAACAAGTGATATTAAATTAAAGCGCCGAAGCTGACTTGCGAGAGAAAATAAAAAAGTAAAATCATAGCAATGAACAATATCAATTTTATATCGCTTTATTTTGCGTTTAAGTGGGTAGTGCTTGTGATAATCTGTAAAGCGATTAATAAAATGCTCAGGGATATTAAAACATTCAATTCCATTTGAAATTGCAACTTTTGCTAAATACGATTCCATTGGTGTGGAAAGATACACCTTATAGCCTGCCTCTTTTGCAATCAACATATCTTTAAGCGCTATTCTCTCTTTCGTTGCATACATCAAAGAAGGCAAAATAAATAAAATATTTTTTGTCTCGTAAGTTTTAATTTACCAGTACTCCTGGGCGATACTCAATTAATTCTCCATATAGTGAGCCAATTTTTACTTTTGCTTGAAATTTTAAAAGTTTTCTAAATTCATCTGCTGAATACCAAAAATTAATATCTCCACTTTTTTTGAGAACTCCAGGAAAATGAGTTTCAGCTTTTATTTTGATTGCCTGAATTTCTTTGTCCATAATCGTAATTTTTTCTTCATCGACAACCTCAATTTTTAAAATCCATGCCGTACCTCTCGTTGCCACTGGAAACTCGTACAAATCGCCTTTTTTTAAAGGTAGGCCACGGACAAATTGCAAAGCAGAAAAAGAGTCTTGCAAATACATTGGAATAAAAGTTTCCTTTTTTTCATCCTTATTTGCTCCCTCTTTTACTCGCTTATACCAAGAATAATTTTTCAATTTATTTAAATCAAATAATTGTAAATCATCGACATTTTGCTTTTTTTCTCTTTGTATCAACGTGTATTTAATAGGAAGAAAAGTTTCTTTATCCACAAAAGACTCAATGTAATCATCTAACCAATAAAAATATTTATAAGAATCTTTTGATTTAAAGCGCGCATAAAAATCATAGGCCAAGCGGTTATTTAATTTAAATATCCCCTTAGACATAATGGTAATATACCCTGCAGTAACTCCCATATAATTTATATCCATTATACTTTGTTCACCTTTATAAAAGACTGGCCTGAATTGAGACCAAATTTGTTTTGATTTAAGATCGTATTTTTTAAAAAGTTCAGGATAGCCTTCTGGATATTGAAATTCAGCCTTTTCGTTTTTTGCTTCTGCTGTTGGTTTTACTTCTACGGGGATTGGCTTTGATTTTAATTTTGTTTTTTTGGCCGGCTTAATTTCAATCTTAGCCGGAGGAGTGCTGGTTACCTGTACTTCTGCCTCTGTTTCTTTAAACTTATTAATATCATCATTTGTAAGTTCAAAAGAACTCACTAAATCTTTTTTTTCAGTTTTATTTAATAAGTTGTCTCTTTCTTCTTCAAAGTTTGAAGCACAAGAACTTAACGCCATTAGAATAATAAAAATCCATTTTTTCATGAAGCCCCACTAAAAAGTCACCATTCTATCTACAAGTGATTTAATTTCATCTTCACCACTGTAAAATTTTAAATCTATTTGTAAAAATAAGATTGCATCATCTTCAATAATATTTTTTATTCGAACCATATCTTTTTCAGTTGTAACAAGATATGCATCTTCGGCCTTGGCATAAGATAGCAAAGGATCAATTTCTTCGCGCTTAAAATAATGATGATCTGGAAAAGATTCAGTTACCAGAATTTCAGCTCCAAGATCTTCCATAATTTTAAAAAATGATTTTGGATTTGCAACCCCCGCCAATAAAATCATTTTCTTTTCTCTAATTTCAGAGAGATTAAAAACTAAATCTTGAGATGAGCTATATAGACCTGAGGGCCGATATCCAACTTCTGCTATTGGGATTTTAAAAGAAAGATATGGTCGAATTAGTTTTTTTAGCTCAATCAATTTATCTTCTTGTACTTGATCGACACGCCCAATAATGACGGCATCAGCATCTTTTAGAGAAGTCAGACCTTCACGTAAATACCCAAGAGGTGCAAGCTCATATTCTTCAATTGGCATGGTCGCATCAAATAAAACAAGATTACATTTTCTTTTTAATTGCAAATGCTGATGGCCATCGTCCAACAACACCACATCAGGCTCATATTTATTAAAATAGAAATTTAAATTTTGACTTCTGTTTTTGCCAACAACAATCGTTGAATTATTCATTCGTCTTGCAAGTAAGATTGCTTCATCTCCATAATCAGACGGATCAGGATTTATTTTTTTTCCAGACTCAATTACCCCCGACTTATGTTCAAATTTTCCCTTATAGCCCCTCATTAAGACCATCGTTTTCAAATTCTTTTGATGAAGATACTCTGAAAGCCACAAGGTGAATGGAGTTTTGCCAGTTCCACCAAAGCTTAAATTTCCAACTGAAATAATAGGAACTTCAAATGATGCTTGTTTAAAAATTCCGTAGTCGTAAGAAGCTCTTCTCCAAAAATAAACAAACTCCCACAAAAGTGAAAAAGGTTTAAGAAAAAATGTTCTTAAAAATTTAAATTTACTTTTTTTCATTACCCAATCTTTAATACAGATTCGAGATAGCTAACAAAATCAGTGCCGTCGCCTTCAACTAAGTTTTTTGTTTTTTTAAGCGTCAGCCTTAAATTATTGTAGTCACGAGTATTATGATACCAAAGATTGAGTTGTGATGCGATATTAAAACTAGAAACTCTGTCTTGAATTAGCTCTGGAAAGACCGAATGATTATGTACGATATTTGCCAGAGAAATTGGCCCAGAATAACTAACAAAGGTTTCATAAATAAAGTAGTTTAAAAGTGAGGTCTTATAAGTCACGATCGTTGGAAGTTCAAACAAAGCGCAGCTAAGGGTGACTGTTCCCGATGCGGCCAAGGCAAAGTCGGCCCAAAGAAGTGCCTCTTTTAATTCTAAATTACTAAAGATCTGATCAAATTGGTGATCAAAACTAGAGTAAAGCTCTGGTCTTACGCTCGTTGATTTTACAATCCCAAGTTCAAAATTAAATGATAATAAATTTAATGTTGATATAAATTCAGGAAGCAGGCTTTCTACTTCAAAATTTCTAGAGCCGGGAAGTAAAAGTAGTTTTACCTTCCGAGGATTAAAATCTTGTCTTTTAAGTTGTGATAAATCTTTTTTATGGATTTCAAGTTGCGGATGAGGAATTCCAATGACGTTCTCTACTCCACGATCCTTAAACCATTTTTTCTCAAAAGGGATAATCGTAAAAAGCGTATGCACTATTTTTTTTAATTTATTAACCCGATACTCTTTCCATGCCCAAGCCTGAGGTGCAACGACATATAAAACACGTACTCCAAGCTCTGTTAATTTAGAAGCAATCTTCATATTAAAAGATTGAAAATCAATTAAAATTGCTGTTTTACAATTTCTTTTTTCTACACTTTTTAAAATATCATCCATTGCTTTTTTATAAAATGGAATTTTAGCTAATACTTCAGAGTATCCCCATGTGGAAAAATCATTTAGGTGATAAAGAAGCTCAAGTCCATTTAGAGAAAGCTCATCACCACCGACACCAAAAAAATGGCAATCTGGATTTCTATCTTTTAGCGATTTAAAAAAACTTAAAGCATGCTCTTCACCTGATTTTTCACCTGCAATGATAAGACATGAATTCATTAAAGCATTACCTTCTCATTTTTATCTACACTCTCCAGCACCTTATCAATTAATTGAACAGCAAGAATTCCATCATCGATAGATACGATTGGAGGAAGATTATCTTTAATTGAACGATAGAAATGTTGATGTTCAAGCATTAAATGATCGCGACGCTCATAAGGAATTGTTTTTGTAAACTCTGGCCCATCAAAGGAACCACGGGCCTCGACAATTTCATTTTTCATAAGATCAATTAGTAAAGTTCCAGTCTTATTTGAAACTTCTAATTCTCTTACTTCCTTAGTCTGATTTCGTCCCACTGTAATGGTCGCTCTATGGCCTGATGTAAACTTAAAATTAGCCGATACGTAATCATATTTTTGGGTTCGCATTTTATATCCAATCGCATCTACTGAAATTGGAACTTCTCTAAAAAGATAGACGAGTAAGTCGAGATCATGAATCATCAAATCGCTAACAACATCTACATCTGTCGCTCTTCCCTTAAAGGGAGCAACTCTTTTTAATGTAATATGGGCGGGAGATTTGAAATAATCAATATAATTTTCTTTCATCTCCCAAGCATTATGAAAACGCTCGGAGTGCCCAATTTGTAAAACTAAATTTTTTCCTTGTAGAAGTTCTTTTAATTTTTTTGCTTCATCTGTATGTTCTGTCACAGGCTTTTCGCAGAAAACATGCTTATTAGACATCAGTAAATATTTAACGATTTCAAAGTGAAAACTTGTTGGTGTTACGACAATTGCAGCATCGATATCATGAATGCACTCTAAAATGTCTGATACTACTTTCACGTTTGGGTGATTTTCTCTTGCCGATTGTTGATTGGTTGGATTTTTTTCAACAATGTATTTTAGCTCAGAAAATTCAGGAAAGCTGACGGCCTTTTGGCAATGCCATTTCCCTAAATGTCCATAACCAATTACTGCAACTTTAATTTTACTCATTACAAATCCTAGTAAGCGTTAAATGGAGCTATTCCAATTTCTGATTTTCTAATTTGCTCTGCCATTTCAAGTACTACCTTATTATCCTTATACTCTGCCATTAACTCTGGATGATCGACAAAGGCACGCGGTGACAACTTTGACGATTCCATTGTTCGATAAAAATCTACAACTTCTGAAACTTCTTGTTTAGAGTAACCATGTCTTTTGAGTCCTATAATATTTATCCCTTTTAGATGTGCCCTATTTCCAAGAGCAGTACAGAAAACGGGGATATCGCGATCAATCGCCGCGCCTCCACCGATATAAGCGCCTCTACCTATAGTGATAAATTGTTGAACTTGTGTTCCTCCACCAATTCCAACTTTATCGCCAATACGAACATGTCCTGCAAAGTTGGTGCTATTTGCAATTGTACAATTAGAACCCATCACAACATCATGGGCGATGTGAGTATAGGCCATCAATAAATTATTATTTCCAATTGTTGTAACTAGGTTTTCTTTAGTCGTTCCGCGATGAATTGAAACATACTCGCGAAAGGTATTGTTATTGCCAATGACAGTTCTTGTTGGTTCATTTTTATATGAATTATCTTGCGGAGGCGCTCCAACTGAACAGCCTTGAAAAAATTTATTATTCTCGCCAATCACGGTGTGTCCATCGACAACAACATGAGAATGTAAAATGGTTCCTGCTCCGATTTCAACATTAGGGCCTATGATACAAAATGGTCCGACTACAACAGACTCATTTAGTTTTGCATTTTTATCTACGATTGAACTTGGGTGAATTTGTGCCATAAAATTTTCCTTATTAAATATTAACAATCTTAAGTGAAGCAAGTGCGCTAACTTCACTCATTAGGGTTTCTCCATGATAGATTTCACAAACACTAGAAATCATCGGGCCTCTGACTTTTTCAATTCTTGTCTTGATCACGAGATCCATTTCTGGAACTATTGGCCTTCTAAATTTTGCATTTTCAACTGCTGCAAGTGCAACTTCCATTTTAACTTTACTAAAATCAGGTATTAAGTATAAAACAAAAAAACAAGTTGCTTGTGCCATCATTTCTACTTGCACGACTCCCGGTAGAATTGGGTTTCCAGGAAAATGCCCTTTGAAAATTGGATGATCGGCCTTCGTTCGATAGTGACATAGAGTCTCAACACCTGGGATTTCTTTTAGTTCAACAAATACATCACCTGGTTTTTGCGCACGTCCTGGGAGGATGACTGACTCAACAGAATCAATAAACAAAAATGGATCTCGATGAGGCATTATCGATTTAACTTGATCTAAATTAAGTAACATATTTACTCCTTACTCTTTTTTTCTGACAGACGACGTAGGGTGGCCATTCCTCTCATCCATTCCTTGTATTCACGGGCAGGATACCCACCCATCACTTTTTTTGGTTCAGCATCTTGAATGAGTCCAGAAAAAGCAGCGAGCTGAGAACCTGCTCCCATTACAACATTATTTCCTACGGCCGACTTACCACCGATAACCACATAGTCACCCAAAGTTGAACTTCCGGCCAATGCAACGTCACCACAGAGGATAACTTTTTTTCCAACCTGACAATTATGGGCAACTTGAACAAAGTTATCCATTTTTGTACCTTCACCAACAACTGTTGGAGAGAAGGTTCCAGAATCGACACATGAGTTTGCACCAATTTCAACATTATCGAAAATTCTCACTCCACCAATATGCCAAACTTTTAAATGTTGACCA
Source organism: uncultured Bacteriovorax sp. (assembly GCA_964583925.1). Taxonomy (GTDB): domain Bacteria; phylum Bdellovibrionota; class Bacteriovoracia; order Bacteriovoracales; family Bacteriovoracaceae; genus Bacteriovorax. Next base: position 27,406 of record CAZOXW010000010.1, read on the forward strand.
TCTTTAAAATTATAACCAAATCCATCCGCACCAATTACTGCCCCAGCGTGAATGCGAACATTTTTGCCAATTACAACGTTGTGATAAATTACAACATTTGGAAAAATTTCAGAATCTTCTAAAATTTTTGATCCAGTCATAATAACGGCACCTGGATGTATTTTTACATTGGCACCAATAGAAACTCCGCAACCAATAAAGACGTTTTGAGCAATTAGTGCAGTCGCATGAATGTCGGCATTTCCCATCACGCGGCCATCGATTAAATTATTTTCATCTTTAAACTTAAGATCAAAAAAATCTTTAGAAAGCCTAGACATCGAAACATTAACATCTTCACTTGTTAAGATTGCGATAAAATTATTTTTTAATTTTTCATGCTCATTTTCCGAAAGTGAGCTCCAGAATTTTTCTTCAATGATTAATCCCATCTTAAATTTTTCGTAATCAAGAAGATTCAATTCTTCAAGAAATGTTTTATTTTTTATAAAAATAATTGATGATGGTTGAAGTAGTTTTAAATCAGTTAGAGTGATGAATTCTAAACAGTCATCTGACAGGTTGTCTTTTTTGAAGACTATTTTTAATGAATGATCAAGCGAGCATATTTTAATTAAATCCATTTAAAAATCCTTGGCCCCATTAATGACAGAAAGGGACCATTTGGTCCCTTTATATCTAAAAACTTGCGTTAAAATTTTTTAAAGATCGAAGCAAGTCCGACTTCAGACTATTTTGGAAATTTTTTATTGTATAATTTCACTACTTCGTCAGTTAAATCTTTTTCTTCTTTTGCATACAAAATTGGTGCAGTAGCAGCTTCATAAACAAGCTCTACACCTTGATTTTTTGCAACTTCATCAACAACTTTTTTTACATTTTCTAGGATTGGAGTTTTTAATTTTTGCTCCATATCTTGGATATCTTTTTGAAAGCTTTGAGTTTTCTGTTGAATCGCCACGATTTTTTCTTGGATTTCTTTTTCTTTTTTAGCTTTTTCTTTGTCATTTAAAACTGAAGCTTTTTTCGAGTAATCGTCTTGTAGTTTTCTAATTTTATCTTCATCATCTTTTAAAACTTTTTGTTTATCATCAAAAGTTTTCTTTAGCTGATCGCGTACAGATGCACCTTGATTAACAGTGATTAAAACTTTTTGAACATCAACTTTACCAACAACAAAAGCAGCAAAAGCGTTTGATGTAACAAGAACTAGCATAGAAAAAATTAAAGACTTCATAATTAACTCCCTTTAATACTTCTTTAAATTAAAATAATTGTCCTATATCAAAATGAAATTGAGAACCGTTATTTTTCTTATCTTTAATTAACGGATAACCAAATTCAAAACGCAGAACACCAATTGGTGAAAACCATCTAAATCCAAAACCATAATCTGAGAATACTTTTACATCATCAATTGGCCCCGCATGCCCGGCGTCAAAAAAGAGAACCCATTTTAGTCCAGCTTCTCTTGATAGCGGATGTTGTAGTTCCATTGTGGTAAAGGCCATAAACTCTCCACCCTGATTATAAGTCACAAGATTTCCATTGGAATTTCTAGCTTCTGTTAATGGCCCAACTGCTTCATATTGATAGCCGCGCAAATTTCGCGCTCCACCAAGTGTAAATTTTTCAGTTCTTGGAATTTTTTTGCCATTAACCTGATCAAGTTTTCCACCATACAATCTCGACCTAAAAATTAAATCTCCCCAAATTGGATAATATCCTCTGGCCTCTGCTTCATTTTTAATCCACTTTTTATCTCCACCTAGGCCGGTAAACTCAATAGAATAATTTAGAAAAATTCCCTTTCTTGGATCAGATCGATCATCTCTACGATCGTGAACGATGGAGGTTTGAATGGAGCTTGCAAGACCATTTTCAATTGAAGGATCGATGCTTGGATCATCAATCGACTTAATTTCTGTGTCTTCAATTTTATAAGTCTCATATAAATTAGTGAATTCAAAAATTGGATAACCTAATCGAATGTTCCCACCTTTTTTCTTTTCACTATAAGAAGCAGAGGAATCATTATTTTGAACAAATACTCCACCGCCGAGAGACCATTTTGTGTCATTTAGATATGGCTCCGTAAAATCAATGCTAAATGTCTCAGAAGTTTTGGCAATATTTAAGCTAAAGGTTAAGTTCTGGCCAAGTCCTCTAAAGTTATTTTGAGAAACAGACGCTTGAAAAAAGCCTCCTGTCGCTGTCGAGTAACCTGCCCCCATGGAAATTTGGCCCGTATTTTTTTCTTTCACTGAAATTTCAACATCAATCACGTCTTCTTTGTCTTTAGGAGAAACAGTGTTAAAAATAATTGACTCTGGCTCAAAAAATCCAAGGCGCTGTACATTTTCACGCGATTCTCTTAAAGCAGTTCCATTGAATTTCTGACCTTCTTTTATCAATAATTCACGGCGAACAACCTTATCTCGAGATTTTGTATTCCCCTTAATAATAAACTTTCCAAAGTAAGCAATTTTCCCTTTTTCAAAAGAGTACTCAACATCAACTTTATTTTCCCCAGGAACAATATTTAAATTACGAATAACGTTTGCAAATGCGTACCCTTCATCTTGGTAGCTTTCTGTTAAAGTTTGTATATCTTTTCTCAGGAGTTCTTCAGAATAAGTTTCATTTTCCTTTAGAGTAATCTTTTTAAACATCTCCTCTTCAGAAAAAAGCATCTCCCCTTGGAAGCTAATTTTATTCACAGTAAATTGAGGGCCCTCGACAACTTTTAAAGTTATAAAAACCCATTTTTTATCTTCGGAAACCGTAATTTCAGGAGTGCCAACATTAACTTGCAAATACCCCTTCATGCGATAAAAATATTTCATTCGCTCAATATCATTTTGGAAATTGATCTCTTTAAAGTTTCCAGAACCAGATAAAAAAGAAAAAAGTGAATCCTCTTGTGTTTGCAGAATGCTTTTTAGCTCTTCATCAGAAAATGCGCGATTCCCAAGGAAGCTTACTTTTTTCACCTTTACTTTATCGAGCTCTTTTATCTTAAAAATAATTTCAACATTCTCATTGCTGATTTTTTTTTCTTGATAATCTACAGATGCTAGATAGTAACCTTTTTCTTCATAGAATTTTAATAAAAGTTGGACGTCATTTTTTACGGTATTAATATCTAAAATCGAAAAATTTTTTGTTTTAACTTGGCCTTTTAAATCATCTTCACTTAAACCATCATTGCCTTCAAAGCTAATTTTTGTAACGATTGGCTTTTCTTTCACCTTAAAAACAAGAACTGATTTTTTTTCTTTTTCTTCTTGATGGGCCTCGACAGTCTCAAAATATTTCATCGAGTATATTTTTTCTAAGTCTTTTTTTAGAATGTAATTATCAAGCATCATTCCCGGTTTCGTTGAAATACGCTCAAGCACCGCTTCTTTTTCAACTTTTTTTAACCCTGCCACGTCAATTGTATCTATTTTAAAAATATCGATGCGTGGGCCAATGCCTTCAATTGCATGCAACTGTAGAGCAAATAAATTGATCAAAATTAATAATATCGCTCTAATGGACATCAATTCTCCACAACGGATAAAAATACTAAGGTATTAAAAGTTAACCCAATAATACGAGTACGGCAAGAATTCTAAGTAGAACCTTTTATAAAGATTAAACAAATTGGCCATCTCGCATTTGTAGCTGATTTGAGAAACTCCCCGCAATATCTTTATCGTGTGTAACTAAAATTAAAGTCGAGCCATTTTCTTTTGATAAAGTACGAAGTAGCTCAATCACGACGGACGAATTCTGCGAATCAAGATTTCCAGTTGGTTCATCACAGAGTAGCAATGGTGGGTTTAAAGAAAGTGCTCTGATAATATTTATTCGTTGCTGCTCTCCACCTGAAAGCTCGTAAGGCATTTTTTTTAATAAATCTTTAACATTTAAAATATCAGCAAGCTCTGAAACTCGTTTAGTAATCTTTTGATTAAATTCACCCGATAATCTAGCTGGAAGGTAAATATTATCAAGAGCATTCATCGATGTTAGTAAAAAGTGGAATTGAAACACAAAACCAACATTTCGATTGCGATAAAGCGCTAGTCGCTCATCATTCATTTGATTTAAATCTTCATTCTCAATTAAAATCGTTCCTTCGGTTGGACGATCAAGGCCTCCCAGTAAGTAAAGAAGCGTTGACTTCCCAGAGCCAGAAGCTCCTTTTATTACGTACTCCTTACCTTTAGAAAATGAAATATTAATTCCATTTAGTGCCTTAGAGCGATCATAAAATCGTTTTAAATTTTCAATTTTTATAAATTCTTGGCTCATGCAAATTCCTGTCTAAGACCTGCGAGAAGTGGTTTTTTTTGTATTTTTAAAAGTAAAATAAACGTCATTAAACTGATCCAGATAAAGGCCAATAAAAAAACCAATAGATAATCCTTGGTTGAAATGTAAAGGTCTAGCCTTGGCATATAATAAATTTCGGCCGGAAGTTTAAAGAGCGATATTTTTTGAAGAATTATTTTAAAAATCTGCACTAAAAAGATTGAACAAAAACACGCCGTGGCCCAAATAAAGACGATTAATTTAAACCACATCCTAACAATCATTTTCTGAGACATTCCCAAGGCCTTAAATAAAAATATTTCCCGAGACTTACTTTCACTTGTAAAAATAATAAATGCCAATACATTAAAAATTGAAACGACAACGACGGTCTGTAAAATAATACTGATCATTACTTTTTCGACTTTCACGGCCGAAAGAATAGAGCTAAAGTCTCGCCAATAGGCCCTTACATAAAAATCTTCAGATAAGTTTTTATTTAGAGAATCAATTTTACTTTTGTAAACTAACTCTTCATCTTTATCGAGATATTCAAGCGGATCAATTTTTAACGAAATCATATTAACTTTTTCATCTAATTCTAAAATCTCTTGAACGTCACTTAATTTTAAATAAACAATTCGAGAATCTTTTTGATAAATTCCATGTTCAATGATTTTTGCAACTCTAAAACTATGAAGTGATGGAAGTGATTTTAATTCGCCATTTCCTTTTCCAAAACTCAAAACAATATTTTCGCCAACATTAATCTTATATGCTTTAGCTATTTCACTTCCGATTGCAGCTTCATGTCTATTTAAAAGTAGATCAAGACCAACTAGTTCTTTATAGGAATCGTTAATCGCCCTTATTAAAACCCCTTGCGAATTATTTTTGTAAACTAAAAAGCTTTCGGTCTGCACCAGTGCTGAGAATTTTTCAATATGAACTTCAGTTAAAGTTGATTCCATCTCTTTTGAAAAATGAAAAAAGCCCGTCCTAGAATTAATGGTGAGATCCCCGCTTGCCTTCTTTAGACCTTGACGTAAAGAGCGCTCAAAGCCATCCATAATTCCAATTGTCGACAAGATCACAGCGATTGAAAAACTAAGGCCAAGAATTACTCCGACAAAAAATCTTTTCCCAGACTTGCTATCTGTAAACAAACTTAAAAATAAAAAAAGCTGACTATTCATTTTCATTTGAATTTTTTTGCACCATAAATCTTAAATAAGAGTCGATGAATTCATCTAAATCCCCATCGAGCACTTTTTCTGCCGTTGAAACTTCAAAATTTGTTCGGTGATCTTTAACTAACTTATAAGGGTGAAGAACATAAGAACGAATTTGTGCCCCCCATGAAATATCTTTTTTTGATGCTTCTAGTGCCGCTTCTTTTTCTCTTCTTTTTTCTAGCTCAAGTTCATACAAGCGTGAGCGAAGAACTTTCATCGCTTGGGCCTTATTTTGAATTTGTGATCTTTCGTTTTGGCACACAACTACGATGTTTGTTGGATAGTGTGTAATCCTGACTGCTGAATCCGTGGTATTTACACCTTGCCCGCCTGAACCACCAGATCGGTAAACATCAATACGAAGGTCCTTTTCTTGAATATCAATTTCAATCGTATCATCAACCTCTGGCGAAACAAAGATTGAAGCAAAAGATGTGTGTCTTCTCCCTGCAGAATCAAAGGGAGAAATTCGCACTAGTCGATGAACGCCTGATTCGCTTTTTAAAAGTCCGTAAGCGTAATTTCCAGTTACAGAGACAGTTGCAGATTTTATTCCGGCAGAATCACCTTCTTGAGTATCTAGAACTTGAGTTTTAAATTTGTGAGCTTCGCAAAATCGAATAATCATTCTTAAAAGCATAAAGGCCCAATCACAAGACTCAGTCCCGCCTGCTCCAGCATTCACTGTTATAATTGCATTATTTGGATCAACTTCTCCAGAGAGAAGTACTTTTTGTTCTGCTTCTTTAAAATCATTTAAAAAAAGATTAAAAAGCGTTAGGGCTTCGCTCGCTGATGACTCATCATTTTCTCCGATAGCAAAATCATATAAAACTTCAAAATCATCAAATTTATTTTTTAATTTTTTATAGGTTCCAACGACTTCCTCAAGTACTGATTTCTCTTTTTGGATTTTTGCAGCGTTAGTCGAGTCATCCCAAAATCCATCCATTCCTTCAATGCGAATTATTTCAATCAGCCGATTGTCTTTACGTTCAATTTCAAAGCGCCCTCCGAAGCAAATCTAATTTCCCAGAGTATTCTTTTAATTGAGTTTTTTTCTCTTGAAGTTCTATCTTTAATTGTTCATTCATAATTTTCCTATAAATTTATCAAATTTTTTATTTAAATCATCTTCATATTTCTGCATAAGTTTCTCTTCATTTGGCGATAATTCGTGATCATAGCCCAACAAGTGTAAAAATCCATGAATTGCCAAATATGAAAACTCACGCTTAAATTCGATACCAAATTCTTTCGCTTGCTTCTGGCATACTTCAGAACATATAAAAATATCACCAAGTTCAACTAAAGGGCCGAGTGCCTGATACGGGCCACGCTCTAGTCGCAGGTTCGAGTAAATACCAAAAGAAAGTACATCTGTAATTTTATCTTTGTCTCTGTATTTCTTGTTCAAATTTTTAATTTTAGTCTTTCCACATAGGGTCAAACTAAAAGTTAATTCTTTAACCCCCTTTAAGTGAGGGCTGGCCTTTAAAAATGACAATAATTGAAAAGAAAGTGCCTCGACGCAACCTTTAAGTTGACCTTGTTGTTTCGTGCTCAATTTCGTAATATTAGATTGTAAGTTTATCGTCAGTTTCATAATTAAAAGGTAGCAAGAAAATGTCTCAAACACAATTTGAAAAATTAAAAGATATCGTAAAGGATCTTCGTCATCCAACCAGTGGTTGCCCTTGGGATTTAAAGCAAACTCATCAATCACTTCTAAAATATCTTCTTGAAGAAAGTTATGAATTTATTGAAGCTGTCGAATTAGAATCTCCAGAAAAAATGGAAGAAGAAATTGGCGATGTTTTATTACAAGTTCTACTGCACTCCCAAATGGCCAGCGAAAAGAAGTGGTTTGATATCGAAAGTGTTTCAGAAAAATTAAAAGAGAAACTAATCAGACGCCACCCACATGTCTTTGAAACACCCAACTCTAATCTCTCGGCAGAACAAGTCTTAGTAAATTGGGAACAAATAAAAAAAGAAGAGCGTGAGAGAGAAAATCAAGAAAAAGCCAATCACCATCGTATAAAGAAATCAGTTTTACACGCTCCTGCGCTTAGTTCGGCACAAAAAATTGGACAAAAAACAAACGAATTGAAATTTGATTGGGAGCACTTCTCTCAAGTAAGCTATAAAGTTGAAGAAGAGTGGCAAGAATTGAAAGAAGAATTATCGTACGCTAATGGATTAAATAAAAATCGAGTGAAAGAAGAACTAGGTGATCTTTTATTTTCAATTGCACAATTGGCACGTCATTTAGAAATAGATCCCGAAGCCGCACTAAAAGAAGCAAATATAAAATTCCTCCGACGCTTTTATGACATGGAGGACTTGATTTTAAAAAATAATTTAACTTTAGAAAATATGAATCAAGAGCAGATGGATGTTTATTGGCTAGAAGCAAAAGTAAGAGAAAAAAATAATAAAAAATGAAAAAGAAATTAATTTTTAATTTAGTTACAAAAAATCAAGAGACACGGCTCTATCAAATTCCTGTTCCAATTATTGGATTAACAGGAGGTATTGCTACAGGTAAATCAACGGTGGCCAGCATTTTTAAGTCACTTGGCCTTCCAATAATTGATGCAGATGGGTTGATCAAAAAAATTTATAAAAAAGAAGAGACGATCGAATTTATCAAAAAAAATTTTCCTGAAGCATTCATAAATCAACAAATCGATTTTAAGCGCTTGCGAGAAATTGTATTTAATGATGACTCTAATTTATCTAAAGTTGAATCATACCTTTATCAATTCATGCCATTTGAATTTAAAAATGCTTTTCTGCAGTTTCAAAATCCCGAATTTGTTATCTACGATGTACCACTTCTTTTTGAGAAAGGTTTAGATAAATTTGTCGACATTAGTATTTGTGTATATGCCAATGAAGCGACTCAAATTGAAAGAATTATAAAAAGAGATCAAGTCACGCGCGAACAAGCAATTAAGGTTTTGGCCCACCAAATGCCAATTGAGGAAAAAAGACGTAAAGCAAGCTTCACAGTTGAAAATTCGGGGGCCATGGATAAATTAAATCAAAACGTGCGAGAATTGCTTAGAAAAATCCTCGAGAGCGCACTTGAAAATTAAAATCCGATCACTATAACTAAGCATCCAACTGATTTGCCGGAGAAATAATCCGCAATCTTTCTTCGGTCAGCCCAGTAAGTTTACACATTTCATCAACTCTTCTCATTTCTGATTTTAAATTTGAAACTAAAATTCTTAGTGATCCAATTAAATCATCATCTTTTGAATGTGCTGTCTGGATAAGTCTAGAGGCTCCAAATTGAATGTTATCAATAGTATTTTTTAGAGTATCCATTCGTGTCTTAATTAGATTTAAATCCGTTTTTTCACGACCTTCAACCATCATATCAAGTTTTGTAACAGTTACATCCAATTGAGTCACGACTTGGTTAAAATCATAAAGTATTCTTTCAAATCCCTTCATTTCAATTTTTATTTTTCCTAAAAATTGATCAATTTTTAAAGTATCACCTTCATTATTTTGGAAAACTAATAATTGATCTAAAACTTGAACGATTCTCGATTTAAAATCTTCAACAGATAATCTTAGCTCTTTGAAATCTGTTTTAAGGCCAGTAATTGATTTGAGTGATTTTACATAATCATCGACATTAGCTTCTGCTTTATCGGCCATGTTTAAAATTTTAGTCTGATCTTTATAGATTTCCCTCGTTGCATTTAAAGTAAACTTTAGTTGCTCATCTATTTGATCACGAGACTCTATTAAGCTTGATACTGTTAACTTAAAGCGATTAAATTCATCAATTGAACTGCGCTGAACTTCAAAAGAACTTACAACTGCTTTTCTGATGTCTGAGACAGTATTTCTTTCGTCATTTAATTCTCTTTCGAGTCTTTCAATTTCTAAGTTTTTTGCTGACAATTCCAACTCTTTTTGGTCAAAGTATTCAAAAAGTTTTTTAGAAAGAACTGTCGCTGATGCTGCTTCTAATGCCTTTTTCTTTGCAGCACGTTCATCGGCCGATAGTTTTCCACCAACTTGTAGTTCTATTGCTTCAACGATAGGGTTTAAAATTGCTTCTCTTTGCAGTGAAATCAATTGATCAATTTTTGAAAGTGGATAAAAAATAACCATTATTCTCTTCATGCCAGAATATTCGACAGGGGCAACATGCATTTCGTAAGGGATACTCGAATTCATCGATGTTGTTTTAACTTGAATTTTGTAGCTACCGGCATTGTTTAAACGAAGAGCATTTAAAACAGACGAATTATCATCCAAATTTGTAAATCGTTGTAAGAAATCCCAAGTCAACGTTTCGCCTTCGCCTTTAAAACTCTCAAGCTTCCAGTCGCTATAGAAATGGTCATTTCCCCATACTAAATTCAAATTAGAATCTAAGAGAACAGAAGCAAATGGCATGGCCTCTTGAAAAATTGATCCAAAAGTCATGCGACGATGAATATAGTCATGGTACTTGTTGATTTCTGACTTAAAGTGGCCAGAAATTTTATTTAAATTTTTACTCTCAAGCGGTATTAGTTCATCTTTTACAATATCAAGAACTAACTTCTCTGTTTTTTCAGACCCTCTTTTGTTTGCAAAATTATTAACAAGTATTCCAATTGAAATTACACCAATAAAAAGAGCTAGAATACCAACTAGCCCCATGACTAGTCCCTGTGACCCTTTTTCAAATTGAATTTTCTTTAATGCAATTTCTGGTTCAACAAGTTTAAACCATTCAGAATAATCTTTAGAGAAATCTTTATGGATTTTTGAAATTTTTTTATGCTCTTCAATATAAGAGTTAAAACTTTCTGATTCTTTTTTAATCACAGCAATTCTATTAATAATCGCTTCTTTAATATCTGGAAGAAGACCTGAACCTTCAGTAAAATTAGTCATTGCTTCAAGATCATTACTAATTGATTGCGATAAATTATTAATACGATCAAAATTATACATTCCACTTGAAATAATTTTAGCTTGAGCAATTTTAACTCTTAGATTGGTCGACATGCGAGTTAATGTTGGCCATTGTTTTTCTGTCACAAAATTTTCAAATTGCGTAACTTTCCCACTGACTGAATTAATGATGCCAGCAAGCTCTGGACTTGATTGAAGAGCTGAGATAGAAGATTTTAATTTGTCAAAGTTTGAACTGAAGCTTGAATTGGAATCTGTATTTTTAATAAGTTTTAAATCTCTTATATCGCCTTCAAGTCGAGAAACTAGCTTCATGGCCTCTTTAATCCTATCATTCTCAACATGCTTTTTTATTTCTTCTAGATCTGCTCGATCTTTAACAATTTGAACTTTATTTGTTCCATCATACAAATTAGAAATAAAATCAACATTCAAAATACCAGATTTCCAATTTGTATAAAATCCATAAGCAAATAAGCTTGTAAAAATTATTAAAGCTATTAAATAATAATAATGAATAACTCTGTTTAGAGTAAACTTCATAGGGCTCTCCTGAATGTTTTAGAGATTAAACAACGAAAAAAAATCGATAGTATGATATGATAATGAAACATCCTGTTTTCTTTTTTTCTCATAATTTTTATTCTCGTCTTTCGAATAATTTTTAGAAGTTCCATTCATAGAACTACTATCAAGACTTCGTGAAAAGGAATCTGTTGAGAGATTTCCCTTCATTGGTAGTATGATTGAAACTGGCCGAAATAGAAAGGGAAAGTGCAATATTTCTTTATTGGCAGAATCAATACGCGATAAATCTGGTACGGTATAAGAATGCCTTACAGACAAGTCATTTTGTACTTCCACGATATTATGCTCTCCAACCATTTTTACATCATCAATTAAAGATCGATAGTAACAAAATATATTAGAAAAACCGATCAAATAGTGTTGGTACTGGTTGGGCTTAAACAGTACGCGGTACACCAGTGAATCATCATGTGAAATATCAACTTTCAAATCCAATTTGAATAGACCTGTACGAGATGCTTCTTCTAAATTGAAAGTTAGCAAGACTTTTTGGCGAAGAAGTTTTCTCGTGATTACGTAAATAAACTTCCGATTCATTTCAAGACTAGAGTCTTGACGAATATATCCAGAAATCTGAATTCTATTTTCATTTAAATTTGTTTCTACTCTACCGTGATAGTGAAAAAGTGAAACAATAGATAATACCTCGGGAACAATTTCTAGAATTAAATTCCATTTTTGCAAATCTATTTTATTTGTTTCTTTTCTATATTCAAAATCCTTAAATTTGTTTTTATTTGAATAGAAATCTGTAAAAATTTCTTCTAGCTTTTGATCTAAAACTTTCGAAACCTTATCAAATTCTGAAACCTGACCTAATCGCAATGAATCCGCTTTTCTTTTCATTTCAGACAAGTGGTAATAAGCACGACCAATCAGTGGTGATATTGAAAATTCTGAAAGATATTGAATATCTTCTAAGGTTTTTAACCCTTGCTCAAAATCATCCTGATATGTTTTCTTATCTGTCATTAATTATACTCAATTAGCTAGCAAGATCATCCACTGACTCAAACATCAGTCGAAGCTTTGCTCTTAGTTTTAAAATTGCTTGCGTATGCAACTGTGATACCCGAGATTCTGTTACATCTAAAACTTGTCCTATTTCTTTGAGGTTCAAATCCTCATAGTAGTACAGTGAAAGAACCAAGCGTTGCTTCTCTGGTAATCCCATAATACCATCTTTAATTCTCTCTCTAGAGTCTTTTAAACTTACTGTCGTATAAGGATTTAGTGCTCGGTGATCTTCCATAACTTCTGAAATTAGTTTCTTATCACCTTTATTAAAGCTTGCTGAATCATCGATATTTAATAATGAAATTGATTTCGACTTATTTAAAAGATCATGAAATTCTTCTTGAGTCATTTTCAACTCTTCACACATTTCTTCATCAGTTGCAGGTCGCCCTAAGTTTGCCTCTAATTTGGCATAGGCACGTTCAACTGTTTTTGCTTTTTCTCTAATCGATCGAGGAACCCAATCTTGCGCACGAAGTTCATCTAAAATAGCACCACGAATTCTAAACTCTGCATACGTTTTAAATTTGTTATCTCGATTTGGATCAAATTTTTCAATTGCATCCATGAGGCCAATAACACCACAAGAAATCAAATCATCGAGTTCAATATTTGATGGCAATCTTGAAGCTATTTTTTGGGCAATATATTTTACCAAGGGAGCATATTCTATGACTATCTCATCTTTTACTTTGGGTTCAACTGTAGAGCGATAGTCTTTTAAATTTTTTAATTTTTTTGATAGAGTTGACATTCTTTAATCTCCCTTAATTAAATTGTAAAACGATTTTCGCTTTGTGCACGAGATGAAAATTTTGCATACAGCATGGATTCATCTCGAGACGAGTTGTCCTCTATCTCATCGGTAAATTTCTTTACTAATGTTGAAAAATTTTTATGTAGGGAAGAATTTTCCTCTAAAAGTAGACGATCAAACTGATCAACAGGAACTTCTAGATTTTGGATACGGCCCAAGATGTGAAGTCGGCACTTTAAAAAAGATTCAACTGTTTCACTCAAGGTTTTAACCATTCGCTGATATTGTCCATCGCTTGAAATTTTATTCACAAGTAGGTGATTATCATTAACGCCAAACTCTTTATTTAATATTTTTATTAATGAGTAAGAATCAGTTACTGACGATTTATCAGGAGTAACCACAACAAAACGATAGTCGCTATAGGCATTTAGAGTAAGCGTTTCTTTAGTAATTCCGGCCGGGCAATCAAGTAAAATATAATCATAATCACTTTCATGATTTACAATTATATCGATAATAATTCGATCAATTTCAAGGTTTTTATTAAAGAGATCAATACTTCCGTTACAGCCTGATAACAAGTGAAGATTTCCATCTTTGTAAATACATTGATCAAATTCTTTTTGAGCAGAAACTAGTTCATAAAACTGGTTATTGATGGGCAACCCAAGCTTTACCACTGTATTGGAAAGATTGTAGTCGCAATCAAGAAGCAGTACTTTAAAACCATCGCTGGCAAGAAGCTTTGCAAGCTTTACTGCTACCGAAGTCTTACCTACTCCACCTTTTCCAGCTGTAATCGAAATAGTTTTAGCTTTAGATTTTGTTTTTTTAGTCTGATACTTATTCTGAGAAATCAACCAATCAGTTGTACTTGGCCTACTAAAACTTTTCATCGACATCCTGTCTCTCCGTATCAATAAATCTCGTCCTAAGATTTACTTACAAATTTATATTTTCTAACTAATTCAGTTTAAACAATCCCGCCATTAATCTTTCGGCACTAGCAGTTTCGATATCATCTGGAATCACTTCTCCCGTGCCATAAAATTTGAACGGTAGATCATTTATGTCCCAAGCAATATTAAAAAGAGCTCCGAAATTAAGACAACTGTCTAAGTGCGAGATTACAATTCCATCAGAAAGCCTGCGGTATGTTCCCAACACTTTTCTATTATACAATTCTGTATGAATTGCAGATAGAGTGATCAATACTTCCACTTTTGGAAATGCTCGGCGGAGACCATCAATAAATTTTTTTGTTTCATTGATCTCTGCAGAACTTGAATTGTAATCAATAAAGACACACTTACCCGCCTCAAGAGATTTTCTACACTCTAAAACCATTTCTGCAATAGTTGATGTTTTTACAATATTTAAGTCAAAGATTTTTTCTGTGAAGCTCGCTTTAGACTTTGGGTTGATTGTGTTTGCATTTCTAATAATTACAGCATCTTTTTTCATGGCCGCAATTTTTTGTGCCATCGTGCTTTGTCCACTTGAACTCTCAGAAATAAAAACAGTTATAACCGGATTTTTCGCACTATCGGTGAGAGAAAAAAGTGGCATTTCTGTTTTAATTGTATTCATCATCTCTCTAAGAGCAAATTCAAAGGCCAGATCAGAATTTTCTAAATCACTTTCTGTTAATTCAAAAAGTGCCTTTTTAATCAAGTTCTGAATATAAACCTCATTGATATCTAAACTTCTTAAACTTGTTCTCAAGTGGTAAATACCAATCGGTTCTTTTTTATGGATTCGCTCAAAGCTTTTAGTTAATTCATAAAGTTTCTTTTCAAGTTCTTCAATTTTATTTTTATCTTTTTCACTTAGCTCAGTATTGATTCTTGGCCGCAAATTTTCTTCGTTAATATTATTTTGAATACTTCTTTCTGCGGGAGCTGTATTTTTAACTGCGCGTCTTGGAGTCATTTCTTCTTCAAAATTAAAATCGGCCTTCACCATTTTTTCCTCTTTTTCACCTAAGCTTAGAAAATCATCTAGGCCATTTTTGATAGAACTGGCAATACTCTTAGTCGTATTAACTGTTTTATTAAGCCCAAGTCCTCCATAACCGGCCTTTCCATTTGCTGAAGATTCTTTTTGCTCACGAATTGTATCATGCTGGTCAATCATATTTGCGATATAACTTGCACTATTTTTATAAAATTCACCCTTTTGACCTTCGTCTAAAACTCGATCGACTTGTGCTTTTTTGGTATAGCTCTTTTCTGTTATGGCCGCTGTGATTTCAATTTTGTTTTTCTTAAAAGCACCCTTAAGACCTTTATTTGTGATCGTTTTTAATATCACTGCATCAGGGCCTAATTCTCTTTTAATGTCTTTAAGTGCTTCTTCGATACTGTCTGCTTCAAATTTTCTAACGTACATGTTTTATAACCTCACCGTTCCTAGTGATCTAATATTTGCATCAGGCGAAAGCTCATTGTGACTAACAACAATGAGATTTGGGATAAATTTTTCAGTTAGACGTTTAAAGTGTGAACGAATAACTGGTGAACAAAGTACAACCATCTTTTCTCCCATATTGGTGGCCTCTTCAATCTTTTCATTTAATGAAGCCAAGATGATTTGAGTGATTTTTGGATCTAATGAAAGCTGTTGACCTTGATCTGTTTGAATAATATTTTGTGCAATATTTTCTTCAATGTTTCGATCCAAGGTAAACAGAGGAATATCTCCTGCATCACTCTTAATCTTCTCTGTAATTGTTCTAAACAATGCTTGCCGAACAAACTCGGTCAATGCATCTGCATCTTTAATTGTAGTTCCATACTCCGATAAAGTCTCTAAAATTGTACGTAGATCACGTACTGAAACTGCTTCTTTGAGTAAATTTTTCATTACTTTTAAGACAATACCCAAACTAATAATGTCAGGTATTAGATCCGTGACTAATTTTGGATTCGTCTCTTTAAAGTTGTCAATTACTCGAACAAGCTCTTGTCGACCAAATAGTTCATGTAAATTTGATTTTAAAATTTCTGTTAAGTGAGTAGCAAGAATCGTAGAACAATCCACAACGGTATAGCCATTATAGGAAGCATCCTCTT
The DNA here is from genome assembly GCA_964583925.1 of uncultured Bacteriovorax sp. Classification (GTDB taxonomy): domain Bacteria; phylum Bdellovibrionota; class Bacteriovoracia; order Bacteriovoracales; family Bacteriovoracaceae; genus Bacteriovorax. The sequence goes on from CAZOXW010000010.1 coordinate 43,317, forward strand.
TTTGATCTTCAGAAATCCACACGGCCTTTAGCCCAAAAACAGGCTCAACGGTATCAATACCTTCAATTTTTTCAATAACAGTTCCAGGATCCATGGCCAAAAAGTAGTCTCCCATCAATTCGCCTTTTGCAACTTGAATTCCTTTGATTTTAATTGAGTATCCACCAGGCTTTAGTTCTAAATTATCTTTGATTTTTACTGATGGAATTATTACTCCCCAATCGAGAGCAAAAAGTTTTCTCATGTGAGTTATTCTTTCAAGCAGGTCTCCATTTTGTTCAGTATCAACTAAATGAACAATTCCATAACCAACTTCTAGTTCGACCAATTCCATATTTAGAAGTTCTTCTAAATTTTGAGCTGTTGCCTTTTTCACTTCTACCGATTTTGCTTTTGTATCTTCGGCCTCTTGTGTATTTGACTGCTCTATCTTGTAGGCAATAAAACCTAAAATTCCCCCCATGGCAAAAAATGGCACTTTTGGAAGTCCTGGAATTAAACCGAAAAAAATAAGAACACCACCAGCGATATAAATAGCGCGAGGGTGAATTTTAAATTGCTTTTGAACTTGTGTCCCAATGTTATCTTCATTGGTATTTCTCGTTACAATGATACCTGCGGCCGTAGAAATAATTAAGGCCGGGATTTGAGTAATGAGACCATCACCTATGGTTAGAAGTGTAAATACTTCAGCTGCTTTTCCAATATCCATTCCACTTTGAGCGACACCAATTATAATCCCACCAATGATATTAATTGCAGTGATTAAAATACCTGCAATTGCATCTCCTCGAACGAATTTCGAAGCACCGTCCATGGACCCGTAAAAATCAGCTTCTTCTGCGACTTCTTTTCTTCTGCGTTTAGCTTCAACATCATTAATAAGACCAGCGTTCAAGTCTGCATCGATCGCCATTTGCTTTCCAGGCATCGCATCCAATGTAAATCGAGCTGCAACTTCAGCGACCCGTCCAGCACCTTTGGTGATAACCATAAAGTTGATGATTACTAAAATGATGAAGATGACAATTCCGACTACAAAATTTCCTTCGACAACAAATTCTCCAAAACTTTTAATGATCGAACCGGCCGCTTCAGTTCCGTCAGTTGCTCCATGAAGAAGAATATTTCGAGTAGAGGCAACGTTTAGGGCCAAGCGAAATAAGGTTGATATCAAAAGAACAGAAGGGAAAGTAGAAAAATCTAAAGGCTTCTTTGTATACATTGAAACCAGCATCACTATAACTGCAAATGCAAGAGAAGATGCTAGAAACAAATCCAGTAGAAAAGGATGTATCGGAACAATCATTACAACTAAAATTAATAAAATCCCAATCCCAGCAAGCATGTCTGGACTTTGAGAGAATAATTTAAATTTTTTAAAAAAATCGTTCATACTATTTTACCTATCTTAATGATATCGCTTTTTCTTTCTTTTTTAATTTGTAAACAAAGGCCAATACTTCTGCTACTGCTTTATAAAGTGTTCGTGGAACCGGTTGACCTGTTTTAACTGTTTTATACAGCGTGCGTGCAAGCATTACATTTTCAACAATCGGAACATTATTTTCTTTGGCGATTTCTCTTATCTTAAGTGCTAAGTGATCTGCACCTTTTCCTAAAACCATCGGAGAAACCATTGATTCAGAATCATATTTTAGCACAATACTTATATGTGTTGGATTCGTTACAATAACATCTGCTGTTTTTATATCTTTAAGCATTCGCTTTCTAGACATCTCTCTTTGAATTTGTCGAATTCTATTTTTTATTTCAGGATTTCCTTCTTGTTCCTTATGCTCTTTTCTTAGTTCATCTTTTGTTTGTTTCAGGCGATTTTTATATGAAATTTTCTGGTAAGCAAAATCCAAAAGAGCAACGACGGCCAATCCCATAATGATTGCAAAACTTAAATTTATCAATAAGTCACGAGCAAGCATAAACCCTTGATACGTTTCAAGATGCATAAAACCATTGTAGCTAACGATATCATCTTTCATGTACATATAGACAATGCTTAAAACGACGGCAAATTTTATTAGACCTTTGACTGTTTCAAAAAGTGAACGCATCGAAAATAATTTTTTAGCTCCATTAATTGGATTGATGCGATCAAAATCTAACTCAAGTATGTCTGGAGAATATAAAAAACCGATTTGAGCAATTTGTGATCCTACTCCCACACATAGCGCGACTAAAGATACGGGAGCGGCACACTTAAGTCCGACGATAACGGTGCGAGTGGTAATTGTTTTTAATGATTTTTCAGTAAAGGCAGAAGCGATATCTAAAGTATAAAGCCATTCAATATATTTAGTCATCTCTTCATAAATGAATACAAGAGAAAGAGAAAAAGTTAAAAAGCATGCAGCAAGCACGAGAACTGAAGTTAGTTCTCGCGAAGAGGCAACATCCCCTTTTTTTCGGAATTCGTCTATCCTATGCTGGGAAGGCTCTTCCGTTTTTTCTGCGTCACTTTCTTCGGCCACTATACTCTCCTACACCTTATGACAAAAATAAAAACCACTGTCCTAATTTGTCAGTGTAAATTCTAAAACAATTTTGAAAAAATTCATCTGACCCCAATACAAAAACCAAAAGACCAAGGCCAATATTTACTGCAAAACTTACCGAGATAACATTCATCTGTGGAACGGCCCTCGATATTATTCCCATTACTGCATTTATTAATAAGTTTACAAAAATCATTGGACTTGCAAGCATGATTGCAGTGATAAAAACTGACTTAAAAAATTGATTAAAAAACACCATTGAGCCCGCTAGTTTTCCAATATTATAAAGATGGATTGTTGAAAAAGAGATGATCACTCCTTTAAACATTGGGATTAATGCTCCAGAGGTAATTACCATCATAAGCACAGTCCACTCCATAAGTTTTTCAAATGGCCCGACTTGTGTTCCGGCATTCGGGTCAAAATAGTGAAGGGCATTGAAACCAATTTGTTGAGTTATCAGTGCCCCGCCTGAAATAAAAATACTCATAATCGATTTAACAAAAAATCCTATCACTATTCCAACAATGGCATTAAAAATAGTTAAGAGCCAAAAGCTATTATTTCCAAAATGTGTGACATCTTTTATCATTTCAGCTTCTGTCATCGGGAAAAAAGCAAAACATATAATTAAGGTTGTCAAAACTTTAACTAAGACTGGAATCGATACTTGATCAAATAACGGCAATTGCATCATTACAGCAAACCAACGTGTAAAGCATAACCAAAATGCTACAACGATGTTCATATCTGTAATCTGAATGCTAAGCATTTTTATCTCTCCATTACAATCTTAGGAATATTCAAAAACAAATCTTTTGTGAAAGTTGTAAGCGTATCTGACATCCATGGTGCAAAAAAAACTAGTGCTGCCACGATTACTAAAATTTTTGGAATAAATGAGAGAGTCTGTTCATTGATTTGAGTTACTGCTTGAAATAGTGACACTAAAATACCGATGAGCAAAGCTCCGATCAACATTGGAGCTGAAACCATCAATGCTACCTTGACTGCTTGGTGAGTAATGTCTGCGTATGAATCAAATTGCATAAAACTATCCTAGTTAAATGATCTAAGTAGAGAACCCGTTACTAACTGCCATCCGTCGACGAGAACAAAGAGTAATAATTTAAATGGAAGTGAAACAACGACCGGAGGAAGCATCATCATTCCCATCGCCATTAAAACCGATGCTACAACCATATCTAAAATTAGAAATGGGATATAAAGTAAAAAACCAATCTGAAATGATGTTTTTAATTCTGAAATTATAAAAGCAGGAATTAAGTAATGAATAGGTACATCATCAATAGTTTGAGGTGCTGCTTTTCCTGTCACTTCATAAAAAAGACCAATGTCGGCCTTTCGAACTTGCTTTTGCATAAATGCACGAAGAGCAAGAGTGATTTCATCTACGGCCACAGTTGTTGCAATTGTTTTATTCATATAGGGAGTAATGGCCTTATTGTAAATCCGTTCGCCTGTCGGTTGCATGACAAAAAGAGATAAAAATAAGGAGAAACCAACAAGCAGTTGGTTCGGAGGCATATTTTGAGTACCAATGGCCTGTCTCATAAACGAGAGAACGATTAGGATTCTTGTAAACGATGTACACAAAATTAAGATCGAAGGTGCTAAAGTTAAAATTGTAAATAAAAGTAAAATCTCGATTGAATCTACTAGATTTGCCCCTTGGCCAAAGTTAATTGACATTCCAGGAAGCGCAAGATTATTTGCAGCTTGTGCAAGGGCAATTCCTGGGATCAGTGAGAGTAAAATATAAGTCCATTTAAATTTTATTTTCATGCAATTCCTATTTTTAACTTAATTGCTTTAAATTTTTAACTTTAGACTTGATTTGCTCAGAGAACTTCACCGTATCCTTTACTGGATTTTTTGTGATGGACTTAGAGGCAGATGTTTCTGCATTTTGTCCCAGTTCTGGTTCGTTAAGCATTTCGTCTAATGATTCATAATCTACATAGTCTTCTTTTAATCTAAATTCTTTATTCGTTTTTGTTGCAGAATTTAAATTTGTATCAAAATTTGTTCCAGTAATTTCGGCCTCACCATTTTTAATTAGGCCGGTTACATCATTAATTTCAGAAATTAAACTCATCCCGTTTTCGCAATTTGAAATCAAAAAGACTTGTTTATGGGCCTTCACCATAATTAAACTTTTTTTAGGTGCAACATGAGTCGTACTTAAAACTTCCACAAGTTTGGTGCTATTTAAAAAACCCAATTTGCCTTTCTTAATGACACCCTTTTTAAACAATGTAAGTACTCCGTAAAAACCGAGTAAGATAATTCCTAAAAATGCAACAAACTTACCAACATATGTCGCTATAGAAAACGAGGACTTTGGAGTCTCGTCACTCGCTCGACTAGAATTAGTGACACTAGTTTCACTTTTAGTTACCGACGATTGAGTCAATTTGACTCTATCTGTATTGTTTATTTGAGCTTCTATTTTATTTTCAGCTTTGGCGGTTGTCTCCGTAACCTTCTTGGCTTCCTCTGCTTCTAGTGTTTTTAAATAATTTTCATCTAAAATTTCTTCAGACTTTGCCAAGTTTTGATTCGCTTCTTTTGTCTGAGTGACTATTGCCGGTGCTCTCCCCGCAATTTCACTAAAAGGAAAACTTAAATCAAGTGCATTATCTTTTAAAACAATACTCACTAGGGATTCTTGGCCCTTTAAGCTTGATGGAAGATTTGCGACAACCTTCACTGTGTTTCGATCGTATTGAGTCGCAGTTAATAAAATCGTTCCGATTTTTTTAGAAATTTTGCTACTCACTCTCGCGTTTGGTATTTTTAACTCGATAGTCTTACCCACGACAGAAAGTTCTGGATTTTCACTTAGGTTTGCACTTAATTTAACATTAATAGCGGAAATAGTTTTTCCCTTTATTAACTCTAGCCCCTTAACATTCACATCTTCAGCGTTAATTGAGTAGCTAGCTATCACTAAGGTCAAAATAGTCAGTAATTTTTTAAGTTTCATTTAATTCTCCTACTATTTCAAAGTCTCAATTCGCTCAATTGGGCTAATAATATCTGTTAATCGAATACCAAATTTTTCGTTCACAACGACGACTTCACCTTTTGCCACAAGTTTTCCGTTGACCAAAATCTCTAAGGGTTCACCGGCCAATTTATCAAGCTCAAGAACTGAACCTTGTCCTAGTTGTAATAAATCTTTCACGATAATTTGAGTTCGACCTAGTTCAACTGATACCTTTAATGGAATATCTAAAATAAAATCCAAATTTTGAACTTTTAATTTATTTAAAGAATCATCACCAGCTTTTACTTCATCTGCTAATCTTTCTACTGATACTTTATTCATACTATTCCCCTTATAATTTTATACTTCTTCTTCAATTTCAACTGGTGGCGCAAATACGTTTGTAATTTGGACTGCGCGGTTTCCTTTATGTGTTCCCATTAGACACTTCATTTTTTCTACCCCTTCTACCGTCACAGAAACTTCACCTGAAGCATCTTGATTTAATGGGATAATGTCTCCAGGTTCAAGCGTAAGAAGATCTCCAAGTGTCATTTCAGCTTCGCCTAAGCGTACAATGACTGTTGCCTTGGTATTTCTTATGTGTTCATTCATGGCCGTTGTCCAAATCGAGTCGGCCATTTCATTATCAGTTTGAAAGCTAGATGAAAGTTTTTGCTTAATTGGTTCGATTGTTGAGTACGGAACAACAATCATAATTGTTCCAGATGCAGATTCAAACTCAACTTCAAGTGTTGTTGCAATAATTACGTCTGACGGAGGAACAACCCCAACAAATTGTGGGTTAATTTCTGTTCTTAAATATTGAGCATCAATACGATGAACCGGTGCCCATGCTTCCTCTAAATCGTTTATGGCCATATCCATAATCTTTCTCATGAATGATAGCTCAATTTGAGTAAATTCTTTTCCTTCGATTTTTGTAAACGGCCGATCTGTTCCACCAAAATATGAATCAATAATGGCGTAAGCTAGTTTTGATTCAAAAACTAAAAGTGCAGGACCTCTTAATTCATTAAATCGCATGATACACATGCATGATGGAATTGGTAGTGTGTTAACAAACTCTCCAAACTTTAAAAGGTCAGTAGAGATAATTGAAATGGTCGATATTTTTCTTAGAGAGTTTGATAATGAGACTCGAAACTGACGAATAAATCGTTCATAGATAATTTCCAAGATGGGCATTCTTCCACGGATAACCCTATCTTGGTTGGTGAGATCATAGGTCTGAATATTTTCATCACCATCATCACCACTGCTACTATCACTGCTTCCACCTGAACTTGAGGAGTCACCACCATCGTTGACAGCATTTAATAGTGCATCTACTTCATCTTGACTTAGTACTTGTGCCATAATCTTCCCCTCCTGGGATGAATTCAAGCTTCGTTCAAGGCATTCTGCCTTTTAGTTAATCTGAAAATTAACGTAATATATATCGATCACCTGCCCATCAGTCATAAAATTATTGATGGACGTTTTAATTTCTTCTCTTAAGTAATCTTTTCCTTCTTTTTTTAACAGCTCTTCAGGTTTCTTTGAGTTGAGCATATTTATAATTGTATCGTTGATTTGTGGTTTTCTTGTATCAACTTCTTCTTTCTTTGCTTCCTTATTAAACTTCAGGACCAAACCAATACGAATAAAGCGCTGCGGGCCTGAACTCTGTGAAAGGTTGGCAGTGAATGGATCTAATGGATAGAGAAGCCCATCAGTTTTAACTTCTCCACCTGCAACTTCTTTACCACCACCATGTCCACCGGCTTCTTTCTTTTCACCATGGCCACCACCCTCGCCTTCACCTGAAGCTGCATGGTCACCTTCTGCTTGCTGTTTCATGATGTCTGCTATCGTGGGAAGTGAATTTAATTTTTTATGATTTTGAAATTGAAAAAAACCAACTGCTCCAATGGCAATTGTATTAACTAATACCAAAACAACTAATAATGGATTTTTACCGGAAGGTGCCGCTTCTTTTTTCTCTTCCTGATCTTTTTTATCTTCGGCCATAAATTTCTACCATCCTGGTTAAATTCTCTACCTGTCAAAAATTATACACACATAGGCAATAAGGTTCAAGTGATCTTAGTTAATTTTAGAAAATTCTGCCGGTTTTTTTTAAAATTCTAACTAAGTGGTGTTAATTCTTTGACTGGTGCCTTTTTGACATGGGAAAATTTTTCCCTTACTTGAGAAAGATTATCAAGATAAAATCTCAGGAGGCTACAATGATTCTTTCCAAGGCTTCCCTGGTTTAAATTTTGGTACTACTCTGGCCTTTATTCTAATTCTCTCACCAGTTCCAGGATTAACTCCCAAGCGAGAGGCCTTTCTACTTTTTGTAAAAGTTCCAAA
>CAZOXW010000010.1:51321-62764 GCA_964583925.1 uncultured Bacteriovorax sp.
TTATCTAAAATTGATCTCATTAAAACAGGCGACAAATTGCGATGAAATAACTCAAAATTAATAGATCCTTCATCCAACCTCTGCAAATCAAGTTTATCAGAGGCAAGTTCTAAATTGTGTTCAAGATCTACAAAAGACTGAACTAGGTCAAATAAGTTTTCTTTTTTTAATAATTCTTTTAATTCTCTTACAAGCAAGCTTTTTAATTCAACTACGTTATTTATTTGAAACTTGTTTTCTACAAAGTCTTTAATCGTAAAGTGTTCCATTTCTCTTTTGTCTTGGAACCTCTTATTTAAACGATTGCCTAAATTTGAATAAATTGAATTTTCCATAATTATTAAAATAAAGAGGGGCCATAATTGGCCCCCCATTAAAACTAATTATTATTTATTTTTTATAAAATTACAATTTTAGTTTACCTTTTTGTTGTAATTGGCCAATTAACCCATCAAAGTATTCTGCAGGATAAGCTCCGCGAACAGGAATACCATTTAATAAAAATCCTGGAGTTCCTTGCATTCCAAATCCTTCAGCCTCTTTCATATCTTCAGCAATTCTATTTTTAACTGCATCAGAATTTAAATCTTTTTGAAGTTTTGCCATGTTTGCGCCAACTTGTTTTGCAATGGCATCTAAGAATGCTTTACCGTTTTGTAATTTCTTTTGATTTTTAAAAATTTCATCATGAAATTGGAAAGCTTTTTTCTCATCTTGAAGTCTGATCGCTTCATAATATTGAGCAGAGATCATCGCTTTATCATGAAAGCTTAAAGGTAAATGCTTATAGATAAATCGAACCTTCCCTTCATACTTTTTCATTAATGTTAAGACAGTATCAAATCCGCGAGAACAAAAAGGACATTCAAAATCTGAATACTCAACAAGTGTAATTGGAGCATCTTTTGGGCCTCTAATTGATTCATCAGCGCGAATATTTGCAACTAAAGGTTTATCAAATGATTCTTCAAGTTTTTTCTTCTCTTCATCTTCGCGACGTTTTCCCATTTCCTCTTGAGCAATCTTCGCTGCTTTTTGAAGTGCCTCTAATATTTCTACAGGATGTTTCTCAATTGCTTCTGCTAAAATTTTTGGATCTTCTTTTAGTGCCTTTGCAATTTGCTCTTTTGTTTTTTCATCTGAACAACTCGCAGTAAGAGTCATTCCTAGTAGTGCAAAAAATACCATTAAATTCTTCATAGTGTTCCTCTTTGTGTTTATAAAACTTATGTATTCTCTCAAAGTTTTGCTTTTTTTGAAATAGAAATAATTTCTGACTATTTTAATCTGGTTAATTCCTTTTGAACATAATCTAAATATTTATTAATTTTCCGACAATCGTTACGGAGATAATAAAAACCAATTAAATGAACTCTATTGTGGTAACTACCTTTTAAAAAGGAACGTAATGTTGCAAACACAGCAAAAGATGGTGATGCTATTTTATAATAGAGATGGATTCCAAATAAAATATTTACAATTACATGCAAGGCCAATAATGAATAGACCGCGGTTGACTCAACTTCGGCCTGTCTCTCTAGAAAAAATTTTGCTTGCAAGTTATTTTTTGCCAAACTTGATGCCAAGTAAGAAACCTGCCCTCGAAGTTCGTTGTTTAAAAATAAAATTCCAAGAGATGCCAAAAGACTAAAGATTGTAATCAAAAGTAAGTAGTTAATAAAAAAATTGCGCTCCCAGATTGGCTTGTGAATCTTTGTGTAATCTTCAGGTATAGTTACTGGAACTAATTCCCCTTTGGCCTTTGCTTCATCAATTTTTGAAAAAAAGAATGTACTAAACGATGTTAGTAATTTTAAATCTGAAAAGAAATCTGCTTGATAAAATCTTGTTTGTTCATTTAACCTTTCTTCACAATGATCACCAATCGCCTTAAATGGCCTCATCATTATTATTGCAATGTAGTAACCACTGATGAAAATAATGATAAAAACAAGAAAAATTAATGGAAGTACATTCCAAAGATTTTGAAACACAAAATCAAAATATGCTTCTTCTTCAAATGTTCCAAGAGAAAATCCCATTGATTCAAATAGTATGAGATCAATTCGCAACAATAAATATGTCAGCATTATTGCAATAACTGCAAATAGTAACGATACTAGCGTAAATTTAATTGCAGTTGAAAATTTAAAGATAAATACATCATCCTCAATTATATCTTTTATTCTTTTGGGCAAATATTTTGTCATATTACTCTATAATGACAGAATTTTAATTTTTTATAAGTACTGAAAATTCTTCACAATATTGAACTATTTTAATCCGCCATCGACAACATACTAAAGTTTAATAAATTCTAACCGATCAGAATTCTAGAATAAAACGTTTTCGTTGGAGAGATAAATGAAACCACAATATTTTAAAGCATCTGTACTAACCCTACTGTCATCTGCTTTAATTCTTGCAAGCTGTGGGAAAAAGAATGTTGTAAAAAGTAATCAACCAAATGGTAACTATTCGGCCTATCAAGGTAATACAACCATGATTAGTCAATCAGATACTATTAAGGCCAAAGTATCGTGTCTCTCTGGAAGATATCGTTTATCAACTGATTATGTCTACAGCGTGAATGGTGGAGCTTTCAGCCAGTCAACAATTGGTGGACAATTTAGTCAAACAGTTCTCACGGGAACGGCCTCAGAACTATACGTCGGAGTTAGTGCTTATAGAGATCTAATGTTTGTTACAAAAATTACAAACAATGGAAGTCTTGTCGGATACAATGTAACTTTATCAATGTGTTCAGTGCCTAACAGTTATGCTAATTACCCTAACCTCGTTTCAAATGATCGGACGCTTGCAAACTTTCAAGCTCCATATGGAATTACTTTAAACTCAAATACAAGCTGTGGATATGGACTTGTTGCGGCTGCATATTACACCTATATGATCTCGCAAAGAATTCCTAGTAATCCGTATACAGCAGATTTTCCAGTTTATACTACTTTTTCAAACTCTGGTTGCTTTTAATAAATTCTACAATACCTAAATAAACGGCGTTGGCGTAGGCTTCTTGAAAAGCATTTGAAAGCATTCGCTCTCTCTCTTTTGGTGTTGTAATAAATCCAGCTTCAAGTAAAAGTCCAGGCCTCTTTGAAAGTGCTAAAACATAAAATAAACCTGGCTTTATTCCCCGACTTGGAATTTTATATTTTTGTCCCACTCGCTTTTTTATAGACGAATGCACATACACCGCGAGAGGCTTAGATGTCTTGACTGTCTGTTCTACTGCTAAGTCAATTAATATTTGCTGAACTACGCCTTCGTCCTTACTTTGAATATTCTCCGTTCGCTCCACTTTTTTTACAGCAACATCATTCCCATTATCTAAATAATAAGTCTCAAAACCAAATGAACGTGAATCAGGACTTGAATTTATATGAATTGAAATAAATAAATCGGCCTTAACTTTTTCTGCAATCTGAGCACGCTCTGGAAGTGAAACGGTGCGATCCATACTTCTCGTCAAAAACACTGAATATTTTTTTGATAGAAGCTCATAAAGTTTAAGTCCAATACTTAATGCCAAATCTTTTTCTTTAATTAAAGTCTGAACTCCATTAACGGTATGATTTGCTTTTGCACCATCATCTTCTCCTCCATGACCTGGATCGATCAAAATAGTAAAAGCATGCGCATGCACAGAGGCTAAAAATATAATTAAAAATAAAAAGGACTTCATAAATAGATATTAATATACTTTTTTCAAAAGGTGTTTAGGAAAATAGTGGGCTAAAATTTTTTTATAACTCCATCCCATCTTTGCCATAGTAAGAGCGCCGGTTTGGCAAAGTCCCACGTTATGGCCAAGTCCTTCTCCAACTACATAGAATCTCCCCAAGCTACTTTTTATAGAAAAACTGTTTGATGGAAAAATAAACCGCCCAAAATAATTTCGCAATAGTCCTTTCTCAATACGATAAGGTCTATCATTTATGTAAAAATTTACTGTATATTTATCTATTGAATCAGGAACCAAAACGATGGAATTAAATTCATTTCCATCTATCTTATCAAGGTATTTTTTTTCTACGGCCCATTTAATAAACCCAATCATTCTGCCAGTATCAATTGAATTATTCCAAGTATTCGCTCCTATATTATGGCAAAATGGGCAATTCACAGACTCAAAACTTTTCTCTTTATTTTTCCAAACTTGATCTGGTCTTAATGTTTTCCCTCCGCACTTCGCATGAAAATAGATTGGTTTAATCTCTTGATTTTCATTTAATAAAACTTCTCCATTTGTCAGCCTACTTGCTTCCTCCGTTTTTTTAGTCAAATCAAAAAAATTTCCCGTCACTTGATGTTTTTCAGATGACTCCAAATCATAGTACGCCTCTGCTCCAAGTTCATTGCTTACTTGATTTGAATTCATTTTATGAAGTGCATAAGTACGAGCAGCTACTGCTTGAGCTTTTAACGCTTCAATTGGCCAATTTGAGTTCATTTCTTTTGAGAGTAGACTAGCAATGTATGTTTCCATGGGAACATCGTTCACCAAATCACAACTATCACCGTTGTTATTTGATAATATTTTAAACTGGCCTCTATATTTAGAGTCTTGATAAGTCAGAAGTCCTGTATCAGACTCTAATGTGGCCAGTAAAATCGGTCGGTTTTTTTCTGGATTTAAATTCTTAACTGTACTGCAGTTAAATTTGATTGCTTGCTTTCCGCTGAATTTTTTAAAATTTTCATTAAAATGTAGGTACCGCTTTAAATCTAGGCCAGACACAATGACGTCTTTTAGTGACTTGGCAATTCTCACGCTCACAACTGGGCCTGACTTTGCCCACAGGTTAGTGAAAATTCCAAAACACACTATAAAAAAAATAAACGCCTTTTTTTGCATACTACTCATAAAACTAAAGTGCCTTACCTTTACAATTTTAAGGCATAAAATATTTTACTAATTAAAGTTACTATTGTGAAAGGGGGATCAAATTTTCCCGAGAAGCTGCATTAATTTTTGTAAATCCATCCAAGCAGTTCTTTTCATGTTTGGATTAATCAATAGAAAATCAGGATGAAAGATTGGTATCATTTGGTAATTCCAATTATTTGCGCGAAGACTGAAAAAATTACCATGAATGGCCGACATTTTCTCTTTGGAATTAAGTAAAATATTCGTGCTAACTGCACCTAGCGAAACAACATAAGCTGGAGCCAAATTTTCAATTTGCTCCATAAGGGCCGAATATGAAGGAAGCATTAAAATATCGTCAGTCGACAAATCTGAACAGTCTAACAATTCTTGGCCAAGGGGGAGTCGAACAAATTCACTTTCTTTTAATTTCATCGCTAAAATCATTTTATAAAGCAAATCTTCTTCGCCTTCTTTTTTGCCATCGCCTAAAAACAATACCAGCGTTTTGTGCTCAACGATTACCTGCTTTTCCTTAAATTTTTCCTTAAAATTTTCCTTACTCTCTGCCTTGGAAGTTGCTTTTAACTGGATATTATTGAACAAAAAATACCATTCACTCCCTTTAAATAGGTCATACTCAAAAGAATTTGAATTCTCACCATTTAAAAGGGCCTTAGACTTTTTTAAAATTTCTTCAAAATTTTTTTTCATAAGCAAATTTAGCCCAACCTCTCATTAATCGCAAGATCTGTAAAGAATTCCGTTAGATGAGTCGATCAATATTTTGTTAATGCCAATAGGAGAAACCTGTATGTCTATGGAATCTGATTACAAATTTGAAAACTTTCAAGAATACTTTGGTGATGTTAAGCAAGTTAAAAAAATTATCAATGAATGCCAGATTTGTGGTGCAAAACTTGTTCTTACTCATTTGTCTGATTATAAAAATCTACTGATGCAAGAATCGGCAAGGTGCCCAGAATGTGGCCAAGGAAACCGAAAAATTATTCATGTAATAAACTAGGTTGTATTTTATATATCTTCTGGTGATTATTTTGTTTTAATAAAAAAGATATCACCAGAAGCATAGCTTGGCCGAATCCCATTGCCATAATCCACATTTCCCTGCATATCTTTCATCACTTCTTTAAATTGAGTGCGAATAATTTCCAATTCTTTTTCAGTTAAAAGACTATTGCCTTTAATTCCAATATATAAATTTACCTGATCTCCCTTTACTCCTTTAGGCATATCAAGAGCGATCATTACATTTTTCATTTTTTCATTAGGGATAAGTGTATTGCCAACTCCTGTGATTTTTTTTCTAAGATCTTTTTCTATCAACTCTCCTGTAACAGCAATTTTTGTCCTCAAATCTTTTTGAATCCCTGGGGGAATAAAACTTATACGCATACCGGAAGGGTTACTCTTTGAGGCAAAGTCTGAAATAATTTCCTTTTTCTTTTTAACATTTAATGTTTGCCTAACAATAGAAACGCAATCATCACCAGAGCATTTTATTTCGGGCCTATCTCCAAATTTAGAAAGTGAACTATTGGTTTGTTCAAGAAAAAAGGCTTTTTTCGAATTAAATTCTTTTGTGACTTCTTCTTCACCCTTTCTTATTTTTGAAATTAAATCATCTACATCGTCCCCCTTGAAAAGAGCAAGATCTTGCGCTACTCGCTCTATATTAGCAGCTCCCATTCCAGCAAAGTCAGCGGAAAATCCACCAAGGTCTGCTGCATCCAGATTGGCAACCACTCGCTCGCTGACCCAAATTCCGGGAGAGAGTTTATCTATTCCTTTATAATACTGCAGCAGTAAAATTTTCTCTTCTGAACTTAACTCAACTCCGAATTTTTGCTTTAAAATTTTGAATGCTTCTTTATCACCCTTTCTTAAGGCCTCAAAAACTTCTCTGCTTAATACTGGTGTATTTGATGGAAGCAAAAAAGTAAAAAGCCCCTTTCCAGATGGAGATTTTGAAAGTAGTGAATATAAATCGCCACGCATTTTCTCAAGATATTGTGTTCGTACAAGTAAATCTTTTTTCATTTCTTTAAAACTTAATGTAGGAAGTGATCCATCTCCTCTAGTTTTAGTCCTAGATTCTCTAGCGGCAAGTCCGGCCTGATCAGCAGTATTTCCAACTCCTGAAGAAAACCAACCTGCAATATTTTCATTTTTTATTTTTGTCCCAAGATCCATTGCCATGGTCTTTTGAGAAAATTCATTATTTGCCATCTCAGTTATTTTTGTCAAAAACGATATCTCATCTGGACTTAATTCAGAACCAAAACTTAGTCTGATCGATTTAAAGTCTGAATACATTTTAAAATTTAGATGAGGGTATTTACTTTGAAACAAATCAAGTTTAGATAAAAAAATCTCTTTATGAAAATTAGTTAGAGATGTCACAAGGTTTTTATCTCCTAAAGTATCATTTAATCTTTTTAATGCTTGGTTTTCTATTTCAAAAAAAGTCCCTCTTACTTTACCTGCATTTTTTGCTCGATTAATCCATTCATCATTCTCTTTTGCTGTTGTGGGCGAGTAATGCATAAAGTTTTGATCTAACTCAGTTTTTGAATTAATTTGAGTTTTTCTAATTTTTATCTCAGTAAGCTTTAAGCCTTTCCCGGGATTAATCTTTGAGACTTTAGTGCTTGCCTTTACTCCGTATTTTAAAAAAGCAATTGCTCCCGCTGGAGGAAAAAAGAGATCTGTCATAAACTCACATACTTTATGAGTTTTTGCTTCTAAATTATAGCAGTTAGTGTAAATTTCAGATTCACGTGATAGGTACTCACTTATTTTTCTAACAATCATCTGTGCAATGTTAGAGCTTAGATTGTTAATTGCTTTAAATTCTCTAAATGGTTCTGACTCCTCTCTGTAGCTTTTGTAGTATTCTGTTTTTAGATATAAATCTAAACTATCTACGTATTTTAGTGCAGAGTCTTTCTTTTCTTTAAGGTCGACTTCACCTGTTACGGTGGCCCATACTCCTTTCATTAGATCATAAACAAAGTCAATTATCGATTTAACAGAATCAAATGCTCCGTTAGCACATCCTTTTATAAAATCCCAAGAAGATTCAGCAATATTTGATTTTTCAGAACAGTTTCTTATTTTCTTTTTTTCAACACTTTTACAAATTTCAGATTTAATTATTTGATTGCATGTCGTTTCAATGCTTGCTAGTGATGGGAGTCCATCAATTCTAGCTGTACATTCTTTTTTTGTAGTAGTTAAAGCTAGTGCATTAATTGATATAATAAAGATAAAAATCAGTGTTAATATATTTCTTTTCACTTAAGTACCCAACTTTCAAATTCTTTTTTAAACACATTTTCTATCTGTTTCTCGATGGGATTTTTACTAGTTCCAAGTGCTTGAAACACATTATCTTTATTTTTTCTATGCAACTCAATAAAAAAAACTTTCTTTTTATTTTTATCTATGTAGCTACCTACCAATTCGATACTGTCATTTTTAATATTTTTCATCTCTATCTGATAAGATGAAATTCCAATTAATTTTAAAGCTTCAATCTTTGCTGAATTTTTTTTAGTTATTTCATTTTCTGTAAAGTAATCTTCTTCTAATTTTCCTTTTTTTAAAATCAAATCATATTCATTTTCTTGCCCATAAAAATTCAAAACCATCTCTTCGTTAGTTGAATTCAACTTATTCCAAGAAACCGACTCTATTGCTTGGATACTTGATAGATATATAGACAGAAATAAAAGATAATTAAGTTTAATCATGTCTTTATTCTCGGTAGATTTTCTTATTTCTTAATTACTCTTTCTTTTTCTTTTTTGTGATGAAGCCTACGGGCAAACCGATGAGCTTCATCACGCATACCTACTATAATTTTAAAAAGCGCTCGATTTTGATTTAATATGAATGGATTTGATCTACCGGCAATCAACAAGCGCTCTTCTGATTTATAAACAATTTCTTCTTTAAAACTATTATTTTTTTTCTTTACCTTGGATTTAGCGATTCCGATGACTGGAATATCTATTTTAAATTCTTTTAAAACTGCTTTTAAAATATTTACTTGCCCCATACCACCATCTACAACAAAAACATCGGGAAGATTTCCATTGTCAATTCTTCTCGTTATTAATTCTTCCATCATTTTAAAATCATTATTACCTTCTGGAAGTTCAGTTAAGTTATAATGGCGGTAATTTTTACGATCAGGTACGCCTTCATGAAAAACAATTTGAGAAGCGGTTGGGCTTTTCCCTTGAAAAATTGCTATATCAAAACATTCCAACACCACTGGGCGTTCTTTTAAACTCAATAAATCTTTGAGTTTGTTTAATCCAATATAAACTGAATCTTCATGTTTTAATCTAACTCGTTGAGACTCAAAAGCATGCTCAGAAGTTAGTTGCCATAAATTGAGATATTTTCCAATCGGTGGTTCAAGTTTAATATCAATTAAAAGTTTACTTAATGCCAAACTAAAAACACTCTCCAACTTTGAAACAATGATGTCAGGTTTTGTATCATGAGTAGATGAATAATATTGTAATAAAAAATTAATTAATGAATCCTCTAAGTTTTCCTCTATATCAAAATTAGAAAAATGAAAATTTTTATGACCTAAAAGCAGGCCATTTCTAATCATATAAATTGATATATCAACTTCGTCATCTCCTTGATAGCTTGCAATCACATCAATATTTTTTGCTCCTTCTAATTCTGCATTTTCTTGCATTGATTTATTTTTAAAATCAATAAGCATTTTAAGTGAATCTCGAATTTGCGCTGCTAATTCAAACTCTTCTTTATTAGCAGCTTCCTCCATTTTATCTTCGAAAGATTTTATTGTTTTTATGCCCTTGAATTTAAAAATATCTAATGCTGTTTTTAAATTTAACTCGTAATCGCTCTCTGAAATTTTATTAACACAAGGAGCACTACATTGACTCATTTGAAAAAGTAAACATGGTTCTTTTCTTTTTTTAAACTCTGATAGACTGCAATCTCGCAACTTAAAATGCTTAGTTAGAACGGTAATAATTTCTGAAATATTACTGCCAGTAACAAATGGGCCAAAGACTTCAACGAGCTTCTCTTTTTTTACTTTTCGAATATATTCAAGTCTTGGAAAGGGCTCATGATGCTTTACTACTAAATAAGGATATGACTTATCGTCCTTTAGACGAATGTTATACTTAGGCGTATACTTTTTTATTAAATTATTTTCTAGTACAAATGACTCTGCATCATTTTCTGTGATTATAAATTCAAAATCTTTTATACGCCCAACTAAAATCTCCGTTTTTGTATTTTTTGCAGAATGATTAAAGTAAGACTGCACTCTATTTCGCAAATTTTTTGCTTTACCAACATATATTATTTGATCAAATTTATCTTTCATTAGATAGCATCCACTATTAGGTGGAAGTAGCTTTGCTTTTTCTAATAATTTATCGAGGCCCAAGTTAAAATCCTTTACTTTACATTGGCAATTTCATAAGCTTAATAGATTCCTTATTCTCACCAAAGGCAAATATCATGAATTCAACAATTGGCGTAGGCAAAGAAATACTTTCTTATTGCAACAAATGTAAATTAACTTTAGCACATATTATTGTGACGATGAAGACCTTAACTGAAGCTGATAAGGTTATGTGTAAGACTTGTAAAGGAAGTCATAGCTATAAAGATCCAAGTTCTGCCAAAACCAAAACAACAAAAATTGCAAAACCAAAAAGCCTTCAATCAAGACCAAAGTCAAATGCAATACCAATTGCAGAGCTTTGGGCATCAGCAATGAATAAAACAAATCGCCCGTCTAAAGAATATACTATCAAGGGAATTTTTGAGGTCGGTGATATTGTTGCTCACCCAAGCTTTGGGCCTGGAGTTGTCGAAAAAGTTTTTGATTCAAATAAGATTGAAGTTCTATTTAGAGATGATTATCGAACGCTAATTCATAAAAAATAAAAAGGGGGACTCATGGTCCCCCTTTCTTTTTTATATTACATGTTTTTATTTACCAACTAAGTCCGCCGTAAATCCCAGCATTGATTCCAAAATTTCCACCTAAGTTGTAGCTTGCATAAGGAGATCCTCCATACATTCCAGCTCCACCCATTCCATAATAATCGCGACTCGCTGTTTGATAATTTCTATATAATGCTTGGTTGGCCATATAGCCTGCTTGTGCATTTCCTTGCATTCTCTCCATACCTGCTTGATACTGCCCTTGCATTGCCATTTGTGCCTGCATCTGTTGTTGATATTGATTGTAGTAGTCACCGCCCATGTTTGGCGTACCATAACCGCCGCCGCCATTCCAGCCGCCAGTTGCCCCCCAATATCCACCATTATATGGAGAAGTTCCTACACCAATTCCAGCTCCCCCGTTAATCGTTCCAGGGCCAAAAACACCACCGCCACCGCCAGGGTACATTCCACCGCCACCGCCAGGGTACATTCCACCGCCGCCGCCAGGATACATTCCGCCGCCGCCGCCAGGATACATTCCGCCGCCGCCGCCAGGATACATTCCGCCGCCGC
>CAZOXW010000010.1:62864-63294 GCA_964583925.1 uncultured Bacteriovorax sp.
CGCCAGGATAACCAGTACCAAGACCTCCGCCTATATAAATTCCACCACCAAGTCCACCACCAACACCGGCCCCTGGACATGGATATGTGAAACACATCATACCGCCATTCATTCCACCGTTACCGATACCAATTCCACCAGGGTACATACCGCCCCCGATACCAATTCCACCGCCAATACCACCGCCCGGATACATTCCTCCACCAGGATACATGCCTCCGCCAACGCCAATACCTATATTTGGCAATCCAATTCCAATACCAATTCCTCCGCCGACACCACCGCCCGGATACATTCCTCCACCAGGATACATACCTCCGCCGATGCCTATTCCACCGCCGATGCCACCGCCCGGATACATTCCACCACCGATACCACCGCCCGGATACATTCCGCCGCCGATACCACCGCCCGGATACATTCCGCCGCC
>CAZOXW010000010.1:63394-71322 GCA_964583925.1 uncultured Bacteriovorax sp.
ATACCACCGCCCGGATACATTCCGCCGCCGATGCCTATTCCGCCACCGATACCACCACCAGGATACATCCCACCAGGATACATTCCGCCGCCCATACCGCCGCCAATTCCAATATTTCCATAGATACCAACACCGCCACCTAGGCCCATGCCGTTACCGTAAAGTCCATAACCTAACAAACCGGCCAATCCATTTCCTAGGCCAAGTCCAAGACCTGTACCAAAGCCACCACCAACGTTTACTCCGCCCATTCCCATGCCAGGGTACATTCCGCCGCCAACGCCAATACCACCACCGTAGTAAGGCCCCATCATTCCACCTAAAAAACCTGGCGAGTATCCACCAGAAACGTAAGGATTTCCAAAACCACCAAAACCGTTTCCATAAAGTCCACCATAGCCAGCATACATTCCACCACCAAGCGAACTACCATTACAAGTTCCCATTAAGCTTTCAGCTTCAGAGGAGGTAATTGGGTTAGCCCCTCTTTCAACGTTATAGTTTAAGTATGAATTAAATCTGTTTGTACATTGAGTATATCCACTCGCATAAGCATCGGCCCATGCCTGTTGAGACTTATACTGATATCTAGCACCTACATAAGCTGCTCCAAAGTAGGCCAAAGGCTGAGCGACAATTCCCAATGCTTGAACCCAGTCGCTTGGCTGCTCTTGTTGCTGTTGAAACAAGCACTCGACGCAGTCAACTCCTGATGCTTGTGCATTTGCTGCTAAATTGAGTCGCAAACATGCTCGATATTCATCTTGATAATTCGGATGATTCATTCCAGAACAATCATCTGAACTAGCGGCCAACACTCCTTCTGCTCCCAATGAAAGTAGCAGTATTAAAAGAGTCATTTTCCCTTTAGATGTTTTTTCATTTCTAGTCATATTTCGCTTCATAATCGCGTCTCCATGAGCGTTCAACAGTCTAACTCAAATATAATTATCGGAAATTGTTGGATGAAAGTTTAGTGAGACATTATTGCCTAGCTAAATTATTTTAAAAACTTGAGCTAAGCTCCTGAAAAGTCTAAAATAAAAAAATATTTTTTTTTGGAGTATCCATGATTATTTTTAAATTTCTGACAATTTTAATCGGACTAATGAGCTTTGGATTTGCAAATGATGACTTACCTGTTGCAGAAATTATTAAACTTACGGGAACTGTAAGCTTTAATGGAAAAAACGTATTACAGGGCGATAAAATTAGAGAGAGAGGTATAATCGAAACATCAAACAAGTCATTTTTACTTTTAAAAATTGATAAATGGAAAAATACAATTTCAATTGGTGCAAATACTAAAATGAAACTAGATTTTAATGACGAAAAAAAATATACAATTGAAGAAGGAATTTGCCGTTGGAAAAGCTTAGGCAAAAGTGAAGCAAAAGGAAAAATATATTCAACCCAAGCTTCATTTGGCGTTAGAGGAACTGATTTTATTATCATTGAAAATAAGCTCTTAAAAGAAACAGAAATTGTTATGTTTGATGGAAAAGTAATCTTTGAAAACTTGTCAGATAATAAAAATAAATTTGAACTATTGCCAGGACAATGGGGAGGAATTGGTGGACGTTTTGGAGAAAAAATTCGCCCACCGCTTGATTTAAACGAAAACATACTTAAGCAATTTAAAGAGAAGTTAGAATAAAATGAACGTCAAAACAACTACCGAGTGGCTCGTCTTAATCCTACTTTTTATTTTTGGTCTCTATACAATGTGGGTGATCAAAAATGAAAAGAAAAATTATGAAAAAGAAGGAACTAATATCAATTTCAAATTTTTCTCTATGCTAATCCCTAAATGGTGGAGCAAAATTGAAACAAATAATCCCAACATTATTTCATTTCAAAGGGCCGATACACGCTATGAATGGCAAGCAAATTTTATTTGGAATGATGTTTCTTCCAATAAAGATCTTCACGAACTTTTTGTTGACCATATAAAAGAAAGAAAGATAATTTTTGATTCCGACTCTTCAATTGTCTACAATCCAAATGATTTTAAATCTGGTGAATTAATTTCAAGTGGCCAATTTGAAATGTTACGCTTAGAAGGAACTGCAACAGAAGATGCACAAAATAGACTCTATTATGATGCTTTTTTAATTAGAAATAAAAAAACACACCAATATCTATATGCTGAATCCAAAAGTTCAGTATTAAATGGCCTTGTTGAAGGTCCTTATTTTGAAGAAGTTGTTTTAAGAATTAAAATTTTGCCTGAAACTGATACATCACACTAGTTCCCGTTTTTTCGTTTTCATTCACGGTTAAAACCATCGATGTTGTTTCACTTATACGTCTTTCAAAATTTACAGCAACAGAATTTCCACTCACTGTGGAATGAGAATAGTCAGTAGACAACAAAGTTCTCTTATCAATTTGAACTCCGGCCTTTGCTCCATAAATTCGCTCACCTGATTCCAAATTAGAAAACCTCATACCGCCTTCATTAATATAGCCTTGATCGGCAACATTGATTCGATAAGTTTTATCTCCACTTTGATTAAGCTCTACACTTGTTCCGACTTTACCATCTCCAACTTTATACATATTCCCCAAATTAATTTGATCCAACCCTTTATCATCTATCACTGTCTGAACAGTAAAATACTCGTTATTATGATCTGTAAGTCCAAGACGCATGCTTTGAGTTTGCTTAAAATCAGTTAGCCCCTTTTTAATATCTTCGGTTTCAACCGCAGTACCTGCGCTTATACCAAGCTTCAATCCTTCTTCTTTATTTAAATCAAATTCAGAATTAACAAACGCTTCAGCTTGTTTTTTTCCGTCTGTGATATTTTTGCCTTTTAAACCTAGATAAGTAAACCCAGTACTATCCTCAAGTCCAACGCTTGTAGCTTGCTCGTTATAAGAAATTTCAGTTGAATGTCTAAGACCCACGGCCTCATTAAGCTGAGTCATAGTCCCGGCCTTTAAAATTTTCACATCAGTTGGAAGAACTAAATTTTCAGTCACAACTTCTGGTTTCACTACTAAAAAATTTTCATCTTTTTTATCTTCTGTGCCAGTGCTAGTCGCAACACTAGTTCCAAGATCTGGCAATTGATCTGCAGAATCATATTTATAATAACGAACAACAGCAGTCCCATCTGGCCTTACATGAACCTCGATTATATTATCACTCTCGATGCCTTCGCCTTTATAATAATAATGTACATCTTTTCCTTTTCCTTCATAAAATTGCACACTACTAACATCTGGAAGTGCCAGTGCTTCCTCTGCTGCAAGTATTACTTTTCCTTTTTTTATTTTATTTAATTCTTGCGGCAAAACTCTTAAATGCTCTCGACAACCTCCATCGTTAGACTCTTCAGTGGATTTGACTACATAGTAGAGAAATTTTAGTCGAGATAGTTCAATCATTCTTTGGTTATCTTTTTTTACATCTGATACTTTTGTTTTTTCGACAATTTTGTTCACTTCACTAATTAAATCAAGATACTCAGGACAATGTTGACAAGGCTTTTGTTCAGTCTGGCTCTCATAGTAAAGTTTTGCTCGATAATTTGGATCAAGGTTCATTTGCTTTTGCTTTTTATAAGCTTCTTGTGCCTTCGCTGTAAAGTCCGTTAACTCTTTATTATCAGAGTCTGATTTTATTTTTTGATAAACTTCATCATACTTACCATTTTGGCGAAGCCTAGTCGTAAGCGCCGTTTCTGCGAGAGCAACTGAAGAAGAAAAAATCATTGAAATTAAAATCATTAGTTTCATTACTAGCTTCTCGTAAAATCAAAATAATAATTTAATTAATTTCTTTGACTAAATAACTCCGATTTTCTTTAGGGGTTTCGAGTGTAAATACTTCCCCTTCACTTAACTCTAAGGACTCATGGCCGATGGGAGAAAAAACCGAAATTACTAAGATGACGACACCATTGATATTAAGAACCTTCCCACCTAAGGCAGAACTAATAAAGTAAAGTGATTCCTTATTGTTTTGCTCAAGCCTGACAAGGGCACCAAGTTCAACTTTATTAGACTTTCGATCTACTTCAATATCACTGATTAGCCCAAGATCATCTTTTAAATCTTGTAGTCTCTTCATCTGAGCTTGGGCCAAATAACTTGCCTCAATTGCCCGAGTATCATATTTTCCCTCTGATTTTAGCTCATCAGAAGTTGCATAGACATGAGCCGATTTATTCACATCTTCCATGAGTTTTATTTCATGCTCTAAAGTTTTTACGAGCTCTTCTTTAATCAGTTTTTTTAACAAGAACACTACTCATTCAACCTTTTAAATAATCGCGGAAATGCTGATTTTTCATATCGCTCAGAAATTACCTTAAAGATTGACTGTGATTTATCGGTATTAATATCATTTGTTAATTCATACTCATCAATTGATGCTGTCGCTTTCGCTTCTTCTTTTGCATCAACTGGTTTTGCTTCATCTTTTAACAAGTCACCTGCTTTAGTAACAACCGGAGTTGGCATCACCGGTGGAACAAAGGTAGGTATATCAAATTTCTTATTAAGAATTTTTCCATCTTTACTTACATCTTTAGCAAGAACTTTATTTAACTCTGTATTTCCAAGAGAAGCCAATAGACTTCCCATTGAAATATTTTTCTTTGCCATTTCGTTGTTAAAATTATTCAGCATCATGTCTCTAGCTTTTTTCTCTTCATCATCAAAATTAATTTTTGATCCTGAATCAGCTAACTTTTTCTGAACATCTTTTTTTATTTTATCAACTTCTTTTTTTAGCTTTATTGCATTACTTGCCAAATTATTTGCCGCAGACATCGTACCTGATGAAACTGTGTTAGAGCCGTTTAATCCATTCCCCATTGCAATTGCTTGCTGGACACCACTCGCAAGATTTGCTGGTAGTCCATCTGGTAGAGGCAAGTTTTGTAATTGACTTGATAAACTTGTACATTTAGATGAATTGGTACTTGTTAAACATGGAAGCTTACCATCAATACCAAGACCTTCAGAATTTACACTTCCATCATTAATTGCCAGTCCTGAATTTTGGAGGGTTTTTGTTTTTACATTTGATCCGTTTGCACCTGCAATACTTAATCCTTGTGATTGAGCGTTGATCGTATTTATCACGTTATCAATTTTTGCAACTTGGCCCTCTAAGTCTTTTATAACTTTTTCTGTTGCTGTCGAGGCCATAAATGCCCCCATTCCCATCACTGCCCAAATAATTGCCCTTCTTGTTGGCGTTAAAATATTCATGTCAATAACTGGAGCCAATCCAGTTGCAAAACCAATTACAGCGGCCGCAAGCCCTATCATGACCCCTTTACCGCCATCTGTAATTCCCATCATTGCAAGGAGCGGAATAAATGATGCAATTTGAGCAATCATTCCAGTTGGCTCACAGCCAGCTTCTGAAACAATATCAGCAATGGAAATTCCAGCACACGCAGCATTTTCAATTGAAGCTGCAGATAGAAATTCCATAGTACACTTTACAGGCATTCCTGCTTTTAACGAAGTCTCTTTCGCCGTTCTTGATCCTTGTGTTTTTGTAAGAGACGTGCACGATGGGCTTGGAACTTCTCTTAATGTTTTATAATTTGCCAACATGGCCTTATACTCTACTTCACCTTCCGTACACGCTGCCATAATTGCAGAACAACCAGCTAGACATGCGGCTGCAGCAGGCCCACACTTACCTGTGCAGGCAGTATTTGCAACTCCAAGGGCAGTAAGAAATGCTGGCTGTGCGGCCATGCAAGTATTTAGCGCCGTTAATTCAGCCGCTGTATACCAATAAGAAATCCCTGCTGCCACCAAGAATGCGGCAGCTGCAGCTTGTTGCAAGGTTTTTTTCGTTTCTGCTGCATCTCTTGCAGCATTATACATTTGCCTTAAATCTAAAAGAGAAGTTCTTTGTTCGTCTGTTAATTCTCCAGTTGCCTTTCTCCTCTTTAATTCTGTTTCAATTTTTTTAGCAGCATCTTTTAATTTTTTTTGAGCAACCATTTCTCCTGCAAGAAAAGCTGCTCCCCCGGCCATCCCAACACCAATATCTAAAGTAATTTTTCCATAGACAATTAATCGTGATGCCATTAATCCGATTGCCAGCATTTCAAGAGTCGTCATCAAACTTTTGGAATCAACTCCACCTGTTTGTACAGTCTCTGCTTTGGCCATGTTTGAACCAATGTAAAGCGTCCCACTCTTATAGCTCATATCAAGCATTAAAAGTGAGCCACATAAAATTGAAACTAGAAATGTTTTGTAAATGTACTTTAACATACGTACCACCTGATAAAATATTATTCCTTATCGTTTAATCTTTTTAGTAATCTTGGATAACCTGATTTTTTATAACGAGTAGATATTACTTCAAAAATATTTTCCGTCTTATCGCGAGTAATATCTGTCTCTAAAATATAATTTTCTATATCATCGGACTTCACTAAAGCCTCTCGTTCCGCTTTAAGTTTCGCTGCTTCATTATCAGTTGAAAGATCGACTGCATTTTTAGCATTACTACCAACTGCTGAATCTAGCTTAAAACTTGGAACAATAATTTTTCCAAAATTTCCAATAAACTTCTTGTCTATTTTTTTATTTGCTTCCTCTGTTGTTTTGGCTAAATCACTTGAACTTGGCCCCATACCATAGGCGGCAAGCAAGGCCTGATCTGATGTCTTATTTTTCTTTAGCATGTCTTTATAACTTGAATTTATTTGCCCTTTAAATTTATTTTCTTCATCATCAATATTGTACTTAGAACCAGAAGCTAAAAGTCTTCCTTGAAAATCTGTTTTCTGTTTTTTTAGCTCATTTGCAATTTTTAGGGCACTAGCACCAACATTTGCAGCGCTATTTAATGTTCCCGATGTGACACTACTTGCTCCATTTAATCCATCAGTCATTTTTCCAATATTTAAAGCATCAGTTTTGAATCCCTCTGGAAGACTATTAAACCCAGCACTATTTTCAAGTGCACTTGTAAAAGAGGAACAATTATTAGTGATACATGGAAGTTTTCCTCCATTTATTGCGATACTCTCTTGGCCTAATTCATTACCTACGTTTAAAAGACCATTTTTATTGACAATGACATTATTTTTTGTCTTAGATTGAATTGAATTTGAAGCCAGATTTCCATTGGCCTGAGAATTAATTGTCTCAAGTAATCCTTTAATTTTTTTTACTTCTTGATCTATTTGAGAAATAACATTTCCTGTTGCAGAAGCTGATCCAAAAGCAAGCCCAGCAAGAACCCCCCAAACAATCGCACGTCGTTTAGGTGTATAGATAGCAATATCTACCATTTCAGCTAAAGGACCACAAAAACCAACAATGGCAGTAACCAAAGTGCTTGCAGTTATCCCCATCATCAAGACTGTTGCTGCTGTTGTTGCAAGTAAAATCCCAGGAGGCACACAACTAACTGGCTCGTTCATTTTTTTTCCAGTGAACATTGCCTGACACGCGGCCATTTGAGCAGCTCCTCCAAATGTTGTACACGCAGCTCCTGCGGCCTTATCTGTCGAAACCCCTCCCATCCACTGAGGCATTACAGATGTAATTGAAGGGCATGATGGTGCGGGGACCTCTCGACCTCCGGTATAAGTTCCTTGTGCTGTCTTTGCTAAGCCTTGCGCTGTTAAGCATGCACCAGCAATACTTGCAGTGTAGGGGTTACTTAATCCGGCCTGAGCTGCTGCAGTCACGGCCGCGGAAGCACTCGTACAAGATGCATCTAAACCAATTTCAGCTGTACTTGCCATATACGCTGCAACTGCAGCTGCGGCAAACGCGGCTGCCGCGGCCATCTGTAAATTCTTTTTCGTCGTAGCAGAATCTTTAGAGGCTTCATACATTTTTAAAAGACGAATTAAACTTTGACGTTGTTCATCTGTTAAATCACCATTTTTTGTTCGCTCAATTTCCATTTCAATTTTTTTCTTAGC
>CAZOXW010000011.1:0-5197 GCA_964583925.1 uncultured Bacteriovorax sp.
ATCATGATCAACTCTGTTTTGATAAACGAACTTACTTTCATAGTTTCCGTAATGAAGAGGGGTACCGCCAAATGTTAAGTAACTTTGCTCAGAATCATTCACAGAGTTGTCAGCATTATAAACTTCAATTGGATCAAAGCTTCCGGAGTAATTATGTCCGAGTGTACTAAAATCACTTCGCGTTGTTAGGGCAGATTTGAATATACCAGGTACAAGTTTATCGTGGTCGTTGCTACAATAAATTGGCTCATAGGTAATTTGTGGGATTCCTAAAAGTTCTAGGCGAGCAAGTTTTGACATGTAGTAAAGGGGGTTACCAGGTATGGTAACTTTTGTAACTCTATCTGTTGGTAAGTTATCAACTGAGAATGATGAGTAAGATCCTCTGCGAAATTCAATTGGTTTAAAATCGATAATAACCCCAGCATAGATCCAGCCATCATAATCCCCACTTCCAACAGTTGTATCTGCCCTTACCACCATGACTGGGCGATTTCCTGTTCGTGCGTGCGACCAAATACACCATTTAGGTGCATCAGGAAGTAGCGGTGCTGCCACTAAAGCATCTGCAGGAAGTCCGGTTCCGCTGTTATAGCCAATGGCCGCATTACATTCTACTGACGAACTATCTAAATAGGCGGTAATCTCTTGGACACGTGGCCTTTTTCCAGAATCAGTTGGATAAATATATTTAATATAAACTTTTCTAATGAAAGTAGAATTTCCAATAGAGCCGTCCCAGCCAATATAAGTAGGTAAGTAAAAATGTGTACTATAGCCCACATCTTGGCTGTAAAAGAAAGTAAGCGTTTTTTCGTTGTTATATTTTCCAAAACCGTAGGGATTATCATATGGAACTGGAGCAAATGGAACATCTACATTTAAATGATATGTCCAGTTATCATTTTCAATTGGATTTAGAGTTGGAGTGGTATCAGCACGTGAAAAAATTAAGCCAGATAAATCATCAACATCATACCCTGGATCATTTTCAGTTTGAGCATAAACACTATCACCAGGAAAATAAGGTTCAGGTGTATAAATAGTAAAATTTGAATTGTCTTTAAAAGGAATTTGAACACAGCCACCATCTTGAGGCGCTTTACAGAAAAGTTCTTCTTCGATTGAAAACGATTGAGAGCTTAAATATTTAACTCCAGTAGGGCCAGTACCAGAACCTGAAAGTCCTGTATAAAATAAACTTGGGTTGGTTGCTTTAAAAGTTGAATCAGGTAATGGCGATCTAAAATTTAAGCAATTAAAATTTGCAGTATCTAGAGTGAGTTTAGATTTTATAGGCCAGGTGTGAGTACCATCGGAAAATTTTCTGATCCATCCTCCGCCACAGCAAGACTTTGATGCTGTTTCATTTACAACCATCCACTGTCTTTGATTCGGTTCATTGATTATCCCTGCAGTACTTAGAGGGACTTGCGGAACAAGATCTGTTCCAACAGTTCCAGAAATTGGATCATAAGTTGCTGATGGCGAAATAATATATCTTGAATATCTATATTGAGAAGTTGGGGCATCGATGCTGAAATTCGCTGTGTTTAAACTGGTGTTTCCTGTCCCGGTGTTATCTGGGACAAAAGTAGTATCGCCCTTGGTGAACATTGTAATATCTTTTCCAATTTCACGACAACATCGATTTTGAGTCATATCAAAAGCGAGGTAGGTATTATTATTTTTTGCCGGAATTGCAGTTTGTTGTGAACAGACTAACGATTCTGCCCAAAAACTTCTTTCTGCTTCTGTCCCACCAAAGTAGGCCAGGTTTAGTGAACCAGCAATTGTTTCATGCATTTGATTTGGGCCACAGTCAAGATCAGTATGACATACAGATCCGGCCCTTCTTAGGCAAGCATCTTGAACAAAGGTCGGTAGGACGACAGAGTTAATCACTCCAAGAGAAAGACTTTCAACAGATTTAAATCCAGAGACAAAAGTTGAAGTATGTTTTGCCTCTCCACCGCACATATTTTGTTCGCGGGCCTTATCTGTATGATTAACACTAGGATCAAGATAATTATTATCACTGCCAATGGCCGGACAACTTAGTACTCTGGCATCACCTGTACCACCCGAATAGCAAGAACTGATTTGATTTATATAATCTGTTCTCTTTTGAGCGTCGGCACTTCCGTGAGCTAAAACCATATTTGCTTCAGTATGAACTGAGATAATTCCTTTACCTGGTCGACACATACCTAGGTCATTACTAGATGTCCCGAGAGAAAGGGCAGTTGTGCCAACATATTCTATATTTTCTCTAATTTCTGTATCTAAGCTTTCTTTCGCGGTTACGTAATTTACTGGACGGCCCAAGACATTGGCATCCATTCCAAATAAGATATTATCTAATTCATTTGGAGACCTGACTAATTTATTATTAAACTTTGCACTTGATGTCGTTGCACAGTAAAAATTTGGTGCGCATGTAAAAGCTTTTTTATAGGTTGGGTTAGAGTTGGAATCAAAAAATGTAAAGTCACGTTTACAAGGAGCTCCTGCACCTCGATAAATACAACGTTTAGTGTAGGTTGTACTGATTGTACCTGAGAGAATATCAAAAATCGTAGCATTTTTTTCTTGGTTTTTAATTTCGTTTCCATTTGAATCAAAAATCGGCCAAGTTGTTTTTAATTGGCTAACATCAGCGCAGACATATTCCCAACCAAGTTGAGAAATACATTCAGAGTCAGTTTCGCATTGATGAAATCGTTGGCAAGTTGCTGCAGAACCTTGGAGAGGGTCTTTTAAATTTAAATCTGGATCATAATCAACATTAGGAGCGGTATTATTACCTGAATCAGGAATAATATTAACGATAGTATCTGTTTTAGTTGCAAGATCTAAAAATGAAGAGTTATAGGCCAAGAAAAGCTTCGTTGATGTGGATGTAATCCTTCTGCCATTACCAATTGCAAACCAAGTAACTCCATCAAAAGAACCAATCAGTGCACCTTTATTAAATCCAAACCAATCTCTTTGGTATCCGTTAATATAAAATGCAGCTTGAGTCTTTAGTCGATTTAGACGTTGAGTTTGCAGAGTTGCATTTTTCTTATGAGAGATTGGAATCATGGTCGCAGGAATAAAACATGCTCTACCAAAATGTGTATCCTCATAATTTCCAAGAGTGTCATTTGATTCGTATTGATCACGTTTTGTAGAATATCCTGAGAACTGAAGGCCGACCCCTTTCTGGGAAGGAGGATGGGCAAAGAATGAAGAAAACCATGAATCCTTAGCGCAAAGTGCGCAAGGAGTGAAGTAACCACTAGTCGTCGTAAGAATATAAGTTTTACCTAATTCAACTGTAACCATTTTGGCAGGAGCCGCTTTTGAAAGATCCACAACCATTCGGCCGATGACTGAGTTAAAATTAAATCCATCGGTTTCAGGGCCTGTCTTTGCATTTTCATCTAGATAATAAAAATCTGAACCTTCTTGCTTTATGCTTGTACTCAGTCCAGAAATAGAATCGTAGTTGTCTCCTGCCTCAGAATAAAAACGATGTGGGGCACTTCTGCCAGAAACTGAAACGTTTAAATTGGTGATAGCACCAACTTGAGGCTCTGGTATTGGGGTATAACAATAAAAGTCTATAATGTTTGCAGGTGTTTGAATTGAGTTTTTATAAAGTGGTTTTACAGTCCAGCTAGGACATTTAACGTCCATCATTTCATAAGTAGAAGTGCATCCACAAGATTTAGCTAGACTATAGCGAACTTCATTGTAAGCGGCTTCACTTCCACTAACAGTTGTTCCAATACAACTTCCATATCCAGCGCTGGAAGCAACATCATTTAAGCAATTCCATTTTGAAAGATAAGCTTGAACTCTTTTTTCAGCAGTATCTAATGAATTGGCCGTAGAAGAATTTGAGTCAGTTGAAGTTGGTGGTGAATGAGCAATATTGGTGCAGACATTGTAAATATTTGGCCAATTAATAAAGCTTAATGGGTTAGCTGTATATTCACTTACTGCTTGGGGATATTGAGGATCAGAACTGGCATTTGTTTTTACTGTTCCATCTTTTACACATTGGCCTTCAATGCAACAGTCGAATCCTTTTGCTGTACAACTTGAGTTTGTACAACTTGAGGTTTCAGTTGTCGAATTTGAATCGAGATCAACTTGCAATTGAATTCCGCTAGTCGATAAGCTAGAGGCGTCGATTGTATCGAGACGAGAATAGGTAATATTGTTAATTAATAATTTTAAGTTGGTCGTCGTAATTTTTCCAGTGCATGTCGTGCAGATTTTATTTAAAGCGTAGCTTGCACTTGCAGGGGCCCATGAGTCAATTGTTGTCTTTGCGCAAGCGCTTGAGTTGTCTGATTCAACAGGAAAATCAATTCGAAGCATTCGTTCAGTTACTTTTCCCGAAGTTGTTGACATTGGAATTGCTCGTACGCGAATTTGCTTATAGCTTAAATTTCCAAAATTACCTACAAGACAGAACTGTCGATTATAGTAGTAAACACTCGAAGCATCTTTGCTATTTAAAAAATTGTGAACGTAGGAACCTCGAAGATAGTAAGTGTTTGTTGAGTTTTTATTGATTGTGATAGTTCCAACAGTTTTTGTCGAACTAAACCAATACAATTTTTCGTCAGAATTAAACGTCGGAGCAGTTGAACTTGAAGTTGTACTACCGGTATTAGTTGTCGCGGTTACACTTCCACTGGTTGTTTTACGCGCATTTTTTGGAGCTTCAATACAAGAAGACAAAAAAAGTGAGGCCAGTAAATATAAGTAAAGCAAATGCTTCATAATCTTCTTTTCGACCTAAATTTCAAACTCATTTAATAAACTTTTAATTATTTCCCTTAGATAGAACTATTTTACCGCTTTATTTTGATCTTAATAGAAAGAAAAAAAGAAGAAAAGCAAATGAGTTCTAAGAGCTTGATATATAAGAAATTTAAAGGGGACAATAGATCCAATCGATGGAGGTTAAAATAAAAATATGCCGACTAAAATTGGCAGGTATATTGCCTGCCTAGTTTGAAAAATTAAATCCAGGGTATGTCGTCAGTGAACTTGATTGGCCTGAAAACATATTATTATACCAAAAAGTATTTGCCTGCTCCATATCCCACATCCATTGCTTTTGAGCGAGAGCTCGTTCTTCCATAAAACCAATATTTGATTTTGCATTATAATTCATTAGCCAATTTGGTACTTG
>CAZOXW010000011.1:5297-68889 GCA_964583925.1 uncultured Bacteriovorax sp.
TGATTGCGTCTAAAATCATCTGCATTCATCTTTTTTCTCAAGGCCGCTTCCATATCTAAAACTTCTTTTGTGAGTTTATCGATACCTTCGTTTTTTAAGTTAGAAACAACAGCTTCAAGCAGTGAGCTACAGTTAGCAACACTTTCAATAAGAGCATTTTTGTTTTCTAAAGTAAAATGTTTGTTTGTGCAATCTCTTTGGAATTGCTCAATTTTACTTTTAAAGTTAACAACATCAATCCCCATGTTACTAATGTTCTTGTAGGCATCTTGAATTGTTTGACCATCGGTATCTATTTTAGATGAAATATCGCTAAATGTTTTTAAGGCATCCGTAAGATTTTTTGATTCATCAAAGTTTGAGAATGCTTCTTTTATTTTCTGTGAAAAATGTTCACTCAATTTATTTCGAGCTTGTACCATTTTAGAATCAGCATCATTTGATAAAGGAGGTAGGGTAGTTAGAGCTCGACTAATTTCTTCGACAGTTTCTTTTTTTAAATCGAGATAAATTTTATGACAGTCGACATCTGATTTCCTTTCTTTTTTTAAGCATTCTTCAACATTAAGTCCTGCTGAATTTAAAATTTCCTGAGAACTTAAAGTAAATTTATTAGCGCTGTTAAAAATTACAGAAGGGTTATTTGCCTTGGGTATTTCATCTAAAATATTTTTAATTTTGCTATCTATCTCTTTTTTTGAATTTGGATCACTTGAGTCAATTGCAGAACTGTAGAGAGCATGAAAGTCTTGGAAAAGGTCCTGCATGCTTGAATCAGCTCCCCATTTTTGAATAAAGCTTTTTTTATAATCTTCATTAATAAAATCGCAGAAAAATTTGTCATCAGGTTTCGCCTCTTTTTTGCGGCAAAACTTATCAATATCAAATTTAACATCATCACCTTTTAGTGCATCTAAATTTCCGATGTAAAAACTGTCAATCGTTTTAATCAGCATGGCCTCTGAAATTAATCGATTAAAATGGTGAATTTGGGCATTCATAAAGTCAGGCTTTACTAAGGGATCTGTAACTTTTTTGTAGTCATTTAAGTAGCCAGTCACAAGATTTTGAACGGAATTTAAAAGCTGCAATTGTTCTTTTTTCTTTTTTATTTTTTTTAGATCGTCAGTCGGATTATTATCTTTACTAAGGTAATCTAAAAAAACACCAGCGCATTTGCAAAAATTATCTCGGAGTCTTGGAGTTGTATCGTTCTTGTTTACACAGATAGGATCATCGATTGTATAACTTCCTGCACTCAATTGTGACGAATAAGTGATTAAAAGAGAGCAAAAAATAATTAGAAACTTCATATGATTATCCCTTTACTAAAGATAGTATCGGTTACCTGATTAAATAAGTTAAGCTTTGTAAGTAAGGGAGTATTAAGTAGTTAATTTTATATTGCAGAGGTTAAAATTACTTGCACTAAAACCTGCCAATAAAACTAGCCATGTCCAGAGGTCATAAATGAGTCATGATCATTTAGGCTTTTATTTTCTTCGCTTGCTTCATTAAAAAAATCTGCTGCAAGTTTCATTGTTTC
Source organism: uncultured Bacteriovorax sp. (assembly GCA_964583925.1). Lineage (GTDB taxonomy): Bacteria > Bdellovibrionota > Bacteriovoracia > Bacteriovoracales > Bacteriovoracaceae > Bacteriovorax. The sequence goes on from CAZOXW010000011.1 coordinate 6,844, forward strand.
GCTTAAGTTTGGAGTTTTGTAGATGCTATCTCGGAATATTGCAACTTTTGAAAAGCCTGCGGCCATCCATATAATATGTTTGCGCATGCTAATGAGTAAATGGTGATCGTTTTTAATATGATCAGACATATAGTGGAGTAGAAGATTTAGTACTTCAAAATAGTCACTAGCCGTGAAGGATATTTGATCTTCTGGTGTTTTATAGGCCTCCAAAAAAATAAATGGATTTCTAAGAGGCCCACGACCTAACATTAAAGCATCACAATTAGAATATTTCATTTTTTCTTTTACTAAAAACTCTGTATGCAAATCACCATTACCAATGATTGGGATAGGGGAAATTCTTTTAATTTCTTCAATCAAATCCCATCTCGCTTTACCACTATATTGATCCGATCTTGTCCTGCCGTGAATCGCAACAAACTCGATTCCTTCTTCGTGGGCAATATGTACAATTTCCTTGGCATTAATTGATTGATGATCCCAACCTAGTCGAATCTTTATTGATAAAGGAAGTGTTATCGATTTTCTGATTGCACTAAAAAATTCAGGGAGTATGGATGGGTCTTTTAGTAAAGAAGATCCGGCCCCGGTACCGACAACTTTTTTTACTGGGCATCCCATATTGATGTCTATAAACTTTGGCCCATATTCTTCAACGACTTTTGCGGCCTCACTCATGGCCTTTGTCCCTTCACCAAAAATCTGAAGGCCAACATTTTTTTCGCGCGGATCAAGCTTTAACATTTCTTTTGTTTTTAAATTATTATAATTGATGCCATGGCATGAGATTAGTTCAGAAACTGTTCCTCCAGCTCCGAGGTCTTCCATCAAGAGACGAAATGGAGCAGTGCAAATGCTTGAGAGCGGGGCGAGAAGAAGAGGAGAGTCAAAGTAAACATCTCCTAAAGATATAGCACGACGTCGCTTTTTTAAAAGTTCAATTTTATTTTGAAGTTTTATACTCAATAAGGCATGATGTGATGTCATAATAGAGGCTTATTACAGATAATGGATCAATTAGTCAAAGGACATATTATTTTTGATCACGATGGGACACTCGTTTCGGTTTCGGAGCGTGGTTTTTCTGTTTTTTTAGGCCTAAAAGAACTTTTGGCCTTTTTGGTCAATCAAAATTATTGCTTGTACGTTTGGACAGCAAGAGGACGACAAGGAACCATCGCATCTCTAAAGGAAAATGGTATATTAGAATATTTTACTTCACTTGCATGTGCTGAAGATGGAGTGAAGCCGAATATAGATGGACTTACAAAAATGCTAGAAGGGATAAAAAAAAATAGCATCCTTCATATTGGAGACTCTAGAGGGGATCTTATCGGCGCAAAAATATTTGGAGTCGATTGTGTTCTAGCGGCGTGGAATAATGAAGAGCTTGGTAGAGAATTGAAGGGAGAAATTCCTTATATTGCTAATACGGTAGATGAATTAAAAAAAATAATTGAATTAAAATTTTCTTGAGAGGAAAAAATGTTTGATACATTAAGTGATAAATTTAGCGAAGCCTTTAAATACGTCCAAGGTAAATCTAAAATAACAGAAGATAATATTGAAGATACATTGAGGGAAGTTAAGACAGCTCTTTTAGAGGCCGATGTAAATTTTAAAGTAGTAAAAGATTTTATAGCGAGTGTTAAAGAAAAGGCCCTTGGTGAAAAAGTAATAAAAGGAGTTAATCCAGGAGAGCAGTTTGTAAAAATTGTGCATGATGAATTGGCAAAAATAATGGGTGATGCCAATGAAGAATTGGATTTAAATCGCACAGGTGCAATTCCAATTTTAGTCGTGGGATTAAACGGACAAGGGAAGACTACATTTTCAGGAAAACTGGCCTTACACCTCTCAAGCAAAAAGAAAAAAGATGTTCTTCTGGTTCCTTGTGATACTTTTAGGCCTGCGGCCAAAGCACAACTTCAAACTCTTGCAAAACAAATCAATGTTGATTGCTATGATTCAGATTTGAGTCTATCTCCAAGTGAAATTGCAAAAAATGCAATGATTTTTGCCCAGAAATCAAATAAGAATATCGTCATTATCGATACAGCAGGACGTTTGCATGTCGATCAAGAATTAATGAATGAATTAAAAGAAGTTAAAAAATCATTAATTGATTTTCGTCCTGAAGTTTTAATGGTTGCAGATGCAATGACAGGGCAAGTTGCTGTCGATGTCTCAAAGACTTTTCATGAGGCCATTGGAGTAACTGGTATCGTTCTATCTAAAATGGATTCAGATGCGAAAGGTGGAGCGGCCCTTTCTATTCGCCACGTAACAGGTGTTCCAATTCGTTACGTATCCATGGGTGAAAAGATGAAAGATCTTGAACTATTTCATCCCGACCGACTTGCTAAGCGAATTTTAGACATGGGTGATGTTCTCTCGCTAGTTGAAAAAGCTCAGGAAAATATTAATGAAAGTGATGCCGAATCAATGATGAAAAATCTTGAAAAGGGAAAATTCACAGTTGAAGATTTTTTAAAACAGATGGAAATGATGAGTAGCTTGGGTTCCATGACTTCCATTTTAAAAATGCTTCCAGGAATGGGGGGAATGCTTAAACAAATTGGCGACCTTTCACCAGCTGAAAATGAAATGAAAAAAATGAAAGTAATTATTTCATCAATGACAAAAGAAGAGCGTCAGAATTATAAAATTATTAAGGAATCGCGCTTAAAAAGAATCTCAAGAGGAGCCGGGGTTAATGATGAGGCCGTCAATGAGTTTTTAAAGAAATTCAAGCAAATGGAGCAAATGATGGGGGGGCTTATGTCTATGATGAAAGGCGGAATGCCTGGCATGGGACTTCCTGGAATGGGGGGAGGTGCGATGCAGAAGAAAGGTTTTCGCCCTGAAGCAAATCCTTTTTCTGACATGAATACTCCAAAGAAAAAAGGCGGAAAAGGACCATGGGGAAAGGGTTATTTTTAGCATTTTAGACATAATACGTTGACGAATCATCTAGTTTGATTTATTTACTTTTAATTGTTTTATTTTGTATCTATTAAATATTTTAGGAGAATTTAGATGCTAACAGTTAGACTATCACGCGGTGGAAGAAAAAATGATCCTGTTTATTCAGTTGTTGTGACTGATTCAAGAAAACCAAGAGATGGTGGCTATTTAGATAAATTAGGCCAATACTTACCACACGATAAACAACCATTAAAAAATGTAAAGATCGACCAAATTAAGGCTCTAGTTAAGAAAGGTGCTACTGTATCTGATACAGTTAGAACACTTCTTAAGCGCGAAAAAATAACTCTATAAACTAGAAACTAACAAGTTTTGATAATTTATTGGCGTTGGGAGATTTTATGAGCGAGTTGCGGGATCTAATTCAAACAGTAAGTAAATCTTTAGTTGATATGCCTGAGAGTGTTCAAGTAAATGAAGTCGTTGGTGAGCAGACCACAGTAATAGAGCTAAAAGTTGACAAAACTGATCTTGGAAAAATTATTGGGAAACAAGGAAGAACGGCAAGAGCACTTAGGACAATTTTAAATGCTGCTTCTACAAAACTTAAAAAGCGTTCAGTATTAGAAATTATCGAGTAATTTAGATTATATTTAGATTGAAAATAAAAAGGGAGGTCAAGAGACCTCCCTTTTTATTTTTATTAGTTCTTTTTTAAAATTACGCTATACTAATTTTACAATATTGAGTTTGGGCTTACATAATGAACCATTTAGTTTTAATTGTAGACGATGAAAAAGATTTAGTAGAAATGTATCAAGATTTTTTAGAATCTGAAGGCATCAAAACAATCGCAGCTAATTCTGGTGAAGAAGCACTCAAAATATTTAATGAAGGCAAAGAAATTTCCCTTGTGGTGTCAGATTCACACATGGGTAAAATGAGTGGAATGGATTTATTTAATAAACTAAAAGAAACAAATAAACCTATGCCTCTATTTTATTTATCAACCGGGGATATGAATAAGAGTGAGAGCGAATTAAAAAAAGTAGGAATTAATCGATTAATCTTAAAACCATTTGATCTAGATGAGTTATTACAAAAAATCAAAGAAGATCTAAAATAAAAAATGACTGACTATAAAAAACAGGCCGAAGAGTTTTTAAAAATCTGCAATCAATTTAAATTGGGAAGGCTTCCAACAGAGACTCCACATCCACAAACAAATGGCCTAAGTCAAATTGTTTCAACTAATCCAGCAAAAGCAGTTGAAATTATCAAAGAAATTGATTTAAAGGTATTTTATAAATTAAGAGAAAAAGAAATCGAACTTGAGCGCTTGCTGACTGATATAAAAAAAGTATTAGATTGTGGAGGGCGAATTTTTTTAGTCGGATGTGGTGCTACTGGAAGGCTCTCTTTGGCCTTAGAAACATTGTGGCGACATAAATATAAAAATAGCGAAGACTATAAAGATAAAGTTGTTAGTTTTATGGCCGGTGGAGATGTGGCCTTAATTCACTCAATTGAAAAATTTGAAGACTTCCCAGAATACGGAGTTCGTCAGCTTGTTGAATTACAATTTAGTGGCAACGATTTATTAATTGCTACAACCGAGGGAGGGGAAACTCCATTTGTTATTGGGGCAACAAATTTTGCAGCAGAAAACTCAAAACACTCCCCATATTTTTTATATTGCAATCCAGATGATATTTTAATTGAAACAGTAGAACGATCAAAAGAAGTTATCTTAAATCCAAAAATAAAAAAAGTGAACCTTTCAGTCGGACCAATGGCATTGACTGGAAGCACGCGAATGCAAGCAACAACAATACTTATGTATTTTGTTGGATTATCACTTTTAAATGCAGAAAAAAATATAAAAGATCTAATTTTAGAATTGGATAAATTGATTTCGATTATAGAGACAACTAAGTTTGACTTTTTAGCTGATTTTATTTTAAAAGAAAGTCAAATATATCTCGATAAAGAATATGTTCTTTATGAAAGTGATAGTGATTTAGGTATCAGCATATTGACGGACACAACTGAGCGTTCACCGACATTTAGTTTACATGCATTTGAAAATCAACTTGATACCAACATTGTCCCATCGCTATCGTATTTATATTTTCCAAGATCAGGTAATTCAAAACAGGCATGGTTTGATTTATTGTTGCGTCCACCTAGAACTTTTCATTGGAAAGAAGTTACCGATAGGACAACCAATGAACGTCTTTTAGGGTTTGACTTCAGCGCTCAATTACGGATTGATCGTAAAAAATATTTAAAAGAAAAAGAACATATATTTAAAATCTATCTTGACCGAGATTCTAATATGATTACTTTTTCATTAGATGAAATTAAAAAAAATATTTCTTGCATGGATCTTAGTTTGCTTTCATTGCATTTGTTACTTAAAATTATGTTGAATAATCATTCAACGCTTGTGATGGGACGACTTCAAAGATATGAATCAAATTTAATGACTTGGGTTAGGGCCTCTAATAATAAATTAATTGATCGATCCGTACGGTATGCTGAAATACTTTTGAAATCAAAAGGTATAGAAGTGAGTTATCGCGATTTAGTGATGAGCTGTTTTAAATATAAAGATGTAATTGGAAGAGACGAAGCGTTAGTGCTCAAAATAGTAAAAGAGCACTCTTAATATTAAACTTCTTTCTTATCATCGTTTTTAGTTTTAGTATTTTTGTCTTCAGAATTCATTCCATCTTTAAAACTTTTAATTGAAGCACCAAGAGTACGGCCAAGTTCTGGAATTTTTTTTCCCCCAAAAAAGAGAAGTACAATTGCAAAAATAATAAGTCCTTCTGTAAAACCAATTCCCATTTTTTACTCCTTACTAATAAAGTTTTGAAAGATCCATGGAATATTTTCCGGGAGAGTAATTTATTAGTCTATCGTCTTTAATTTTTTGAAATTGGGCATGGCCTTTTTTAGAGCTTGCATAATTTGCGTAAGGGAAAATTGCGATGCCTCCCCTTGGGGTGAATTCACCAACCACTTCTAGATATAGAGGCGACATAAGTTGAACTAAATCATCACAAATTTTTTGGACACAGTCTTCGTGAAAGTCGCCATGATTTCTAAAAGAAAAGAGATAAAGTTTTAAAGATTTTGACTCAACCATTAAGTCATCTGCTATGTAATTGATAAAAATTTTGGCAAAATCTGGCTGGGATGTTTTTGGGCATAGAGATGTGAATTCAGTACAGATAAAGCTTGTCCAAGCAATTTTCCCTGGATTTTTATTCGGGAAAGCTTCTAGCACATCAGGAGAATAAGTCTCCTTGTAGATTGTATTTTTTTCACCTAAAAGAAATCCTTTTAGTTCTGAAGCATTTCGCCCTTGTCTATGTTTTGATGAGCTTTTTTTGGCCATAAAATTTCCTTTTAAAATAGTGAAATCAAATATTTTCTGCTATCTATTTATAGCATTATTCAAAACAGGAATAAAGGGATGTTTGAAAGAAAACTAAAAGTCATACTCGTTCAAGTTGGATCGCCCAAGGGCCTTAAGGTTAGCGACGTGCGTGAATATTTGAAAGAGTTTTTAAGTGACAGAAGGGTAATCGATTTAAATCCTATATTTTGGAAGATTATTTTATATTTATTTATTTTGCCTTTTCGCCCTAAAAAGTCGTTAGAAAAGTATAAAAGAATTATTAGTAATGGAACTTTTCCTCTAATAACTTATACGGAAAAATTTTCAAAAAAATTAGATTCAATACTAAGAAGAAGGCATGATTGCACTAACGTCTCAGTATCCCATGCATTTTTACTTTCTTCTCCTCGAATTGATCAAGTTTTTAGTGAATCTCAATTGCAAAGTGATGATGAGGTATTATTTATTCCCATGTTTCCCCAGTTTTCAGAATCGACGACAATGTCGGCCTTAGATGGATTAAAAATGGCCATGACTAAATCGTCTATATTTCCAAATGTTCAAACGCTTAATTCTTTTCATCGAAGTCGGGCGTTTATTGAAAGTAGTGCAAAACAAATCAAAAACTATTTGGAGCTCTTTAAAAGAGAAGGAAAAAATCCTGACGTACTCTTGCTTTCATTTCATGGAATTCAAAAGCGTCGAGTTATAATGAAATCTGATCCCTATTATTTGCATGCGATTGAAACATTTTTACTCTTAAGAAAAAAGTTAATGGATTGTGGATGTCCACCTATTGCAATAAGTTTTCAATCTCGTTTTGGAAGTGAAGAATGGTTGACCCCCTATACCGAGGACGTTGTTTTAGAGTTAATTAAAGAAAATAAAAAATCAATTGCGATTTATTCTCCTAGTTTTGTTGCAGATTGTTTAGAGACAATTGATGAACTTGGTTTTGAACTAGATCATTTTGCAAAAGAGCATGGAGGAAAAATCCATTTTATTCCCTCCTTAAATGATGATGATGAATGGGTAGAGCTTTTTTCTGATTTAGTTATTTCAAAGCTGAAGATGAATCAGTCAGGCGATACTAATTTATATTGCACTTTAGAAAAGTCTGATTATGTTGAGTATGAAAAGATTAAGGAAAAAGAACTTAAAATGGTAAGTCCTCCGTTAAATACGGAGTCTAAAAAATCATTGAAAATAGTGTTTTTTACGATCTTTTTAGACTTATTAGGGTTTTCAATTATTCTCCCACTTTTTCCAAGTATTGCTAAGTATTATCTTGAATATGATTCAAGCAATGCTTTTTTAAACTTTATTTTTACAATGATTGGAAAGATTGAAACTGTTTCTGGGGGGATTAATTCTGTTTCTAATATTGTTTTATTTGGTGGAATTCTTGGAGCTGTTTATTCAATTCTTCAATTTGTGGCCGCTCCGATGTGGGGGGCACTTTCTGATCGAATCGGGCGAAGGCCTGTTTTATTAATCTCGCTTATTGGAATGGCGTTTAGTTATATTGTTTGGTTTTTTTCAGGTTCCTTTACGTTGTTACTTATTTCTAGAGTTATTGATGGAATCATGGGAGGAAATATATCTACGGCAACGGCAGTGGTATCTGATGTAACCGACTTGAAAAATCGAGCTAAGGGAATGGCGATTATAGGAGTGGCCTTTGCTCTTGGATTTATAGTAGGGCCTTCTCTCGGTGGAATTTTTTCAACTATAAATCTTGTTGATTATTACCCAAGTTTAAGGACGTATGGAATAAATCCATTTTCGGCCTGCGCGCTAGTGGCATTTATTTTAACAGTCGCAAATATTATAAGTGTCTATTTTAATTTTAAAGAGACTTTAAGGCCTGAGCTTCAAAGTATAAAAAGAAGTGGAAATGTATTTCAAATATTAAAACCTCTCCCTTATCGCAGAGTAAATTTAATTAATATTTCAAACCTGATTTTTACAACTGCATTTTCAGGGATGGAGTTTACATTAACATTTTTGGCATTTGAGCGATTGAATTTTGGCCCTATTGATAATGCTTTTATGTTTGTGTTTATTGGGTTTATTATTGCTTTTGTTCAAGGAGGAGTCGTTCGAAGAGTTGCTCACGTTGTTGGTGAGCTTAAAATGGCCATAATGGGGCTTATAGCAGTGATTCCAGGCCTTTTAATTATAACTTATGCTTTTCAAGCAAAATATTTATATTTAGGACTCTTCTTTTTAGGAGTGGGGTCTTCAATGGTTATTCCATGCCTTACAAGTCTTTTAACTTTTTATTCACCAGTTGAGGATCAAGGTAGGAGCGTTGGTATGTTTCGTTCAATGGGTGCTCTTGCTCGTGCGGTAGGGCCGATCTCAGCTTCAATTATCTATTTTCGCTATGGTTCGGCCTCTCCATATTTGATAGCTGCGCTATTAATTACAATTCCTATTGCTATACTGATTTACTTGTCTCGAGAACAAATTACATAGATCTTGTAATTTTTGTTGCAAAGACCTATTGTGTGGTTGTTTTTGATTAAATAAGGATAGACGTATGGAAAATAATGTACCAGTAAAACCAAAGAACTCTGCTCGCGTTACGATTGAATTAACTTGGCCAGAAGATAGGCTTGATAATATTTTACTCGAAAAAATAAGAACTCAAGAAGAAAATATGAAGCTTAAAAACCTCTCTCGTGCAGGGTTGAAAAAGCTTTTTATGGAAGGCAAAGTTCAAATTAAAGGGCAAAATGCAAAACCTTCGTCTTCTTTGGCCAAGGGAACAACTTATATTGATATTTTAGGCCTTTAAAGCATCGACTATGATTAAAGAGTGTCTATTAATAATTTTGAGCTGTTCATATTTTTTTTATGCTGAAGCAGTATGTTTAGATAATTCAACTCCTCCTGAAAGACAAATAAATGAACTTTCAAAGATTATAGATAAAATTGAAATAAATTTAAATAGATGCGAGTACTCTTCTTTAGGGAAAAAACCTAAACATTTAATTTATCTTTTTGAAGGACGAAATGGCTTTTCAAAAGATCTACTTTCTAGTTTTAAAAAGTTTCAAGCACTAAAGCCTGTTTGCCTTAAGGACGCATCTGGAAATTTTATTTATAAATTTCCAGACGGAAGTTGGATTTATGCTAATAGCTTAAAAGCTAAATTGGATAAAATTGTTAATCCTGAAACCTCAGGCACAGCAGTAGGGTTAAAAAATTTCATTGTTGAAGGATTTTGTTTAAGTGGAAGAAGTTTTGAAGATACAGAAGTTGTTTTATTCGGTGAAAACGAAGAATTAAAACACTCATTAGAGTGTATTCAAAAGCATTATTGGAATCGCTATGATGGCAAGAATACTCCAAGCTTGTTAATTATGGGATACAGTCGAGGCGGGGCACGAGCTATTGAATTTGCTAATTCAATGAGTTCATATGGAATAAGCGTAAATAGTGCGATTACAGTAGACCCCGTACCCAAAAACTTTTTTCAAACGGCAGAAAAAATAATACCAGCAGTGATTGGAGTTTCATTGCCAAGTAACAATCCTAGTTCTTTCAGTGTGCCGGAAAATATAGCTTGGGCCAACTTTTGGCAAGAAACTGATAATCGCTGGGGAGAGGCGAGCAATGCAGGTCTACATGGATCTCCTGTAAAGAGCGCAGATATTAATGAGAAAATTGAAATGCCACATTTAACAGGAAGATCAAATGGGGGGCACTGGAAAATTTTCGAGCATGAAAAAGTTAGAAGCGCTATTGTAAAAAAGTTAATAGATCAAATAAATAATAAATAAACAATATTTCAATTAAAAAATGGATTGCTTTTTTTCTCTCTATTTATTGTTGTCTCTTCACCATGTCCAGGAGTTACAATTGTTTCTAGTGGTAGGTTAAAAAGTCTTTCCTCTATTGATTTGAGTATCTTATTCATATCCCCACCTGGTAAATCAGTTCTCCCAATCGATCCAGAAAAAAGAGTGTCGCCAGAAAGTAAAATAGGTTCATCAAAAAATTCAGAATAGAAACAACATGATCCAGGAGTATGGCCTGGTGTATGGATGGTTGTAAAAAATGAATGAAGACCTTTATCACTAAGGCCGAATGATTCGCCATCACTTATAAACTGGTCAATTGGTGAAGGATGGGCAATCTTTTGGCCAAAAAATAATCCTTGTTCGGGTAATTTTTCGTAGAGAAAATTGTCGTCAGCATGGAGCAACATCTTGGCATTTGTTTCTTTTTTTAGTTCGGATGATTGTCCAATATGATCAAAATGGGCATGGGTGTGAAGTAATAATTTAGGGGTAATCTTGAGGTTAGAAATGACACTTTTGATTGCCAATAGATCATTGCCAGGGTCGATAATAATGGCCTCTTTAGACTCTTCTGAATAGACAACGCTACAATTACATTGGTAGCTTCCAACGGGAAAACTGATGAAATTTAACCCTGATTTACTTAGCTTTTTCATTTATTCTCCAAATTTTAACTACTTTTAAATAGGCCAGTGTTTAAAGATTATACGGCCATTGAAAAAAGTTCAATTTAAAACAATAAAGCAGGTATTTTTTATAAAATAGATTGAAACCCAGTCGTATGAGGAATTTTATGAAAAAGGCAGTTCTTGGTTTAACCCTTATGTCTTCTATTTTTTCGGTTAATCCACTTCTTGCAAAAACTAAAGAGGTTTTTGATCGCAATGTTTTTTTTCATGTAAGTAAGGATATAAATCACAATATAAAAATATTAAATTCAGGCATTGCTTCTTTTGAAGAGCGTCTTCAAATGATTGAAAGGGCAAAAGAGTCAATTGAGGTTGAGTACTTTATCTATAATGCTGATAAATCTGGAAAAATATTTACTCAGGCATTAATTCAGAAAGCGAAAGAGGGAGTAAAGGTTCGGATGCTGTTAGATACTTTTATGATTAAAAGCATGATCACTCCTTTTCATGTGCATGAGTTAATGAAAAATGGTGTAGAAGTGAAGTATTTTAATAATACATACGCTTTAAGTTTAGTAAAAGGCATGTATAGAAATCACAGAAAACTGTTAATTGTTGACGGCAGAGAGATAATTACTGGAGGAAGAAATATTGGTGATGAATATTTCGACCTAAGAGAAGATTTTAACTTTCTAGATCGCGAGATGCATATTGAAGGTGAAATCGTAAAAAAAATAAAAGACTCTTTTGAAGTATTTTGGAATTCTAAAGCATCAGAGAGTGTTGATCGTCCAAAAATGCCAGAAGAAAATGACTTTAAATATCGAAACCATGGAAATGGTAAAGGTGCCGGTAGTAATTATGGCCAGTATCGATCAGACTTAAGCTTTTGGAAAAAATCAGTATTAACTGCTCAAGAGTTCTTATATAAAATGGATGATGTAAAAGAAGAAGAAGCGAAAATTAGATCACTTGGGAAAGAATTACTAAAAGAAGAATACACAGCAACTTGTAAAGATATGGTTTTTGCATCAGAGTTTCCGATAACAAATAAATCAAATAGGCAATTAAGAATTCTAAAGAATCATTTATATGAAAGAATTGCAAATGCGAAAGAAAAAGTAAGATTTGATTCGCCATATTTTATTGTTGATAAAGAGTCAAAAGAAGCATTAGATCATGCTCTAGAGAGAAATATAAAAATAGACTTGCTAACAAATGGCCTAAATTCAACAGATGCAATTTATGTTTTCGACGTATTTAAAACAATCGTAAAAAACTGGATAAATAAAGGGCTACTTGCATTTACTTTTAAAGGAGAGAAACCTGCATATTATCAAGTTTATGATGAAAAAATTGAAAAAGCACGTTTTGGTGTCCATGCAAAAACATTTGTTATTGATGATGAAGATACGATAATAGGCACTTATAATTTTGACCCACGTTCTGCTAATTATAATGCAGAAATGATTGTAAGTTGTGAGGATAATCGTGAGGTGGCAAGTGCTGTAAATCAAGATATTGAGCGTAGAATGGACGATGCTTTTATGCTTGATTCATCTGAAAAAGTTGATGAGACCGCATTTTACAAAACTGGATTTTTAAAAAGAATTGCATATGGCCTATTGAAAATTCCAGCAAATATTTTTTCATACCTACTTTAAGTTACAACTTTCAATGATAATTTCGCGGGCGATGTTGATCTTTAAACGTTCTTCCATCGCCTCAAAACCTGGTACTATATTGACTTCAATAATTCCAAAGTGGTCATTTTCATCAATATAAAGATCAATGCCAGCATAATCGAGATCAAGGTCAGTCATTTTTAAGAGCAACAGATTTTCAAGATTTTGAGGTAAGCGCTTGCAGAGTTTAAATTCAGATCTTGAGCTATTTCTTCTGAAATCTATTTGGGTTAGATTTTTTTCTAATATTCCTAGAATTTTATTTCGAGTAAGAAGGACTCGATATTCTTTTTTTATATTGATAAACTTTTGGATTAAAAAACGTTGATCTTTCATTGCATGAAATGTTTCTAAGACGCTAAAGAGTGAAGATATTCCAACAATATTACTTACACCAATGCCTCGATTTCCTCTCACTGTCTTTAGTACATATAACTCTTTTTGATTAAGTTTTATCAATTCTTTTTTTACTGCTGAGTTTATTTCACCACGAAAAATAATAGTGGGAATAATCGGAAGATTTAAAGCAGATAGTCTTAATAGCTGACTGTCTTTGTTTCTGAAAGTGAGAATTGAATTAAGCGGATTTGAAATTTTAGATTGCTTAAGCTTATGGGCCATAAGATAAGTGAGATCAAAATCATCATATCGAACTCCACTTATTCTGTTTAGTATTAGTGTATTTGAAATTTGTGGAGTGAGGTTGAGTTTTATTGATTCACTTAAAAACGGATTAATATTTTTAGCATTTTGCTTGAGCTTTTTTCCCTCTTCTAAAAAGCGCTTTGTTGAATATAAGTTCGATGATTCAGAGAGAATGATTAAGTTTTTATACATATCGCTTCCATTTTGTTGAAAAATACTTCAATTAAATTATATAATTAGTGTTCTTATGAAGTTTATTTTTCTAATTGTATTAAGTTTTTTTTCCTTAATTAATATTGGCTTTTGTGGCCAGTCGCTGGCAATAAAAAAATATTGTACAAAATTGGATTCAAAGTTTCAAAGCTATGGATGGGGCGAGAGTAAGTGTCTTGATATTGATTGGATTCACGTTAGAAATTCCGTTTTAGGCGACCCACTTCTTTGGACAGTTCTTGGTGATGTTGAATCCGAAAAAGAAGAAGATTTAAAAAAGAAAGACATAACGATAGTTATGTGTGGTGTACATGGAGATGAAATCACTCCAGTTAAGTTTTGTTTTGATTTGTTGTATTCTTTGTTTGAGTTAAAGCTTGATCCTAAGTTTATAGAAGAGTTTAAAAATAAACTTGTTATTGTTGCTCCTTTAGTTAATCCAGACTCATTTTTTAAAAAGCGACCAACAAGAGTGAATGCAAGAGGGGTTGACGTCAATCGCAACTTTCCAACTGAAGATTGGTTTAAAGATGCAAGAAAGTTATGGATATCAAAATATAAAAAAGATAAAAGAAGAAATCCTGGACTGAAATCGGCCAGTGAACCCGAAGTAATTTTTCAGATGAATTTAATTAAACGCTATAAACCTGATAAAATTATTTCAGTGCATTCACCATTAACATTAATTGATTATGATGGCCCTGATAAGATTATTGAGGGAAGTGTAGATGGGGGAAAGGCCCAAGAGCTTTTAATCCAAATGAGTAAGGACGCTTCTGATTATAAGATTGAGAATTATCCCTTTTTTCCAGGGTCGCTTGGGAATTGGGCCGGTAAAGAGCGTGAAATACCAACATACACACTCGAACTGCCAACTTCCGACCCCTCTAAGTCAAAAGATTATTGGAAATTATTTAAAGAGGCCATTCATAGAGCAATTCTTCACGATATAAAAATTAAATAGGCCATAAATTCATCATTTCAAAGATTTAGAAAATGTTTGCAACATAAAGTTGGCAAAAACTAAAGGTTTGAATCAATATTCCGAATAGTTATCTGAAATACTCTTTTTTTAGGGAGACTTTAGATATGCTAGCAAGTTTTTCAGAATTCAAATTTTATCAATCATTTAGAATTCCTGTTGAAGAAGCAGATGATTTAAGGTTTTTAGTTGAGATTGCAGATGGACCTAAAAATGAGTCATATATAGAGGATGCTAAATTGATCGATATAAGTTTAACTGGATTTGGGTTTGCAACAAGCAAGCGAATTTCTGTTGGCAAAGAACTTTCAATTTCTTTACAGTTTAAAAAAATCCACTTAGATCTCTCAGGTAGGGTCGTTCGTGCCTTTTCAAAATCAGTTGATGACACTCAAATAATTTATGGGGTTGAAATCGATGAAGAAAAAGCAATATCTAAGTTTTTAGAGACATACATAATGAGTTTTTCAATGGAAAGGCTTAAAGATTGCTTAATAGATTCAGCAATAAAAGAGCGATATACCAAGGCCACTGATGGATTTGAAGTATTTTCTCTTTTGCTATCGCTATTTAAAGACATTACTCATTTTGGTGATAAAGAAGGATTTATCGAATCCATGCTTGAAGAGGTCGTGAGAATTTTAAATGCAGGTAGGGCCACTGTCTTTTTAATTAATCCTGAGACAAATGAACTTGAAGCTGTTTCTGCTTTAGGGATAAAAAAAGAACATTTGAAGTTTGACTATCGTCTAGGTATTGCAGGATCAGTATTTACAACGGGAGTTGCATTAAATATCGATACTGTTCATGATAGTACACGATTTAATGAAGAGTTTGATAGAAAACATGGATTTGAGACAAAATCCATTATATGCCACCCAATTCATAATAGAGAAGATAAAATCATTGGAGTTATTCAAGTATTAAATAAAAGAAATGAAGATCGTTTTACAATCGAAGATGAAAAAACAATGAAGGTGCTTTCATTAATATTTTCATCAGTCTTTTATAACTTTACTCCGATGTCTGAAAAATCAATCGTCAGAAGATTTTCTGGGCCTGTTGATAGAAAAAACGCCCTCATTGGTAAAGTTCCTCATGTTGCTTCGTTACGTTCAACTATTGTAAAGCTAAAAGATATTGATGCTCCGGTTTTAATATTAGGAGAAAATGGTGTCGGAAAATCTCTTTATTGCAAAATTATCCATGCAGAAGGTCAGAGGGGATTAAGGCCATTTGAAATCATTGATTGTACAGAGCGAGAAATGAATAAACTTGAAAGAACAATCTTTGGGCCAAGTGAAGAAGACTGTCGCTTGATAACTTGCCGAGGTGGAACTGTTCAATTTAAAGAAATATGGTCTCTGCCAAAAGAGATGCAACTTCGTCTTGTTAAAATTATGAAAGATAAACATATAACAAGTACTAAATATTCTTTAGATGTGAGAATTCTTGCAACGAGTACTAAAGATTTGCAGGCATTAGTTCAAAAGGGTGAGTTTGATAAAGAATTATTTGAAATATTGAATGTTGCTGTTGTTCATATGGAACCTCTTCGTAGGAGAGCGGCCGATGTCGAGCTACTTGTTGATTATTTTTTAAAACTTGAATGCAAAAAACAAGGGCTGCTTTTAAAAACATTTGCACCAAAGTTAATTGAGAAATTAAAAAAATACGACTGGCCATCAAATATTTCAGAATTGCGCCAGTGTGTAGAGCGTGCAGTTCTTTATAACCCTAAAGCTCACATCATCACAGATGTTGAAATTTCCGACTCAGCTTCGCCGCTTGTCGACTTAACTGCAAAGAAGCGAATGTTTGGAGATTTACCATATATTTCAGATTTTTCTATTCCGTTAAAAGATAGATTAGCAATCATTGAAAGAGAGATGATTCACTCTGAGATTCGACGAAATAATGGAAATAAATCGAAGGCCGCAAAAGAAATGGGAATTTCTAGAGAGGCGCTTCGGAAAAAATTATTGATGAGCTCTGAAGTTTTAAAAACTTTAAATCTTTCTGAAGAAGAAAGACAAAGAATTGAACGCGAAGATGACGAATTTAATAAAGCAGCGTAAAGTAGAGCACTATGTCTTTTCTAACAACTTTTATAGGTCATCTTTCGATTAAGGATCTTGTCGATATTTCTATCGTCGCGGTTTTAATTTATCAATTATTATTGATCGTAAGAGGCACGAAGGCCGTACAGATGATGGTAGGGCTTGGGGTGCTTTTTATTTTATTTTGGCTAGGAGTAACCTTTAAGCTTTATTCACTTAATTGGGTGTTAGCGCATTTTTTCGATTCTTTTTTTATTATTGTGATTGTTTTATTTCAAGATCAATTTCGAAGTGCTTTGGCCTCTTTTGGAACTCAACAGCGAAATATATTTTCACTATTTAAAAATAGTTCTAATGGAGAATTGGCCATAGATGAAATTATTGAAGCCTGTTCTGCACTCAGTGCTGAAAAAATTGGTGCAATTATAGTAATTGAGCGAAATAATGGACTCCTAAATTTTATAAATACAGGTTCAAGAATTGATTCTAGAATACACTCTGATTTAATTTATTCAATTTTTGAATCTTCCTCTTCACTTCATGATGGGGCAATTATTATAAGAAGAGGAAAAATTGCTTCTGCAGGATCCTTTCTACCTCTCTCTAAAAACTTTGATATCGAACGGCATCTTGGAACTAGACATCGGGCAGCCCTTGGGCTTTCTGAATTGACTGATGCAATTGTTATCGTAGTATCAGAAGAAAGTGGAAAAATTAATTTGTGTATTGAAGGGGTATTTTATAATTGTCGAACTGATAAAGACTTAGGTCAGTATCTTCGGCATCTATGGAGCAATGAAAAATTGGATCACTCACTTAAGCCAATTCGTACTAAGGATATTGTTAGGTGAAAATTGAAAAGGTTCAAAGACATACGTTAAAAATCTTATCGGCCTTAATTGCGCTGACCCTATGGTTTTATGTTTTAAATAGTGAAGCAATTGATAGTGAACAAAAAATAAAAGTAAAATATATACTTCCTAAAAATATGGTTTTTTTAAGTTTTAGTCAAAAAGAAGTCAAGGTAAGGCTTAGAGGTTCAAAGGCCTTTATTGAAAATATTTTTTCAAAAAGAGACTTTTTAAAAATAGATTTAAGGCCAGAGTATAGAAATATTGGAAAAAATTTTAGATTAAAATTTTCGGCAACTCACCTTGAGTTACCGCTTGGAGTTGAGGTTCTAGATATAAGTCCAAAAGAAACACTTGTGGAGCTCGATCATATCGGCGAGTTAGAAGTTCCTATTAAGTTGCAGCTAACTGGCACTGTTCCAAATGACAGAAAATTAAAAGAATTCAAACTAAACCATGATTCCATAATGATTAGCGGTCCGATTACACTTTTAAAGACACTCAATAGAGTAGATACCTTACCAGTAAATCTTGGGCTTATTAATAAAGATGAGGGGACACTTATAATTGAACTTGCTCCCTTGGATCCAAGGCTTTATAAAGAAGAAAATTTTAAACTCAAACTAGATTTTAAAACAAAAAAAATAAATAGAGGATAGTATGTCTGAGAGAAAACTTTTTGGAACTGATGGTATAAGAGGGAAAGCAAATGTTTACCCAATGACTGCTGAAATCGCTGTTTCACTTGGCCGCGCAGTTACTCACTATTTTCAATCAATTAATCCAAATAACATCAAGCCACTAATTATCGTTGGAAAAGATACACGGCTAAGTTGTTATATGCTTGAGATGGCCTTTGCCTCAGGTGTTTGCTCGCAAGGTGGGGAAGTCATTTTGACGGGCCCTCTTCCAACTCCGGGAGTTGCCTTTGTTACACATTCAATGCGGGCCGATGCAGGGGTTATGATTTCTGCATCTCATAATCATTTTGCAGAT
The DNA here is from genome assembly GCA_964583925.1 of uncultured Bacteriovorax sp. Lineage (GTDB taxonomy): Bacteria > Bdellovibrionota > Bacteriovoracia > Bacteriovoracales > Bacteriovoracaceae > Bacteriovorax. The sequence goes on from CAZOXW010000011.1 coordinate 25,057, forward strand.
AATGGAATTAAAATTTTTGACTCTAAAGGGTTCAAGTTGCCAGACTCTGTAGAGCTAGAGCTGGAAAGACTTGTTTTAAATCCAGATTTAATGCCAATAAAAACAGGATCAGCTCTTGGAAACGCAGAAAGATTAAAAGAGGTCTATGGACGATATATTGTGCAAGTTAAATCAACTCTTCCTAATGATTACGATTTAGAGGGAATGCGCATTGTGCTTGATTGTTCTAATGGGGCCGGTTACAAGGTTACGCCAATGATTTTTTCGGAACTAGGAGCAGAAGTATTTACGCTTGGAATTTCTCCTAATGGGGAAAATATTAATAAAAATGTAGGATCACTTTATCCAGAACTTGCCCGAGGGGAAGTGTTAAAATATCGAGCCGATCTTGGAATATGTATAGATGGAGACGGAGATCGACTTACCGTTATAGATGACCTTGGAAATATTATTGATGGAGATGTTTTGATTGGCATTTTTGCGAAACTTCTTTTGTCAAAGTCAGAGTTAAAAATGGGGGATACGGTTGTTGGCACAGTTATGAGTAATATGGGCCTTGAATTATACCTTAAAAAATTAGGATTGAACTTTCATCGCACTAAAGTTGGCGATCGATATATAATCGAATATATGCGCTCACAAGGGGCAATTTTTGGAGGGGAACCATCTGGACATATTATTTTTGGAAAGCATTCTACAACTGGAGATGGTGCTTTAGCGGCCATAAAAGTGATTGAAGCAATGAAGTTTTTTAATTCATCACTGAATGACTTAGCAAAAGAGATTATTTTATTTCCACAAGTAAATAAGAGCATTAAGGTTGTAAAAAAACCTCAACTAGATTCAATCCCTGCACTAGTAGAAGGCATAAAAAATACTGAAAAAAAATTAAATGGCAAGGGAAGAACTTTGCTTCGATACTCTGGTACTGAGCCTCTTCTCCGAGTTATGGTCGAAGGTGAAAATGAAGATATTGTAAGGGATGAGTGTCAAAAATTAGTTGATATTGTTACATCTGAAATAGGTAATTAGTTAGGAGAATAAATGATTCCACGGTTAGGTATTAATATTGATCATGTTGCAACACTAAGACAAGCAAGAGGTGAAGAGTATCCAAGCATCGTAGAGGCGGCATCGGTTTCTCTTTTAAATGGTGGTGATCAGATTACAATCCATCTTCGAGAAGATCGAAGACATATCCAAGATACTGATGTTGAGGCAGTACATCTTGTAACTAAAAGACATGGACGACCACTGAATTTGGAAATGGGAATCAACCCTGAGATTGTTGAAATTGCCATTGCTTCTAATCCAGAGTGGATCTGCCTAGTACCAGAAAAGCGTGAAGAAAAAACGACAGAAGGTGGCCTTGATTTAAAGGATGATAACAATTTTATTCGACTTGAAGAAGCATGCAATAAATTAAAAAATTCAGTCAAGGATGTTAAAATATCATTATTTCTAGAAGCAGATATTGAAACACTTTTGCGAGCAAAAGAATTAAAGATTGATGCAGTTGAAATTCATACAGGGAAATATGCAAAAACTTTTTTAAATGGTGATGACTATTCTGATTACATTGCTCAGTTTAAAAAGGCTCAGGAGTTTCTTCTTAAGCGAAATATTAATTGCCATGCAGGTCATGGCCTAACAATTGAAAGTGTAATTCCTTTGTTGGAAGCGCGAATTTTTGAAGAATATAATATTGGGCACGCAATAGTCTGTGATTCAATTTTTAATGGACTTGGGGCAACTGTAAAAAATTTTAAATCTAAATTCAATTTGTATCCTTTGTAGAGATATTGTAAATATGAAACTAATAAGAAGTTGGAAAAAAGTTTTTGAGTCAGATCTTTCAAATTTGGCCATTGAATTAAAAGAGTCATTGGAAACTCCAACGGTTTTATTTTTAGAGGGCAGCGTTGGTGCTGGTAAAACAACTCTCACTAGATTTTTTATAGATAGAAAAGAGGCCCAAAGTCCTAGCTATTCTCTGATAAATGAATATGAAAATTATTTGCACGCTGATCTTTACCGATTAGAAAAAAAAGATGACTTAATTCATCTTGAAATACCAATGTACACTGAAGAGAAAGACTATTTTATTATCGAGTGGGGTTATAAATATTTTTTTGAGCTTGAACGAATTATTGGAGACGAATTTAAATACTACAAAATAGATATTGAAATAAATGATTCAAATAAAGAAAGAATAAGCAGAAATTATCACCTTACTAAACTTTAGGACTAGGATATTTTTGCCTGATAAAAAAATTTTTAACAAGTATTTTTCTCGATAAAATATATTGTAAAAAACGACATAAATCATCGGAAACAAAGGGAAATTAAGAGGTTTTGGAGCCTTAAGATATCCTTAAAATCAATACCTTACACTTAAAAGATAGAATTTTGTTGGTTGACTTTCACAAAAGAGTGTTGCCATACTATTATTGATCAGAATGATTCTTTAATGTGAGAATCAGTTCTGGATAAAGGAGGCTAGGATAGCCAACTTTAGATAGACGGCGCACACATCGTAAAAGAATTTTTCTAAACTAGGGCCAAAAGCAATTGGATTTTTTATGGAGGAAGACCAATGAGACTTACATCAAAAGGACGTTACGCAGTTAGAGCAATGCTTGATCTTACAACTCATTCAAATGGGAATCCTGTAAGACTTCAAGAGATTTCAACAAGACAAAACATTTCACTACACTATCTTGAACAATTGTTCAGAAAGCTAAGAAATGGCCAAGCAGTTAAATCTGTACGTGGGCCAGGTGGTGGATATGTTTTAGCTAGAAACATGGATCAAATCACGATTAAAGACGTATTAGACTGTGTTGGTGAAAACATCAATCCAGCTCGTGATATCGTTGGTACAGAGGCGGAAGCTGCGAATTCTTTAGAATTCCATCTTTCAAAAAATTACTTCATGAACCTTGGAATTATCATGAAGGAGTACTTAGCAACTACAACTTTAGGCGATTTAGTTCGTAAGTCTAAAGAAGTTGAGGCCGAAGTTGCTCAGTCGCAAAGCGCTGAAGCAAGAGAAGCTGGAATTTTGACTTCTGCGATTAGAAACCCTATTGGAGAAATCAATCAATAGTCGTTACTATTTAGATTACAATGCAACATCCCCGTTATCGATAAAAGTTCAAGACTTTCTTCGTAACGGGGATTTCTTATTTGGAAACCCATCTTCATTACATTCTACTGGAAAGTATAGTAAAAAATATATTTCTGAAACGATCGATTTTTTATATGAAACTTTTAAACTTTCTCCGGATCATTATCAACTTTACTTTCATTCTGGGGCCACTGAGGGGATTAATAATTTCTTCAAGGGAAATGCTCTTTTAGATTTTAAAGAAGGGCATAAGTCTCTTTTTGTTTTTGGAGCTACTGATCATCAAGCAGTCATATCACAAATTCAAGATTTAGAGATGCTTGGCCACTCTGTATTTATTTTTGAAGTTGATATTAATGGCCAATTTGATTTAGAAAAATTAGTACAAACTTTACTTCTTAAAAAAAGAGAATATAAAAAAATTTATATAAATTATACAGTTGTAAATAATGAGACAGGGGTCGTATGGGAGTATGATGATGCTGTCAAAATTCAAGAGAAGGTAGGCGCAATCGTCCATGTCGATGCAGTTCAATTGCCTGGTAAGATCGAAAATTGGACAAATCTATCTGATAAGTTAGATTCCTATGTTTTTTCGGCCCACAAATTTGGGGCATTGAAAGGGATTGGCTTTAGTTTTGTAAAAAAAACATCTCCTTTTTATCCTTTAATTACTGGTGGGGGGCAACAGGATAGTTTGCGTTCAGGGACGCTTAATGCGCTTGGGATATATTCAATAAAGCTTGCGCTCTCAGATCTTATTTTAAATCAAAATTTAGAAAGGGTATTGGCCTACAAAAATGAATTGATTTTGTTTTTAGAAAAAAATTTTTCTGGAAAAGTTGAAATCGTTGCAAAAAATGCAAAAAAAACAAATTTAAATACAGTTTTTTTTATTGTTAGGGGGCAAAAACCTGAGTCCTTGAGTCTGAAATTTGATCTTGAAAAAATAGATGTCGCAACTGGGGCTGCGTGCTCATCAGGTGTAATTAAGGAAAATCGAATTTTATTAAATATGGGATATCCTAAAGAATTAAGTAGGAATGTAATTAGGATTTCATTTGGCCCATCAGAGTATATTGAAGATTTTTCTCAAGTTTTAAAATTGATTAAAAAAGTTTTAGACTAATCTTAAGTCAGCTTAATAGGTAAAATTCTCCTTTAATATTTCTTAAATGTTTTTCTACTAAAGTAATTTATAATTTAACTAGGTATATTTCTCGTTGGAGAACTTGGTTAATGAATAGCGATTACGGAAATTACGCAAAAGAGTTGGCAAAGGCCCGCGAGGACTTTCAATCAACTACAAAAAAGATGCGTGAAAATTACGACAAAAATGTTCGCGATCTAGAAGAAAACCAAGAGAGACAATTAGAACAAACTAAAAAAGTAAATAATGATCGAAGAGACAAGTTAATTGAAATAAATCAGGATCAGCTCAATACAATTTCCCATAAAACTAACCAGACGCTTGAAAGAAAACAAAAAGAATACTTAGACTCACTTCGATCTGAACGTGATCAATTTGAATATGATAAAAAACAAGTAAAAGAAAATTTTCAAAATTCATTATCTTCAATTAAGGATTCATATCAAAAAACTTTTGATCAATTAAAAAGCACAAATGAAAGACAGCAAAAAGAATCGAACCAGAACTTTTTAAATGCAATTCAGACTAATCGCTACAATACAGATAAAAAAATCCAAGAAATGCAAAAAAATACTGACGATACTATAAAGTTGGCAAATCAGGATTATTCAACACAGAAAAAAGATCAAACGAGACGTTTTCAAAAGCAACTTGATGAAGAAGCTGAAAGACATCATTTGGAAATGGATGGAAAATCTGAATACCACAATAAAAAATTTAACGATGTGGTGAAATCTAAAGACTCAGAAATTAAAAGTTTGATAGATCGTCATGATTACACAACTACTAAAATTAAAAATGATGAGCGCGAGCTTTTTGACAATATAAAAGAACGCTATGAAGACCACACCAAAGATTTACTCAAGTCGTTTCAAAATAAGTACAATCGCTTAGAAGACGAGTCAAGTCAGCAAATGGCCAAGACTAAAAATGATCATGACAAAGAAATTTACTTAGTAGAAAGAGAAAAAGATCTGTACGTTGATCGAAATATTAAAGGAGAAGGTGCAGAGGCCCAAAAAAATATTTTGAAAGATCACTACGAAAGACGCTTAGATAATTTAAAAAAATCAATGACTGATCAAACCATTAAGTATCAAAGAGACGCAATTGATCTTGATAAAAATGTACAAAATGAGCTTCGATCTAGAGAATTAGATAATCGTAAAATGTATGATAAAAGGGAAGATCAATTTCACAAAGAATTGTCTTCAATTGAGCGAAAATCTAAAGAAAATGACGATCGTCTTTCAAGTTCATTTAGAAATAAATTACTGGCCCAAGAAGGAGAGTCTCTAAAAAAAGTCACCTACGAAAAAGATCTTGGAAAGCAAAAGTTAGAAAATCAACGTAATGATTTTGCAAAAACTATTTCAAAAATAAACGACATTAATTCTAGAAATATTGAAGTTTTACAAGAAGATTCTCTCCGTGAAAAACGTGATATTTTAGAAAAATCAAAAAGAGAGCTAAATCAAAACGTAACAGAAGTTCGTGATGAGTATCGCGGAAAGTATGAAAAACTATCTGAATCATATGATAAAAGACTAGATACTGCACAGGCAATCGTAAAAAAGACTCAAGAAGAAGCAATGGATAAAGTTGAGACAATTCAGCGCAATTCAGATACAAAAATTCAGACCGAAATGATGTATTCTCATGAAGCACGAATGGCAGATCGAAAAGAAATGAAAGAAGAAGTGCAAGAGATGAAAAGAGAATATGATCAAAAGTTTAAAACGCTAAAGCGAGATTTTGATTTAGAGATGGGACGAGTAAAAAGAGAAAATGATGTTTTATTACAAAGGTTGACTCGTAAAAATGAATCAGAGAAAACCATGCTTGTATCAGAAAATGCTAAAAATATGAAGAAAGTTACAAATGAAATGCGCGATGAAATGATTAGAATATCTAAGACATCCAAAGTGGAAAAAGATAATCTAATTGAGCACTATGAAAAACGAATTCAAGAGCTAAAGGCCAATTATGATATTGATAAGCTTAGAATTTCATCAGAGAAAAAAGACTTAGCTTAACTTATTTTAAAATCTTCATCAGTTTTCTTAAAATAATTTTTTCGGTATTCAAGTTCAAGATATTTTTCTAGTTTTTTATCAGAAATAAAAAATCGATAAAATGATTTTAATAGTTGTAGCATAAATCCTCCGTAATTTTTTTAGATTTTAAGAGTGTCAGCGGCCTTTGTTAAATGAGGATTTGATTAGGTTTTTGTTAGAAAACTCGTAGCTTTAGACTTGACGTTCGTAATTTTGATCCCACTTTATAAGGTGAGAAGGTGAGTGAGATTAATTTTAACAAGGAGGAGATTATGAGCATTTTTAGAGCGCCACAGAGACATGTATTTCCACTAGTTGGAAAGGATAGCATTGATTTATTTAAAGAATTAGAAGATGTGTTTTACTACGGCAATAAGGCAAAAGATGAATCGCAATTGGGCCGTGTTCCAATGCATTTGAATATCGTAGAGAGTAAGGAGGGATACCACATAGAAGCTGAGGTTCCAGGCGTTAAGCGCGAGGATATTGATATTAGTATTAACGGAGATCAACTTGTAGTAAGAGGTGAAAAAAATAGTTTTAATGAAGAGAACCGGGCCAATTACCATCGAATTGAAAGAAGTCATGGTAGTTTTTATCGATCCATAGTGCTTCCAAAGGATGTAAATCATGAAAACATCAATGCGGTATTGGTCGACGGTGTTTTGAAAATTGATCTGATGAAATCAAAGTCGGAAGAAAAAGGGGCCAAGAAAATAAGTATTAACTAGGGCCTCGGTGAGGCTTCTTTATAAAGGCCATAACTAGCATTCCCTCACGCTAGTTATGGCCTATTGATAACGTGACTTACGATTTTTAATTCCATCGAGTAATCAGAACTTAATTCAGGGATGGGGGCGATATTCCAAACCCACTCACCAACGTTGTTTTTAGCTTTTTGAAATTCTTTTGGATCTATTGTTTTAATCGATTCTATTATTTTTCCTTCATGATTTCGGTAAATAGATTCTTTGTCGAAGATTATTAAAGTTGGAACTGCAAAGTTTTTTAAGTATTGGATGTGATTGTCGACAACTTCTTCACAGAAGGTTTTGATTTTATCGCTTTCAATTTTATTTTTTAAAATTAGGTTGGTTAGATGAATTGGCAGTTGAGAGAGGAGGTTAGCAGATATCACAAGATCAAAATGATCATCCACGAAAGCTTTTGGTACAACTGGAATAAGTTTTTTATTTTTTAAGATTGTTTTTTCGGTTTCAGTTATTTCGTGCTCAATGAAGTGTATATTGGTTTTATTTTTGACTCTTTTCTTTACCGAGCTTAAATGAACAACATCTACTAAATGAATTTCTTTATTATCAAAGCTTGAGTGTTCAATTGGAATTTCGTGTAAAATTCCTGAGCCCAAAATGAGAATTTTTTTTGCATTTATATTTTCATTTATAAAGTTGATAATTGCTTCATGGCACCTGGCCTCATGAAATTTCCATTTTTCGAGATTTCTCTTTCTTCTTGATATTAAGGCAATTGATTCGCGTAGATGGTCATTGGAAACAGAAAAGTTAGTACTTTTATAAAATAAAAACTGAACGACTTCTTTAATCATTAGTTATTTTGATGGCGCAGAATGAATTCAACTCTACGGCTTAAATTTACACCTTTATGGTCGGAGGGAATTTCATTTTCTTCTCCTGAGTGCGCGCTTGGGATTAGCTGCTCAGATCGTACTCCAAAGTCTTTGATCAATGAACTTCTAACCGTCATCGCTCTCTTAAACGAAAGATCCCAATTGGCATTTTCGTTTTCTCCTTCGCCTTTTTCTGTATGTCCAACTATCGAGACATTGCCTTCATAATTCTTGAAAACTTCCGCCAGTTTCTTTAAGTATTGTTTTCCTTCATAGGAGACTTCAGTTTTACCCCATTGGAAGATAATATTTCCAGGAATGGCAAACTTTAAAAATTCAGCAGTGTAGTCAGCACTGAAGGCATTTCCATCAAAAAGTTCAGTAACTAATTCAGATAAAACTTTGTGCTCTTGTAAGTAAACAGGTCGAGGGCGTGCAGGCTCAGCTACAGATCGTTCATCGAATCCACCTTCTTGCCCATTTAGCACCGAGTAGGAAGTATTTGGAGCAGAACCAGATTTTCCAACCGAATCAGAACCACCTTTAAAAATAGTGGCAGTGGTAAAATAATCAGCTACTGCTTGTTTTGTCTCTTCATCTGAACCCATAAGCCACATAACGAGAAAGAAACACATCATGGCCGTCATAAAGTCGGCGAAAGCAACTTTCCAAGCTCCACCATGTGCTGCATGGCCACCTTTTTTGATACGCTTAATTACAATGGATGCTTTTTCATCTGCCATGATGAATCCCTCTTAGTTATTTTTTACCTGCGTTTGCAGTTGCTTCATCCACTTCTTTAAATGAAGGTCTAAATTCTTCTGGGATGGCCCGTCTTCCAAATTCTGCACAAACTTTTGCATTAACTCCCTTTGCATAAGCGAGCAGACAAATTTTAGCAGTATTAACAAACTTTGCTTCTTCTCCCATGATTTGTTCAATTTTTGCAACCATTGGTTGAAGATATCCATAGGCAATCAAAATTCCAAGTAGAGTACCGACGAGGGCGGCACCTACAGAGTGACCAATAACTTCTTTACCTTGGTCGAGTTTTCCCATCGTAATAACAACCCCTAAAACGGCCGCAACAATCCCAAGGCCTGGAAAAGCATCGGCTGTTCTATTCATTGTCGCAATAATATGATGTTCGGCCTCATGAACAACTTCTAAATCTGAATTCATTAAATCTTCAAGATCGTATGGTGATAGTGACGAAGCAATTTGAACTTTTAGCGTATCACAAATAAAGTTGATACAATGATGATTGTGTAAAACAGCAGGGTAGCGTTTAAAAATTTCAGAGTTCTCTGGGTTTTCTACATGCGGTTCAATTGAAATTGGATTGGCCGAAGCCATTTTGATCAATTCAAACATACACTGTAGCAATTCGATGTATGCTGCTTTGTTGACACCTGACCCCTTTAGAATTTGAAGTACTCGATGAAGCATTTCTTTAAACATATGAGGCGAACCACAAATAATTAAAGTTCCAACCGCAGACCCTGCGATGATAAGTACCTCGAGAGGTTGGATTAATGCGGGAAGGCTTCCTCCTTCGAGTAGAAATCCTCCAACAACACAGGCGATTACGAATATACCACCGACTACCGACATCATAAGAAATTCCTCCAACTGAATTTAATTACTTATCGTAAAAGATATTTGGAGCTTTAATTTAAACAACGACTTAAAGATTATAACCGACCAGAGTGTTTTGGTTGGGAAGAAATGATCTTACTTTTAGCTCAAAATCGTTTAAGTAATAATAGTAAAATGAACTTAGCTTTAAAAAACAAATACCCAATTATTTATTTTCTTATTTCGCAAGCTTTTGGATTAATTATTTTAAAGTTAATTGCGATGAATGGTTTACATTTGCATGGGCCGATTGCACTGACGATTCATATAATCGTTTCAACTTTTCTATCTCAATTTATTTTTAGATTACCGAAATGGTTTTTTTATATTTCGGTCATTTTTCCAATTCTACTCTTTGTAAGTTTTAATTATATACATCTTGCTCAAGCCTATTATGGGATTTTATTTATTTTTATTGTATTAACTTTCTCTCATGTTATTTTTGATCGTGTTCCTTTGTATTTAACGAATGAAACAACTACAGATGCTATTTTAGAAGTGATCAAAGAGTATAAGTTGACTAAGTTTATCGATCTTGGCTCTGGGACAGGAAAAGTTGTTCGAAGTGTTGCAAAGTTCAATGTCGATTCATTTGGAGCGGAAAGCGCACCTTTTGTTTTTATCTATTCTTCTCTGATTTCTTTTGCGAATTCTATTTTCAATTTAAAAGGTGGAAAGATATTAAATAAAAATATCTGGAAAATTGATTTATGTGAATATGATTGTGTCTACACTTTTTTATCACCAGCTGTGATGGATAAGATTGGAAATAAATTTTCCCATGAAATGAAAAAAGGGTCAGTGCTCATTTCTAATAGTTTTTGCATCACAGGGATTAGGCCAACAAAAATTATAAATCTAAATGATCAACGAAAGACTAAACTTTTTATTTATGTTAAGAATTAGTCATCCCATTCAATATCGTCATTAATAGTGACACCCGAAATAGTTTTTTCTTTTTCTTTTTTTATAAAAGGAAAATTGAGAGCAGTAAAATCTGGAAAGCTTGATTCAAAAGCGATAATGATATTTTTGGGGCAAATTGAAATTAATTGTTTGTAGTAAAGATCTTTGTCTAAATGAATTGGAGTAATTTCTTCTTCTGGATCAATTTCCGTCATCGGTCTCTTTGAGGTATTGCAGATAATAATTGATCCTTTAATTTTATCAGCGGGAATTTCTTGGGTTAAGTTCCACGAACTCGGGTTGAAATAATCCAAATAAAGAACTGATTTTTCGTACTTTAGCTTTCTTGGGATAAGGAGTGAACTCATAAATTTTCGCGTCGATGGATCTTTTGCCTTTTTTGCTAATTTATCGGCCAATATCCCATCTTCAACGCGGACGATGTAAGCTCCAGGATTTTTCATTGAGTAAAACAGTACATACTGAAAGGCTATACTAAATAGAGTGAATAATTTTTGTTGTTCGAGATGAATGTTCTTGTCACTTGCCTCAACTAGGGATTTTACCCCTTCGTATAATTCATTTTTTGAAAGATCGCCACTCATATATCTGTACTACCTCGAAAATGTGTTTAATCGTAACAGCTTTTTTAAGGGCCTTGAAATTTATTGTCAATTCTTTTTAACACTCCTTGTAGATTGAAATTTTACATTATTTCTATTCTTTAATTGACTCATACCTCTAAATTGTCTAAAATTCGGCCTTATATTTTGTAAAAAAATAAGCTTTATTTAAAACCTCATTTTGGAGATGAACTATGAAATTAATGGCAAGAACCAGAAACATCGGTATCTCTGCACACATCGACTCGGGAAAGACAACTTTAACTGAGCGTATTCTATTTTACTGCAACAAAATTCATAAAATTGAAGAAGTTCGCGGTGGTGGTGCTGGTGCAACTATGGACCACATGGAACTAGAAAAAGAAAAAGGGATTACAATTACTTCTGCAGCGACAACTGTTTACTGGGAAGGGATTAATAGAGAAGGTATTACATATGCAGATGGAATTGATAAAGAAACAAGAATCAATATCATCGATACTCCGGGGCACGTTGACTTTACTGTTGAAGTTGAGCGTTCTTTAAGAGTTCTCGATGGAGCAATTTTAGTTCTTTGTTCGGTTGCGGGAGTTCAATCTCAGTCAATTACCGTAGATAGACAAATGAAACGATATTCTGTTCCTCGTATGGCCTTTTTAAATAAAATGGACCGAATGGGAGCAAATCCTCATAAGGGTGTTCAAGCGCTAAGAGAAAAGCTTTACCATAATGCAGTTTTAATGCAATTACCAATTGGCTCTGAAGAAAATTTCAGAGGAGTTGTCGATCTTATTACTCAAAAGGCTTACTATTTTGATGGTGAAAATGGGGAAAAAGTAAGAATTGAAGATGTTCCTGCTGATATGTTGGATGAAGTTGCGGCTTATAGAGAAAAACTTCTTGATGCTGCATCTGAGTTTGATGATGCGATGGTAGAAAAGATTTTAGGCGGAGAAGAGGTTTCAGAAGCTGAAATTCATTTAGCAATTAAAAAAGGGACTCAGTCTTTAAAGCTAACTCCTGTATTTATGGGGTCGGCATTTAAAAATAAAGGGGTACAACTACTTTTAAATGCAGTTTCAAGATATCTTCCATCTCCTGTTACTTGTGCTAAGCCTAAGGCAATTGATAACAATACAAATCAAAAAATTGAACTTGAACCAGATAATTCAAAGCCATTAGTTTGTATGGCATTTAAAATTACTGACGAGCAATTTGGACAGTTAACTTATACACGTATTTATCAAGGGACATTAAATAAAGGTGATACTATTGTTAATACTAGAACTAAGAAAAAAGTTCGTGTCGGGCGTATCGTTCGAATGAATGCAAACGATAGAGAAAATATCGATTCAGTTGGTTCTGGTGATATCATTGCAATGATTGGTATCGACTGTGCTTCAGGGGATACATTTGTTGCTGAAGATGGACCTGTTCATTTATCTTGTGAAGGTATGCACGTACCTGCGGCAGTTATTGAGCTTTCAATTTCTGTTAAGGATAAAGATCAACAAACTCGACTTTCAAAAGGTCTTTCAAGATTTATGAAAGAAGATCCAACTTTCCATGTTTATACAGATGAAGAATCTGCTGAAACACGTATTGCAGGTATGGGAGAACTTCACCTTGAAATTTATGTAGAAAGATTAAAGCGTGAATATAACTGCGATGTTCAAGTTGGAGCTCCACAAGTTAACTATAGAGAGACTATTAGAACAGAAGCAAAATTTGATTATCTTCATAAAAAGCAAACTGGGGGTTCTGGTCAATTCGGTCATGTTATTGGGATGATTAAGCCACTTGCTGAAGAGAAAAAAGAGTCAGAAGAACAAGTGTTTAAGTTTTTTAATGAAATTCGTGGGGGAGCTATTCCTAATGAATTTATTGCATCTTGTGAAAAAGGATTTAACGACGTTATGGACAAGGGGCCACTTGCAGCGTTCCCGTTAATCAACGTTGAAGTATACCTACAAGACGGGCGCTACCACGATGTCGACTCTTCAGATATGGCATTTAGAATTGCTTCTAGAATGGCAATGAGACAAGCAGTTAAAGCTGCAAGCCCTGTTATTTTAGAACCGATAATGAAAGTTGAAGTTGAAACTCCAGATGAATACCAAGGGGGAGTAATCGGAGATCTTTCTTCTAGAAGAGGGATTATCCAAGCTTCTGAGTCAAATGAAACTGGAGATGTTATCATCAACGCTCTTGTCCCATTATCAGAAATGTTTGGTTATTCAACAGTTCTACGTTCGATGTCTGCAGGAAAAGCTTCTTATACAATGGAATTTGCAAAATATGCAGAATGTCCAAACAACGTAGCTGAAAAAGTTATGGTTGAAAGAAAAGAAAAACTTGCAGCTCAAGCTGAGTAACAAGCTCGTCCAATTTTTAAAAAGTTGTATAATAATTATAAGGGCCCAATTTGGGCCCTTTTCTTTTGCTGTAGTATTAGGTAAACCTAATACTACAGTAGGAGCACTCTATGATAGAAACATCTCAACTTCAGACATTGGTAGCTGTCGCAAAGGCCCATAGTTTTTCTAAGGCCGCCGAAGATCTCAATGTGACTCAGTCTGCAATTAGCCAGAGTATAAAAAATTTAGAGTCTAAACTAGATATAAAAATTTTTAAACGAGCGGGAAAGTCTGTTGTCCTTACCCCAGAAGGAGAGAAGCTGTATTTATTTGCTTCTCAGTTTTTATCAGATCTACGAGATACGCTTGATGATATCCAAAATGATCGAAATGAAATGCGTGGAAAGGTCCGAATTGGGACTTTGACTGGTATTGGAAAGAGTTGGCTTGCAACAGAACTAGTTACCCATGCTAAAGAAAATCCTGATCTAATGATGAGTATAAAAATGGGATCGCATCAGGAATTATTAAAGGAATTTGAGAATAATCTATTAGATATTTTAGTACTGCCAGAAGATGATGTTCCAATACATGGAGAAAAAGAATTTTTTCTTGAAGAGCGATCGACTCTTGTCTTTCCTAAAGGATTTAAAGATTTTTCAGTTGATGAAGGTCTAACGCTATCTAACTTGGAGACTCTTCCAGTTATTTTATTTGATCATGATGATCATTTGTTTTTTAAATGGTGTAGAACCAAATTTAAATCTATTCCTAAAAAATTAAATACTCGCTTCATCGTAAACTCCCATGGGCATATGTTGCAGGCAGTGTATGAAGGTCTCGGAGCAGCTGTTGTACCTGGCCATGTTTTAAAGCGTTCGTATTTTAAGGATAAGGTAGATACACTCGGTGGCGAGTATGAAATCCCGAGTGGAAAACTCTACATTGTTTATCAAAAAGAATCTGAAAATTTGTTAAGAATTAAAAATACAGTAGACCGTTTGTTATCTCATCGTGATACATTTAAGATATGATCTTAAATCTCTTTCCAAAATCTTTGGCCAATTTATTCTTAGACCTAGAAGAGTTGGGATTTAATTTTTGCCTTGTTGGGGGAGCTGTTCGTGACTTTTATCTAACTGGAAAACTCAGTCGCGATCTTGATTTTGAAGTACGTTGTAAAGATAATAAACTTTCTGATTTAAAAGATTTTTTAATTTTAAAAAAAATAAAATTTGAATCTTTGCCTTATGAAATTATTCGTTTCACTATTTTTGATTATGACTTGGAAATATCACCCCCTAGGACCGAAGTTTATATAGAGGGAAATACAACACACCATAATTTTATATCATCAATAGATTTTAGTTTGAGTTATATTGATTCCTTTAAAAGACGAGACTTCACGATAAATGCGGTTGGGGTTGAATTGTCATTTCAAAATAACAAAGAAGTTGTTATTGATCCTTTTAATGGGATTTCATCAATAAAAGAAAAAACGTTATCTAGAATTAGTGATGATTTTTACTATGATCCTGTTCGTTTTTTGCGACTAATTAGATATCATATATTGTTATCATTTGAGATAGATTCAAAAATCAAAGAAGAATTAGGTAAATTTAATCTTGAAAGTTTAAGTGTTTTTCACTTAGAGCGTGAATTAAAAAAATCCCAAGATACATTTTTTTTCGGGCTATTTTCTCGACTTGTCTTACAGTACGATATTCCATATCCCAAAGAACTAGAAACTATAGTCAGAAGTCAATTCACATATACTAACAAAAAAATAGACTCAACTTTAGAGTTTATTTTGACCATTCTAATTGAAGATGAATCCTTAGCACTAGAGTTTGCAAAATATTTTAATATTTCAAACTCAATTTTAAGTAAACTAGTAAAAACTAGATCTGTTTTTTTATATTTTAAAAAAATGTCACTGAATGAATTTAAATCTAATTTTTCTGAAGATTTAAAAAATTACGGCCAGATGGAAGTAGCAAAATACCTTCGATTTTATTTTGATAATAGAGCTTTGGTTGATAAGCTTTTTGCAATTGATAGCTCCATAAATATTTTAAAAGATATTGAATTAACCAATACCGAGACCAGTGAATATATTAATCTAACAGAAGATGAAAAAAAGAACTTTAGGTATCATAAAAGCATAAAGAACTTTTTGGATAAAAAATGATTAAGCGATTAAATGATTACTCACCTGCAAAGAAAAGAGAAATAATTTCAGAAGTTCGAGAAATTTTTTTTCTTTCGACTTCAAAAAAAGAATTTGAGTCAGATAAACATCGAGATCACTTTTTTAAAATATGGTGTGGTGATTATGTTGACCATTTTGAAGATCAATTTTTTATCTTTGAAGATGAAAATCAAAATGTAGGAGGCTATTTATCTGCATGTTTTGATTCTCAAAAAGCAATGAATAAATTAAATGTGCCGAAGTATGATGTTTTTTCAGATTTATTTTCTAGTTTTCCTGCACATCTACATATTAATTTTCACCCTAGGATGCG
The DNA here is from genome assembly GCA_964583925.1 of uncultured Bacteriovorax sp. GTDB lineage: Bacteria > Bdellovibrionota > Bacteriovoracia > Bacteriovoracales > Bacteriovoracaceae > Bacteriovorax. The sequence continues at coordinate 41,010 of CAZOXW010000011.1, forward strand.
TGGCCTAGGATGCGGGAGTGTTTTGGTCGGTTATGTCGAAAAAGTTCTTATTCAAAATAATATTTTAGGTTTTCATCTTGTGACTTCCCCAGATGCAAAAAATGTTAGTTTTTATAAGCGCCTCGGTTTTGAAGAGATAATTGATAGGAAAATAGGAGACTACACGCTGCGCTTTATGGGGAAAAAACTGACTATCTGAGTTCACTTTTTAGTGATAGTGGTTTTCTATTTAGTTTTATGTTATAGTATAAAAGACGATCGTGCTTATGTTTAATAGGCCCACAAGGAAGTGTATTATGGTCGATCTACAATCTATATTGCAGCTTCATCGTTCTAAAGGGAAGGAGTCTAGCTTTAATTCTGGTGGTGAAGAAGAATCTTCATTTACTCCCTCTGTATCAGAAATTCCTGATGTTTTTTTTGATAAAATTGTTGTCGACTTTAAACTGTCTCGTATGGAAATTCTAGTTTTAATGTATATCTATAGACGAGTATGGGCCTTTCCAAATATTCATCGTTCACACGGTATCTCGCCAATGATGTCCCATACTGAAATGGCAAAGAACTTATGCTTAACAATTGAAGAAGTCTACTCGGCCCTTAGAAAGTTAGAGGAGTATGATTTCATTAAAACAATTAGGGCCGGTCAGTATTTTGCTCGTCGATATTTTACTTCTGATTTAGATTCTCAATTTTCTCAAAAATATGATGATTTTGAAGTTTAGAAAAGTACTCAAGAGAGTGTTTTGGTCAGACAATAAAATCAAATTTTCTTACATATAATAAGTTTTTTATTTTTAGACCTATAATTGATGTTAGTTCCAATTTTTTCAAGGAGGAAAAAATGAAGATGCTTACATTAGTTGTAAGTTTGATGATGCTTCTATCTTTTGATCTAGAAGCAAAATCAGCTCAAGGCTTTCAAAAAAGATTCAAAATCGTTAGAGATGATTCAGGAAAATTAATAGGCATTAGAGATGCTAGCCTTTCTGTCAAGTTTGATGTCAGGCCGTATGTTGAAATGATTCGTGAACAATTAAAACATGAACAACAACTTATGAAAGCTCAGGGGCTATCAAGTTACGAAGAAAATGTAAGGGCCTCGCTTTACGAAGACATACCTAACGAATTTACAAATTCGTATGAATATGAATTGTATGTTCAAAAAACGGTAGATTCTTTAAAGGAGCTAGCGGCACTAAATGTTGATCTCGTTTTTTCTAATCCTGTGTTTAATGAGATTGTTTCTCTTTATTCTAAAAAGCTTGAAGATGCAATTTTACTTCTAGACCCTACAATGATTTCAATGCCTAGCAATTCAAGTTATTTTTACACTAAAAATGTTAGCTATAAAATTGTTACTTGGGCATTAGATTTTGCTCGTAAAAGATTATCAAGTGTTCCGATCTTAAATACAATTAGCTATGTCATTGTTCAAGTAGAGAAAAAAATTACAGAAAGACGAACGTATCATCAAAATATGTTATTGCATTATTTAGAAAATTTTAATGAGGCAGATCTTGGTTTAACTCATGATGAAGTAAATTTAATTTGGTCTTCAGTATATGAATCAAGAATTCCTTGGTTTGCGTTCTGGGAATCAAGTAATGCAAAAGCTAATTGGAATAAATATGGAGTGAACTATTTTTATTCTAACTTTAGACAAGCAACAAATAAGCTTAGAGCGAGTACTAAATACTATAATGAAATATATTCTCGTCTAAATTATGCATTTAATGATGTCAATTATAATGGTGAGAAGGTAATCGTAAATTTATTTAACAATGAAGGGATTTTTCATGCTCGCCCTGCAATTGCATTCAATTATGATCGTCCGACTCAAATTGCAAGAAAAAGAATGCTGTTTAACCTAGCAGGTCTTGGATTAAGTTTCCTTCCAGTATCTGATTTCATTAAATCAAATGTTTCAAGTTTCTTAAAATCTTATTATGAGAATCAAAGATTAACTGAAGGAGCATTGTTTGCTCATTTTGAAACTTTAAATGATTCTAAATCGATGAATAGTTTAAAAAATCAATATATGAATCCATTTGATGTAGCACTTTAACAAAAGAGGATAAAATGAAAAATTTAGGATTAGGGATACTTTTACTAATTTCAATGAATGCATTTTCTAAAATTACTCCTAGAGTTATTTATGGAGATGATAATCGCCAGGATATTTATGCTTCAACAAATACAAATTTTAAAAACTGGGCAAAATCAACAGCTGCAATGATTAATGCCTCACTTTTAGTTTCAGATGGAGATAATATTTCAATTAAGTCTGGGACATTGGAAGGCGATGGAATATGTTCAGATGAGCGTTTTTCTAAGCAACCAACAGCTGCAATGTGCTCAGGTTTTTTAGTAGGAAAAAATCTATTAGTAACTGCCGGTCACTGTGTAACCTCTGTTTCTGACTGTAATACCTATGCATGGGTTTTTGATTATTCTATTAAAACAGAGAATGCCAGTGCAACAAGTACTAGTTCAAAAAATGTTTACAGATGTTCAAAAATAATTTCAAGAACTCTTGATCGAAGCACACAAGATGATTATGCTTTAATCCAGTTGGATCGCGAAGTTGTTGGACGTGACGCTTTAAGTTTTAGAAAAGAAGGGAAAATCTCAATGGGGGAAAAGATCGTTGTGATTGGACATCCAAGTGGACTTCCAACAAAAATCTCAGACGATGCTACTGTTAGAGACAATGATAATAAATATTTTTTCCAATCAAATTTAGATACATTTGGTGGTAATTCAGGATCAGCTGTTTTAAATGCAGAGACTGGAGTTGTTGAAGGTATTCTGGTAAGAGGTGAGAGAGATTATGAGTACGATAGTCAGTCATCATGTTCACGTCCTAAAAAATGTGAGATGGATGAATGCCGAGGAGAAGATGTTACACGTATAACGAATATTAAAGGCCTTTAATTTAATTGAGCAGTTTCTGAAAATGAGAGACTGCTCAATTCTCTTTTTAAAATATCATGAAGAAAATCAAAGAAATATTTATCGAAGAAGCTTCAAAGGTGATTTTAGGTAAAGAATTAGAATTTGAAATGGCACTTTCAGCTTTTTTTTCTAATGGACATATACTTATAGAAGATATTCCAGGTGTCGGTAAAACAACTTTTGCTAAAACATTTTCTACCGTTTTAGGGCTAAGATATCAGCGGATTCAATTTACTTCAGATTTACTTCCATCAGATATACTTGGATCACAAATCTTTAATTTCAAGACTCAAAGTTTTGAAATTCATAAAGGGCCAATTTTTTCGGAAGTGATTTTAGCAGATGAGTTAAATCGAGCGGGACCTAAGACACAAAGTGCAATGCTTGAGGCCATGGAGGAAGGGCAAGTTACAATCGATCGAGAGACCTTTGAACTTCCTAATCCATTTTTTGTAATCGCAACACAAAATCCAAACACTCAAATTGGAACTCACTTATTGCCTGAATCACAGATTGATAGATTTATGATTAGATTGTCTCTGGGAATCCCTCATCCTGAAAATGAAAAAAAACTAATTAGTGGCTTTAACTCTTTAGATGAGTTAAAAAAAGTAAATACTAAAATCTCAGTTAGTGAACAGGGTCAAATTAAAAATGAGATATTAAAAGTAACAATCTCGGAGCGCTTAGCAGAATACATACTTGATATACTATCATTTTCAAGAAATAGCGTAAAAGTAAGTTCATTGTCGCCTAGAGCAGGAATTGATATTGCGAATATGAGTAAGGCTTATGCTTTTTTACAAGGGAGAAATTATGTACTTCCTGATGATGTAAAAAAAGTATTGCCTTTTGTCGTTTCACACCGGCTTCTCCTCGATCACAATCGAATTGAAGAGGAAATACTTAAAAATGTCAAAGTTGATTGAATACTTCGATCGCCGGGCAAAAGAGAACAGGGTTTATATTTTACCAACAGTTCTAGGGATGAAGTTGTTCATCGTTAACCTTATTATATTATCGATGGGGTTAGTCTATGCAAACAATTACTTAATCATGTTTGGATTCATCTTTTTTTGTCTTTTTATTGTCTCAATGTTTTATACACATTTTAATTTATATGGCCTAAAGTTAGAAGACGTTATGGCCGGTGAAGGCCATGCATATGCGCCAATTAGTTTAAGACTAAAATTTTTAACACCTAATGGAGAAGAGCATCCGGCATTAAATATAAAATTCTATTCAGCGTCTTTTACAAAACTTGGTGACTCATTTTTTATTCGAAATGACGGCAACAGCTCTGAAATAAAACTGTATTTAGATCAAAGAGGAAAATATATATTTGAGAGAGTTGAAGTGTCGACACTTTTTCCATTAAATTTATTTAAGGCATTAATATATTTTGATTTCAATTTTGAAATAATTATTTATCCAGAACTAATAACTAACTTTAAATCAGGCCTATCTATACCATTTTTGCAAGGTGAAGTAGATGCAGGAATTGATATTAGAGATTATCGTTCTGGCGATCAGATAAATAGGATTGCCTGGAAGAAAAGTTTCGAAAATAATTTAAGAACGAAGGTCGATAATAATCAAAGCAATGATGCTATATTGTTTAATATAAATCCAGAATCTTTATTGGGGATTGAAGAAGAGCTTAAATTAATTACAGCTGCAATAAAAATGTGTGTGGAGCATGATCGACCATTTGGAATAAAAACTAAGCATGAAATGATCCCAATAGATAAACCATCTCCATTGCATGTAAAAAAATGTTTAAAATTTTTGGCAATTTATGAATCTTAAAATATTTTCAATTATACTATGCTTGGTCGGAATTCTCGAGCTGTATTCTGAACTATCGAAAGAGATACTTGTAATAATCTTTTTTGCATTTTTTCTCCAATTAACTAGAAGAATTCCAATATTCATAACCAAAATTATAAAAATACTATTGGTGGGAGTGACGACTTATTTTCTTTGGAAGAAATTTCATGGCCTTTTTGTAACCGAAGTTGGGATATCTCTGATTGTTGTTATGAGCACTCTAAAATTAAGTGAACTTGATAGTCTCGATGACTACTTTAATATGTTTTTAATATTGCTGCTGCTAGAATCTTGTATTTTTATATCTATTCCAAGTTTGATAATATTTATTTTTGGAGTGTTAAAAATTGCATTCTACTTTTACTTCTTATTGAAATTGCAAAAATACAATTTAAAAATTTTAAATATGAAAAGAGTTTTTCTTTTAATGCTTCCTGCTTTTATATTTGCAATTATTTTATATTTTACTTTTCCTAGATTTACTCAAGGTTTTATTGGATTGGTTAATTCTAGTTCTTTTCAGCAAAAAACTGGAAATCCAGAGCTTAAGTTTAGTGACTTCACTGAAATAAATCTTTCAGATAAGGTCGTATTTAAGGCGTTTAATTTTAGTTCAAATTTAAAGGATACAAACAAGCTTTACTGGAAAGTAAATCATTTATGGAGTTTTAGAAAAAACCAATGGCGGCTGGGAAATAATTCTCTTAAGCAGGAGACGATATTAAAAGAGAATGATAGCAATAAGATTAAATATAGTATTAAAACTGAATATGTCTACTTAGATTATATCCCACACCTAGAAGGCAAAACGATTATTGAAAATGAAAATGATGAATTTATTTACTATATCGATAATATTTTTAGATTTAAAGGAGGAGTTAAAAGAGGGCCCAAGATTTTAAGTTTGTCTTCAGCGCAGAGTGAATTAGTGGCCAGCAGTCTTGAAAATACGCTTGCCTTAAAACTCGATCATGATAAAAAGAACTACTTTAGGCAAAAAATTTTAAAAAATATTAAGGGGAAGGTCGATCGTCAAACCCTAATTAGCGAATTGGTTAAGTTTTTTTTGGATAAAAAATATCAATACTCTTTGTCTCCAAGAAAATATAAAGATGTTTACGATTTTATTGAAAATGGTGTCGATGGACACTGTTCGCATTTTTCCTTTGCCTTTGCTTTTTTACTTAGAACCTTAGATATTCCATCTCGAATTGTTATTGGATACTATGGCGGTAATTTTAATCGTTTTGATAATTCAATTTCAATAAGAGAAAAGGATTCACATGCTTGGGTTGAGTATATTGATGAAAGCAATCATTGGCAGCGGATTGATCCAACAGAGCTAGTAATCCCAGAGAGAATCACTTTAGGAACCGATCAATTTTTAAGTTTTTTGCTTAAAAAAAGTGGGGGATTTATTTCATTCTTTGAAAGTATTTGGCCAAATAAAATTTCAGATCAATTTAACGATTTTTTTGATTATATAGAGAGCATGACATTTAATTTTATTTTTAACTTTGACCAAGTTGAGCAAAAAAGGATTTTTAAAAATGGTGTGGGAGTTATTTTCTCTATTAGTATAATTTTATTTTTAACCCTTTATTATTTCTTTACAAAAAATTTTTCAATTAAATCTTATGACCCAGCATTTTTACGTTATAAAAAATTTCTAAAAAAAATGGAAGGTCTTGGTCATAAAAAAGAAAAGCATGAGACAGCATCTGAGTTCAGAGCTCGGATAAAGGTAAATAATTCTGAACTTCTGCAATATATAGATGATGAAACTAATTACTATTTAGCATCTTTTTATGTGAAAAGGCATCAGTTAACCTGAGTGCTCTAGTCTGTTAAATTGCTAGCTACAGTACCGGGCAAAAATTGCCGATGAACTCTTACAAAGTAACCTGTAGGAGTTCAGTATGAATTTTAAACTAAAGAATTTAGTCTTTTTATTTCTTGTGATTTTTTCTTTTGAGTCTAATGCAAATCTAAAAAAAATTAATGAATTATGTCGTATTACAAGTGATATCGATTCAAATATGGCCATTTTAAATTATGAAATGAATGATGAATCAAGACTCGTAGAACATTTTTTTCAGGATTCTTATGAGGCCGGAAAGCTTGTTTCACATGAAGAGCTTGATCTAAATAAATTGAATAATGGTGGAATTATAATGCTTAAAAGAGATAAGCATGTTGTTGTTAGAATTTGGTCTAATAATTTTGACAATGATCAAGGTGGAATTTTGTATTTAGATACCTTGTATAGTGGTATTAACGGAGAAAGACGACAGTATGAAATTAACGTTGTAAAAATAGGCGATGTTTTAAAGATGTATCAAAATAATCGTGAAATAACGAGAATGAAGTTTATTGCTAAGCGATCTAAGCTATTTGGTATAATTGGTATTGAAAGAATAGAATGGGGCAACTAAAGTTGCCCTTATTTAAAATTCATTAAAGTAGCTTAAAACTCTATCATCTGTTTGATTGATAATAAAACGAGTAATATCACCATATTTTTCTTTTAAATTGATGAAGGAGTTTTTTTCCAGAGGACAGCCTTCTTTATTTGTAAAAGCTATTTGTTCTTTTAGAATAGTTTCTTTTACTGCATTCTCATATTTTTGCGCAGTCTTTTTTGTTGGAAATTTTGAGCAATTTATTGCCTCATCCATTGATTCGTCTATATAGTGAGTAAAGTCTAAGTTTTTTACTTTTACCCATTTATTATTTTGGCATTTTATAATTGGGCCGTAGTTGTCATTTATTAAATCTTCTCTTAGTTGTAATATGTGATTCCAAAATCTCATGCCGTTAAAGTTTGCGGCCAAGTCTGCATAGCTAAATACTCCTGTCGCAAGCTTGTTTCCCCCATATAAAGTCTTTTCTCCAAAAACTCCACTGTTTAGGGTTTTCTTTATCGATTTATCTTTTAAATAGAAATTTTTAAAATATGAGAAACCTCTGCCAAACATATGTTCAAATTTATCAATTCCAATGGTCGTTTCCCCCATTCTGATTAGAGGTGATAATGCCAATGGTGAACTGTTAGCACTTTTTTTCCCAAGAATTTGACCATCAAAAATGCCCCAATCTCTAAAAATAGAATCTTTAATTTTTATAGTTCTTCTATCGATGCTTTCATCATGTAAAGCAAAAATTGTAAGTTTTCCTTTTGAGTGATTGGCAAAATATTTTCTTAGTTCAACATAGAGTTCTTTTTCATTACAACGACTACTCTGATTTAAGCTTGCTATTGCGGTATCAATAAATTCATTGGCCTTTGAATTTATGATCTCGCTTGAATCGTTTAGTTGCTCATTTCTTTTTGTAAATTGATCAACCTCTGCCCCTCTGGCAGAAAAACTTGTATTGAAGAGAATAAGAAATGGAATCAGTTTTAATCTAAGCATAATTTGCCTTCCTAATATTAAGTTAGAAAATTAGCCTTGATTCTATCAAAAAGGTGAAATACTTACTCATCACCTAAAAATAATTCAGTGGCCGTCTAATTAATTGACGGCCACATTATTTTCGAGTTCTGGTCTTTTATAGTTATAGGTGCTTATAATAATTATAATTTGACCTAGAAACACACTTCCAATAAAAATTGCCCCACCTTCTGAAAAACCATAAGAATGAAGTCCAGAGGCCAAGATATAATTTACTCCAAACCAGGCCATTAGTACGGACAAGAATGCTCCAGCTGTAATTGTTATAAAGCGCTCATTTTTAATCCATGATGTATGACGGCCATGTAATATTGCCATGTAGATACATAGTACAATTAAAGACCAAGTTTCTTTAGGGTCCCATCCCCAAAATCTTCCCCAAGAGTAGTCGGCCCAGACTCCTCCTAAAATAATTCCTGCTCCAAGAAGGGTTGTTCCCCATTTTAATGTAGTATAAATAATTTCAGCAATTTTACTTTCTTCTTCTTTTGAAATTTTATTGAGCCGGCGCTTAATCAGGGCCGTATTTGCCATAATCCAACTTAAGGCCAGTGCTCCATAAGAGAGCATGATTGTTGTGACATGGGTTGAAAGCCAGAAATTATCGCGCAAGACAGGAACTAATGGGCTAATTGTTGCCGTAAGCATGCCATTTGCAAAATTAATCATCATTAATGTGCATAAATTATAAGCAAGTCCCATATAAACAAAGATATTTTCTTTTTTAAAGTGTCCAAGTATCAAGGCCAATAGGAGCGAGCCATATCCTGAAAATAGTACTGTTTCATACATATTTGTGATTGGCGCGCGACCTGAGATATAAACACGAAACCCCATTAAAAGTGTTTGAATCGCTAGGGTTAAAAATGAAAGAGTAAGTGTTAGAGTAAAGTTTTGTGTCAGAACTAAACTTCCTAGCGCTAATAGAGTGGCCAAAAGGGCCCAGTTAGAAAGAGAAAGTTTTGAGTAGCGAAGTTCTACTAAATATTTATCTCCATGAGATTTGATGTAATTTTCTTTTGATAGTAGTAGAACTGGAGTAAATGGATCTTCTGGAGTCTTCGTTTTTTGCAAAATTACTTTATCTTCAGTTAGGTATTGATACACTGGGACCCATTTTTCTTCTTTTTCATTTTTTAAGTAAAGCTTCCAATCATCACCGTTAATAATACTTTTGTAGGTGTATAAATCATTATAAAGTCTATTTAGACTTTTCTTATAAGATTCATTGTTTTTATTCAGTTTGATTTCCATTCCAATTGCATCTTCTTTGGAAAGAATTGCATTGAAAGATACTTCATGTTCTTTTTCGCCTAGGCCTAAAAACTTTTTTAGGTCAACATGTTCAACTTTTGCTTTAAGGTCGATATCGTTTGGCATACCAATTCCTTTTAGAGACAAAAGGCAGTAGGCCGTAAGAGCGTCATATTCTGAAACTTTAGATTTACCAGTTAAGTTCCTTATTGTTTCTTTCGCGTGGACATAAAGCGGCTTTACCCTGCCATTTTGCTCTATCGGTAATTCTTCTAGTTTTTGACTGCAAAAATACGAATTTGCAGAGAGGTTGCTTGTTAGAATAATTAATAAAAAAGTAATAAAAGTATTCATCGTTATTCCTTCTTAGTTTTTTTCTTGTTTAGGTTATAGTGCCAAATTGATCCAATAATAAGCATGAGCGAACCAAGGTATTTCAGTGGACGACCAGGATCTACATTTACAGATAGAGTTGAAGAGTAAACATCTTGTTCATCTTTTGAGTAAGATGCTTGATAAAAAGTGAAGCCTTGAAATTTAAGAGGGTTGTTCATATAAATATGATGTTCTGAGTTTTTTTCACCTGTAAAAAGTTTGACAAAAGATTCATAGCTAGCGGGATTCATTGTCCCAGGGTCGGTGTCCATTTTAAATTTAGTTAAAGTGAGTTCAAAAGGAAGTTTGACAGAATCTTTTGTTATTTCCATTTTTACTTTTCGTTCACGTACAATTAATTCTAATGGAGTATCGCTAGTGAGCCAGTAGTCACTTCCATCAATCGAAACTTTGAGTGCGCGTAAATCTCCATAAATCAAGCTTCCATCTTTTTGTATTGGAATTACTGATTTAGGAGTATTTGAAGGAACTAATTTTTCTTCATGTCGTATAATGCTGATTTGGGCATTCATCCAAGGAAGAACTATGCTTTTTTGTTCTTTTGGAAAATCCATTAGCTCCCAAACTTTTTTAGTTTTATCATAGAAGCTTGCTTTTGTTCCAAATAAAAAGAGAGAAGGTCTTTCTTCAAAAATTTTTTTCGAGAAAATTTTCACTGGAGAGTATTTTGTCGTTTTGAGATCTTTTGCTAGTGGGAACGGAGAAAAGTCTGGGAAGTATGACAAAAATTCACCAGCAAAAGATAGAACGATAAATCTTGTACCACTAGATGTTTTTTTTACAGGTATACTTCTTTCTTCTGGGGTGAAGCACTCGCTTGTTTCTGTATTCCAAAAAATAAGTCCCGAAGCATTTTGTCTTCCAAAGCACTCTGCAATAGACAAGGGAAGATAGCTAATCGTCAACGGGCCCATTGTAAAACTAGCTTTAAAATTCTGATCAGCTTCAGGGTGAAGTGAAAGTGTAAAATCATCTTCAGCAAAAGCATTTTTAAAAAAATAGCGAGTCGATTGTAACGTTTTATCAGCAGTATGATTTATTTTTGAAGGGATCCATTCAAGTTCAGTAGAGGCAAATGGATAATAATCTTTAAAATCCATACCATCTAGTGATTGATCGACGCTTGTTTTAAAAGCAGTATAAGGAAGATTGAGCGTGTATTCTTTTCCCTCAGTCGGATAAGTTATTTTTAAAATATCATTATTCAAGTTTACATATCGACTTGGTTCATTTGGTGGTAGAAAGATCATCCCATCAATTCCAGATGTGTAAGTCACAAGGGCGCCGATTCCAATTATGATCAGGCCTGAATGAATAACATAAAAACCATATAGCCGTTTTTTTGGCGGCAGTCTTAAGGTTGTTGCAAAGACAATTGATAGAAACATGAAAAACTGAATTCCCATAAACCAGTAGGTTTTGTAGATCACACGACTTGCGAATTCTGTTCCATAGTAACTTTCTAGAAATGTACCCACAATCATCGCCACTGTAAAAAGTGAGATAATGATTACTGCAAATTTTAATGTGCCAATTTTTCTTTCAAGCCACTTGTAAAAGTCTTTCATTATTAAAATCCAAAAAAATAAATAATGTGATTTATAGCATGAAAATTATGCTGATTCTAATGATATATCTTAGAAATAAGATAGATAATGCTAAATAAAATTGGCTGGTGAATTAAATAAATTGGGAGCGAATGCTTCCCTAAGTAGGCAATTTGTCTTTTGAACGGAAAGTCTAAAACAGGAATCAGATGTAACTTGTGTCTAATTGAGTATATTCCAAAAAGCATAGCACCAATCCATGGAAAAGGCGAAATGTAGTCAAAAGATTGGATCGGCAATTCAAAAAATGGAAGATTTTTATCCAAAGTAATTGAGGGGATGAATAACAAAAGACCTATAATGGTCCCAAGTTTATCAAAATAATTAAAGAAGAGGCCAAAAAATGAGATAAAAAAAATACAATGTAAGGTTCCAAAATAGATCCAGTTTTGTGGAAATAAAATCTTTGTGACAACACTAATTCCTAATGCGCACAGGCCAAGTTTTAATTGCCTTTTAAAAAATAGTTTCCAATGAATTTGGGGGAAATGGGCAATTTTTAGAGACATTCCCACCGCAAAAAAAAATAAAAAGACAATCAGCCGTGGAAGAAAATACCAAAAAGGCTCCTCAAGGATGTTGATATTAATTATTTTAAAATAATTTAGATCAAAAGTTATATGAAAGACAAACATTAATAAAATCGTCCCACCTCGAATGAGATCAATTATTAAAAATCGTTGTTTGTCATTTATTGTATTCATCGCTAGTATATTAAATCTATGACTTTTAAAGCTTACAAGAAAAAAATACAAATAACCCTCTTTTTTATTCTAGGACTACTTTTCCTCGGTGTTGGAATAATTTATTTTTATCTTTACTATGCGTCTCCAAAGTATAGTGGTGAAATTCACATTAAAAATATTAAATCTAACGTCAGTATAAAACGTGATTCTTTCGGAGTTCCACATATCAATGCAGAAAATAGGGAAGATGCATTTTATGCTCTAGGGTGGACCATGGCATCCGATCGATTATTTCAGATGGAAATATCGAGAAGGGCCGCAAGTGGGGAATTATCAGAAATCATAGGTGAGGAAACGCTAAAATCTGATATTAATTTTAGAAATTTAAAAATTAGAAGAACGATGGAAGACAATTTCTATCGCAATTTTGATAAAATAAAAAACTCACCAATGTTTCATTTGGCGAGCCGTTTTTTTCAAGGTGTTAACGATTATCAAAGTCAAAATCCGCTCCCAATAGAGTTTTTAATATTGGGGATAAAACCCCGACCTTTTAGTATTTTGGATTCTTATTCTTTTTTGGGATTGATGAGTTATAATTTTGCAGTTGCAATTATGCAGGACCCTCTTTTAACCACTTTAGAAAAGCGAATCGGCCCAGAACTGGTAGATGAAATGAGGGTCGAGATGATTAATTCTAGAAAACGAGCGATTGTTTCTAAACTGGAAACATATCGTGGAAAGACTCATGAACTTGTGAGTTTTCTTGAGCATGGGGGAATTCCATTGTTTGATGGTTCAAATGGATGGATTTTGGCAAAAAATAGAACGACCACTAATGAAAATATGTTGATGAATGATCCACATATAAGTTTTCCTCACCCTGGGATTTGGTATGAGGCCCATTTAAAAACACCAGATTTTGAGTCTTATGGGCATTTTTTATCTTTAATACCATTTCCTATTTTATCGCATAATAAAGAACGAGCATGGGGGCTTACAATGAGCCTTACAGACGACATGGATTTATATAAGGAAAAAATTATTGATGATAAGTCTTATCAATATATAGACAAACTTTATCCATTAAAGAAAACAAAAGAAGTAATCAAGGTTAAGGGTAAAAAGGATTATGAATTTGAAATAAAAGAGACTATTCATGGCCCGATATTAGATGAAATTTCAGATGAGAAATCGCTTGCTCTAAAATGGGCGTACTATGAACCTGATAATGATCCAATTACTACGCTTTATGAGATGAGTTTTTCAAAAAATATGTTAGAAATGAAGGCGGCCGTTAGCAAGGGAGTTGCGCCAGGGTTAAATATTTTATATGCGGATAAAGAAAATATCGCTTGGTGGATTTTTGGACGCGTATATCAAAAACCATCGCATGTTCGCTCTGATTTTCTTTTAGATGGTTCAACGGGGAAAGATGAGTATCAAAAAATCTTAGGTATCAATGATCTTCCACATCTTGAAAATCCTAAATCTGGGATAATAATTTCTGCAAATTTTAGACCTCATGGCTTTCCTCTTGATCAAAGAGGGGATTGGCAGCCGGACGACAGAATTAAAACCTTAGAATTTTTATTGGCAAAAAAAGAAAAATGGTCAATTGATGAGATGAAGGAAATTCAAACACTTTCAATTAATCTTGAAAATAAGTTAATTTTAAAAGAGTTATTAACTGACTTGAAAAATGTTCCAGAAGCAAAAGATTATATAGACCTTCTATCCTCTTGGAACTTAATTTCAGATGTGGATTCAATTGCTGCCACTATTTTTTATACTTCTATAAATAAAGTTGGTGCAAAATTGCTATCAGATTTAAGCTCTGAAGAATTTAAAACTTATGCAAAAATCTCTACATCTTATATTTTTACCAAAAGAGTGATTTTAAATCGAAATTCGGCATGGTGGAAGAAATTTGATCGAATGGCCGTTATTAAAGAGGCATTCGTAGATACAATATCAACATTAAAAAGTAGATTTGGATCGGATCATAAAAATTGGAAATGGGGAAATGTTCATCAATTAGAATTCGTACATCCGATTGGAAGAGTAAGGCCTTTTAATTATCTTTTTAATCTAGGGCCTTATCCAATATCTGGAGCTTCACAAGACATCAATAATCAAAAATCAGATAGCTTAAAAGAAGAGTTTAGCGTAAAGGCCGGGCCGTCAACGAGGCGAATTATTTCATTCTCAGATTTAAACACTGCTTATGGTATATTACCTCAAGGGCAATCTGGTCATATCTTATCTCCTTTTTATAAAGATCAATTTCCACTCTATAGTAAAGGGCTATATAGGCCAATGTACCTTGATATTCCAGTTAGTGAAGTCGGTTTAGAGCTTAAGCTTATTTCTGGTACTCAAAAATAAAATGGGTTTATTTGTTTCTATTTTTATTTTTCCCACTCCTTTGTTTGATATACCTTCCGAGCTAAGGGGCATTATCACTCGCTTGGTCGTAATTTTATATTTGGCGTTTCCCGATATACTGACTTCTGTCTTCTCGAGTGCCAGTAGGGAAAAGCTCCCAGTGTGATTGATGTTAGATACTCCCTTAGGTAAGAGGCACAGCCAAGGCGAGAGATAGGCCATCCCATTTGTTTTTTTTGCCCAAGTGTAAATTTCTCCAATATTTGCAAGAAAATGATCTAACCGCTTTTCCATTTTTATATCTACAAATAGGCCGTCGCAGTATAGGCAGCAATTTTTTTTCTTAATGAGCTTAAGAGCATAATATAAGTCTGAGTGGTCTTTTTCTTTTGGATAGAGGAATACAGGTCGTATTCTTCCCGAATCCATATCGCCAACTGATATAACATTTTTAGATATGAAGCTAAGGGATTTGTGGTGTAATCCGCCATCAATATAGATAATTTGCTCAACTGTTTCCTTCTTTTTTCTAAGAAGTCTTAAGGGGCCAATTAATGCAATTTTTGTCTTTGAATTTCTTTGTAATGCTCTTTTGTTTTTGATAATTTTACTCCTATGGATAAAACAGCGATTAAATTTAATTTAAATATTCGATCCCAGAAAATAATAGATTCTTTAAAATATAACCAAATACTAAAAGAAGAAAATGAAAAGTTTAAATTAGGTATTAAAGACGACAAAAAATTGACACTTTGTTATCGGGAGACAGCTTCGGCCCTTTTAAATCTAACCTATGAATCGATGGCAATTTTAATAAATAATAGGGACGCAGACAGGCTTTTTTCACTGAAATTTGGTGAATTTGAAAATTTTTTAAGAGATCAAAATATAGAACGGGCCTATGGGCCAAATGAAGAAGAACTGCTATCGCTAGAATTTCACAAGTTTAAAACTGATTTAATTCTCGCCTTCTTAGAGTTGGGGATTGAAGATAGGCCAGATGTAAACGATTTCATAGGAATTATAAGATATATACATAAGCTGATTTCGCGCTTAAATAGTTACCTTAAAGGTGGAGAGGGGATAAAGTTCCTTCATTTTGAGAATGGAAATTTATATTATTCATTTTTAAATACCACCGATAATTGCCACTATCCCGAGATGATTTCAGCAATTCTTCAGAAGAAATTGAATCAAAAGATCAATTTGGTTGCCGTATAGTTTTATTTCGGTTTAAAATTTTCTTTAATAAATATTTTAAGTAAGGAGTACTATGAGATCTCTGTTATTTTTAGGGATTATTTTTTTTATAGATGCAGATATCGCCCAGGCCGCTGATTCTAAAGCAGGCCTTGAATTATACAAGCAATGTATCCCTTGTCATGGAGATAAGGCCGAAGGAAAAGTCGCTCTTAAGGCCCCTCGGTTAAGCGGTCAATATGACTGGTATCTTTTAAAGCAATTAAAAGATATGAAAGGTGAGAAAATAAGAAAAAACGCCGCTATGACGAGCATACTTTCAAAATTATCTGAATCAGATATGGAAAATTTAGCTTCCTACATCAGCACACTCTAATTAAAAATTAGAGAGCGTCTCTTTAAACAAAGGATTGTAATTATGAGACTCAATTTTAAAAAGGCCAAGAATGAAAATGATATAAAGGCCATTTTTGACTACAATATAGATGCATTTTCTGATTCCCCTGATTTCAAGTGGACATTTGATGAAATAAAAAAAGAAGTAGGTGAAGGCTGGGAGCTGTTTTCAATGATGATTGATTCTGAAGTCATTGCTGCTGTTTTTTATAAGGTCGAGGGAGACTCTCTATTGACTAAAAACACTGCAATTAAAATTACTCACCAAGGCAGTGGGTATTCTCATAAAATAAAAGAATTCTTTGAAAAAGTGGCACGTGAAAAGAAATTATCTAAGATATATCACTATTGTCGTATTGATAATTTTAGAATGTATTCGCTAAATGAGAGTCATTCCTATAGGAAAACACCCAATAAGTCAGGGCCAGAAGGGCTTGTTGTAGAGTGGGTTAAGGAAATAAAATAGCGTTCAGAGTGAAAAAAAATAAAAAAAAATGTTTTTTCCTATAGACATGATGAAATTAATCAAGCAATAATTTAGGTATAGGAAAAATTCTCGAGGGAAACCAAAGAGGAATTAAAATTTAAAGAATTGATTTGCAAGAAGCTTTAACTGAAATATTAACTAATTTAGACAAACTAACCACTGTCTAATCTTAAACGGAGGATCTCAAATGGCAGTTAAGAAAAAAGCTACAAAAAAAGCGGCTCCTAAAAAAGCTACAAAAAAAGCAGCTCCAAAAGCTACTAAAAAAGCAGCTCCAAAAGCTACAAAAAAAGCAGCAGCTCCAAAAGCTACTAAAAAAGCAGCAGCTCCAAAAGCTACTAAAAAAGCAGCAGCTCCAAAAGTAAAAAAAGCTAGAAAGCCAAACGAAGCTTTCATGAAAGCTCTTACTCCATCAGCTACTCTTGCTGAAATCGTTGGAAATAAACCACTTCCAAGAACACAAGTTGTTTCTAAAATTTGGGACTACATCAAGAAGCACAATCTTCAAAACCCAAAAAACAAAAGAAATATCATCGCTGATGATAAACTAGCTAAACTTTTTGGAAAAAAAGAAGTAACTATGTTTGAACTTGCAGGAATTGTAGGTAAGCACCTTTCGTAATTTATTAGTTTTTAAGTTAGATTAATAAAATATAGGCCCACTAATTGTGGGCCTTTTTTATTTGAGAAATTGTCGGCAATTGTGTTCTGATATTTTAACTTCCATTTTTTCCCCTTTAATCTTTTTAATACAGAGTTGGGTGTAGTGATTGATGATTTCAGGGAAGTTTTTCTTTAAGTGAGTTATAACGGCCTTAGAACGTGTTAAATTAGGGTCAAAGAATAATCCATCAGGAAAAAAATTTAATTCTTTAATTTTTTTTAAGATTTCTACTCTTCTTTGATTGCTTTCTGATAACTCGCTAATTCTATTCCATGCTAAATTCATATTGCTGCCTGTAACGGGGCCATTGATCATAAACAAGGTGTACAAAAAATCCAGCTCACTCGGAGGGATTTGTGGCCGTTCTTTTATTATGGCAAGCCCTAAGTCAAATTCAACTTGTGAAAATGTGAGAAGGAGCTCTGGGGTACTTATTTTGTTAAAAAAAATTTCTTGGCACTTTGAATTTGTCAGTTCTTTTAAAATAGAATATGGCCTTTCCCCTTCACGGTTGAAGCTTACCTCTGCAATTTTCTTTATAATTTCTTTTATAATTTCAGGTTTTTGACAGTAAATGGGCGAGATTTGATCTTTTACTAGAAGTCCAACAAAGTTCCATGAGGAGATTTCAAGGTGAGCATCTTTATTGATCTTGTAAAGTTCGTAGAAGATGTCCGGGTCTTTATTTGATGTCTCTAAATAGTTGGACATCTCTTTTATTATTAAACTGCGACTTAGATCAGTTTTTATTGCTACATCTTGAGTCGCATTTTTAAAATAATTTAAATTGTAAAGATTTCGTTTATATTGAAAGATTTCATCATTTTTGCATTCTGGCCTTTGTGCAATTTTTTCAAAGTATCGATAGTCAGTGCTTGTGTATCTTTTATTCTTTAAAAAATCTGAGGACATAACAAGTGCCATTTCTTGGTACATTTTTCCCCATATTTTATCTCTTTTTGAAGGTCTGATATCTTCGATGTGCTTGAAAAAATCAAGATAATTATTTTCTTTTAATAGAACTTCTAGATCGGTCATATCGTAGAGCGGAAGACTGTCGGGATTTTTAGCAAGCCCAAGCGAGGAGAGGCTTGATAAGTATATAAATATGACAATTTTTATCATAAATAAATGTTACGGTGAATACGAAATACAGTCAAACAATTCTACTTTCAATTTGATCCTTTATAAGTTAATTTTTTAGGCATATTTTTAATAGGGAGAGCTCATGTCTGATTCATTAGGAATAAACCGAGACGAAATAGGTTATTTAGTTTCAAGTTTTGAATTTGAAGGGTGGAAGTTATTTTATTATGAGGAATTTTCATCATTTCTTTTGGAAAATAATGTTTTAAAAGAAAGTGTTCTTTCTGAAATTCGTCCCTATTTAAATTTTAAGTTAAACAAAAACTTTAGAGTTGAGCAGAAGATTCAATCTGTTCCATTTTTGGTTTCATATTATTTTGATACAAAAGAAATACGCTTGGGGACCCCAAGACTAAGTTCTGAGCTTTTTATTCTAGGGCAAAGTGAAGTTTTAAATTTAAAATCCAATCGAATTAATTCACTTAGAGCGCACTCAGAGAAAATCGCATCTTTGAGTTATTTACATTTTCCTTCACTGATCACGGAGGTGACCGAACTCCATAATTTGCCAGATTTCACAAAAGATGAATTTAAGAATGTTACTGAACGAACTAATGAAATAACGAAGAAACTATTAATTAATTTAAATTCATACACTCCTTCTATCTTTGAGGATTTTACAGATTGGGGATTGGGACTTACTGCTCAATATGCACTTTTGCGAATTCATCTATTAAAATTTTTAGCGATCCTTCCGTCTTTAGATCATGATAAGAAAGGGATAGAAGTGAAGAGAATTCTTTTAGAGGCATTATCGCGCTTTTTAAAAGACAATCGTCGTGCTTTTAGGGCCAATAAAAAAGGCCAAGATAGAGCAATGCCAAAAGGGATTAGTTCTTCTTTAAAAATTCTTTATTATATATCAAAGATAACACCACCTAAAATATTAGCTAGCGTCGTTCGAAAAAGTGTAAAATTGATGGCCAAAAGATTTATCGCGGGAGAGACAATTGAAACTGCCGATAAGTCACTCAAAAGTTTATATGATACAAAAAGAGATGTAACTCTCGATCAATTAGGTGAGCTAGTAGTTTCTGAAAGAGAAGCAGATCATTATTGTGAAGAGGTATTAAAATTAATAAAAGGATTTTCTTTGCATGTTGACCGAGGAGAGAAAAATGGGGCTGAAATCAATCGAGCTCACGTCTCAATTAAAGTTTCCGCTCTTTGCTCTGACTTTAAACCACATGCACCTGATTATACTTACGAGCTAGTGGCTCCAAGATTGAAAAAAATTCTTCTAACAGCAAAAGATGAAGATGTATTTATAAATATAGATGCTGAACATTATCATTACCGAGATATTGTCTTTAAAATATATCGACGTCTACTTCTAGAAACTCCAGAGCTTAAAAATTATAAGGCCACTGGGATTGTGGTGCAGGCCTATTTGCGAGATGCCTACAAGCATCTATGTGAGATAATAGAACTGGCAGAGACTAGAAAAATTACTATGCCTGTTCGCTTAGTAAAAGGAGCTTATTGGGATGCAGAGACTGTTGAAGGCAATGCCCACAGTTTTAATGCTCCTCAATTTTT
The DNA here is from genome assembly GCA_964583925.1 of uncultured Bacteriovorax sp. Classification (GTDB taxonomy): domain Bacteria; phylum Bdellovibrionota; class Bacteriovoracia; order Bacteriovoracales; family Bacteriovoracaceae; genus Bacteriovorax. The sequence goes on from CAZOXW010000011.1 coordinate 61,016, forward strand.
AAATAAGGAAGAGACTGACATCCATTTTAGACAGCTTATATACAAAATATATGAATCTTACCCGCATTTACAACTATGTATTGCCTCTCATAATTTTTCTGACCATGCTTTTAGTGAGGCCTTGAGAGAAACTCATTTTAAAGAACTTCCAGCGATTGAACATCAATGTTTGCATATGACTTATGAGGCACTATCTAATGCTCTTTCGAAAATGGGATGGGCCACACGAAATTATGTTCCTGTTGGAAGTTTATTGGTTGGAATGGCCTATCTTGTCAGACGTATTATGGAAAACTCATCTCAGGTTGGAGTTTTGACAATTATGCGCTCTCATAAAAAAGGTTTAAATTTGTCTTCTCCTTATGATATTCACAATAAGAGAATAAAAGAGAATAAATTGGATTTAGATCATTCTATTACAAAACTTGATGATGATTTTTTCAATGTTGCTCCACTGAAAATTTATTTAGATAAAGATAGAGAATTCCTTATTTCAGCACATGAAGAGTTTAAACCTAGTTTAGGTAAAACTATTTCTACTAATTTTAAATTGACAGGTGAGCTGGTGGATATATTTTCCAGCAGTGATCCTTCGATATTAGTTGGAAGGATTCCTTTTGCATCTATAGATGATGCAAAGTTGGCACTAGAAGAATCAGATCAACAATATCTTAGTGGAGCTTGGGCAAAAGCACCTTTTGCTTTTAGATGCGCAATTTTGGTTAAGGCCGCTGATTTAATGCTTTTATCACGGAATTATTTAGCAAGTGTAATTGTTTATGAGGCCGGCAAGTCTTTTACGGAGGCATTAGCTGATGTTGATGAGGCAATTGATTTTTTAAACTTTTATGCAAGAACAGAAAGTTATTTGCAGAAAAATTTTCTAGATTTAACTTCACGTGGCCCAACGGTTGTTGTTGCTCCTTGGAATTTTCCTCTGGCAATTCCTTGTGGAATGGTGGTCGCATCGCTAGTGACTGGTAATACCGTTATATTAAAGTCGGCCGAGCAAACTCCAATTATCGCAGAACTTTTAACAGACTTACTCTATCGTGCAGGCGTGCCGAGAGGGGTTTTAATTCATCTTCCTGGACCTGGAGAAACTGTAGGAGACTATTTAATTTCAGATTCGCGAGTTTCAACTATCGTTTTTACAGGATCAAAAGCTGTAGGTACTTATATCTCTAATAAGGTAAGAAAAAGAGTTTATCATAATAAGTTAACAGGGAAATCGTATCGAGCAATTGCTGTGACTGAAATGGGAGGAAAAAATGCCATAATTGTCACTCAAAATGCTGAGCTAGATGAAACGGTTTCAGGAATTTTATATTCATCTTTTATGCACGCAGGACAAAAGTGTTCAGCATGTTCAAGAGTTATTGTTCATAATTCATTAAAAGATAAATTGATTGATCGTCTGCGAGAAGCTGCCAGTGATTTAAAAGTAGGGCCAGCATTTAACTTTGAAACTTCAGTAAATCCAATTATATCAAAAGAAGACTTCAATCGACTTTGTGAGCAAGCGGTACAAGTTTGTGATGAGGCAGAAAAGTTTGGAGGGAAAAAAATTATCAATCGAAGCAATTCGATAAATAGTGGTTATTGTGTCGGACCGGTTATTGTTGAACTTCCATTTGACCGAGCTTTTGATAAAGATAGTTTTGCAACAAAAGAGCTTTTTGGGCCAGTTGTTCACATTATTGGATTTTCTGAAATCGATGATGCTATTCGATTATTTAATTCAACTGAATATGCACTTACAGGTGGAGTGTTTTCACAGTCACAAAATGATATTGATTATATTTTAACAAAGTTAGAGTGTGGAAATATATATGTGAATAGAACGATTACAGGTGCTAGAGTTGCGATTGAACCTTTTGGTGGGTTTAAGCTTTCTGGTACAGGCCCTAAGGCCGGAGGTAAGCATTACCTCTATACACTTCATCAGTTAAACGAAACACCAGTAGAGCTTATCAGTATAAAAGTTGATGAAAGCAGTAAGACCGAAGTTCACTTGAAAAAGCCTTCTCGGTTAAATGCATACTCAAGAACAGATCGAATGGTAAAGTTTTTAGATAATTTCTCCTCGCTTTTTGAGTCTTACTATCAAGGGATATCAACAGGGCATAAAGAGGTATTGAAAGATTTTTCAAAATGGATTGCTAAAAATTATGTTTCGTTTGCGACTAAGGAACATAAAAATCGAGTAATTCCTGGGCAAATTTCATTTAATGACTTTAGTAAAGCATGTGAGCATGCTTTAGTTATTTCAACAACACCACGTCCGGACATTAAAACTCTAGTTCAAATATTTTCTGCAATATTATCTGGGGTAGGATTGACTGTATTTTGTAGAAATAAAGAGTCTTATAATTTTTGGACTAGAATTTATTCAATTTTATTATCTTCAGGTTTTTCAAAAGACAATATAGAAATTTTCCTTTCCGATAGTAAAAACCTTGAAGCGATTATTAACCATCCTAAATTGTCAGTGATCATTTTTGATGGTGCGATTACAGATTACCAATCACAGGTTATAAATTTTTTGGCAGACTCAAAATATGATCAGCGAATTAAAAATATTTTAACAAATACAGATGGTGTTAAATCTAACGATTTTTATCATCAATTATTAATCTTTGTTTGGGTTAGATCTTTTGCGATAAATACAATGAGGCATGGAGCACCATTGGAACTTGATCTATGATTAGAATTGGTTTTTTTGGTGCAGGCAAGATGGCAACCGCCATTTGCAAAGGATTATTAAGTCAAAACATCAAATTTGAAGGTTATTTTTATTCTCCAAGTGGAACTAGTGCAAAAGATTTAGCATCTCTTGTTTTTGGCAATGCTATTTTGAAATTAGAAGAGATGCCGCACGATTTAGATATTTATTTTTTAGCATTTAAGCCCCAGAATTTAAATGATTTTAAATTCAACTTTAATCAAAAATCAACGATTGTTTCTCTTTTGGCCGCAACCCCTATCGCAATACTTAAAGAAAAAATTGGTCAAGGTTTAAATTTTATTAGAGTAATGCCGAATACTGCTCTACGAGAAAAAATGGGAGTCACACTGCTACTTGAACTTGAAGCCAACGCATCTCAAGTCCAATTTGTTTTTGAAAGCTTGGGGGAGGTAATTAGAGTTACTGATGAGAAAAAATTTGAAGAAATGACTCCATATACTGCTTCATCTGCGGCACTTATTTTTAAAATATTGCAAAGTATGGAAGAAAGTTTTAAGAATCGCTTTGGGGGAGAAATAGATTCAAGCAAGTTATTTATATCAATCATAAAAGGTGCATTGGCATTGATGTCAAAAGAAGATAAAGAGTTTAATGATTTTATTTTAGAAATTGCATCTAAAAAAGGTGTGACGGAAGCAATGCTAGAAACTCTCACCCAGAGTAATATTAATAAAATTGTTGATGATGCTTTTGTTAATGCAATTAAGAGATCTGATGAAATAAAAAAGGAAATTTCAAAATTATGATAAGTTTAAATAATTACATACCAGAGAAAATAAAAAATACGATTTATGTCCGTTTGTTTGGACTAATAAAAGTTCCACTGATTTTCTTTGTTTCTCCAAAAGTTTTGGTTCTTGATGATAACGCTTGCGAGGTTTTAATCCCTCTTAATCGTCGAACAAAAAATCATCTGCATTCAATGTATTTTGGTGTCCTTTGCACTGGGGCCGATATTGCTGGCGGGCTTGTTGCCATGAATGAGATAGATAAATCAAAAAGAAAGATCGCATTGTCATTTAAAGACTTTAATGCCGAATTTTTAAAAAGAGCTCATGGGGATGTTGTGTTTAAATGTCAAGAAGCAAGAGAAATAAAAAGTTTTGTTCAAGATGTGATTTCATCAAAAGAAAGAATGAATCTTAAAGTCAATATAGATGCTTTTGTCTTTGGAAAAGAGAGCGAAGGACCTGTCGCAAAATTTACTTTAACATTGTCTTTAAAGATAAAAGAATAGTTATGCTGGATTCTCTGACTCAAAGTATATTGTTTTTAAGCTTGGATAGGTTTCATTTATTTTGTCCATGAGAGCAATTATCCCCGGGCGCTCTGTTGCATGATGTCCTCCCGCAAACATATGGACTCCAGCTTCGCTGGCCTCATGCCAGTCATGCTCACTAATTTCTCCTGTGATGTAAGCATCCAGTCCTGCGGCATGTGCCTGAGTCCATTCAGAATTTGCACCACCAGTAATAATACCAACTGTATGAATCAATTCTGTTGAAGTTGGCCTTGCGTGGATAATAGGGTGACTTAATACTGACTCAAGCTTTTCTTTAAGCTTAGCACCGGTAGTAGGATTATTAAATCTACCTTTCACTCCAATATGATTTTTTTTATATTGTCCAAAAGGTTCAATATTTAAAAGTCCAATAAGCTTTGCAAGAGTTGCTGCATTTCCAAACTCAAGATGAGCATCAAGTGGAAGATGATAAGCATAAAGATTAATATCGTTTTTTATTAATGGTGAAATTCGTTTATAGAATGGCCCTGTGATTTTTTTTGTTCCATGAAACTTCCAAAATAGGCCATGGTGGACAACTAGGGCGCAGGCCTTATTTTTAACAGCAAAATCAATCGATTCAAAACTTGCAGAGAGTGCAAAAACCACTGTTTTTAAATTTTCTTTTCCTTCAATTTGTAATCCATTTGGACAGTAATCTTCAAATTCTTCTGGGCAAAGCAGTTTATCTAAGTATTTTTCAAATTCTATTCGATTCATGTTCGTCCATTGTATTAAATCGTCTTTTTTCTGCTAGATTTATTCGCAATTTTTTCACTGTTTCATGAAGTTCATAGTGATAGGGGGCAAGTATAAGCGCATAAGAAAATTCACGTAGTGCTTCACCATAATTTTCTTTTAGCATATAAGCACGGCCTGCATTTATATAGGGGTATTCTCGGTTTTGATAGTTAGGAGCTCTCTTTGCAAGTTCAAACCATTTAAAGCTTTCGTCAACCGAGCCTTCATTTAAAAGATAATTTCCAAAGTCGTTGTATGGAGGGCCATATTGTGGGTCAATGGCAATGGCCTTCAAACAATAATTTTTTGCTTTATTAAAATCAGACTTAAATGAATAGCACCAAGCAATTAATGTATTTACTTCAGCAGTATCTTTGTAATTCTTTGCACGATAAAAAGCCTCTCTTGATTGCTCATACTGCTTTTCTGACATTTTCGCATGGCCAAGCTTTAAAAAATGAGTGTATTTTTCCTCTCTTTTTAATTCTAAAAAATTTAAGTCTGGAGTTTGACCTAATTCGATCGCTAATTCTTCAAGACTTTGTTTACTTAGGCTGAATTTTTTAGAGGTGCTTAGTTCTTCATTTGGCCCAAGCTCAACTTCTTTTATAAGTGACATTCTAGGATACTCAATTTCAAATTGAGTAAATTTTAAAATATAGTTATGAAATAAGTGGGCCAATTCATAATTTAAATTAATAAAATCAATTGTTGAATTTATCTTCTCATCTGATTCAAAAGGTAAAAGGGTATAGCGCTCAAAAAAAATGTTATACTCTTTTATTCGTTTTGATATCTTACTAATTTCAAAAATATTTTCACTAGTTTTGTTAAATTTAAAATGTGTGTGAAAAAAATCATTATAGGAATTATAGGCCTTAAAAAATAAATCTCTTCCTGAGGGAGTGTGGTGAAAATCTGATAATTCCGTTAGTGCAAATATCAATCGCTCAAGATAACCACTAGCTACAAAATATTCTGCATGTAAAATTGAATTTGTCGTATTCATTTTTTTCTTCCTTGAAAAAAAGATTAATGCCAAACCTAATCCATATAGTCTGACATATTTTTATTTTAGGATAGTGACGATAGGATTTACAATTAAAAAGCAAAAAGGGGAGCAAAATAATTGCTCCCCTTATAAAACAGTATAAATTTTACTTACATCTTCTTTCTTTTACTTGCCTGGGCCTTCTTCATACTCAAGTAATCGCTTATCTGTATTTACGCTTGAATAACGATTTGAGATCATATTAAAAAGATTATCACTTTTATTTCCCACATTTGTCGAGGCCGGTCCTCTAAAGTTGACAACTTTATCTCCACCTTCTTTATTTTTATTAAATAATCCAGATAATGGATTTCCGCTATCAGCAGTTTTTTTTGCGCTTTTAATTCCGAGTCCTCCCATTATTGAAAATCCTCCACCATGATAGCTTGGAGCCTTGCCTGTAACAGCACTGCTTGTACCTGCTTGAGCTTGATTTGTATTGGGAAGTCCACCAGGGCCACTTCCGCCTCCGGCCGCACCACCGCCTCCACCACCGCCAGTCGGTGCAGGTCCTTGACCTTTTGAAATACTAGCGGCCGATCCAGTTTCAGCTAAGCCTGAACCATTATTGGCATTAGTTATAGCTGAACCGATCGTGCTTGTTTTCTTTCCATTGGAGTTCGCTGAATTTGAATTAGTTCCATTTCCTCCTGAGCTTGAATCGGTATTTGGATCTCCATTATAAACAACTCCAGCTCCATTTCCATCAAAGTCAACAATGTTGTCTCCAATTGTACTAAATTGTGAATTTAAATTATTTCTACATTTAGCCGCAGTTGGATTCATTTGGCAAAAGCTGGCCTCTACTGCTTGTTCAAGACCTGGAGAAGTAGTCGGTTTAAAATTATTGACGTTAGCAATAGCATCGTTTAGCTGATTGACCCTTTGTCCTGCCATATAGGCATTGGCCCCTTCGGCAACTGCATTGACACCAAGTTTTACCATTTTGGTTTTCATTTTATCGCGTTCTTGTTGATTCATTAAGATCCCAAAGCGATTTGCTCCTGAAGTCACAATGGATTTACAATTTTTAACAGGGTCAGATGATGCAGGTAGATCATATTGAGTTACACTATTATTAAAACCTGTGAATGCACTCCCTACGCTGTTGCATTTTTCTTTAACTTCATCGTGGTCTGGCATTTGTTGATAGCGTGAAATTAAAATAGCTGCTTTAGAGGCTTCAATTGCACTTTTTTGCGTATGATACTCTTGAGCATCTTTAAAAGAAGATTTTTGAGCTTTTAGCCCTGCTGTTGCATCATTTGCTGCATTTTTAGAAGCATCAAGAGATGTATCAAGGGCCTTATTTTGATAATAGAGTTTTTGACCTGTATCAACCGCTGCATGGGCCACTTCTAGTCCATCGGCATAGTCATTAAATTCTTTACAAGGCAAATAATCAATTGTCTCAATTCCTACTGATTGACAGTTGGCCTTATCATTTCCGATTGCACTCATCCCATTTTGACCAGTAACAATTACAGGAGCACTGCCACTGCTACTTGCTTTTGAAGCGGCATTAACATGGTCAGGGTTTTCCCAATCTTTTCCGTAGGCATCAATAATAAATGCAGCACTTACACAGCTTTGTGCAAAATTAATTTCTTTTTTTACACATGTAGTGAGTTTTGAAAAAGAGGCAGAGTCAATTTTTTCATCTGACTTGCCTGCGGCAACATATGCAGTTCGATAACTTTTTAAGCTCTCACATGCCTTTAAGCAACTTGTGGCAAGGATGGATTTCACCCAATCAAGATCACCTCTGTGTTGACCTGATTTAACTAAACCTCTCATTTTTTTATTGGAAATTTTTTGACATTTCATTAAACTTTCAGAACCTTGATAGCTTAATTCTTCCGTCTCTTCTTCTGTGTTATCAAGACAAGCTTGAGCAATTTTAATATCAGTTGTTGAAAGCGGGGTTGCCTTAGTCACTTGTGCTGTATCAGGTCTTGAGTTGTCACTTAATCCTGCATTTTTAGTAAAAATATCTTCAGCATAAATAACCGAACAATTAAAGGCAAAGGTTAGTAAAATAATTTTTTTAA
>CAZOXW010000012.1:0-6134 GCA_964583925.1 uncultured Bacteriovorax sp.
AAAAAAAATACGAAAAATAATTCAAAGAAATTGATTTTTTGTTTGCATCGAAATAAAAAAATGATTATTCTTTTATTAAAGAATAAAAACTTTTGGAGGATTTTATGGCAGTAAAAAAAGCAGCAAAGAAAGCTACAAAGAAAGTAGCAAAAAAAGCAACTAAGAAAGTAGCAAAAAAAGCTACAAAAAAAGTAGCAAAAAAAGCTACAAAAAAAGTTGCTAAGAAAGCAGCAAAAAAATAGTTAGAACTTCTAGCTAGTTAAAAAAGGGACCCCATGGGTCCCTTTTTTATTTGTAAACATCTAATATTATTATAAATACTCACTACTTAATTTACTTCTTTAAAAAGTCCTGATAGTTTCCCCACCACATTCATCATTTTGAATAAGTCTTTTTAAAAGGGGTAGCTTATGTCAACAGGTTTAGGTTCTAGAGGATTTGGTCCTCGTGAAGAGTCGTTTATCGATCCATCGACTGGTCAAAAAATTGTTAAAATGGGAGATTTGGAGTTTCCTCCGCGCAAGGTTTGGATGAAAACCTTTGGGTGTCAGATGAACTACCATGATTCAGAAAGAATCTTATCCCACCTTTCAGATCTAAATTTTGAGCATACTGAAGAGTTAGATGCTGCCGACATGGTTTTATTTAATACATGTGCGATTCGTGACCTTTCAAACAATAAATTCTATTCACAGCTAGGTGAAATGAAGCACGCAAAAAAGAAAAAAAATGGTCTAGTTGTTGGTGTCGGGGGTTGCGTGGCCCAGACGGAAGGAAAAGAGCTTGTTAAAAAGTATAAGCACCTAGATTTTGCGTTTGGGACCGACGTGATTGATACGATTAACGATATGGTTTTTCGCGTTTATGCTGGCGATAATAAGTTCTCAATCAATTCTTGGGATCGATCCGAGAATTTTTCAATTGAAACAAAAATAGTACACGGCTCCCCACAGGCCTTTGTTAATATTATTAAGGGCTGCAATAAATACTGCACATATTGTATTGTGCCTTACACTCGCGGGAAGGAAAGATCGAGAAGACTTGATGAAGTTGTGAACGATATTAGAAAGCTTGTCGAATATCAGGGAATTCAAGAAGTGACCTTGCTTGGCCAGAATGTAAATTCTTATGGAAAAGAAAATGGAGAGAGTCTCGCACAGCTTTTGTTCGAACTTGAAAAAATAAATGGCCTAGAGTTAGTACGATATACGACTTCACATCCATACGACGTATCTGATGAGCTGATTTCCATTCATGGAAGTTCAAAAAAGTTATCAAACCATCTACATCTTCCAGTCCAGTCGGGGTCAAGAACAGTGCTTGAAAGAATGCATCGAGAATATACTCCTGAGCATTTTTTAAAAATCTTAGAAAAGCTTCGTTTGGCCAATCCAAATATCATATTAACTACAGATATAATTGCCGGATTTGTAAATGAAACAGAAGATGAGCATAAAGCGACGCTTGATTTTTTAGATATAGCTCAGTTTGATAATATTTATGCTTATGCCTATTCAATGCGTGCAAAAACACGCGCAGAAAAAATGGACGATCAGTTAAAAGACGAAGTTCGCTACGAAAGACTTCGTGAAATTCAAGCTCATCAGTTAAAGATTCAAGATAAAATCCGTCAAAAAATGATTGGAAATACTTATCGAATGTTGGTTGAGGATTTTGGAACAATGGGGGGAGTGAAGAAGTGGAAAGGGCGAACAAACTGTAATAGAATAGTCCACTTTAAACCAAGTGATGAAAACTTTGATTATAAATGGCATTGGGTAGATGTTAAAGTTACAAGTGCAACGGCACTTTCATGTCAAGGTGATCTCATCACACACTACGGTAGACGGATAACTCATTAAATATTAAACATGTTTTGGGGGATTTTTCTTCCCCCAAAGCTTTATCATTTTAAATTATGTTAGAATTTAGTAGAGGATTTTGTGAGAAAACTGACTCTACTACTACTATTTTTAATATCATTTAACCTAAAAGCTGTTGTTCATGAATTAGCTTTTGATTTTGGCTACGACAAACAAATTTATGGGGCCAATCGCCAAAACTCGATGGTAAATCGATCCTATTCAGGTGGAATTTCATCTTATGTTTTTTCTACCACTGCAATTGATATTAACTTTTCTTATTCTAAAGACATAACAACCGAAGCAGATCGCTATAATGTTGCTACTGGAATTGATTTAATCGGTCAGCAAAATCGTATTGAGTCAAATGTTTATGGAATTGGTATTAAGCAGATGCTTTTACCGCGAACATTTTTTGTCGTACCGATGGTAAGTATTGGGTATGCTCGACAATTTACCTATTATACTACTGATTTAACTCTTGAAGATACAAGTTCACATGCTCGATCAATTGTAACATCTGGGACAAGTAAAGAAAGAATTGATTCTGTTTTCGCTGCTTTTATCCTTCAATTTAAAATGAGTGAAAGGCTTTCATTTAAAGGCTCAGTCAAAACTCTTTTTCCAGCTTTTGAATACGATGAAGCTAAAAATAATCTTAAATATTCAATTGGCCTTTCATGGTATTTTTAAAAGTATTGGCCTTATCTCTATTTTTAAGTTCGTGTGCTAAGTTAAATTATCTTTACGAGCAAGGCGTGGGACAAATGGCCCTACTTTCTAAGGGAGTAGATAATGAAAAGGCCATTAAGAATGTAAGAATTCCAAAAGAAAATCGTGAAAAAATAAAAAAAATTGAGGAATTAAAAAAATATTTCTACAATTTTTGGCAAAAAAAAGAGACGAGTATCTATTCCCAAACTACAATTTTAAAAACCAGGGCAGTTAGTTATTTGGTCATTGCATCTCCTCATAACGAAATTAAAGCAGTTGAAACTTGCTTTCCCTTTATGGGATGCTTTCCTTATTTGGGCTTTTTTAATTATAAAAGTGCAGATGAGTTTTCTAAATCTTTTACAAAAGAAGAATTTTCAACTTGGATTCGTCCTGTTTATGCTTATTCAACCTTGGGTTATTTAAATGATAATATTCTTTCTTCATTTTTTCATTACGATGAAGTTGAATTGACAGAGCTTATTTTTCACGAGCTTTTTCATACCATCTTTTTTGTTAAAAATGAGGTTGAATTAAATGAGAATTTGGCAAATTTTTTCTCTGAAAAGATGCTTCAGATTTATTTTAAGGAAAACGGAAAAGAGGAAAGCTTGAAACAGTTTCAGTTGGAGAGTAAAAAAGACCAGGAAATTAGAAAGAAGATTGTTTTTTTAAGTATAAAGCTTAATGAATTATATAAAAGCTTAATGCCTAGTAATATGGAGGACTCAAAAAAAATTTTAAATGAATTTTTAGAGTCAACCTTCACTCCTGAAATAGAAAAAGTGTGTTTAGAACTATATCAAAGTGTAAAAGAGTGCGGTGTGCTTGAAAAAAAGTGGAATAATGCAAGGTTTGCGGCCTTTTTGACCTATGAAAATAAGGCCGATGATCTTTCACGATTATTTGTAAAGACTGGAAGTGATGTAAAGGAATTCTATCGTTATATTGCTAAAAAATATGACGAATACGAAAAAAGAGATAATATTGTAGATGTAGGATTTTCAAAATTTTTATTTGAGTAAGGTTTAAATTATGAAGCATATATTTTTTATAGATAGTCTATTAAAATTAAATTTGAAAAAAGACACATCTTTAATGATGGCCTCTAGTTTTAAAGAAAAGGGAGAGCAAGTTTATTTGTTATTTGAAGATGATTTTTATCTTGATAATAAAAATACGATTAAATTAAAACTCCATAATTTTGAGCATTTGTTCTATGATGAAAGTTTTTATCTTAAAAAGTTCAATGTATTAGATGGTGAAACATTTGAATTAAACCCCAACGATATTATTCATATGAGAATCGATCCTCCATTTGATACAAGATATTTGAAATTTCTTTGGATGCTAAAATTTATCGAAGATCGAGGGATAAAAGTGACAAATTCTCCCGTTGGAATTTTAAAGTATAATGAAAAACTTTTTGCTTATGCTCAACAAAGTTCTCTGCCAACTTTCATTGGAAGTTCTGTCGATTCACTAAAAATGTTTCTTGAACAAAATAAAGATATAATCGATTTTATCTTCAAGCCTTTAGATCTATTTCAAGGAATTGGAGTTGAAAAAATCAGTAAATTAGAGGGCAATTTTTTTGAGCGATTTTTATTAAAAGTAAAAGAAAATAATGGGGCAGTTATTGTTCAAAAGTTTAATCAATCAATTTATCAGGGAGAAATAAGGGCCCTTTTTTATAAAGGAAAAGAGATTGGATCAATACTAAAAAAACCGAAGGAGGGGGTCTTTCTTGCTAACATTGCCCAAGGGGCTAGCTTTGATAAAGTCAAATTATCGAAAAATTTAATGTCGGAATGTGCCTTGATTTGTAAAGAGCTGAGCAAGGATGGGGTAGAGTTTGTTGCTTTTGATATTATGGGAGAGTCTATTTCTGAAATCAATATTACCTGTCCAGGTCTTTTAGTTGAAGTGAGCATTGCCCATGAAAAAAACTTGGCCTATTGTTTTTTAGAGTAAACAAGATCATTGAAATCAATAGAGAATTTTTCAACTTCCTTATTTTGCTTAAGGAGATCACTCGATAGTTTATAGTATTGAGAAACCATTTTTTCATTATCATTTGCGAGATCAACAATTGATTGCATCACGGAATTAATTTCAACAATTTTCGATTTTAGCTGTTCTGCGTTTTGAGTAACGGTGTCTAGATTGGAATTTGTGTTTTTTCGATCATCATCTATTTTAAAAAATACTTTCTGACATTCAAGAGCAATTTTACTACCTTCTTCAATTTTTTCAAGAGCATCTGCTACGATATTTCCCATCTCTTCCTGGCCATTTCTTAAAATTTCATTTACTCGCTGAACACTTTTTCCTAATAATGCACTGATTTCATCGGCAGAATTAGAACTTAAATTTGCCAAGTTTCCAATCTCTTGAGCGACGACAGCAAAACCTTTGCCATGCTCACCTGCACGTGCTGCTTCGACGGAGGCGTTAAATGATAAAAGTTTTGTTTGAAAGGCAATCTCATTAATAATTTTTGTCTTTGTATTTATTTCTTTAATAAGCTCAATAACTTTATTAAATTCATTCTCATTTTTTGAAATTTGAAAAATGATTTGATTATTACTGTCGCGAATAATTTTTATTGATTTATTCATTATTTCAAAAGACTCTTTTCCTTGCTCAATGGCCGCGTGGTTTTTTTGAGAGTCATTATTGATTTCAATGATGTTTTTGATATTATCTTCTTCAAATGTTGTGATCTGTCGAAGTGAAGTGCTTGCATTTTGAACTGATACGTTTTGTAAGACAGAGGTTTGAAGAACCTTATCAGAGTTGGTAGAAATTATTTCTGCTGTATCTTTAACTTTTTGAGATGTTTCAAGAAGCTTCGTATTCATCTCTGTAATGGTTTTAATTAGCATCTTTGATGCAATAATACCCCCTGCAATTAATAGGACATTAAAAATGATGGCAAAAATGATCATTATTTTTATCTGAGAGAATGCATTGTTGCGTGCATTTTGATTGATTAAAGTATTTAAGCTATTTAATGATTTTTGAATTTTTTGAATTGATAAATTAACATTTTTATAGTCTGGTAGTAGAGTATGAACATAAAAATCTAGGGCCTCAGCAAGCTTTCCCTTTAAGATTTTATCACTAATTAAAAAGTTGGTATTTTTAAAATAGGCAGCGAGACTCTTTTTTAAATCATCGCATGAATCCAAAGGGCAATTGGTAATTATTTTCTCAATTTTTTCTTGCTCTAGTTTTATAAGGGCAATATTTTTCTCTAGCTTGTCTAGATCTTTTTCTGTGACTAATACACCGAGTTCTGTTTGAAAATCAGATAGGCGATCTAGAAGTGTTAACAAAAAAATTGAATTAGTTTGGGCCTTTTCAAGTGCATATACATTTGTTTTAGACTTTATATTTTCTTTGTATGCTAAAAGTGAAAAAGATATAATTGAAAAAACTGAGAATAGTAGCAAATTTAAAAGTATAAATTTTTTTATTCCCAGCTTGTTAATCATATATTTATCCCTAATAAAATTCTATTTATTTAAGTTTCGCTACTGCAAATCCAACACA
>CAZOXW010000012.1:6234-67303 GCA_964583925.1 uncultured Bacteriovorax sp.
TTTATCCCTAATAAAATTCTATTTATTTAAGTTTCGCTACTGCAAATCCAACACATAGTGATCCAATTGGTTTACCGCCATCTAATACCGGTACTGACACTTGAATGTTTAATGATCCAGTTGATTCGTCAGTTTCAACTTTTCCCGTCCACGACTTGTTATTCATTGGATCATCATGCTTTGCCTTTCCTTTATGTGACCAATTTGATGTCTTAGATAGAAATGCGACTTTTGTTCCATCAGCAGCGCTCAGAAACGCTTCTGATACGGAATCATCTTTTAATTTTTTTAGTGCTTCGGCAGCTTCATTTTTTGTGAGCGCTCGTACCTTTGGATCAAGAACTGGAATTTCTTTCCATTTCTCTTGAGTCATTTCTTTTAGGTCGCCTTGCCCGTCAGTGTTTATTTTTTTTACTGCTGCAATTATTGTACTATCCTCGGCCCACTTTACGACGAGATCAATTTTTATTTTAAGAGCACTGCTTTGCTCTTTTGTAAGTTCCTCTGCTGCAACTGAAAATGTAAGTAATGAAAGCATCATAATAGCGGTGAAAATGTTTTTCATAGATTTGGTTCCTTGGTTAAAATGTATTTAATTATCGTTTTTTTTAAGAAAAAAAAGAGGGCCTAGGCCCTCTTTTAAGATAAAATTTAGGAAGTTTAGCTTGTGTTTAGTTTGGTAGGTCGTAAGTTTCGTCAGTGGCCATTTGAAGTTTAAAGCCTACGCATTCAGTTGGATTTGGAGAAGCATTAACCGGAATATCATAATAATTGCAGTTTGTACTTGGACTTGTACCATAATATGGATTGCAGCGATGATTTGTTTGGACACCAACTACTTCAAGAATAAATGGTGATGTTGTTCCGCTTGGAACAGAAAAGCGATATGTATTTGAGTAATTCCAATTTCCATCTGAGCTAGCAGTTGCAATTAATTCTCCCGTTTCTCCAACGGTAACACCTGACTTTCTAAGCATTACAAAAAGCTTCATTTTTGTAAAATTAGTAGCAGTTGGAAAAGCACATTTTCTTCCTTGTTTTGAATTGCGCGAATCTGTTATGTAGGAAGGTATCATTCGAACAGAAAAAGTTGCATCGGTTAAAAATTGATTTGATGAAATTCCTGTTCCTGCTAAATCGGTTGCTGATGACCAGTAAGTTATCCCAGTTGTTCCAGGTCCACTTAGTGCAACTTCTGGAAGGTTTTTATAGTAGCAACTAGTGACACCAGATCTAGGTATTCCATCACAAGATGAAGGTGAGGTGGATGAGCCGGTCCCCGAACCAGTTGTGCTTCCTGAGGAACTCGAAGAGCTAGAAGATGAACTTGATTTATTTGAGACTGTCTTTTCTCCACATGCAGATACAATTAAGAGTGTTAGAAAAGCTAAAAATAGAATGTGTCTGTTTTTTTTCATAAATAACCTATTAAAAAGTTAAACTATCTCTGAAGTCTTATCGTCGTAATTTTTACTCAACTTAAATTTTAAGTGAAAATTGAGGTTGAGGACTGTTCTTTAATATGTAACTTGCTGATTTGTCGAAGGTGGCCCACTTGTAAGGGGAGATGTATAAAGGTAGAATGTTTAAACAAACTATTATGGAAGATAGTTTGATCGATGGAATATGAAAAAAACTGATTTTGTAAAATTGCTAAAAGTCTTAAGTTCTGATCTCTACGCTTATGCCTTTGTACTAATACCAGATGATCTTCAAGCAGGACAATTAATAGTTGATTCTCTAGAGCGTTTTATGCTTTCAGAGTCTGAGCTTGTACAAAAGTATTTAAGTTTAGAAAATCAAAATACTGAAACTTATTTAGAACTACGCTTAGAGATTTATAAAAATATTTATGATTTAGCACGGAAGCGTTTTTATCAAATCAAGCGTGGAATAAATGGCTTTTCAATGAGCCAAGCTTTTTATCTTTTAGAGTTTGATGAAAAGAGTGCAATTTTTTTAAAAGAGAAGATGAATTATTCAAATGGTGATATCTCCATCATTATGATAAAAAATATAAAAGAGATTTTGGGAATTCTTGGAAGTGCGAGGGTAAAAATGCTCGAAGCGATACCTCAGGCATCTATCTAAGATTTAAAAGTTAGTAAGTTAAATGGAATTTTTTAGAAAAAAAGAATCAGTTCGGTCAAATTGTATCCACACCAAAAAAGTCTATCAAGTATTAGACTTAGAAAATGGGGATGTTGATAAAATTAGGATCATGAAACATATTGAAGGATGCTCTACTTGTTTATGTGAATTAAAAAAACTAGAAGGCGCAAAAGAAGCAATGCATTTGTTTGTACCAAAGCCTGCTATTGAAATAGAGATGCAAGATAGTATTGAGCGAGAAATGGGAGAGTTTTTAGGTCGTCTGAAGTTTAAAGATGAATTAGAGGATCGATCTATTTTTTCTTTTTTTTCTAAACTATTTAATTGATGTGTATCTGGTAATAAATACTAAATTCTTTTTGGTCTTTTACAATAACTTTCGGTGGATTTTTTATATCTAAGTCTTTTAAAACTTCTTCAAAGAAAAAATGAACATTGTCACTTTTAGAAGATTTTAATATTTGAATTTTTATAATGTTTCCATTTTCATCGTAATCAATTTTTCCAACTAGCAAATGTGAGTCATCTAAATCTCGATCGAGTCCCGGTCTTTCAATTCGAACTTTATTATATGTTGAAAAAAGTTTAGAAATATAATTCGAATAACTTCTTTTATAAAATGAATAAAATGTTTTTTCATCGGCATTAAGTTGATCTTCTGAGACACCATTTGGCCTTTCAATTCTGATGTCAAAATTAGAAAAAGAACTGGCCTTGGAATTAACTCTATTTACGCCTAGATTCTTTATGGTTTCGATTTTCATCAAATCGTGTTCGCGATTTGCACGAATAATCTTGTCACGCTTATAGTTGAAAAATTGAGAGTCGTTAGAAGTGATATCCTTGGGCCTTTGTTCTATGATTTCTTTTTCTTCCTTTGGCATCGTACTTATATTTGGCGCCAGCCCTGATAAGTCAAGAGTGGAGGGGGATTGACTAGGAAAATTTTGCCGGTGAGGACTAACATAATCAGGATTGTCCGCTTTTTTTGATCCATTACTAACTCCAACTTTCGGCCGAAGAAAGTCGATTTTATCGAGTCTGAAAAGGTTTTTTGGATCCTGTGGATAGCTTTTGGTTAAATCATTTGTGGTATGATTTTTGAGATAGGTTAAAATAAGAATGTGAGCGATTAAACTTAAGACTAAGCTTATGATAAAAGAGGAGTTCAGTCGTTTTTTTTTGATCGTTTTAGTCATGTTTATAAAAAGGGTATTTTTGTCCTAATGTTGACCTTGAAAGTCCTTAATGTAAACTTAAAAAGAGTATCATCAGGAAGAATCAAAGGGTGCTCAAAGATACTTTGTAGGCAGGTAGCAAGGATTGCTAAATGAATGAGATCGCAAAAATATTTCAAAATAAAAGAACGCTCTTAGGAATTGGACTTCTAGGCGTACTTATCTATAGTACAATGAAGTTTCAGGATAATTCACAAAATTTGAAGCGAATTACAAATTTTGAAGCTGGAATGCAAACTTGCTTTTCTCGAGTAAACCAAAGCTATACTGCAAAATTATTAGATGACACGGGCTCAGAATATCTTGGGCAGGCCTTTCATGGATTAACAGAAGAATGTTTAGCTGAAAGCATGAATGCGATTGAAGATAATTTTAAAACTCAAATGGCAAAGACAATTAAAAAATTGTCGACTATGTCATCAAATGTTCATTGGTTTCACGAAGACTTAGTATCTGCCACTTTAGGGTCCGAGCTTCTTCCCACTAGCGGAGAAGCAAAAGATGTTGGGGCACGATTTGAAAAAATTGAAAGCACTAAGGATGAAATTCTTGAAGATGCAGATCAATTTAAGACTAGTCTGGCAAACGAAGTAGCTCAGACGAAAAACATTTTTTATGTGAGCTCAACTCTTTTATTTGTATTAATGGTGATTGAGTATTTAGTGAATACAAGAAGAAAAATTTCAAATAATGCTCGTGAAATTGAGGCCCAGAGGGAACTTGGAACTGAAAATGCTGGAGCAACGAGTGTTAAGCTAAATGAAATAATTCGCGTGGCCCTAGAGCAAAATGGATTAAAAAATTGCGCAAAGTTATTTAATAATTTCTACTTACATGCGACCTACGAAAAAACAGTCAAGGCGAAGTCTAAAAATGCTCTAGACCAGCTTTTGGTCCCTGGAAAAGTTGAAACAGCAGTGACTGCAATTGCTACCAATGAGGCCATTGATGAAATTTGGAACAATGATGAAATAGGTCTGTCGGTTGATGATAGAGAAATAAAAGATAATCATACCGTAAATTTAGACGCTCAATTTTCAAAAATAATCGATCATTTATCAGATAAATTATTTTCAAAAGGTGTAAGAGCAAACATTAAGATCGATGAGAAAATTAATGTATTTGGTTCTGAAGAGTTAATTGAGCAAATTAGTTATCACGTACTTCAAAGTGCCATTAATACTTCACAAGAAGTAAATGGAGTTAAAGAAATAAATGTTTCTGCCATAAAGCTAGGTGATATTGTTGCTGTCGATATTTCAAATACCGGAAACGGATTTGATCGAGATACAATTAAAGGGATAGTTGGCCTTGATACTATTCAAAAAACGAATGATTTAGACCTAACAATTTGTCAGAATCTTTTATCAGAAGTAAAAGGAAAAATTCAATTTGATAATAAGCTATCTCAAACAGGTGAAGTTATTGGTGCTCGAATTAAATTAATTCTTTCTTCAACAGATAAATCATCTACAGAAAAAAGAGAGCTTGTCAGTCTTGTAAAAGGCAAAAAAGGCGAGGTTATGAAAAATTTAGTAGGCAATACTAACGCGTAATTTGGTCTTGAAAAATTCTCAAGATAAGCGATTCACATTTTTTAAGTAAGCTTTCTTTACACTCTTTTAGCTCAGTAAAACAATTAATTACCTCTTCAAGCTCAGAAGCTTTAGGGATTTGAATTCCCATAAGCAATTGATCGATAGGGTGACCAATGCCAATATTAAAAATATATTTTAAAAAATGAATTACTAATTTATTTGCATGAATTGAGACAACGTCTCGATTTTCAGATTTCAAAATAAGTGAGTAAGAGTCTTCTTCGGCCTTAACTTTAAGCCCCGAAAGCTTGTCTTTTAAATCGAGTGTTTTTGACGTTAAAAGCTCGATAAAAACATCTTCATTTTTTGGATAAATTGGGTAAGTTTTAAGCTTTATAAGCTTAGAAGAAACAGTTGGGTTTTTGAATTGATACTCATCGACTTTATTTGATTCAATTTCAAAAATAGAATCCTTTAGACTGATCTTAAATAGCGACAATAAACTTAAAAGGTGCCAAGGATACTGTGATTTGAATTGATCAACTTTTGATTCAATAAATTGCATACGATCAATTAGTTTTTTTGGATCTGCAGTTAAAAGCGTTTTTGTATCTGTCTCAAGAAAATCAAAGTTAACAAGATCTAGTGATGGCATAAAATTAGTTTCTGAAAAAAAATGAGGAACAAGTAGTCCGCGCAATTTTCCTTTTAATTTTGCCGGTCCATCAGTTAATTGCATTTGGATAATTTGATTTCCAAATGAAGAATTAAAGTACTCTCTAAATACATTTAAATTAATATCAGATAGCTTTGAGCTTAGTCCAAAATAAGAATGAAATGCCGTTCCATACTCTTCAAGCTTTGCCTTTAGACTTTCGATTGGGAAAAGTTCGATTTCTACTTCCATTGGATTGGATTGATTTACAATAAGCAGGAGTTGGAATTTCTGATCTAAACCAGTCTTAATGCCCAAAAGCTCTGAAGCGATACTCTTTTCCTGACCACTTCCTGAGTTAATATTATCAATATGGAAAAATGTGTCTAGTGGCACACAAGTCTTTGTTAGATTTTTAAAAAAAGAAGGGTGGGCCATTTGAGTGTGGTCTTTATTTACAGTTGAAGAAACAAGTTTTCCTTCAATAATTGCATCAGTATGAAACTCAAATGAAAGTGAATCGCTAAGATCATTTATATAAATTGGAGTTGAGCCAGGTCTCTTGGTTCTTAAAAATAAATTTAACTCATCTAAAAACTTTGAGAATAAATTGAAACGACCTAGGTTACCCTTAAAATCAAAATTTAAGCAGGCCTCTTTTTCTT
The DNA here is from genome assembly GCA_964583925.1 of uncultured Bacteriovorax sp. Lineage (GTDB taxonomy): Bacteria > Bdellovibrionota > Bacteriovoracia > Bacteriovoracales > Bacteriovoracaceae > Bacteriovorax. Next base: position 12,443 of record CAZOXW010000012.1, read on the forward strand.
TTCTTTGTAGCTTTATAAAATGTGGGCCAGATTTTAAACCAGCTTCTCTTCTGGTTAAAACATACAGGAAGTTTGGAATTTCTCCCTTTCCTTTTAGCTGATCAAAATTAAACATCGCTTGAACTTTGAAATCTTTTAAGAGGAGTTCTACGCGATCAGAGTGGCTTGGAACAAAAAGTTTTTGATTAGTAAAAACAAAAAGGTAAGCATCTTTTTTTAAGATATTTGTTTTTGATAAAATTTGAGTGACCAGATGATGATGTGGATTAACTTTAGGCTGCTCGATTAGGTTTAAGACTATTCTATTAAAACTTTGTGATTCAGCAGTTGGAACAAGATCTAGAATAGATACCTGTCCATTTAAGTCATCTGGAGTTGAGCTATTTTTTTCCTTCATAATTTTACAAAGAAAAGGTACGAGCTCGTAATTATGTGTGACGGCCACTTTGGTTAAAAAACTTAAAAATTGTAATTCCTGGCAAATTTTCAAAAAGGTACCATCGATGAAATCATTGCCCTTAAAGTTTGGACATATGATATTGTCCCATTCTGATTTTAGAACATTTGTTTCCTGCGCGAGCCAGTGCGAGAGGGCAATTGAGCTAGTATGATTGCCTTCAAATAAAGTATTAATTGTATTTGGTAGTAGGGAAGCGTTATGTGAATCATTTGAATTTAATGTTTTATTACCTGATTTTGGTTCTAACCACTTTGGAAATTTCAATAATAGGTCGTTAATAAATAATCCAAAATCTAAGTGCGAGATAGAGTGAGAGTAATTTTTAACTGAATAGATTTTATATTCTTTTGGTGTTGATAATAATTTTATCAATTCAGTTAAGGTAACATTTTGAAATGCATCTTTTAATTTTAAAACAGATTCGCGATATTCACTTGTTGGACGATACCAACTATATTGATTGATTTGTAATGACTCACAAAAAAGTTCAGTTGAACTATTTTTTTTAAAGATTTTGGATAAAAAAGAAAGGGGATTGAAAAAATTATCTTCAGTGAGTTCAATATGCAATTCCTTAGAAAGTTGCAAAATAAACTTAATTCTAAATAAATAGATGGCAACAGCACGAAAGCAAAATACTTTGACAAATTCACGAACCGTTTCTTGATATGGGGAGGAATCATCTTGGAAGTGAAACCAGAAATCATTTGGGGTAATAAAGAGAGATTTATCTAATTTTACCCAATCACAATAAGATAAAAATTCATCATGAGTTAACTTTCTCATGTGATTAGTGCTAGGGCATGATTTTTTAAATAGCGAACTGGCATCAATTGTTAAATTACTTAAGATTGATTTGATTTGAAGGCCGTGACTTGTGATTAGCCCTTCACCTTTCCAGCCTGGAATAAAAAATTGCGACGGATCAAATTGATCACTTGAAATCAAATCTGATTCGATTGGGTTAATCTTAATATTTCCGGAATAGCTCAAATTTTAATCCTTAAAATTTAACTTAAAATTAAATGGGCAGGAAATTGTCACTCAAAAATGCTCCAGTTGTCATGAGAAAAATTGATTATTTTGAGCAGGTTTTTTATTTAAGTTATTAAAATAGTGTAGAACGCGTTAAAAACTAAAGATTTTGGCGGTAAGTACCGAAATGAAGATGAATATTAGGCTGAATACTTCGTATTTTCAAAGTGGCTTAGGGGTTTTTATGAGCGATATATTTGACGATGTAGAAAAGATGTTAAGTGAGGAGAAAGTGTCCGATGAGGCGACCGCATCAACTTCTGAGAATACAGTCGAAAGTCAGAGTTTTAATGAATCAGAACTAGAAGATATTATGGCCGAAATTGAGTCTCTTGAATCTGATTTTGAGACCAGTGAAGTAGAAGCAGAAAAAGTTGAATTAAAAGTAAATAGTTTGGAGGTTGGGAAAACTGATCTACAAAAAGAAATTGAAAATGAAATTGAGGCCTCACTTGCGTCAGTAGAAAGTATTGAAGAAGTTGAGACTTTTTCAGAGGCCGAGCTTGAAGAAATTAATACTGATATTGAAAATGTCATTCCTTTTCAAAAACAGGAGCCAGTTTCAGTAACTCAAGTTGCGCCAGTTTCATTTAGTGCAAATGGAATGATGAATTTAAGTTTATGTTTTAATGTCGGAAGTGAAACGGCAAAATTAGAAATCGATCAATCGGGAAATTTAGTCATAAAAATGTCTGGTGTTGAGCTTTGTATTAGTGAAAAAATTGGATGTACAGTTAAGATGGAAAATGGGGTTAATTTCAATATTCCATTGACGAATGCAGGTGCGACCTCTACAAAGAAAGCAGCGTAAAATTTTAGAAAGGTAATTTTTTTGTGTCCATAAAAATTCTAGGTGGATTTGCACGTGGTCTTAGTTTAAAAGTCCCAAAGGGTGACATTGTTCGCCCAACGTCTGTGCTTTTAAAAAGAAGAGTTTTTGATTATTTTCAAGATATGTCTGATGTGGAATTTGTCGATCTTTGCGCAGGCTCCGGGGCCATTGGCATTGAGGCATGGTCAAGAGGGGCAAATCGAGTTTATTTAAACGAGATGAATAGACATGTTCATCGAATCATTGAAGAAAACAAAGAAAGCGCAATTTTAAAATATCAACATCTAAATCCTGGTGACATTATCTCAACTTCAAAAGATGCAGAATCATTTGTTAAAAATTTCAAAAATACTTACGAAAATTTAGAAAGTGAAAGACAGGAAAACACGGTTATTTTTTTAGATCCACCTTACAGTGAAAAGAAAATCTATACTGAAATTGTAGAATATTTACTTACGTCTTCTTGGTTTAAAGGACAGCTTTGGATTGAGTCGGATGCTCTAAAGGGAATACCTCTTAAAGAATGGGAGTCTAAACTTAACTTCGACAAAGTTTTTGAACAAGGCGATTCGTACATCCTAATCACAAATTTTCCCCAATTTGAAAAAATATGAAATAATAGACTCTAAAGATTTGGAGTGATTATGGAATTAAGTTCGAGAGTCAAAGGGATTTCAGAGAGTGTTACTTTGCGCTTAAACTCTAAAGCAATGGAATTAAGTGAGAGTGGAAAAAAAGTCTACAATCTAACAGCAGGTCAGCTTCCCTTTAGACCCCCACAAGAATTTATTGATGCAATAAAATCTGAATTGGATTTTTTAAAATCTTATCAATACAGTCCCGTGGCAGGTTTTGTTGAACTTAGAAAAAAAATTTTAAAACACGTAGAAGAATCACGAGGAATTAATTTTAGAGCCGGAGTCTGTGAAGAAAAAGTTGAAAAAGTTGAATTTGATTGTGTTATTTCAAACGGTGCCAAACATTCTATCTCAAATATTCTCGGGGCACTAATTAATCCAGATGATGAAGTTATTATTATTTCTCCCTATTGGATTTCATACCCGGAGATGATTAAGTTTTGTAGAGGGATTCCAATCGTTGTAAAGTCTTCAATTTTTGATGTTTTCACCCCGCCAATTTCTGAAATTAGAAAATCAATTTCGCCACGTACGAAGGCCATTATTGTTAACAGCCCTAATAATCCAGCAGGTGTGCACTATAGCGATGAATGGATGGAGGAATTCGCTCAAGTCTTAATAGATTATCCAGAGATCGTTGTTATTAGTGATGAAATTTATTTTGAAGTTGTTTACTACGATCCAAGACCTAAATATTTTTATCAAGCCCATCCTGAATTGTTAGCTCGAACAATTATCGTTGACGGAATTTCAAAAGCATTTGCAAGTACTGGACTTCGAATTGGCTATTGTGTGGGGCCTAAGTCAATTTGTAAGGCCATTGAAAATTTACAAGGACAGTTGACCTCTTCTGCAAATTCACTCATTCAACGCGCGATGATTGATTATGATTTTTCGACTTCTGGACAATTTTTAGTACCAGTTAAAAATCATTTAAGAGAAAATGCAATTATTATTCGAGAAAAGTTAAAGGCCGGAAACTTAATGAAGTGCTGGTATCAGCCAGTCTCGGCCTTTTATTTTATGATTGATTTTACCCAAGCTCCAGTTTTTAAAAAATATAAAAAAGATAAAAACGACAATACTGACTATTCCTATCAGATATGTGAGGAAATTCTCGACTCTTTAGGAGTGGTAATCGTACCTGGAACAGACTTTGGTATGACTAACTCTGCAAGAATTAGTCTTGTTCTGCAGGCACAGGCCTTTTCAGAGGCCATGGATAAAATTGTTGGATTTTTAAACTCTTAAATTTTTAATCCTTTAAGCTCATTTTTTCCCCTCATACCAATTGATTAAATTTGGCCGCATAATAGTAGTTGGGGAGGAATATGCCCAAACTAATTTTATTAATTTTAATCATTTTTGTTTTTTCTTCATGTGGAAAATCTACTGAACAAAAAGTTGCAGATGCGATATTAAGTGCAACAATTAGCCTCTCAAAAAATGATTGTCAGCCGGCCATTGATACTCTTGAAGGAATCGGGCGACAAAATAAGAACGCACGCTATTTAAAAACGCTTGCTTCGGCTTACGCCTGTCGATCGGGATATAATACATCAACTTTTTTTGCCAGTGATTTTCCTGATACTGCAACTCCTGCACCGCTTGGTGGAACGGCAACGTATTCGACATCGAGTGGAACTTTTCAAGTGCCTCTTGAATACGATCCAGACTTTGTCGATCTTCAAACCGCAATCGATATTTTGTTATACGCTGGAGGAATTGCTTCGACGACAGAACCAACTGCAACTGAGAGGACAAAATATTTTTCAACTAGCGAACTTGGAGATTTAAATTCACAACTTCTTTATATGCAACTTGTGCAATTGGGAAGAATTATAAAAGTTTATGGAAATGCTAGTGCCGTTGGAGTGAAAGGTGGTGGGAGTTTTGGGAATGTTTGTTTTTCAGATTACCAAGAAGCTGGAATGCCAGCTAACGTCACGACAGCTGTTGCTGCATTACTAGGTGCTTGTACCGTGATGAATAATGCTGGTCATCCGCAAATTAGATCAAGCGTAACAGCAGCAACTAGAAAAAGAAGAATGTGTCACGGAGTAACACTCTTAAATGGATTTTTGGATACATTAACTGCAGTTGTAGCATCTGCTTCAGGAGATTTAAGTACGGTGGGAACAGCTGCGAAAACTGCTGTTAATCTTGCAAAAACTGCTATGACCGCTGCTTATCCAGGAATTGGTTCAGTAAAAAGCACAATTAATCAAACTCTTTGTGAGGATAATGCAATTGTTCCTGTTTTGGATATAGAAGTTTTTTACGCCATCATGTTTGAGACAATGATTCAATGAAAAAAATATTTTTTGTTTCGACATTTTTGTTTTCTCTTTTCTCCAATGCAGGAGAGGTCAGTTATCTTGCAAGAAGTCCGCGCGCACTTTTAATGGGAGATGCTTTTACTGCCGTTGCCGACGATGAGTACACTTTATTCTATAATCCTGCGGCCCTGGGACGAAACAAGGGAGTTAGTTTTACTCCACTTGCACCAAGCTTTGGTCTGACTAATGCCTATGATGATCTCGATCGCTTTGACAATTTTCCTTCAGGGGCAAATGCAGCTCCTCAAATTGCATCGAGAATTATGGATTTTCCCATTTATTTTAATACAGGAATATTTCCAACTATTAAAATGGCCCAATTTCAAATGAGTCTTTTTTTAAACTCTAAAACAAGTATGACTTTAAGAAATGCGACTCATCCAATGCTCGATTTAAATTATCGATACGACCGAGGCTTTATTACTGGCTTTGCTTTTAATATGGGTAGTGGAGCATATTCATCAAGAATTAAAAAGACATCAAAAACCAAAACTGATCAAGGACAAAGACTGGCGATTGGAGTAGGAGTTAAGCATTTAAATCGCGAAGGACTGCAAAATCAATTTGATTTATTTGGGACAACTCTTTTAAATTCAATTAATAGTGGGGCCAACTCAGCTCAAGAATTAAAAACTGCTCTCGGTTTTTCAAAGGGATCAGCTTGGGGTTACGACCTCGGACTTGAGTATGTGAAGTCTAGTGGAGCTTCTACTTTCACTGCTGGATTCTCTCTTTTAGATATTGGAAATACTCGTTTTGTCAAAACTTCAGGTACGGCAGATGTTCCAATGCAAGAAATGTTTGCCAATGCAGGGGTTGCTTATAAACAAGATTTTGGCCTATTTGAATATACACTGTCGGCAGATATGCATCCACTTATGGGGCCAGTCGATTTTGCCCGACAGTTTCACTTGGGTGCTGAAGTCGGTCTTCCCTTAATCTCCTTGATGGGAGGTTATAACGAGGGATATTTATCTTATGGTCTAAGCTTTTATCTATGGCCTTTTAAACTTACCACTGGACTCTATGGCGTTGAACTAGGCTCCAAGTACAAAGAGCAAGAGGGGAAGCGCTTCATCATCTATTTAAGTCTTTTCGACTTTTCAATCGATATTTAGTTTCTTACAATTTAAGAATCTAACCACGGAGGTAAGTTTGAAAAAAACTTTTGTTCTAGACACGAACGTTCTCTTATTTGATCCAACCGCATTCAGAAAATTTGGAAAAAATACCGTATTTATACCACTAATCGTTATTGAAGAGATTGATCGCTTTAAAAAAGATCAGAACGAAAATGGTAGAAATGCGAGAAATTTTTCACGTTTCATTGATGATTTGAGATCAATTGGATCGTTGGCCGATGGAGTAGTGTTAGAAAGTGGTGGAACATTAATCATTTCTGTCGATCGCTATGTAAGTTCAAAAGAATTGCCGATCGATGTAACAAAAAATGACAACCTCATTCTCTCTTCTGCTTTAAGCTTGAAGCAGTCAGGCGATGATGTCTTACTTGTTACCAAAGATATAAACTTGCGATTAAAAGCAGATATTTTAGGAATACCAGCAGAGGATTATGGCCAAGTTGATGTTACCCTAGATGAATTATATTCAGGACAAAGAATTTTTGAAGTTTCAGGTGAAAGGCTTAAAGAATATGAAACAAACCGATTTTTACTTTTAGACGAAGATGAACAAATGGGTGTGTTTCCAAATGAGTATTTTATTTTGCAAGAGTTTCATAACAATCGTCGCAGACTTTTAGGGAGATATCACCAAGCTAAAAAAGGAATTGTTCCATTGATTTCTCTGCGCGAAGGGATTTGGGGAATTTATCCGAAAAATGTTGAGCAGCAGTTTGCTTTAGATGCACTTTTAAATGATGAAGTAAAATTAGTAAGTTTAGTTGGGAAGGCCGGAACAGGAAAAACGCTATTAGCGATTGCTGCTGGACTTGAAAAAACAATTGCTCAAGGAAAGTATTCAAGACTGCTTGTTTCACGCCCTATTCAACCAATGGGACGCGATCTCGGATTTTTACCAGGGGATGTAAATGAAAAATTAGCTCCTTGGATGCAACCAATTTTTGATAATATGGATTTTCTATTCACTCAAAATCGAACGCACTCAGGTTCATCTTACGAAGAATTAATCAATCAAGGAATTTTACATATTGAGCCTTTAACATATATCAGAGGGCGATCAATTCCAGGGCAATATCTTATTGTCGATGAGGCACAAAACCTTTCTCCACACGAAGTAAAAACAATTATTACTCGTGCAGGCGAGGGAACTAAGATTGTTCTAACTGGAGATTGTCAGCAGATTGATTCACCATATTTAGATGAAACAAATAATGGACTTGCTTATGTTGTTGATCGTTTAAAAACAGAAGACATTATTGGGCATTCAACATTAAAAATAGGAGAGAGATCGGCACTCTCTGAAATCGCATCAAAATTATTGTAAGTTATGAGTATAGATAAATCGAAGGCCCGCTTTCAACGAAAACACGTTCGCGCTCCATTGCATTCAACTTGTTTGTATGTGGATGGAGATTATGTTTTTAAAGCAAAAACGTTGAATGTTTCTGAAGGCGGAATTTTATTGAGCGAACTTCCCCATATTCCAGAAATAAATGCGCTCCCGATGATTATATCCATGCCTGTTTTTCCAAAACTTCAAACACTCAGCTTAGAAGAGATGCGGTCGTTGAACTTAAATGATTTGCCACTAAAAATTTTAAAAGTTAAGGGGCGTCTCGTTCGTTCATTTTCAAATGAATCAAATGTTGATAAAGTTTTTACTAATTTTATCGGTTGCGAATTTTATTATACATCTAAAGAATTTAATTCATACATTACAGAGTACGTTGAAACTTTTGCGAAAAATACAATTTATTTTTTAAGTCTTTTTGAATCTTTAAATAAAAGATCAGAGCAGCTAGAGCTTTTGCGTGAGGTTGCTCATCTTTTAGGTTATGATCGGAGAATGAAAATTCCACTTTTGCGTGCAAAAGTCTTGCATGATTATCAAAGCTTAGAGAGTGTTTAAAAAAAATTAAATCGGGTTTCCGTAGAAGACATAGAGTGCTCCATCAGAAGTATTGGTTACTGTTCTGTTTGGAGCTCCAATGACTAAATCATCATAACCGTCGCCATTGATATCAAAATCTCCTGAAATGCTTGTGCCTAGGTATGCGTTTGCGTAGTTTGGTTCATATTTCCAAACTGATGCATTGGTGATTCCTTGATTTGTTCCTTGAAAGATGTAGACAGCACCTTCGTTTGTCTGTCCGTTATCATACATATGTGCTGCCACGGCAATTTCATTATATCCATCGGCATCGGGATCTCCTGCATTTTGAACTGTCCTTCCAAGATTGGCAGAAGCTTGTTTCCCATAGGCCACGACAGGAGTACTATTCGGTCCTGAGCTTCCTCCGTAATAAAGATAGACAGCACCTTCAGAAGTAAGAGTATTAGTATAGTAAGGAGCACCGATAACAAAATCATCATAATTGTCATTATTAAGTTTTTTTCCATACGTTAAGCTATAGCCTAATTGAGCAGAGGCCTTATTAGATTCTAGTGTCCAGTTAGGAGTAGCGCCCGGCCCAGTTGCACTACCGTAGAATAAAAAGACCTTTCCTTCATTCGTTTGGCCGTTATCGTATAGAGGAGTTCCTATTAAGATATCTGAGTGGCCATCATTATTAACATCTCCAGCGCGACTAACAGCAAATCCTGCATTTGCACTGGCCTGGGCGCTTACAAAAGTCCACAAGGGCGAAGTGGCAAGACCTGTACTTGATCCTTTATATAAAAATACTTTTCCTTCTGATGATTTTGTTTGTGTAAAATTAGGTGCTCCAATAAGAAGATCATCATATCCATCGCCATTTGTATCTTTGGCACAAGCGAGTGCTTTTCCAAATTGTGCAGAGGCCTTGTTTGATTCAACTTGCCAGCTCGGACTTAGAGGGAGTCCTGATCCAGATCCATAAAAGGCATATACTTTACCTTCGTTTGATTGGCCATTATCAAAAAGATTTGCTCCTACTACCACATCACTATATCCATCATTGTTAAAGTCGCAGTCACCAGTAACGGCATATCCCAGTTGAGCAGAGGCCTGATTGATTTCATAAGTCCATGAAGGAGTAGTTTGAAGTCCTGAGCTTGAACCTAAAAATAAAAATACACGGCCTTCATTTGATTGGCCGTTATCGTAATTATAGGCCCCGACAATAAGATCGTCGTGGCCATCATTATTGACGTCCCCTGCAGATGAACTTGCAAAAGCAAATTGAGAAGATGCTTGAGACACGTTAAAAATACTTGAGGCAATTGGATTTAAACCGCGAGGAGTTCCATAGAATGAATAAACTTTTCCCTCATAACTTTGGCCATTAGATTCATAGGCCGCTGAGATGTGAAGATCATTTACCTTGTCGCCGTTTATATCTCCAACAGCAATTGACTGGCCCAAGGTTGCGTAATTTGAGCCGCCAGATTTCGTCCACGTTGGAGTGGTCGATAAACCAAAAGAAGTCCCATAAAAAATTTGCACTTTTCCTTGTTCGGTCAATCCTCCATTATGAAGAGTAGATCCGACGATTACTTCAAAGTGACCGTCTCCATTGATATCTCCTGAAGCAAGCCCACCACCAAAATAATCCCAATCAGCACCACCACTTAAAATTAAATTTGGAGTTGCACCAAAACTTGTTCCATTTGAATAATAGATATGCACTTCTCCCGAAGAAGTATAAGTTGTTCCATACCTTGGAGCACCAACGATCAAGTCTGTTTTACCATCTTTATTAATGTCTCCGCCCGCGGCAGTTTCACCGTAATACATTGAAGGAATATTAGATTCACCTTTCCAAAGAAGTGTTGTGTTTAATCCTGTAGAAGAACCTTGATATAAATAAATCGCACCTTCCTCAGTTTCTCCATTTGTAAAATATGGTGAACTTACAATGAGATCAGTGTAAGTATCATTGTTAACATCTCCAAAGGCCTTTACACTTGTTCCAAAGTGGGCCTGAGCATGCTCGCCAGTTAAAGTGGCACGTACAGTTGTTGATAATCCGCCCGATGCCCCGTGGAAGATATAAACAGCGCCAAGGTTTGGAGCGGCTCCAGAGACTTTGTAGTGAGGAGCTCCAACAGCGATATCCATGTAAGTATCATTATTAAATTTTGCATTTCCCGTAATACTCAATCCAAAGTGAGCATCGATTACATTTCCTTGGATTATAGCACTTGGAGTTGCAGCAGGTGTCGTTGCTGTTCCTTTAAAATAATAAACTGCGCCTTCTTCGTTTTGGCCATTTGAATAATAAGGAGCACTAGCAATAAAATCACTGTAGTTATCATTGTTAGATCGCCCTGCATTTTCGACAGCATAACCTAATTGTGAGCCGGCTTGATTGTTTTCGTATGACCATGCTGCTGTCGTATTAATTCCAGCGGCCGAGCCGTAGTATAAGAAGATTTTCCCTTCATCTGTTTGACCACCATCGTACTCTGGAGCGCCAACAAGAAGATCACCATACCCATCATAGTTTACATCACCGACGTAGGCGATTGAATAGCCAAATGTCATGCTGGCCTGATTTTGTTCTGCATTCCAGTTTGGGGTCGTTGAAAGTGGGTCAATTGTAATTGGATATTTTGCATTGACATCATTGAAGCTAATTGCAAAAGAATTTTTTGATACCTGTTTAAAAAAACTTTTGAGAATTTTTTTGTCGCTATCAAAAACAACAAGATTAGAGTATGAAAGACGTGCAATGTTTTTTTCAAAGTGGACTACTTGGTCAGGGGCAACTTTTAAATCAAAAGGTGTTTTTACTTTAATCACTAAATCCTTTTGGCCACGAGTTTTTGATATTGGGGTTTTAATTATAAAATCTTGTCTGATTCCTAATTTTGAGTTTTTGTATTTTATATCGATTAAGTTACTAGAAAATTTTAAAATATTTTTTGATAAATTAAAACGAGTAGGAGAACTTATCGATTCAATGGCATATTCAACTTCAAAAGTATTTTTTCCGGTTCTAGGAGTTATTTTAAAAATATTATCTTTGAAGTAACCACGTAAATTTTGAGCACGATTGACTGCTTCAAATTGGTATGCAGAATTCTGGAGTGGCCTGAATTCATACTCGAGTTGCATAATGTTTTCTTTAATCGAATCGAGGGTAATTTTCGGAGAGTGAAGGGCCGAAGTCTTCACTAAAAAGATCGAGCATAAAAAAAGTAAAAGATAAGAATATTTAAAATTTTTCACAATCCACCATAAGTCATTTTAACTTAAGAGAATTCCAATTACTAAAGGGAGAAAATTACCTCTCTATCATTATAGGCCTCCAGTAGAAATATCTTGTGGTTTCTTTTAAGCCTTTGAATTATTGGAGATGATAAAAAATGGCTAAAGCTATTGAGAATTTTAATTGGCAACTATTGTTGTCAGGAAGGTTTTGAATTCTTCCCAAGGCACTAATTTCCGGTCTAAAGCACTCAAACATATAAGTTTCAATTAAACTATCTAGGTAGGCGAAAAGAAACATATGAGGATAGTCTTAATTCTATTTTTAGTAGCGCTTGAATCTTGTATGTTTGATACAAACAAGATTCTGTTTCGTTGTCTGGAAATAAATTACAGAAACGAGTGACGGGAGATAATCTTTCGACGTCGACTGTTACAAATGTTCAAATTATAAATAATCAATTAGTCATCACAGGAAATAATTTATCAAATGTGACGAATGTTAAAGTTAAAAATTCAGGCCTTACTTTTGATGAAGCATTTTTAATTGAATCAATTTCAGGGACTCAAATTATCGCAAATGGAACTAAGGCAATCGCTCTTTCAGTGAATTCAATTTTTGATTTGATTGCTCAGTGGCCTCAACGTAAGTAGTAACACAGTAAAAGATTATTTATCTTTTTTATCAATAGACTTTGTTAAATCAATTACAGAATCAGCTAAATGTTTTGATTCTTTTTCAAGGCGAGTAGCAAATTCATTCATCATAAGTTTGGTTTTTGAGACTAAATCTTGACCAGGTTTTTGATTTTTAATTTCTGAAATGAGGGCATTTGATTCATTAATAAGATCGTTAAAATTGAGCACTTTTAAATAGTCGCAAAAGCTGTTTTCTTTTTTCTCAGTTTTCCACTGCTCGATATGAATAATATTTGAATTTTCGACGACCATTTTGTTACCCCTAAAACTAAACGTGAGAGGGAATATCAACTAGGAGAGACGCTTTTTCAAATTCTTTTTAAGGGAATGAAAAAATTTTATGCAAAAAAAAGGGAAAGACGAATCTTTCCCTGTAAAAACTACAAAAATTAAATATTTATAATTTATTTTAGAGTCTTAAAATATTCCTGAGATGCCTTAGGATCGGCCTTCATTGTGGCCTTCCCTTTTGTCCAGCCAGCAGGGCAAACTTCCCCATGCTTTGCCGTATACTGATAAGCTTCCACTGTTCTTAGAACTTCTTCTACGTTTCTTCCAACAGATAGATTGTTTACTGTCGCTGTTTGGATAATATTTTTGTCATCAATTACAAATACTCCACGTAGAGCAACAGCTTCATTGGCAAGAACATCGTAATCGCGAGCAATGTTTTTAGTGATATCGGCAACCATTGGATGATTCATTTTTCCAAGTCCGCCCTTGTTTCTTTCTACTTGAGTCCAAGCAAGGTGAGTGAAAGCTGAGTCTACTGAACATGCAATAACTTCACAGTTGAGTTCTTTAAATTTTGCAACTGAATCATCAAACGCTGTGATTTCAGTAGGACAAACGAAAGTAAAATCTAGGGGATAGAAATAAAGAACTTTCCATTTACCAGCATAGTCAGCATGAAAATTAATTTTTTTGATTTCGCCATTAACCAAGGCATCAGCAGTAAAGTCAGGGGCAGTTTTTCCAACAAGTCTAGACATTGTATCCTCCATAAAAATTGTTGATTAAATTCTTGTGAATTACAATATGTCTACATGGGGGTTTTATCAAGAAAATTTAAGGGGAATTTTTTGCATAATATGCAATCATAACGCATACTTACACTGTTAAATAAGTATCATACTAGTAAAATTTTTAGTAAAGAACTTAAAGCAAAATACCGAGAAGTCTTTGTAATTAAAAAAGTTTACCTTTATCGATGGAGTAAAAATGGATCCAAAGGCCTATATCCCAAACCCAATAGTTATTGAACAAACAGCTCGAGGAGAGAGACAATACGATATTTATTCGCGTCTACTTCTTGATAGGATCGTTTTTTTAGGGACAGAGGTTAATGACACTGTCGCAAACCTTCTTGTTGCTCAAATGCTCTTTTTAGAGCAGTCAGATGCAGAGGCTCCAATTCATTTCTATATCAATTCACCAGGTGGATCGGTTTATGCAGGACTTGGTATTTACGATATTATGCAGTACATCTCCTGTCCGGTTTACACTTACTGTGTAGGTATGGCCGCTTCTATGGGATCTCTACTATTAACTGCAGGAGCTGCGGGACATCGCTATTCATTACCTCATGCGCGAATTATGATCCATCAGCCTTTAGGTGGTGCGCGTGGACAAGCATCAGATATTCAAATTCAAGCAAAAGAAATTCAGGAATTGAAAGATCAATTAAACGGTATTTACATTAAACACTCTTCAATTAATATGACTATGGAGAAAATTGTGGCCGCTACTGATCGCGATAACTATCTCGACCCATTTAAAGCAAAAGAAATGGGGTTAATTGATAACGTAATTGAGCCAAAAAAGAAAATTTTAAAATAAGTGAAGGAATAGAAAATGAGCAAAGATACTAAAAGTTTTGGATCAGCACTACACTGTAACTTTTGTGGTAAATCACAAAAGGAAGTAAAAAAACTTATCGCCGGGCCGGGATGTTATATTTGTGATGAATGTATAGAATTGTGCAATGACATTATCTATGAAGATTCGCAAAAAGCACAAACTAAAACGGTCGTTGACAATGTTCCAAAACCTCATGAGATAAAAGCACATCTCGATAACTATGTTATTGGTCAAGATCGTGCAAAAAAAATTATTTCAGTAGCGGTTCATAACCACTATAAGCGAATTGCTCATAGAAATGGTGATCCGAGAAAAACTGATGTAGTGGAACTTGCAAAATCGAATATTCTACTTGCAGGTCCTACAGGATCAGGTAAGACTTTGATTGCCCAATCTCTCGCTAAGTTTTTAAATGTTCCATTTGCTATTGCTGATGCAACTTCGCTCACAGAAGCTGGTTACGTTGGTGAAGACGTTGAAAATATCATTTTAAATCTTTTACAGAATTGCGATTTTGATGTTGAGAGAGCTCAAAGAGGGATTGTTTATATAGATGAGATTGATAAGATTGCTAGAAAATCTGAAAATCCATCGATTACTCGCGATGTCTCGGGTGAAGGTGTTCAGCAAGCACTTCTAAAAATTGTTGAAGGAACTGTTGCTTCTGTGCCACCTAAAGGCGGTCGCAAGCATCCTCAACAAGAATTTATCCAAGTTGATACAAAAAATATTTTGTTTATTTGTGCAGGAGCTTTTGTTGGTCTAGATAAAATTATCGAAAAAAGAATGACAAAAAGACCAATGGGTCTTTTAACTGAGAAAAAAGAGACTGAGCAATCGGTGATCGAAAAACTTGGTGGTATCGAACCTGAAGATTTAACAAAGTTTGGATTGATTCCAGAATTTATTGGGCGACTTCCAGTTAATGCCATGTTATCAGAATTAGATGAAGCGGCTTTAATAAAAATTTTAACAGAACCTAAAAATGCTCTGACAAAACAATATCAAAAATTGTTTGAGTACGAGGGAATTGAATTAGAGTTTGAAGAAGAAGCACTTAAGGAAGTGGCAAGACAAGCATTAGAAAGAAGAACTGGAGCGCGTGGTCTGCGGGCAATTCTAGAACAAACAATGCTCGATGTAATGTATGAAGTTCCTTCAAATGAAAAAGTTTGCAAGGTAATCGTTACCATCGATTCAATTAAAGGAAAGAAAACTCCAACTGTTGTTGAAGGAGTTAGAAAGCAACTTGTTCCAGCACAAACGGGAAGTGTGAGTCCAAAAAAGACTGTTGAATCAGCTTAGTTTTGATAAAATTTTTGAAACAAGCGATTTTGATTCTTGGATTTTAAAAAAATAAGTAATAAGAAAATAACAAATGCCATAGGTTCCTATGGCATTTATTTTTATGAGTATTGAATCCGAATTGATTAAATTAAAAATAAAAAAAGCTAGGGCACCACTACTGATGGCAGAAATCCATACTTTTGCTTCATAATTAAATTGATTGTCGATTGCCCCAATCGAACGCGCCAAATTTTTCTTTAAAAGCCAGTACTCAACCCAAGCTGAAATTCCAGAGGCAAGACTAATTCCCATTACCGGAGTGAAGGTTAAAAAATGTAGTGACAAAATATAGGCAAGTATTGTTCCAAAAATTAAGCGAACGATGGCGAACTTTAACGGAGTTCGCGTATCTTTTAGTACATAAAATGTCGAAGAATACAGCCGGCCTTTTGTGCTTGCAAGGAGGCCAACGGTAGAACCCAAAAGAACATACCAAACTTCTAAATTATCATTTGCACTAAATTTTCCTGTTTGAAACAGAAGAGAAATAATGATTTTTCCTAAAAATAAAAAAGCGATAATCGAAGGAATAATAAAAAAAGTAACTCGGTTTAGACTATTTGATAAACGATGTTTTAACTTTTCTTTTATTTCAGTTTCTTGACCTGTGATTGATGACATCTCTGGAAGCTCGGCCGCTGAAATGCTCATTCCAAATAAGCTTACAGGTAGTAGATAAATTGTTTGTGCATAGGAGAGCGCTGAAACTGCTCCTGTCGGCAAAAGACTTGCGATCATGCTATCAACATAAGCACTTACTTGAATCACTCCTCGTGAGATAACAACAGGAAAAAAATTTTTAATGATGGTTTGGTTTGACTTATTTTTTAAATTAAAATTAGGTTGCAATTTTTTTATCAATGTTAACGTCGTGGGAAGTTGAACTAAAAACTGTAGAAGTGAACCTAATACTAATCCCCATGCAACCTTTATGGCGAGATCTGATTCATTAAAAAAATGTTCAGATTTCCCAAAATAAAATAAAGCAGCAATGATTGTTAAGTTCCAGATAACAGGTGCGGTATAGGATAGTAAGAATTTACGATGAGAATTTAAAATTCCTAAGCACCACGCCGACATAACGAGTAGCCCAGTTCCAGGAAAAAATATTTGGACAAGACGAATTGTAAGTTCTCGCTTTTCACTTTTAAAACCGGGCGCAATTAAATCAATTAAGTAAGGCGTGAGAGCGATCCCGGCCAAAACTAAAAGAGATGTTAAAAGAAAAAGAAAAGTAAAGATAGTTGATGCTACGGCCTGAGCTTCTTTTTTCTCATCTTCATTATTTGATGAAAGTAATTTTGCGTATACTGGAATAAAAGAGGCAGATAGAACACCTTCGCCGAATAAATTTTGAAGAAAATTTGGAATTTTTAAAGCGGCCTTAAATGCATCCGCGGCATCTGAGTTACCGAAAAAATGAGCAAATGCACGTTCGCGGATGAGTCCTGCAATTCGACTCAAGAAAATTCCTATACCAACGAAGAGTGCACCTGATTTTGATTTATTCATAATATACAGAATAGACGTCAATTTCTTTAATTGCAAAAATTAATTATTGTTGGTTGGAAAAATTAGGCTAAAAATAATCTTATCCTTTATAATTATTGATTTTAGTTCTATATTTAGTCTCTCACTTATACTTTTACAAATTGCTAGACCAAGCCCATGACCTTCATATTTTTTCATTTGAGGTCCTCTTGCAAAACGCTCAAAAAGAGTTTCAAGCGAAATATTGGTAAAAATGGTTGGATCAACTGAATTAATTATATTTACTTGTCTTTTTGATTCAACCAGATCAACCTCAATTATAATTTGTTCTTTTTCCAAGGCGTACTTTATTGCATTTTCAATCAGATTAAAAAAAAGTATTTCTAGCATTCCTGAATCTGAATATAAAGGGGATTGGGTAATAGAAAGGAAATGTTGAGTTGCATTTAGGTGGAACGATATTTTTTTAGGTGTGGCAATTTTTTGAAGTCTAGAAATTTGATCAGTGATAATTTCGAGTAAATCAATTTCTTCATTAGATTTATTTTCACTGTGTGCGTCTAGCTTGGCAAGAAAAAGCAGATTGTTTGTTAGTTTTATTAAACTATTAATTTCTTCATTTATGCTCTCAAATTGTTTTGGTGAATTGAGTTGTGCAATTTCAGTTTTTATGATGGCCAACGGTGTTTTTAGTTGGTGTGAGGCATGTTGAACAAAACGCTCTTGAGCAATAAAAGCGGTATTAATCTTACAAAGAAGCGAGTTTATTGTTGTTGCTAATTCAAAAATTTCGTCTTTGCTTTGTGGTATCGGCACTTTTTCACTCAAATTATTAACTTCTATAATTTTAGCCTTATCTGTGATTGCTCTAATTGGTCTTAAGCTTATTGATACAAACACATATCCTATGAGTGCAGATAAAATAACAATAAATGATGAAAATGTAATAAGTGTATTTTTTAAGACTTCATTGGTTGACTTTACTGAATCAGTTGGAACTATGATTTGTAAAAAAAGTGGAGTTTCTTTTTTTAAAATAGGGAGCAAAAAATTAATGACTCTATAGTTATTAATATTTCCAAGTTCTAGATTTTGATAGTTAACTCCAGAGTGCAAAATTGTTTTAATTTGGCTTGCTGAAATCGGGAGTGCTGATTGTATATTCTCATTGAACGAATGAGAGATTGTTTTTCCATTAATATCTAAAATGGAAATAAATGTTTTTCCTAAAGAAAAAGGAAAAATTTTCTCCTTTAATCCAACAATACTATCGTTAAATTCGAGTTCTCCATAGTTGTCAATATCTAGTGCTTCCGCGATATCGACAGTGTAGTTGTAAAGTTGCAAGTCAAATTCTTTCTGATTATTGCTAGAAATTGTTTTATAGATGGAAATATTTAAAAGAATTAAAGAAAGTCCAAAAAAAATGACAAAAAGTAGACTCAATCTTAGCTTAATGTTTAATGAATTAAAAAAATGCAAAATATTACTCTCTTAATATGTAACCGTAGCCGACTATTGTCTGTAATAACTTTTTTTCAAAAGGGGAATCTATTTTTTTTCTGAGTAAATTAATGTAAACATCTATAATATTTGTGTTGGTGTCAAAGTGAATATCCCAAACATGTTCACTTAATTCGTTTCGAGTGAGTGGGCGATTTGGATTTCTTAAAAAATATTCTAACAGAGAAAATTCTTTAGGGGTTAGTGCAATTTCTTTTTTTGAACGAAATACTTTTCTGTAGATTAAGTCTAATTCAATGTCAGAAAAAATAAGTTTTGAAATTTGATTTTGATTTTTTCTTCTTGTTAAGGCACGCACTCTTGCAAGTAATTCCTCAAATTCAAAAGGCTTCGTGAGGTAGTCATCTGCTCCAGCGTCAAGACCTCTAATTTTATCTTTAGTTGTTGCTAGGGCGGTGAGCATTAGAATTGGATTGTGATAGCCATTCTGCCTAAGGTGCTTTGCAGTGTCAAAACCATTTTGACCAGGGAGGTTTATGTCTAAAATAATAAGATCGTAATCAGTTGCAGAGGATAGAATTTCTGCCTGTTCTCCAAGTTCGCAGTATTCAGCAATATATCCATTTGCTTGAAATCCATTTCTAATGAAAGTCGCCATTTTAATTTGATCTTCAACTATCAGTATTCTCATGTGCGAATTCTACTTTAGTCTAGTATAAAAAGAACAGAGGGAATTCTCCCCCTGTTCTTCGTTTTTTAAGGATTACGTTTACTTTTTTTCAGATGTTTCAGCTTGGATTTCAGTTTTTGCTTTTTTTATTTCTTCTTTTACGCAAGAGGCAAATGCTTTTTTGTCATTTTTTGAGGCTTCGCAAGCTTTTCTCGCTGCTTCTTTTTGTTCTTTAGTTACTTTATCAGCTTTGGCAAAACTTAGTGAAGCGGTTAGAACTAAGGCAATTAATAATAATTTTTTCATGAAAATTCTCCTTTATATTTGAAGCAAATTATTTTGCTTCTTGTTGTTTAACAATACAGTTTTTTAATTTGATTCCTCTAATCTCTTTATACTTATCCAAGCATTTTTTTTTTGCATTTAAGTATTTTCTTTGAGCAAGTACTAAGTCGTCTTTCTGGTTAGTGCTTTGTCTTTTGATGTTGGTCTTTATTTGACTTACTCCAATCTCATGCATTTCAGCAAAGGAGGAGTTTAAAAAAAGTATTAAGACGAATAGATTTGAAATCATGATAAGGAAGGTAGCACAATGAGATTAATAAGAGATTTAAAGGAGATTAAAGTTTTTTAATCTCCTTTTTTGTTCAACTATTCGATAGAGCTGTTAAAATTTAAACTTTAATTGTAATCCCATATATTTCTTATCTTCGCCGTTAATTTCGTTTCCAAAGATAGGTGAATTATTCATTGGGTTTTTTGTTACAAAACTTAGTTCCGCATCTTTAATTAATTTATATTTTGCAATATGGTTAATTTTCTTTGCCAATGCTCCTGCAGGGTTCATTAGAACTGTTGCAGTTTTTCCTAGTCCTTTTGATCCTAATAGTTTTCCGTCATTTCTTTCGATTGCATTCCCCCAAGAATAGAATACCTCTCCAATTAATGAACCAATTAGGGGAGTTAAGATTAAATCTTGAATTGAAGGAATTTCGGCAAAGGCCTCAAGTCCATATTCCCAAAAGAATGTTGACATACAAAAAGAAAAGGCCGCTGATTCTAAAGCTGTAAAACCTTGGTGTCGTACCATTGTATAATAAAAAGCACCTGAGAGTGGGTGACCGATATAGTTTACTGCCCAATCATCTTTGTCTATGACTGGTCCTGCTTTGATTCGATCTTTATATTGACCTGCAAGAGCAGCAAAGCCCCTAGACTTATCCCATTTAGAAATACTCTCTGGAAGTGCATAAATAAGTCCCATTGTACCTACACCCATCACTCCAAAATCTAAAAGAGAAGTTAAGGCGATTTTCTGTTTTTCGGACATATTTGAAAAATCAATTTTTCTTTCAAAAGAATCACGATTGTCATCGTGTCTCATAACAACAACTGATACTAAAGGATTTTCGGCATCGTAAGTACAAACTTCAGGGCCTAAGTTGAATAATTTTTTTGCCTCAAGACACCCTTCTGTATCTTTCGTGTTGATCGTAATTACTCGACCTTCAAGCATTTCAGTTTGAGGGCGGTCACCATTATTAAATCCATTTTTTTTGAAATCATTATACTGTTCACGAGTCATATAGCGGGCAAGAGGACTCATGTCATATTCAGTGACTTTATATTCTTTTTCTCTTTCTTCTTTTAAGAATTCTTCAACAGTGGGACCGGCCCAAACGTTCAAAGAAAAAGCTAAAAGAAGTCCAATAGAGGCGATTTTTTTAGAAATCATAGAATTATCCTTTTTAAAATTATTTGTACTAGGATAATCGTTTTTTTAGATGAGATGAAAGGCGAGGTAAAATTTATAAGTGCTGCCTATTAAATAGACAGCACTTATAACTCATTTTATTTACTAGATTCTAGGAATAATTGTCTAACAAACGGAGCAAAAGGCACGCCTGAAAGTGAATTTTTTTCAATAATTGGTCTAATCATTCCAGGTAAATTATTTAAAAGAACTGAAGGAACTAGGTCGTCACCAGATGTTTTTGGTGAAGCATTAAGCTCAGGGGTCCATAGAAAGTCAGGGTGAGCTTTTGAATACCATTCTCCTCCGATAATGTTGGTTTTTTCATCTAACTCCAGATCATAAGTATATTTAACCGTTTGAAGTAGATTTTCTTGATTTTCATTTGTGTTTGGAACGGTTTCCATAACATATTTTAAAGTCATATTTATACCAACAATAAATTTGGTTTTAGGGGCCCGAACAGTTTTTCTTGGGTCATTTTGAAAATCATTTATAGAGACAATTGCATCTTCAAGTTTTTCAAAATTTTCTTTTGTCATTGGATTATAGTAACTATATTGATAGCTGTATACAGGTTGATTCCATACTTCATAATCGTAAGTTGCATCCATTACAAATGATCGATCAAAAACTCCTATTTGATTTACGATAGATAAATGCCATGTTCCCGGATTGTTATCTAAGCAGTCTTCTTCAATAGCTCGTCCAAGAGAATCTTTCTTAGGATTTTTTGTATTACATCTTCCACCGATAAATTTAGTTGGAACTTGGGTTTGTGCCCATAATAAGGTTCCAAGAGCTTTGATGTCTGAAGGATAAAATGTAACTTTTGTTCCCGTTAGCGTTTTTACTTCCACGGCCTTTTTTGGAGTTGGTAGCATGTAAGATGCAGGTGCCCACCCATGACATAATCCCATCCATGTCTCTACCTTTCCAGAATCATCAAAGTATTGCTTTCCTTCGCGCCAGTTATATTTAGTGAGAGTAAATGTGTTTGATCCAAATAAATAATCATATTTTTCAGATGGAGATAAAAGATCAATATTGTCTTCAGCAATTAAATTTTGAGCAGGATTAGCTAAAATATAATCATGATTATCTTTCCAATTATCATAGGACATTTCAGGATCATTATATCTAATACCAAGCATTCCTTGGTAAATTGGCCAATAGTTATCTGACCAAGGCATATTAGTAAGTTTTTTATCTAACAAACTTTTAGTCTCCATCGTCTTTAGATCTCGGATCATCTTTTGAGGATTATCAACAAGGTCTTCTGCGCGGTCTCCATATAAAATAATTGATTTATTACTAGATGATTTTACAAGATTTCTTCTAAAATCTGATTTTACACGAGTTAATTCTTCTAGGTTTACATCTGCAAATACTGAAAGCGAAATTGCACTAAGTGCTAAAAATTTTAGTTTCATAGCTGATACCTCTTGGTTTAATAATCGAGAGGCTTTTAACATACTGATAAAAAAAAGGTGAAACCTTGTAATCTTTACAGAAAAAATTTTGAAAGTTCAGTAAAAAAATAGGTTTCTAATTCTTTCTGATGATAAGAAATGCCATGAACAAGTTCTTCTTTTGATTGGATAAATAGATTTCTTGGAGGGAGGTTGGGGCTTTGAGAAGCGTCGATAACCCAGTTGGGGTTGGCTTCTGGATGAAACTGGTAGGCCAAAATATTTTTATATCTAAATGCTTGATTAGGGCAAATTTCGCTCTTGGCAATGTTGATTGCATTTTTTGGAAGTGTAAATTGGTAGAAATGCCAATGAAAAGCATGGAGAGATGAATCAGTTTCAAGTAGTTTAATCTGATGCCATCCAATTTCTGCATTTTCTGCTTTAAATACTTCTCCGCCCAGTGCTTCTGCCAATAGTTGGGCACCTAAGCATATGCCTAAAATTTTATTATTATTATCAATACATTCTCGTATGAACTTCTTTTCATTTAGTAGCCATGGATAAAGATCTATCTCAGACACATTCATGCCTCCCCCCAAAATAATAATTGGGCGGTCTTTAAAATCTGTTGAATAGTTAAGCGCATCTTTTGAGAAAAAACAGATGTCGTAAGATAGATTATTTAAATCCAGCCAATTGATTAAAGAGCCTGGCGGAGTGCTTTCTTCATGTTGAATAATAAGAAACTTTTTCATTTATTTAAGACTGCAGATAAACTCTGTCTTTTGGTCTAGTAAGTTTGTATTATTTCCAGTGTAGTAGACCATTATATCAACTGTCAAAAAAGATTTTAAATTACTAATTTTGTCCATGTTCATTTCCAAAACAACGACTCCAGCAGTATTTCTACCTTCAAAAAGTTGAATCAACTCATTTGATTCACCTTCATTATATCGAAGTATCGCTGGTGAGCTTGAAAGCGAGGATTGATCTTTTATTAATGGGGATAACTTAATTTTAAAGTTGTCGAGCACTTCTAAAGCATAAACAGAGTGGCTATTTTGATCATTGCAAACTAGTTCTGTAGATGAATAAATGTTAAAACTAAGTAATAAAAATAATATCGATAGAAGTTTCATAAAAATCCTTTGGTTTAATTATTAATTATGTTTTCTTAGAAGAATTAATGACTTTATTCAATACAAGAATGTAAAAAGTATATGAATTCACAAAAAAAATCTAGATGTGTTATAAAACGAGCACTATGAAAAAAATATTTATACTATTATTTACTTTTAGTGCAATGGCGGCAGAAACAGATCAATTTTCAAGAAGAGATGAATTTCTTCCTGATAGTAGCGAGATAATTAATCTCAAGGCCAATTTAAATGTTAAGTCATCTCTAGATGAATTAAATAAAAAAAATATTGGTTGTGATGAGAAGCTGCTTTATCAAGAGCTTAGAAAATATTTTGGAAATCACTCCAACGGCCTTTTAACTAAAGAAATCATAGCAAGCGATGAAATACCTAAGCGAAAATTGGAAATGTTAAATTCTGTATTTAAAGACTGGTCTCCCTGGGATGGATTGGGAATGGGGCTCTGGTTTATGAAAAAATCAGATCTGACTCTAACTTCTGTTGTGAGAGTGGGAGAAGCAACAATCGGTACTGATAAATTTGAACATTTTTTTGGACAAGGATTTAGTTATTTCACAAATAATTATCTTGAAAAAAAAGGTCCAATAAAAGCATTGAAAATTGGAATTACTAAAGAAAAAATATTCTTAGGTGGGAATAAGTTTGGAAATGGTGTGTTTAGCTTTGGCGATCTCTCTGCTAATTTTAATGGCATGAGATTTTGGAATCATATTCTTTTAAAAAATGATGATGTCCTCGGAAAAGATAAAAACCTAGGTCCTTATATTGTTTGCAAGGACAATCAATGGGCCCAAAATATTGAAATCGATTTTAGAGATTATATTGATCTTTCTATGGATGAATCAATTAATTGCTCGAAGTTTCCTTCAAAGTCAACAGTACGAAAAATGCAAAAAAATGTTGCTGAATTAGGTTTAAAGTGTCCAGTTGATCAAGATAGTTTTAATCAAATGGCCACTAAGTATGGCGACTATTCAAAGTGGATATTGAACTTCGATGGGTTTGATACTATCGATTATTTTGGGGAATTTCAGGAATAAGTTGAACCCAGCCCCATTGGTCTTTTGCGCGCCCTTCTTGAATCGCAAGGAGGTTTTCTCTAATTTTTGAGGCGATTGGGCCATCTGGATTTTTTAGCGGATAGCGAGTACCGTCTTCTTCTGCCAGATAATCAATGGGATTAATAATGGCCGCTGTTCCGCAGGCAAAAGCTTCAGTACAGCTTCCTTTTTTTATTTCCATGATGAGTGACTCTATTTCAATTTTTTCTACACAAACTTTTATATTCATACTTTGTGCTAGTTCTATGATTGATTTTCTAGTAATTCCATCGAGAATTGAATCAGTAAGTGTAGGAGTATAAAGTTCACCATTTATAACTGCAAAAAAATTCATACCTGACATTTCTTCGACAAAACGCTTCTCTTTTCCATCGAGCCAAATGGTTTGAACAAAACCTAAATTCTTTGCTTTTATAGAAGAGAGCAAGCTGGCAGCGTAGTTTCCACCGGCCTTTGCAAAGCCTGTCCCACCTGGGAAGGCGCGCGAAGTTTGACGTTCAATCAATACTGAAAGTCCAGTGTTTGAAGTAAAATAAGAACCAGACGGTGAAGCTATCAACATATATTTAAATTTTTCAGAAGGCTTAATTCCAAGTGTCTCTTCAGTTGCAAACATAAATGGACGAATATAGAGGGATTCACCTGACCGTTGAGGAATAAATTTTGAAACTCGACCAATAACTTCATTGATTGAGGCCATAAAAATATCTTTTGGAATATGAGGCATGGCCATACGCTCAGCAGAGGTATTAAATCTTAAAAAATTTTCTTCCGGCCGAAAGATAAATGGCCCTTGTCCTTTAACTTTATAGGCCTTCATTCCTTCGAAAATTTCCTGAGCATAGTGCAATACTTTTGCTGTTGGATGCATACTGATCGGACCGTAAGGGACAATGTTTAAATCTCCCCATACTCCATTGTCGTAATCTGCATAGGCCATAACTGGCGCCATGACTGTCCCAAAACCAAGATTGTCGGGCATTTTAAAATTGTCGAGAGCAAGGTCTAGCTGGTCAGAATAATTAATTTTCATAGCGTTTCCAAAAAGTATTCAGGGAGTAGTATAGTTGATCACTTATGAGCCTTCAAAAGAAAAAGTAGATATTTTTTGATCTAATACGTCGGGTATGACTACCAAAATCAAGTAATTAGAGGGCATACTTCAAATAATTTTGAGAATTTTTTCATTTAGTTAATTAAATAAATTCCGATCAAATACTAAGGAAATTTTACCAGGGAATAATGGGTAGTTTATGAATGAATTCGAAAAAGAAGTGAAACAGGATTTTTTAGTTGAGGCCACTCAGCTCTTAAATGATGCTGAACAAGCGTTTTTGGCACTAGAAAGTGACAAACACAACTCAAATCTTATGAACGAGATCTTTCGATTAGCACACAATCTAAAGGGAACATCTCGTGCAGTTGGTTTTGGTGATGTGGCCGAGTTTACTCATGAGTGGGAAAATTTAATTTTAAAATTAAAAGAAGGTCAGATCGAAGTAACTGATGATATTGTATCATTACTTTTAGAATGTAATGACCATGTAAGTGGAATGATAAAAACACTTAACATGGATATGGACGCTAAATTTAATTCTGAAGAAATTATAGGTAAAATAAAAAATGCACTAAATGGAAATTATCACCATGGTGTTGCGGCCCCAGCTCAAGTTGCAGAAGAAGTGCAACAAATTCAAAACGAAGACATAATTTCCGCAGAAGACATAAGCTTGCTTGAAAATTTTGAAAAAGGTCTTTCGGGCGAAGTTGTTCCAGATGCGAGTCTATTTACTGATCCACATCCTGAGAGCGTGGTGGAAAACGTAGTTGAACTTAAGCCGGCCATGCAAGAAGTTGCACCAGTTGCAGCTCCGATTAAAGAAGTAAAAAAAGAAGCTGCAAAAGCAGCAACTGAAGATGATTCAATTCGAGTTAGTTTATCGCGAGTTGAGATGTTAAACAATGTTGTTGGTGAGTTAGTAATTATTCAAACGGTGTTAAATCAGCATCGTGATGAAGTGCAAAGTTCATTAATGCTAAAATCATTATCACATCTAGCAAAACTTTCAAAAGAAATACAAAACATTTCGATGAGCTTGCGAATGGTTCCAGTGAAAAGTACTTTGCAGAAAATGCAAAGAATTGTTCGCGATACTTCAAAGGCACTAAACAAAAAAGTTCACCTAGAACTTGTTGGAGAAGAGACAGAAATTGATAAAACAGTACTGGAATATTTAGCTGATCCACTTGTACACATCGTAAGAAATGCAGTTGATCATGGACTTGAAAATACTGAGGATCGAATATCATCAGGAAAAAGTGAAGAGGGACGAGTTATTATTTCTGCATACCATGAAGGAAATTCTCTGGTTATCGAAATTAGAGATGATGGTAAGGGAATTAATCATGAAATACTTAGAAAAAAGGCAATTGAAAAAAAACTTATTTCACCCAATGCTAATTTAAGTAAAGATGAATTAGTTAATTTAATTTTTCATCCTGGGTTCTCAACTAAGTCGGAAGTTTCAGAAATTTCTGGACGTGGAGTTGGGATGGATGTTGTTAAAACTAATATTGAAAAACTTTCAGGTGAAGTGCGAGTTACAACTGAAATTGGAAAAGGATCAGTCTTTAAAGTTGTGCTACCTTTGACGATGGCAATTATCGAAGCAATGATCACTGTAATTGGAGATGAAAAATACGTTATACCACTTTCACAAGTCTATGAATCATTATCGCCAACACCAGATCTAGTTCAACATGTAAACGGTGTTGGAGACTGTCTAAAAATAAGAGGTCAAGTAATTCCATTATTTAAAATAAGTAAAACACTTCAAAGAAGCATAGAAGAGAAGCAGATTAAAGATCAGATTGCGATTATCGTAAATGACGAAGAAAAGAGTTTTGCAGTTTTGGTAGATGATATTTTACATCAGCAACAAGTTGTAATTAAAAAGTTGGGTGGAGAAATAAAAAATCAAAAAGGCTTTATGGGGAGTTCCATTTTAGGAGATGGGCGACCGGCATTTATCTTAGATTTATTAGAATTATATTCAGGAAGTATGAAAAAGAAAAAATCAAACTTCCTTGAAGAAATGGCAGCATAATCAAGTGGAGTAAGTATGGAAAAAGAAAATGTAACCAAAATTAAAATGTCGACGGGAGAGCTTAATCGTTTTATTGAGTTTAGCTTAGGAAGTGAAGACTACGCTGTGCCCTTGCTAATGGTACGGGAAGTTATATCAGTTCCAGATACGACTCCAATCCCGAAAGCGCCACCGCATTTTTTAGGAATTATGAATTTAAGAGGTCAAGTTATTTCAGTAGTTGATCTTCGAAAAAAATTAAAAGTAGAACCAAGAAAAGATAAAGAAGAAGCGGTAATTATCGTTGATATTGGCTCTATGAATATTGGAGTAGTCGTTGACTCGATTAATAAAGTTTTAGCATTTTCAAAAGAAGATGTGTGTGAGATGCCAGAAGTAGAGAGTCAAATTAATACTCAATACATTCAAGGTGTCTATAAAAAAGAAAATTCATTGACTGTACTTTTGGATTTGGCAAAAGTTTTAGATCTTAAAGATTTTGAAGCTTTAAATTCACAAAAGAAAGCAGCTTAATAAAATTATTTTTTAGTTATTTATGGATAAAATTTAGGGTCTATAGGGAGGTCGTATGTCTGATTTTGCAATTAAAACGAGTGTAGCAACGGATTTCATTCCACTTGTTGATAAAGTTTCTACTATCGTTCATAAAATATCAGGCAATAAACTTGGTGAAAAACAAGCTTTTATGATTGAAACTAGGCTTAGAAAAAGAATGCTTGAGCTTGGCCTAAAAACAGCAGAAGATTATTCTAAATATATAGATCAAAATCTTCAAAAAGAATCAGGTATATTAGTTGGACTAATAACAACACATCATACTTTTTTCTTTCGCGAATTTTCACATTTTGAATTATTAAAAAAGATGCTTCCTGAGCTTGTGAAGTTTGCCAAGGATCGTGGAGATAGAACTATTCGCGTTTGGTCAGCTGCCTGCTCGCGCGGACAAGAAGCTTACTCCATTGCAATGTTCCTTGAGCATTATCTTCCACAAATTGATCCGACGGTCAGTTATTCAATTTTTGGTACAGATATCGATCAAGAGTCAGTAAAAATAGCTTCAAACGGTGTTTATCACCAAAATGAAATTAAAGAAATTCCTATGAATTTTTTATCAAATCATTGGGCCCGCGGAACTGGTGATATTTCTATGTACGCTAAGGTAAAAGACAGCTTGAAAAAGAAGTGTAGCTTTAAAGCTGGAAATCTAATGAATCCGGCAGAAGCTGCTTTAAATATGAAGTTTGATGTCATTTTTTGCAGAAATGTATTTATTTATTTTGAACAACATCAAATTGAAAAAATATGCTCAGAGCTGATGAAGTTTATGCAACCACATGCAATTTTCTTCTCAGGTATTTCGGAGTCATTAACAGGATATAAGGTCGAATTTAATAGCATGGGGCCATCTGCTTATAGAATGAAGTCGTATAACCCAAGCGGAACGGTTGGAGAAAAGACGAGCATTACTCGCACAAATATCGATCTTCCAAAAATATCGCTGCCTTCTGTTCCAGAAATTATTCGTGTAATGTGTGTCGACGACTCTCAAAGTATTCATACATTATTAAAGCGAATTCTTGGCAAGGATCAAGGTTTTGAAATTGTTGCCCATGCAATGAATGGGGTTGAAGCAATGGAAAAGCTTAAGACAATAAAAGTAGATGCAATTACGCTTGATATTCATATGCCTGAAATGGATGGGGTAACATATCTTCAAAAGAATTTTAACAGCAGTCACCCTCCAGTTGTAATGATTTCGTCGGCATCACGCGAAGATTCAGAAACTGCGATGAAAGCTCTAAAGTATGGAGCATCTGATTTTGTTGAGAAACCTAGTCTTCAAAATTTAGAAGAAAAAGGTGATGAAATTAGAACTAAACTAAAAACAGTCGTAAGTGATAAGGCCTTTGGATTTAAACCTTCATCAATCGATATTGAAAATGCTAAAAAAATAACGTTCACAGATCATAGTAATAAGCTGAGAGTTTTTACTGCTTCAATTTCAGATTTAAAGAAAATGAAAGAGCTTTTTAAAATGTGTGATGGAACCCAACCTCCAACAATCGTATTTTTTGAAGGACAAGATGAAGTTCTTCCTGCAATTGTAAAAGAGCATAGTTTTGATTTTAAAAGTAAGCTAGTTTACTGGGACAAAATGCAAGATTTAAAAACGAATGAGATTTATTTTGTGGATCTAAAAAAATGGTCTAATGAAATAGTAAAAAAGCATGAATCCATGAAGTGCTCGATTATGTGCTTTGGAGTTGTTTCAAAAAATTGTGCAGATAAGGTACTACAGTTTAAAAATGCACAATTACTTTTAGAGGATATGGGACCGAAGAATAATGAGAAATCGCCCCTAAAAGATGTGGCATCTGATACTGTGCCAGCAACTAGTTTTATTTATATGGCAAATGCTTTCTTTAGCGGCGGGAAGTAGAAGAAATGTTTTTAAAGGTCAATACGATCTACGATTCAAATGATGCAAATGAATATCAATTTCGTCTTGAGCTAGGGGGCGTTTTTGTCACGTTTAATGACGGAAAGAATGTCGTTGGTATTTACTTTGATAGAATATCTTTGAATGAAGTAAATTTAGAAAAAGCGAAAAAACATGCAATATCTTTTTTTCCTGATCTAAAAAAATGTGAGTTAAAGTTAATTGGAGAGATTCATTCAATTAATAAATGTTCTAAATTTTTACCAGACAATTTGTTCAGTTTTGTTAAAAGAGTAGTACGAGATACTGATGTCGATGTCATTTATAATCCAAACATCGGCAGGGTGCGAATTTCTATTGAAAATGTAGTGGAACTTAAAAAAGGTAAAATTAAAATACTTATTGTCGATGATTCAAAAACGATTCGGACTATTTTAAATAAAATGTTTTCGACTGATCCTAGCTTTGAAGTTATCGGAATGCTTGAAAACCCAACACAGGTTGAAAGTTTTATAGAAAAAAATAGACCAGACGTTATTACGCTTGATATTCATATGCCCGAGATGGATGGAGTTACTCTCTTAAAGCAAATTTATCCTAAATTCAAAATACCGTGTGTAATGATTTCTTCTATAAGTTTACAAGAAGGGCCAATGGTTTTTGATGCACTTGAAAGCGGTGCTGTTGATTATATTCAAAAACCTGAGGCAAAAGATATCGAAGCTCTTACGCCTGTCTTTATTGAAAAAATTAAGATGGCATCAAATGTGCGATCTCAAGACAAATCAAAACATATTTTAACAAAAGTTAAAGCGCAATCAGATATAAATGCCCTTGTCGTCATTGGTTCTTCTACAGGAGGAACTGAAGCTTTAAGACATATTTTAACTGCACTTCCAGATCAAATACCACCAATTTTGATTGTTCAACATATTCCTGCTGTATTTTCTTTGGCCTTCGCTAAAAGAATGAATGAGCTATGTTCTTTTGAAGTTAAAGAAGCAGAGAATGGTGATGAGGTTATGCCTAATCGAGTTTTAATTGCTCCAGGTGGTTTTCAAATGAAAATGATCCATCGAAATAATAAGACCTATGTAGAGATTAATAGCGATGAACCAGTTAATCGTTTTCGTCCCTCAGTAGATTACTTATTTAGTACTGTTGTACAAAATTTATTTTGTCACACGGTTGCCGTGATTTTGACAGGAATGGGAAGAGATGGCGCTAGAGAAATGCTAAATTTGAAAAAGAAAGGAGCCGTGACAATTGCTCAAAATGAGGAAAGTTGTATCGTTTTTGGAATGCCAAGAGAAGCAATTTTAATTGGAGCCGCTGATTACGTTGAGCATTTATCAAATATTGCTGAAAGAATAACTTATTGTACTAATAAATCAAATTTTAAAAAAGTTGGTAACTCATGAAACGTGCACTTATTATTGAAGATGAAAAAGATATCCAAAATATTTTAAAAGATTTTTTGGAGTTAGAGTGTGGATTTAAAGAAGTCGTTTGTGCAAATGATGGACTCGAAGGGTTTCACTTGGCCATGAGTTCGAAGTTTGATATTATAACTTTGGATCAGAAAATGCCATATTGTCATGGGACGGAAGTATTAAATGCGGTGAGATCAAAATCGGGCCCAAATAAAAGCACTACAATATTATTTATCTCTGCATTTCTTCCTCAGCTTTCTCCTGAGGACAAGCAAGCAGAAAATACGATCTTTCTTGAAAAGCCAATTGATGTCGCAAGATTTACACGTTATGTAAAAATGTACAGTGCCAAGAGTGGGGAATAATGGTGGGCGATACAAGGATCGAACTTGTGACTTTCACCGTGTCGAGGTGACACTCTACCGCTGAGTTAATCGCCCAATTTTTTATAATACTAAGAGTTTTAAAAATAAGTGTCAAATACTATAATCTACATCTATGAATTATAGATTAGACAAGACATTTAAAGACCTATTACTAACTCAATTTAAAGATTTCTACTTGTATTACATCTTTGCAATCATTGCCTTAGTTGTAACTCATAAAATTCAAAGCGATCTTCCCTTCATGGCCCGAGACCTTCTTTATCTCACCCAAAATGCTGGAGGCGGGAAGTTAGATTATCACTCTTTTATTTATTTTGCGGTTGGAATTATAATTTTTCGAACTGCATCGCGAATTCTTTTCTTTTATCCTGCACGAGTGCAGCAAAAAAAATTACGTGAAGAGCTTCTTTATAAAATAGAAAGTTCGCCTCCATTTCGATACCAAAAAAAAAATAGCGGTGAGCTTTTTACGCTGTTAAATGGAGACATTGATCAAGTAAGGGCCTTAGTTGGATTTGTTGGACTGCAAGGTGGAAATTTCATAATTGGTCTCTTGATTTTAATTCCAAGACTTTTACAATTTAATAGCAAGTTAATGATTGCTCTTCTTCCTATTTTTTTTACTTTTGCAATTTTTACCATCGTCATCAGTATGAATCGCGACTATTTTAAAAAAATGCAAGAGGCAAACGCTGAAATCCAAAATCATATTATTGAATCTTACCACGGCAAAAAAAGCATTAAGAATTTTAGAACTGAAAATGTATTTATAAAAATTTTTGAAAAGGCTTCATTGCAGGAATTATACTATTTTTATAAATCAAGTTTGAGTATTTCAATTACTTTGCCACTGATTTCTTTGGGGATTGGTACTTCTCTCATCATCGGAGCAAAAATTATTTTTGAAAATGGCCTTGGGGCAGAAAATTTAGTTTTATTCTCTGGTTTTGTCTTTTTATTTATTGAGCCACTTTCTTATCTCTCATGGATCGGGATTGTGTTAGCGCGTGCGACAAGTTCATGGAAACGCCTTCATAGTTTTAATACTGATTTAATTACCAAAACAGAAATTGAAAAAAAATTAGAGGAAGAAAATCAAGAAGGTGAAAGTTTTACATTACCTTTTTGGGAAAAGAGAATGAATATCGATATAAAGCGAGGAAGTTGGAATATACTCGTTTCAAAAACGGCCCATGGTAAATCTAGTATTCTTTTGATGATTGCACATATTTTAAAGTGTCAGAAGAAAAATGTGTCGATGGTATTTCAAGACCCTTATATTTATAATGATTCTATAATAAAAAATATTTTTTTAGGGAAAGAGGCAAGCATTGAGGAAATTAGTCAGGCCAAAGCGCTTCTAACCTTATTTGGATTGGAGTCAATAGAGCCTGATTTAGATAAATTACTTCAAACAGAAGTAGGGGAAAACGGAAAAAAAATATCTGGTGGCCAAGGAAAGCGTTTAGCACTTATTAGAAGTTTGATGACTGATTCAGAATACATTATTTGGGATGATCCTTTTTCATCAGTAGACTTAATCTCGGAAAAAGATATTATTGTTTCTCTAAAGAAAATGAAAAGCTTGAAAGCCAAGACATTTATTTTAAGTTCACATCGATTAACAACCGTGAAGCATTCGGATTATTTTATCTATATTGATAAAGATGAAATGATTTTAGAAAGTGGTATCGTTGACTCTTATATTAACAATTTAAATAGTAAAGTATATGATTTTTTTAAAAAACAGATGGTCTAATTTTTTTTTCTTCTCTGGAGCAAAAAGATATTTCTTTTTGATCTTAATTTCATTAATTGTTGCTGCTTATCTTGGAGCTAAGACTCCAAAGTTAATTTCTGATTTATCTTTCTATTTTACAGAAGTAGAAAAATTTAATCAGGCCCTATTTCTATTTTTTATAAATATTCTCTTTATCTATTTTAATCGAGTAAGTTATCAACTCTTATCAAATAAATATATCCGGCTCTTAATTCAGAACTCGCGCTTAAAGGTGTATACACTTTGGCTAAAGGCCGATCATGTCTCATCTGATAAATATCCTCAGGGAGAAATAATTTCGAGAATTATGAGTGATACAGATGCAATCAGGGAATTATTAACTTCAGGGGCCTTTGGAATTGTTATCGATCTTGCTTTTGTTATATCTTGCTTATTTGGATTTATTAAATTGCACTTTTTAAGTGGAGTCCTTTTAAGTTTTTCTGAAATTCTTGCAACGATCTTACTTTTTTGGGGAAGTGGGTTAATGAGAAATATGTTCATTAAGCTCCGAACAACTCAAGCAAGAGTAAATCGTACAACTGCCAATGTTCTCGGAGGATTTCATCAATCTTATTATCTGGAGAATAATAATTATGCCCAAAAAAAATGTTCTGTCGCTTTCGATGAGTTCTTAGAAACTCAAAATACGGTAAACTCAATGGATGCATTTTATTATGCAATTGCAGAGTCACTTTATCCTATTTTACTTGCTGTCGTAGTCGTCTTTTTTCCTATTTTAAAAATAGTAGAGACGGCCTTGATTTTTGCGATTATTGATTTGATTCAAAGGTCAATTGCCCCGATTAAAGAAATATCTGGAAAGATTGCGAATGTCCAAAGAGCACGGACAGGAATTGAGAGGATTGTTCAATTTATTGATGATATACCATCAAATAGTGCCATGGATGCTCCATTAAATAATGTCGCTCATTTAAAAAATTTTAAGGCCAATCTTGTGCGGTTTTCCTATGATGAAAAGCGCTCAGAATTTAATTTGAGTGATATTAGTTTTAGTGGAAATGCTGGAGAGCTAATCGGAATTGTTGGATTATCTGGTTGTGGCAAGTCAACTCTTATAAATATATTATCGCTTAACTTGCACTGTGATTCACTTTGCGCACAATTAAATTTTAATGATGGGATAATTGATATTTCTGATAAGGCCAATTATTTACATCATGTTAGTTTGATCACCCAAGACTCTCATGTTTTTAGTGGCTCTTTAGCATTTAATATATGCCTCCAAACAGAAATAGCACCATCATTTTATGAGCTATATAAAAGTTATTGTGAAAAAATTCCTTATCTTAAAACTTGGGGCATTGGCCCAGATGATAAGATAGAACCAAGTTCACTTTCGCTGGGGCAAAAGCAGCTATTAGCGGGACTTCGTGCACTCTATTTGAAAAAGTCAGTGGTTTTTCTGGATGAAATTTCATCAGCATTAGATCCAATCCTAGAGGAGTCTCTTCGTGAGATGATACTTCTTATTCAAAAAAATTCTTTGACTGTGATTATCGCTCATCGAATTGAAACTATTTTGCGTGCAGATAATATCTATGTCATGGACAATGGCCGAGTTAAAGACTCAGGAAAGTATAATGAGTTGCTAGCACGATCAGATATCTTTAAAAAATTTATAGATGAACTATCGCATTCTTAACACATTATGGCTATGATATAAAAAATTCAATTTTAAGGGAGAATTTATGAATAAATTTAAGTGGAGTTCTGTATTTTTTGTAAGTGCAGTTTCAATCGCATTTTTTATTGCTTGTACAAAAGAGGCATCATCAAAGGCAAATTATCTTTTTAAAGATGCTCCTAGTTCTGAAGCAATCTTTAAAGTTAAAGATGAAGTTGTTGTGGCAAAAGATTTTTACAAGGGAATAGAGTCAGACCTCTATGAAGCTGAGATGAAAGTTTATGAGATTAAGTTTGCGAGAATGCAAGCGATGCTTATGGAAAAATTCATGATGGCAGACCCTAATAAAAAAAATCTTACTAATGATGAATATTTGCAGAAGTATATAACAAAAGAAATTAAAGTGAGTGACAAGGATATTCAGAAATTTATTACTGAAAGACAAATTCCAAAAGAGCAAATTAATCCAGAAATCACTCAGCGTATAAAAGAGTATATTGAAATGGAACAGAAAAAGTTGGCGGTTGATAAGTGGCTTGCAGAGTTGGTTAATAAAAATTCTGTAGAGGTTTATATAAAAAAACCAATGCGTCCAACTTTTAATGTCGTGGTAGGGGACGCTCCTTTTAAAGGTAATGCAGATGCAAAAGTTACTATTGTTGAATTTTCTGACTTCCAATGCCCATTCTGTTCTAAAGCTGCCAAGACTGTCGCAGATATAGAAAAAAAATATGGGAACAAGGTAAAAATTGCATTTAAAAATTTCCCACTTCCTTTTCATAATCAAGCAAAATTGGCGGCAGCTGCATCACTTTGCGCTAAAGAAGTCGACCAAAAATATTTTTGGAAAATGCATGATCAAATGTTTGCAGATCAAACAAAACTTGATCGTGAAAACCTAATCCAATCGGCAAAGAAAATTGGACTAAAAGTTGAAGATTTTACAAAATGTTTAGATAGCAATAAATTCATGGCAAGCGTGGAGGCAGATATTCTTCAAGGCAATGAATTGGGCATAAAATCGACTCCGACGTTTTTTGTAAATGGCCAATTGATCAGTGGTGCATTGCCGATTGAATCGTTTAGCGAGATTATTGACGAAGAATTAAGCAAATAGTTAACTTTTCTTGTCGGGGATGGGCAAACTTTCCCCGACTAAATCTAGAGAACATTTTGCGCTACAATTAAACTTAGGCTCCTAAAGGGATTAGGATTTTAGGTTTGTTATGGACGTAAAAGATTACACACAAAAATTAGATTCTGCGCGCGATAGATATCGCCAAGCTCAAATCGATTTAAAGAATTCATATGACAAATCTGTAGATGAATTAAAAGAAAATCAAGAGCATAAATTAAATCGTCAGCGCGAAAATTATGATAAGTCTAAACTTGAGACCGAGAGTGTTGTAAGTGAAAATATCGATAAATATTCAGAGCAGACCAAAAATGAAATTGCAAAGAGGCAAGAAGATTTTAAAAAGTCAGTAAAAGAAAACACAGAGAAATTTTCTTCAGATAGAGAAAAAATGAAGTCGGATTTTGATTCAAGACTGACTGATCTTTCTGAAAGTTTTAGAAAAAGCTCAAACGAGAAGGATCGTTATCATTCAGAGGCCCAAAAGACACTCAAATCTAGATATGATAGGGCCAATCAAAAATTTAGTGAAAGTTACGATAAAGATTTAACAGAAATGACTGATCGTTCAAGAAAAACACTCGACAATCAAAAAGAATTTAATAAAGAAAAGCGAGCAGAGTTGGCAGATAACTTCCAAAAAGAAGTTGAAGGAATGAGAGAAACGAGCAGAGAGGAAAAGTTTAAGGAAGTGTCTAGGCTAAGACAGGACAATAAAAACTTGCGCGAAAATTTTGAAGTGGAAAAAAAGCTTTCAGATGAGCAGAGAGATGCCAGAATCACTGATATTTTGGATTTAAAGAAAAAAGAATCACTAGAAGGACAGAAGAATTTTTCTAATTTACAAGAAAATATTAGAAAGAAGAACTTATCTGATCAAGAGAAATTAAAAGTCGCTCATTTGGAAGAATCTAAAAAAGCTGAAAAGCAAATGAGTGAAGATGTTAAAAATATTCAACGAATGGCCAATCAAAAAATTGCAGGCGGAACAGAGGTAGATGGCCTTAAAGAAAAAAATAGGCAATTGAAAAGTAGTTATGAGGCAAGAATTAATGCTCTCAATGAAAATCAAAAAGATGAGAATTTAAATGCAAGAATTAAAGAGGAGCAACTCGACAGTGCATCTTCTGAAAAAATTAAGGCATTGAAAATGGCCAAGACTGATGCGCTTGAAAAACAAAAGACCATGTTAAACAATGAGAGCGATAAAAAAGTCCACGAACTTCGTGATAAAAATGTGGCGATTGTAGATCGTTATAAAAATGAAAATGCCGAGTATAAGAAATTTTCAGATAAAAAATTAAATGATCAAAGAATGGTTGCAACTAAGGATGCTGCAAAAAATAGAGAAGAATTTGGAAAAGTTGTAAATGCTTTGAATGAAAAAAATATTGAGACAGTATCTACTTTAAAAGATGAATTTGCCAAAGATAAGAGTCAATTTATCGAAAGAAGTAAGCGCGATTTTAATGAAGAAAAAGTTGCGATGAAAGAGCAGTTTAATAAAACGGTCGAACTTCGTGAGCAAGCGTTTAATAAAAAATTAGAAGCTGCAAATCAAGATACTCAAAAAATAATTGAGAATTATGAAGAAAGACTTGAGCAGATTGCTAGAAAAAGTGATAAGGAAATGGAAGCAATGCGAATTGCGGCCATGGAAATGCAGGCAAAGAATGAGGCCGCTTTAAAGAATACAATCGAAAGTATGGATGCAGATCATTCCCATGAGGTTGATCAGCTTAGAACTAAATACGAGCAAGTTATTGCACGTGATCGAGCAATGAATGAACAGCAAGTAAATAAGATTGTTCAGCGTTATGAAGATCAGTTAGATCGAGAACGTTTCAGTTTTAATCGAGAGGCGCAGGCCCGCGCTACTGAAAATCAGACCCAATTTGAGCGAATGTTTAAAAATGCTGAAATTGAAAAAGACACGTTGAGAAAACAATATGAAGATAGAATCGAAATGATGAAGATTCATGATTTAAAAAAAGGATAGTTAGTGATATGCTAGTCTCATACTAACAAGGATTAATATGAGAAAAGCAAAAATTGTCGCAACACTGGGACCAGTTTCCTCTTCTAAAGAAGTCATCAAAGACCTGATTAATGCTGGATTAAATGTCGTTCGAATTAACATGAGTCATGGGACTTATGAGGGGCACAAGTCTGTGATTGCCAATGTCAGACAAGCTTCGATTGAAACTGGTTATGAAGTTGCAATTCTCGCCGACCTACAGGGACCAAAAATCCGAGTTGATAAACTTGCAGAGCCTTTAAAATTAGAAGCGAATTCAACATGGGTGATTGGGCCAACAAAGTTAAAAGAAAAATATCCTGAATATAAAGACTGTTTTATTCCAACGATATATGAAAAATTAGTCGATGACTGTCATGATAATGCCAGAATATTGTTTGATGATGGGCTAATTCAGGCGCATGCTCTAAAAAGAGATCGAGATGTATATCAAATAAAGGTTACTGTTGGTGGAACCTTAAAATCAAATAAGGGAATAAATCTTCCTGATTGCGATGTCTCTGCACCCGCATTCACCGATAAAGATCGTGAAGACCTAATGTTCGCCTTAAAAGAGAATGTGGATTATATTGCACTATCTTTTGTGCGAAGAAAAGAAGATGTTTTAGAAGTAAAATATCTTTTACATTCTCTAAAAGTAAATATTCCAATCATTTCAAAAATTGAAAAACCTCAGGCCATTAATAATTTAAAAGAAATTCTGGAAGTAACCGATGTCATTATGGTGGCACGTGGAGACATGGGGGTTGAAGTTGGTAATCATCTAGTTCCTTCAATGCAAAAAAAGATTATTAGCATGTGCAACGCTAAAGGTATTCCTGTTATCACAGCGACTCAAATGCTGGAGAGTATGACAGAAAATCCAACTCCAACTCGTGCAGAAGCTTCCGATGTTGCCAACGCAATATGGGATGGAACAGATGCTGTAATGTTATCAGGTGAAACGGCATCCGGTAAATATCCAGTTCAAACAATCATGATGATGGATAAGATTGTACAGGAGGCAGAAAGAACACCGAAAGAAAGGCCACTCTTACGACATCAAGATTTATCGAGCATTACTTCATCAGTAATGGTTGCAGCAAGTATGATTGCTGAAAAACTAAACGCTAAAAGAATTTTATCAGTGACTGAAACTGGAAACTCTTGTTTGAAAATCACACAATTTAGACCAAGCATTCCGGTACTCGGAATTACTAATTCCATCAAGGTTGCTAGAAGATTGTGTCTTTATTGGGGAGTGAGCCCATTTATTATTGTAGGTGAAGAACATGAAAGTCCAGAGTTCATGAAAAATCTTCTTGAAGATGTAAAAATGCGCCTCAGTCTCAAAAATGGAGATAAGTTAGTCGTAACTCGAGGAGATGGAAAGTTTTTCTCACAAGGGTCTTCAAACTCAGTTAAAGTTGAAATGATCAAAGATAAGCCAAAAGTTTTAGGCGGATCAGAAACGCTACTTGAGGCAAGTGATGATGAAAGGAAAATTCTAGTCGATACTAGCGTCTGTGGTTCGTGTCAGGCATGTATTCATATTTGCCCTCATGATATTTGGATTCTAAATAATGATGAGGGAAAAACTACAACTTTAAATGCTGCCAACGTTTCAAGATGTGCTATGGATATGGCCTGTGTTGAAGCATGTCCAACCGGTGCAATTGAAATTATCTCAAAAAGATAATGCTAAAAGATATTTTAGAGAGGTTTATTTCAGTCAAAGAATATCACCTCGTTGATATTGCGTATACTGAAGATTCAACTCCAACAAGTTTTGATAAATTTGAAAACTGGGTTGGCGAATCTTTAAATGAACCTCTTGGGTATTTGGCCGATCATCGTAAAAATTTGCGCTCAGATATTCGAAAATTTTTTCCAGAGTTTGAGTCAGCGCTAGTTTTTTTATTCAGTTACAAACATGTTCAAACAGCATTAGAAAAAATATATAAGAGAGAAGATAGTAATGGGCTTAAAATTGCCTCTTACACACTTGGATTTCAAGGCCTAGATTATCATCAACGTATAAAAGAAATTTTGGAAAAAATTAGCGATGAATTAAAAAAAGAAATTCCAGGTCTTGAATGCCACAATAGTCTTGATGTACATCCTGTCTTGGAACGCGACTTGGCCTTTAGGTCGGGTCTGGGGTTTTTTGGCAAAAACTCAATGATGATAAATACCAAACACGGATCTTTTTTTATAATAGGCGCGCTTTTACTTAACAAAAAATTAAATCTTTCTAAAAGAAAAATTGAATATGATCATTGTGGTACTTGCACTAAATGTGCAGATCAGTGCCCTACGAAAGCAATTGATCCAGTATCTCGTACGATTATTGCAAAGGATTGCATTAGCACATTTACGATTGAAGAATTTAAAGCAACTTCAATTCCTTCCTTAAAAATGGATTTATCATCTGGATATGTTTTTGGATGCGATATTTGTCAGAATGTTTGTCCATGGAATATTCGACTTGATAGAATTCCATCATCAGTCCCAAATGATTTTCAATTTAAAGATGAAAATGAATTAAAAATAGTCGATTTCTTTTTAAAAAAAGAAGTTCATGAAATTATTGACGACCTACAGAAAATGTCAAATGGTGGTTATAAAAAGTATTTTTGGGGTACTTCATTTTTTAGAAGTGGTAAGCAAGGGGTATTAAAGAACTTAATGTTCTTCTTAACAAGAAAATAATATTTCAAAACTTGACATTGCTATGATGCAAACTTAAAAAAAATAAATGAAAAATATTCTTTTTTTATGCACTGGAAATTCATGTCGTTCACAAATGGCCGAAGGGCTAGCTAGGCACTTTAGAGCTGAGCTTGGAAATTTTTATTCTGCTGGAATAGAGAAACATGGAATGAATATTAGGGCCGTAAAAGTTATGAACGAACTGAATATTGATATGTCATCTCAATATTCAAAAACACTAGATGACTTGAAAGATATCCGATTTGATCTTGTTGTAACAGTCTGTGGCCATGCTAATGAAAATTGCCCTGTTTTTTTTGGAGTACCTAAGCTTATTCATGTTGGATTTGATGATCCTCCAAAACTTACAAAAGACATGACTCACGAAGAAGATATTTTAAAAGAATATCGTCGTGTGCGCGATGAAATAAAAAAATTCATCATAAATTGGACGATATAATGAATGAGAAAAAAATAAAATTATTAGCAGAGTTTTTAGGGACAATGTTTTTATTGATAATCGTTGTAGGCTCAGGAGTTATGGGAGATACTCTTTCAAAAGGGAATGAGGTCATGGCACTACTTGCAAACTCAATCGCCACAGGACTTGGGTTGTTTGTATTAATTCAATTATCGGGTAATATTTCAGGCGCGCACTTTAATCCACTTGTAAGCTATTTAGAGTATCGCGCGGGGAGACTTTCAATAAGAGATTTTATCAATTATTTCTTCTCACAATTGATAGGAGCATTGATTGGAGTTTGTCTTGTTCATTTGATTTATGATTTACCGCTATTTCAGATATCAAATAAATCTAGAACCGGAATGCATTTATTTCTATCTGAGTTTGTTGCTACTTTTGGTTTGTTAATTGTGATCAAAATAATTAAAAATAATAATGAAAAGTTAGGTTCAGCAATTATTGCTTCATATATAGCTTCTGCTTACTGGTTTACCTCCTCAACTTCTTTTGCAAATCCAATTGTGACAATTGCCCGAACCCTAACAGACTCTTTTGCAGGAATTTTTCCTTTAAGTGCAATATGGTTTATACTTTCTCAGGTTTTATGTGTAATATTTTTTGAAAAGACTTTTAAAGGCTTTAAAGGTCAATCAATATAATCATGTGGAGTTTATTTGAAATATCTTTTTATTATTGTTTCAATATTAGTTTCGTTTTATGCATATCGTTTTGTTGAAAAAAATAAAGAGACGATAAAGAATGACTCTGAAAATCCTAAAGTAGATGAAAAAGTCATCAGAATAGACTTAAATACAGTAATGAGCACATATTCAGGAAAAAGAAGGGCCGAGGTGCTTTTAAAAATGACCGACTACCTTCTGCCATCTGAACGAAAACTTTTCTTATCTATAATAAAAAAATCACTTGTTGAACCGCAAATTTCAGATGCAATGGAAATTGTAAAAATTATTCCAGATATTGATTTTACTGAAAATGAGAAAGAAGAACTTTTATCAACTTTAAATTTTCTTTTAGAAAAAGAGTTAGAAGAAGATTATCGAAAGGATATGATAAAGGCCAAGTCTTATCTAAGCTTAAAATAAAATGTCTTAGTTATTCTTTGAGTTTTTATGCTGGGCCTTAATTTCCATCTTTTCAACGCTTTTTCAATGCTTGCTTTAAAAAGTATGTGATCATCAGATAAAAAGTTGACGGTCTTAACTGTTCCATCATTAGAAAAAGAGATTTCAACAGGTATCCTTGCTTCAATATTTTTTTCCCTTGCCATTTCTGGGTATTGAGGAAGCTCAAACGTTTCAAAAAATGTTGACGCTTGATTTGAGCTAAATTCATTTTCAATTTCTATGCTTTGGTTGATGGTGCTTGAAGTGTTGTTAGCTAATGGGGCATTAGCACTCGCTTGATTTGAATTAAGAGAAACGATATTTCGTTTTTTATTTTTTCCAAAAGATTCAGCTTTATGATTTAAATTAATTTCTATTGGAGATGAATATAAATTAGTTTGAGAGGAGGGAATTTTAAAATCAAGTTGCTTGGTTGAAGTATTTTTACCAACAAAATAAAAAATAAGCGCATGGGAAATGCTGACGATTACAAACGGAAAAAATTTATAATACGATTTTGGTTTCATTGGTGTATAGTATATAATAGTTTAAATGAGATATAAAATGCTAGGAGAAGTCGATGTATAGCGAGCATAAAACCTTAAAAATGCGCGACGGTGTAGAGCTTGCCGTTAAGATCAAAGAATCAGGCAGTGCTGTATGGATAGTTGGGACTCATGGAATTGGCGAGCACTCTGGAAGACATAAATATTTGATCGATCTATTCGGGCAAGATTTTAACATATTTCAATACGATC
Organism: uncultured Bacteriovorax sp.; assembly: GCA_964583925.1. Taxonomy (GTDB): domain Bacteria; phylum Bdellovibrionota; class Bacteriovoracia; order Bacteriovoracales; family Bacteriovoracaceae; genus Bacteriovorax. The sequence continues at coordinate 55,946 of CAZOXW010000012.1, forward strand.
TAAGAGGCCATGGAGAAAGTGGAGGAAGACGGTCATACGTCTTGCAATTTGAAGAGTACATGGAAGATCTCCAAGAGATATTAAGATTTTTAAGTTCAAAATATCGGATGAAAAGATTTGCACTTTTTGGGCATTCTATGGGAGCACTAATTACTTCTAGCTTTATGCAAAATTATGTTGAAGATCAAATTTATCCTGAAAGAGTGGTCTTAAATGCACCTCCATGTGGAATGGCCGGAGGTATTGGTGAAGTCTTAAAATTGTTGCCTGGAAGTTTTATTCCAAATGCTTGTAAGCTTCCAATAACAATCCCACTTGGTGGACTTGTTGATTTAAATTTTTTATCTCACGATCCTAGAGTCAAAGATGATTACATTAAAGATCCTCTAAATATTTTAAAACTTGAGTCAAAACTCCTTTTAGAGCTAGTGAAGATGTCACAGATTACCTTTAGTCGCCCCCTTCGTTCTAAAGCAGCAAATTTTGTTTCTATTGGAGAGGCCGATCGAGTTGTAAGTTTTAAATCGGCCAAAGAATATTTCTCAGCTGTCGATAAGTCATTTAAGCTCACGATTATTGATGGAGCTTATCATGAAATACATAATGAAATTGAAAAATACAGAAGGCCATATTTTGATTATTTGAAAAAAACTTTCAACGATATGCTATTTCACAATATCGAGTGACCGGAGATGGCGAACTCGCTCAATTGCACTAGGATGCGAATAATAAAATTGGCCATATAATTTGTCGGGAACCAAAAAGCTTTTATTATCAGAATACATTTTTATTAAGGCAGAAATTAGATCTTCTCGATTTGCATGAGTGCTTGCAAAACTATCGGCCTCATATTCATTTTTTCTAGATAAATATGCTTCAATTGGAGTTAGCCAGAATGTATAAACACCAGCAATCATGGAAAGTATTGCCAATGTATTTGCGTTTGTAATTGTAAAAATTCCATGGCCATTTAAAAATTGGTGATTGTCTTTTAAAAGGCCAATAACGTAGAAACTAATAAATGAAAAAATTAAACTTTTAAAAAGTCCGATAATAATGTGATTAAGTTTCATGTGTCCAAGCTCATGGGCCAAGACTGCGATAATCTCATTCTTGTTAAGTGTATTAATAAGTGTATCAAAAAAGACGATTCTTTTTTCTTTTCCAAGTCCAGTAAAGTAAGCGTTACCGTGCCCACTTCTTTTTGAAGCATCCATGATAAAAATACCATTGGATGAATAATTAATCTTAGAAAGGAGTGCATTAATAGAGTCTTTTAATTCGCCTGTTTCAAGCGGAGTAAATTTATTAAATAGTGGAGCAATAAAACGAGGGTAGATGAAAATAATAATAAACTGAACAATACTTAAAAATATAAAAGCAAAAAACCACCACGAACTGCTAAAATGTTCCATTATCTTTAGGACGCCATAAAGAATTGGAGTACCAAGAGTGAGCGCCAGGATAAATCCTTTTAGGATATCTAGAATAAAAGTTTTAATTGTTGTTCGGTTAAAACCAAATTTTTCTTCTAAGAAAAAAGTGCGGTAAATACTTTCAGGCAGACCAATGATAAAACTAAACATTCCAAGCAATAAAAAAAATAATAGTTCTGAAAAAATAGGCGTTTCAAAATAACGCATGGAAATTCTCGTAAATAATTCTAATCCTCCTCCGACGGTAAGCAGGATATAAAAACTAAGGTCAAATAATTTAAACAATTGAGAAGTTTCAATTTTGGCAAGAGTATATTCTGCTGCGAGTTCATGATCTTGTAGTGAAATTTTATCTTTAAATAAATCAGGTACCTTGCTGCGATGACGTTGAATAGATTTTATATTTCTGCGCTCTAAATAAAATTCGATCGCCATTTTTACACAGAGCGCGCCAATAAAGAGCTTAAAATAGAAAATATCAATCATAGAATCCCTTTTAAAATTAGTTCCAATTAGCATATACTTTCTAGAATTAAAACGTCGAGGATTTATGAAACTATTCTTTTTGGTTCTTCTGTTTTTATCAGTTGAAATTTTAAATGCGAAGACAATTTCAGTAATGAGTTACAATCTTGAAAATTTGTTTGATTCCAAGCATGACGAAGATAAGAATGATTGGGAGTTTCTGCCAAAAGGAGCAGCCGGAAAGAGTGAGTTTTGCGCCAAAGAAAATTCGAGAAAAAAACGCGAAGAGTGTTTAAATTCTGATTGGAATCCTGAAAAACTGAAAATAAAAATGGAATTACTTTCATCTGTAATAAAAGCAAAAAATCCAGAACTTCCTGACGTATTAGGAGTAATTGAAGTAGAAAATCAAGATGTCTTATCACAATTCGGAGCGGTACTTGGCTATCAAAAATTTGAGATAACAAATAGCCCAGATAAAAGAGGTATCGATGTCGCCTTATTGTATAAAGAAAGTGAGGGGTTTAAAAAAATACACATGAAAGAACATCAGGTCTTTCTTGATTACCCGACAAGAAATATATTAGAAGTTCGTTTTTTGGTTAATTCGAAATATTATTTAACATTATTTGTGAATCATTGGCCCTCATTGCACAATCCAGATTCTACAAGAATTAGTGCCGCTACGGTGTTAAAGAAAAGAATTGATGAAATTTTAAAAGAAAATGCAGAGGAAAGAATTTTAGCGATGGGAGATTTTAATACTATTGACTCATGTAATCCTCATCCATTTAAGACAGTGCTGCAAACAGATGATAAAATTCTAGATATTCACTCTGAAGTCAAAAATAGTCCTTTGGTGGATGATAAAATAAAAGCAGATATGAAATCAGGAACTTATTATTTTCCTCCTAAGGATGAATGGAATTTATTAGATCGATTTTTTATTTCAAAAAATTTACTTAATAATGATGAAGCATTTGTTAATTTAAAAACGTATGAAATTTTTTCTGCACCCTTTATGCTTTTTGATTATAAGAAAAAGCTTGATCACGATAATGAGAAAGGGATGAAGATAGTGATGGTTCCCAAAAAATTTAAACCCTATGAGTCAGATAAAGATAAGATGGGGTTTTCAGATCACTTTCCAATATTTGTTCAGCTGGATTTTAAGGATCCGGCCCCAATTGTAGAAAAAGCAAAACCAAAAAAGAAAAAGAAAAAGTAGAGTAATTCGATTCTACAGTTCAGCTACAACTTATCTTCGATAACTTCATCTAGAGTGATTTCTATTTTAAATTTTTTACTGCACTCGCTGATTAGGTGTAGTAATTCTTTTTTCAAGAGGATATCACCTTTTAAGTCGATATCGCGATATTGAGCATGTGGTGGATGATTTAATGTTGAGTAAAAGCATAGGCCATCATTGGCCTCAAGTTGGAAATAAAAAAATGCTGAGTCTTCTTTTGCCAGTCGAATGATTAAATGGAATAGTTGAGTATTGTGCTTTTTCATTTTGTCCGTTGACTTGTATCCCAAGTGATTTAGAATAAAATTAATGGTTTCATCTTTATATGTCATGGAGGACGAAAAGTGAAAAGGATTTTTGCAAGAAAAATGAGCAATGTTTTTCTCATTTCATGTCTTTCACTTACTCAAATTTCTTGTTCGTCATTACTTCAACATAGAGAAGGAAAGGCATCTACTACAAACGTAGATGAGCAAAAATTTGTTCCAAAAGAACAGTTTGATGAGCTTTCACGAAAATATAATGAGCTTTTGGGGCAGAAAAAAAATGAAGCTGTGGCCACAAATTTACCAAGCTCAAATTCTGAACTTAATAAATCAACAGCAGAACAAATAGCTCCTGAAAATAATGTCCAATCCAATCTAGACCCAAGTGAATTAGTTAATAAAATAGACCAAGCACTTCCAGATCCAAGTCTTGGAGTTGATACATTTTCCGAAGAGGGAAAGGCCGCAATCAATAAGGCCGGCCCTAAATTGCCAGATGCGATGGGAGTAGAGCATGTCAACTTTACAGATGATGTAGATGAGCAAATTGCACAAATGCGTGAAGCCTCTGAGTTAATAAAAGTTAATAAATTTGAAAATGCACTCGTTATTTTAAAGCAATTAGAGAACTCAAAAGAAAAGCAGGTTGTCGTTCGCTCAAAAATGATGCTAGGGGATTTGCTTTTTAATCAAGGTGAATACGATTTAGCACTTCAAGTTTATGAAGAAGTGATAAAAAAATATGCATTTTCTGCCTACGTACTTAAGGCACTTGGTAAATTAGTTGCATGTTGTGAAAAATTAAAGCTTCCTGAAAAAGGAGCAAAGTATTACTCATTATTGCATGACTTTTTTGAGTCAGCATAAAATTTAAAGAGGGTATCTTTATTAAAAAAAATAGGGCGTTAACTTTTTTTATTGCAATTCTCTTAATGCTTTCACTTAAAGCAGAAGAAAATCTACAAGAAGTAGACGAACTCAATTTATTTGATTCCCTCCAAAAAACAGAAGACTTTAAAGATGAAACTACAGTTGAAGCAGAAAAAATTAATGTTTCAACCCTTGAAGAGCAAGATGATCTTCAATCATTAAAAGAAGATATTGGTGAAGTCGTAACAGAAAAAAAAGTGAACCCAAAAGTCTCAGAAGAGGCCATCAGCGAAAATAAAGTTGAAGTAAAAGATGCGATAGTTAATGAAGAGAAGATTACAGCGACATCAGATACTGCAATAAAAGAAGTGGTCGATGACGAATCTGAAAAAGTCCTTCTTTTAAAAATGGCCCAAGGGGTGAAGGGAAAAATTAATAATGAAGAGTGGAAAGAATTAGTTCGTAAGGCTAAAGTTGATAAGTACGAATTAAAACCTGGAGATACATTAAAAAGTATATCAAAAACACTTTTTGGTTCAGATCAATATTATACAAAAATATGGGCGTTAAATCCTCATATTTCAAATCCAAATTTAATTGATCCAGGAACAATTATTTCTTTTGACTCATCTGAAGCAGAAGCGGCACCAAATGTCCAAGTGGGAGAATTTGAGGAAGATGAAGTGTTTTCTAAACGTAAAGGTTCCAATTATTCGAGCTCTGATGATTCTAATCAACCGGCCTGGATTAAAGAGAGAAAGGACTTAATCAATCAAGGGGTGTACTTTCAATTTGCATCTGAAGAAACATACGAAGACTTAGAACGAATGGAGAGAGAGCAAAAAAATACTGAATGGGAAAAATACGATCCTCCAGTAACACAAATTACAATTACAGAGCCATCAGAAGAATTTGATAATACTGGCTTTGATAAAAATGCAAAAATTGTTTTTAATTATAAAGAGGGATTTTTTCTAAATTCATTTGTAACAACAAATGTTGTTCAGGATTTAGGTGAAGTATATGCAGCTAAAAATGAGGCAGTATTTATTCATAAGTATGATACGGTCTATGTCAAATTTGACAGAAATGCGAAAGTTAAACCAGGTGATTTTTTTACAGTATATACGATGGGAGGGGAAGTAAAACATCCCATTTCTGATCGTTCAGGATTTGCATACACGACAACTGCGCAAATTAAAACTATACGAAAAATTGATGATGTATGGGAATGTTATGTTTTTGATCAATCGGGGATTGTTCAGAGAAAAGATAGAATTACAGTTTACACGCCAAAAATTGGAAAGATTGCGAGAACTTACTCAAAAAGAAATGTTGAGGCAGCAATCATTGGTGCCTATAAAGAATCTTTGACAGGCTTCTCGTATGGAGATGTCGTCTACATTGATCGAGGTCGGGCAGATGGAGTTGAGCTTGGAAATGTTTTTGAAGTCTATTCTTTTGTCGACCGTGGGACAGATAGAAAAATTACACCAAGCCCTACATATAAAATTGGAGAATTAACTGTTATAAATATTACAGATAACTTCGCGACTGCTTTAATTTCTGAATCTAAAAGTGATATCGGCCTTGGTGCGATTGCTTTAACTAAAACTGAAGAAGAAATGAGTAGAGCGCTTAAGATTAAAAATAAAGATCGCTTAAAAGACGTAAAAGATATTGAGAAAAAAGCGCTAGATGAGCTTGATGTAGAGTTAAATCTAGACGATGTTAGCCAAGATATTTTAAATAAAGCAGATAAAGTTCAATTAACTGAAGATGAAATTGAAGAATTAGATCGACAAGAGAGAGATAGATCGGTAATAAAAAATCAAGATAAGGATGTTAAAGAACTTGATCGATTAGAGACGGAGATTTTAGACGCTGAGAAATCGTTAAATGAGTCAAAAGTCGATGAAGATAAATTTCTTGAGCAGCAGAGCCTTGAAGAGCACGAGAGAAAGGCCAAGATGCCAGATCCAAATGCTTTTGAAGCAATCAATGAAATTGAAAAGGATATCGGTAGAAAATATTTAGATGAAGATATTAACAACAAAGAAAATCCTTATGGTCTGACAGAGTTTGACCTTGAAGAAATAGATGAGTTGTTGAATACTGATTCAGCTAAAAAATAAAAATAAGGCTAAAAATTATGTGTGCTAAAGCTGCTACAAAAACTGTTGCAAAAAAAAATAATGCAAAAATGCCATTGGTCAAAACTGCTGCGAAAGGAAAAAAAGTGGCCAAGGTAAGTGACGATGGAACTGATTTAGGGTCCACGTCTAGTTATGACCTCGTTGTCGTAGAGTCCCCTTCAAAGGCAAAGACAATTAAAAAATATCTTGGCCGTGGTTTTCAAGTTGTTGCAAGTAATGGCCACATAAAAGATTTACCAAAATCAAAACTAGGTGTTGATATAAAAGATGATTTTGCACTAGATCTAGTTCCTATAACAGGCAAAAAAGATAAAATTGAGCGAATTCAAGAGTTAGCTAAATTTGCCAACCAGATTTATCTTGCGCCCGATATGGATCGCGAGGGTGAGGCCATTGCGTTCCATTTAGCAGAAGAAATTGGTCGTAAGAAAAATATTCATAGGGTTGTATTTAATGCCGTTACTAAAACCGCGGTAAAAAATGCAATTGACCACCCTACAGAATTAAATCAATCCATGTATGATTCTCAAAAAACAAGAAGAGTTTTAGATCGTCTTGTTGGATATAAAATATCTCCAATCTTGTGGGATAAGGTGCAAAGAGGAATCAGCGCTGGACGCGTTCAGTCTGTGGCCTTAAGAGTTATTGTTGAAAGAGAAGACGAAATAAAAAAATTTAAGCCTGAGAAGTGGTATTCAATTGACGGAACATTAGAGAAAAAAGGGATTAATTTCGAAGTAAAATATTACGGAGAAGAATTAAATAAAAAAACATCACTTGAAGGAAAAGATGCAGAAACGCTTAAAAATAGAATATTAAAAGATATAAAATCAAAAGATTTAAAAGTTGTTTCTGTAATTAAAAAGGAAAGAAAACAAAATCCGACAGCACCTTTTACAACATCAAAATTGCAGCAAGAAGCTGCAAATAAATTAGGCTTTACTGCAAAAAAGACAATGATGATTGCTCAAATGTTGTATGAAGGGATTAATCTTCGAGATCATGGTATGCAAGGTTTAATTACTTATATGCGTACGGATTCGGTGAGGACTGAGCCAGAAGCTTTGAAAAGTGTGCGAGAATTTATCTTAAAAAAATATGGCAAAGATCATCTGGCTACAGATGAATTAATTTACAAGAAAAAAGGCACGAGCAAGGTTCAAGATGCTCACGAGGCAATTAGACCAACTTCGCTAGAGTTTACTCCTGATGAAGTTAGAGGGGATTTAGACCCTGATCAGCAAAAACTTTATGAATTAATTTGGAATAAATTTGTTTCAAGTCAGATGTCTCAGGCCGTAATTGATCAGACAACAGTTAGCTTTGAAGCTGGTGGACATTTCTTTAGATCTAATGGATCTATTATAAAGTTTGCTGGATTTCGAACGGTATATCTAGAATCAATCGCTGAAAAAAATAAGCGAGATGATGATTCAGAAGAAGAATCTGATGATCAGGTTGGAGTTAAGTCCAATTTGCTTCCAGAAATTAAAGAAGGCGAAACATTTACGCCAAAATCTCCACTTGAAAGTGAAGAACATTGGACTGCTCCACCTCCAAGATATAATGAAGCGAGTTTAGTTAAGGCCTTAGAAGAAGATGGAATTGGAAGACCTTCAACTTATGCGGCCATTATTTCAAATATTCAAGACCGTGGTTATGTTGAAAAAATTGAAAATAGATTTATTCCAACCGAACTAGGTAGTGTCGTTTGTAAAATGCTTGTAGAGAGCTTCCCTGACGTAATGGATGTAGAATTTACTGCAAAAGTTGAAGAATTATTAGATAAAATAGAAGAGGGTGATGTCTCTTGGAAAAAAGTGCTAAGAGAATTTTGGAAAGGCTTTGAGCTGACACTAGAGAAGGCCAAAGATGAGATGAAAAATCTCAAGAAGCAATCCATTCCAACTGGTCTTAAATGTGTAAAATGTAAAGATGGCGAATATCAAATCAAATGGGGGAGAAATGGGCAGTTCTTGGCCTGTTCAAATTATCCAGATTGTAATTCGACAGAAGATTTTAAGAAGACACTTGATGGAAAGATAATTATTGTTGAAAAAGAATTTGCCAATGATCCTTGTCCGACTTGTAAAAAAAGAATGGTTATTAAAAAAGGAAAGTTTGGTAAATTTTTAGCTTGCGAAGAATATCCAACTTGTATGACAACTCTTCCTTTTACTTTGGACGTTGTCTGTCCTGAGTGTAAAAAAGGAAAGTTTGCTGAGAAAAAAAGTCGCTACGGTAAAATATTTTATGGCTGTTCAAATTATCCAGATTGCTCAAATGCTATGTGGTCAAGGCCATATCAGTTTGCTTGTAAAAAATGTGCTCATCCCGTGATGGGGGAGAAATTTACAAAGAAAAATGGAAAGCAATTAGAATGTCCAAAGTGTAGATATAGAGTGGATATGAGTGAAACTCCTTTTCACGTAGAAGAAGAAAATTCAGAACAAGTGGCAGATTAATCATTGGAAATAGATGTTCTATTTGAGGACAAAAATTTTTTAATCGTAAATAAACCTGCCGGTTTAGTTGTACACTCTACTTTGGATAAAAAAAGAGAGAATCTTTACGACCTTCTAAAATGTAGATATCCAAAATTATTTATGCATCATCGCCTCGACAAGGAAACTTCCGGTGCAATAATTTTCTCCAAAGATGAGTCTGTTAATCATTTTTTAGAAAATGGATTTAAGACACATTCAATTGAGAAGTCATACCATGTGGTCGTAAATGGTGGTTGGGAATATGATGGAGAGCTAAGTTGTTTCTTAAAAAAGAGACAAAATAAAAATGGGCATGATGTAATGGAGGTTGTTACTAAAGGGGGAGTAAAGGCCATTTCACACGTTAAAACGATAAAGTATAATTCAAAGTATTCGCTTATGAATTTCAAATTACAAACCGGAAGAATGCATCAGATTCGTATTCAATGCCAAAACATGGGACATCCAATTGTTGGTGATTTAGTTTATGGTACCGATAGTGCAGAAAGAATGTATCTTCATTCAAGCTCTTTAAGCTTTAGCTATGAAGACAAAGTTATTTCGGTACATGCTCCATTGGATGAAAAGTTTCAAAGTTTTTTAAAATCAGCAAATCTTATTTGAAAAGGTGTAAATACCGGCAGGTAAAATACGATTGTCATTTTGGTGTTTTATGCCAAGTTCACCAAATGAAATATTTTTTTTATATTTTTGTTCTTCAACTAAATTTAATAAGGCATGTGCTTGCACACCGTGGGTATGGCTTGATAAAAAGAAGAAACTATTTTCTCGGGTCAAAAGTTTAAAAGCATCAGAAGTTAACTCTTGGATCATTTGATCAAACTCCCAAAGTTCTTTGTTGGCACCATGACCCCAACTTGGAGGGTCGGCCAAAATGCCATCGTACTTAAATCCTTTTTTGAGCGAATGTTTAATGAAGCTATTAACGTCCTCTTGAACAAATTTTATTTTTCCTGCATCTAGTCCTGAGGCAAGTACATTCTCTTTTCCCCAGTTTAAAACTCCTTTTGCACTATCCACATGAAATACTTCTGCACCTGTTGATAAAACGGCCAGAGAAGCGCAGCCAGTATAGCCAAAGAGATTTAAAAATTTTATTGGGCGGCCTAATTCTTTTTTTAGTAGTAGTGATTCTTCTACTAATTTATCCCAAACTATTTTTTGCTCAAAAAAAACACCACAGTGGCCAAAAGAAGTAAATTTAAGTTTAAAATTTAGCGTTTTATTTTCTGAAGTTTTATATTTGTATATGAGATTATTTGGTTCTAAGTCAGAACGATGTTTCCAAGTTCCTCCACCATCATTTTTTCTAATACACCTTGAGCTGGCCTTTGCCCATTCAGACTCCTTAAGTCTGGGAGCCCATATGGCCTGTGGGCAAGGCCGTTCCACTAATAGACCGGCGATAGATTCAAGTTTTAATCCATGCCCAGAATCTAGTAATTGGTAATCGCTAAATTGATCAGAAATAAGTTCCTTCATACCAGTGGGAGACTACCTAAAAGTATTTAATCTTACAAATAATTGTAAAATATTCATTATCTAAATCTTATATTATTCTTACTAAGAGTTAATCGTTATATACCCGAATATGAAAACATTATATTTATTTATCTCGCTTATTTTTAGTTTAACCATATTTGCCGGCCTTGAGTCTCCCTTTGTAGGTACAGTCGAAGGTCTTTCAATTCCAAATAGTCATTATGTAATTGATGAACTAATTATTAGGGGGCAGACTCCAAGAAATAAAGATGAGTATTTGGAATTGGTGAGCTTAGGAGTTAAAAATATTCTTATCTTTAAAAAAGAAACGAAAAATGAAGTACAAGCTGAAATAAAAACTTTAAATTCTCTTGGGGTAAAGAGTTTGCATATTAGTTTTCCTTGGAAAGATATCATGGAATTTTCTCCTGTCTGCGAAGATGTTAAGCAGGCACTACTGTGGCTTGAAAATAAAAAGAATGCAGGGGAAAAATCATTTTTTCACTGTACCGTTGGCGAGGATAGAACGGGGTTATTGGCAGGACTCATCCTTTTTAGCAATACTGGTTTAAATATTAAAAATATTTTTCAAGAGGAACTTTGTGAAAAGGGATATGAGGCAGGTGATCCAGAAAAGGCCTCTAATGTTTCTAAGCTAGTAAGAGAAAATCTAACACCAGTATTTTTGAAGATGGCCTATTTAATAAAAATGGCCAAAAATTCTCCAAGTAAGGTTCATTGTGGGCACAATTTTGATGCAGATTCACATTTTAAGGCCAGTATCTATGCACAAACTGCAAGTTTTCGTTGCGGTTATTAGTGAGAGTTTCTATAATAAGCTCACGCACCCTTAGCTCAGTTGGATAGAGTAGCTGGCTTCGAACCAGTTGGTCGGGAGTTCGAATCTCTCAGGGTGCGCCATTCGTA
>CAZOXW010000013.1:0-64476 GCA_964583925.1 uncultured Bacteriovorax sp.
TAAAAAAAATAACGATTAAAAGCTATATTTTAGTCCCCATTGTTGTAGGGCAGTTCTGCAACGATAACGTAATTCTCTGAAAAAAAACGTGAATCTAAAAAAGGAAAAAAAGAATGCCACTTAAAAGATGTCCCTGGGATTCGGCCATTTTTAACATAGCTGATCTCTAAAATACTAAAGCCATTTTCTTTTAAAATATTTTTAAAATCATATTGAGAGACAGTTGTAATATGAGCAGGATAATCCTTAGGCCCAAATGCCCCATGATAGCCACGAATTACAAAGGAAATAATACTAGATATTGATTCTGGGTTTGGAGTTGATATTAAAATTTTCCCATTGGAATTTAATGATTTTTTAATCTCTCTAATAAAATTTCTTGGGTTTTCTAAATGTTCGATAACCTCGCTTGAAACTATTACATCATATTTATTTTTTTCAGTTGCAAATTGAGCATTACAATCAATTTCCATAAAATTAAAAAAATCAAAACTTTTAAATTTGGTAATATCACTTCCATTTAAGTTTTTAAAACCTAAATTAAATATTTTGGAAAGTAACTCTCCTTGGCCACATCCAATGTCAAGAACCAAAGAATTAATATTTGAAATATGCTTTGCAAATAAATTAATTATTGAATTTAAAATTTCATTAGAAGAACTCCCTTTACTTAAAAGGGAGGCATTTTTTCTAAAGTTTAAAATTTCACTTGAGTTTTTTTCCATTTAATAATGCTATTTCTTATAGCAAAAACAGTCAACCACTTGACTAAATGTAATCAAAGCGTGCTGTAAAATGACGAAGAAATGGCGGCTCATAAACAATCTTCATTCCCTTTAATTCCTTTTTGCGAGCAACTAATTCCTCCATTCCCTCAAGAATGTAATCAAAATGTGATTGTGTATACACTCGTCTTGGAAAGGCCATTCGTACCAGTTCCATTTTTGCATTTCCTCCGAACATCGCAGAGCCAATTTCACAAGATCTAATTCCATCATTCAAGTACATTTCAACAGCTAAAGACTGGCCAGGAAATTCACTTGGCCTTATATGTGGTAAAAACTCTTTTGCATCTATATAAACAGCATGGCCTCCGGCCGGAAGAACCGTTGGGATTCCCATGGCATTTAGTCTTTTTGTCATATATTCACAAGTGGCAATTCGATATGAAAGGTATGACTCATCAACGACTTCATAAAGACCTTGTGCCATTGCAGACAAATCTCTTGCAGCAAGGCCACCATAAGTAGGAAAACCTTCTGTTAAAATAAGAATATTTCTAAGATCACCAAGCCATTTATCTTCCTTGAGTGCAATAAATCCTCCAATATTTACCAGCGCATCTTTTTTTGCACTCATCAAAGCACCATCTGCTAATGAAAAAATCTCTTTAATGATTTCTTTTACACTTCTATTTTCTTGGCCTTTTTCACGGCATTTAATAAAATATGCATTTTCAGCAAATCGGCAGGCGTCAATAATAAATGGAATATTATATTCTTTATAAATTTTTGCCACTTCTTTTAGATTTGAAAGAGAAACTGGTTGTCCTCCCCCTGTATTATTTGTAATCGTAATCATTCCAAATGGAATTTTTCCTTTATGTTGTTCACAGAAAGCTCGAAGCAAATTAGTGTCAATATTCCCCTTAAAAGGATAAGGATTTCTAGGCTCTTTTCCTTCTGGAATAACAAGATCACACGCTTCACCTTTTAAAAATTCAATATTAGCGCGAGTTGTATCAAAGTGGTTATTGGAAGGAATTTTATCGCCTTCTTTTACCATTTTTCCAAAAAAGATTCTTTCTGCTGCTCGTCCCTGGTGAGTAGGTAAAACATGAGGGAAACCAAGGATATCTAAAACGGCCTTTTTAAAATTTGTAAAACTCAATGAACCTGCATAGACTTCATCGGCCGTCATCATTGATGCCCATTGTGCTGCACTCATGGCTGTTGTTCCTGAATCAGTTAAAAAATCAAAAGTAATATGCTCACTATTTAACAAAAATAAATTATATCCAGCATCTTTTAAGAATTTTTCTCTGTCTTTTCTTGTATGAAAATGTAGCGGCTCTACCATTTTAATTTTAAATGGTTCGATAATAGTCTTTCTCATGATTTGTCCTTTTTTGATTTATTTTTTCCATATAGGCATTTTTCATTTTTTCTTCAAATTCTAGATTATCTTGATACCGATAGTGAAATACTTTTTCCCAAATTTGATGTGGCTCCATGCACAGATAAAAGAATACCTGACTATGCCAAGCTTGAAATGCATTATAAACATAGCTAAAAACTTCTTCTTTGATATTATCTGGATACGAGTACTTGCCAGCAACTTCTAAAAGTGGCATTTGAAGAATTTTGCTTGTCATTTTTTTACTTCTAATTTCTGCAATCGTTTTTTTATTGAAAGTTACAGTCCCTAGCGAAATAAGTGCACAATCAGATGGTTTAAAGCGCTTTTTAATTTCATTGATCACTTCTAAGTAATCTTTTTGATACTCATCATAAAATATAATTGGATGAAAATGAAACCCGACAAGATTTCCCTTATTCACAATTTTTTCTGCAGAACTGAGTCTGGCCTCTAGGCCAGCAGTTCGATGTTCTTCATTTTGAATAATAGTATTCGGATTAATACTCCAAGTAATGATTACATTTTTAGGGATATCAATACCTAAAAGATAATCCACATTTGATGATTTTGTTTTAAATTCTAAAATTAAATTAGGATGTTTCTTGGCAAATTCAATTAATAAAAATAAGTGATTTTCCTTATTTCCCCAAAGAAGAGAATCAGAGGATTGCCCTGTTCCAAAGTGATAGATTTGATCCGGCAATAGATTAAGTCCATCGAGCTTTTCTTTAAAATTTGAATCAATGATAACTTCATTTTCATTAAAATAAGATTGAATAGAGCAATAGGTACAACCAAAGGAACAATTTCTAAAAGCATCGAGAGTTTCAAGATTACAACATAGAGTTTTCTCAGAAGCAACAGGACATCTCCCCATTATTTTCGCCTCTATATTTGTCTCTTTCACTAGGTGATATGGCGTTTTTAAAACATCATCAGTACCCTTAAAATCTAAATAGCTTTTCTTCGTTTTAAGTGTTTCGTAAAAATCAAAAACTTGCTTTAAATATAAATCCTTACTTTCAATGCTTAATGTTTCAAAGTCAAAAGTTTCTTTCCACTGAGACAATTCCTGCATAATTGTAACCAGCTTATTAAACTCTTGAAATGTCAGTTTATAGAAATGAGAAATTTTATCTAATTGCAAACGATTCTTAGAATCTAACTGTTCATATTTTGTTTTATTAAAACTTAAATATTTTTGGGTGTAATCAAATTTTACCATTTAAGAAATATCGTCAATTTTATCTAAAATGTCATTGGACTACTTGGCAAAAAAACCCATTCCTCCATGGCGAATTAAAAGACCAAAAAATGCAAATAAAAGTGATATGATGGTGACAGGATAAACATGAAAAGATAAGTCCAATAGATTTTTCATTGATAGCTTTGGAAGTACCCGAAACCGAGCATCGATGGCCAATGCAAAAGTAGACATTAATAAAGTAAGCTTTATCCAAATCGTTAAAACAACCGGATTATTTGTATCAAAAATAAGTTTAAATCCATCTGTCCATTCATAGGCCAAATACAGCCCCGTAATAATTTGCAGCACTAAGGCAGGCATTCCAATTTTTTCATAGCTTTCTTCAAATTTGATCAACTCATCGACTGAATTATTTTTAAAAGCAGCAGGGATATATCTAATGGCCATAATTAAATGCCCACCAATCCAAATGCTGGCGCCAATAATATGCAAAAATAAAATTAGTAAATTCACCTAGTACCTCAATACGTGCTGAAGCAATGTCTCTCTGTCGATATAGATTAAACTAGAACCGGCCATAACTTCTACATCAAAGTTCGACTTTTTTTTCCCCAAAAACTCATCAAAACACATCAACGCATTTTTTAGCTCAAGGCTTTTTTCAAAGTTCTTCTTTTTAAGTTTTATTTTTGCATCAACTGCAAAAAAACAAGAAACTGGAATGTGATTTCTGTAGAGTATCTTACTATTTTTTAAAAAACTGACCTTTCGCCCTTTTAGGCTTAAAATTTCAGTTAAATCCTCTCTGTTATCAATTATACTCATAGTTAAAGATTACCTTAATTTTAAAGATGGTTTGAATACTCAAACTAGGACAATACCTTAATTATTCATGCATTTTTATGATCAACATCACAAAATAGAGTTTTTTTTCCTGATAAAGCCCATTTTCTAGGCCCACGAGGTCGATAAGTAAATATTATTTTTCACCGATAGGATTTTGGTCATTCTAACCTGAGGATAAACATGTCACTTAAACAAAAACTATTTTCGATTGCATTAGTACCATTTTTAATTGCCTTAATTGCATTAGGTTCAATTATCAATTCAAAATATGAGCAATATATCGTTTCCCGCGATACAAGTGAAATGTCCAGCGACCTCATCATTCTTTCAAGTTATATAACAAGAATGCAACTTGAACGAGGTAAGACGACGGGACATATGAATGGGAACACTGTAAGTGAAGATGACTTTAAAAAAATTCACAGTGATACCAATGCAATTCTTGAAAATATTAAACACATGCATGTACCATTTGCAAATGCTAAAAAATTAGTCGATGAATTAGTTTCAAATGAAAAAAAACTAAGCGAAATTCGAGCACTGCGCACTGAAAATAATCCTTCTACAATTGATGAAGTTGCAAAATTTTATTCAATGCAAGTTGAAACAGTATTAAAAATCTATGACAACGTTCGCTCTGTCACACTCGATCCAAAAATTGTAAATGCGCTAACCTCTCTTTATGAATTAGAAAGTACAAAAGAAACCGCCGGAAAACTAAGAGCTAAATTAAACTCTGTCTTTGGCGCTAAAAAAATTCTAACAGATACTGACTATCAAAAAGCAAGCTTCTCATTTACTTACATTGCAAATAAATTGAGTGAGAAAAATAGTAATTATCTCTATGATAAAACTAATTCTAATTTAAGCATGATAAAAGAAACTCAAGAATTTAAAAATATCCAAAGCTATGAAAAAGATCTCTATAGTAATCACGCTACAGCTAAATATACCACTGATCCAAAAAATTGGTTTAAAGACATTTCTAAAGCAATTACTTCGATTGGTACAGTTATTAAAGATGAATTAAAACTTGGCCTGGAATCAAAAACAATAATGATTTCAAAAGAAGCAAAATCATCAATGATTTTTTATTCAGCATTTACTTTTATCGCCTGCGTATTTTGTTGTTTTTACCCTCTTTGGGTCTCAAAACCTATTAGTGCCTTTGTTTATGCAATGAAAAATGTGGCCAGCGGAAATCTTGAAATTAATATTCGTACAGATAAAAAAGATGAAGTTTCAGAAATGTCTAACCAATTACAAGACACCGCTGAAAATCTAGAAAAAGTTTTTATGCGAAAGAAATTTAATTGGGATGAAATTGCGAAAATGAAGACGGATCAAGAAATAGCAATGAAAGAAGCCACTGAATCAAAAGATAAGGCACTGGTAGCATTAAAAGCTGCAGATGAGGCTAAAGTTGCAGCGATGAAGGATAAAGAGTCTGCGGTTGCGGCAGAGAAAAACGCCAAAATTGCCCAAGAAGAGGCTCAAGAGCTTGCTTTAAAAATCAAAAAGGACAATGAAGAGACCAATGCAAAAGTTAAGGATATACAAAATGTCTTAACTAAAGTTTGTGCTGGTGATTTAACTGTTATGATTCCACATGCAGGAGAAGATGCGATTGGACTTATTTCAAAAAATTTAAATGTACTTGTACAATCATTTAAATCTCAAATTCAAGAGCTCACAACCGTCGTTAATTCTCTTTCAAAAATGGTTCATTCGATCGAACAAACCAATGGAGATGTTATCAACGCTCAAGAAAATACTTTAAATAAAGTTGTAATTGTCTCTTCTGCAAGTGAAGAAATTTCAAGCAGCATCCAAACAGTATCTGCGGCGACAGAAGAAATGAAAGCTTCTATTTCTGAAATTAGTAAAGTTACTCATGAATCCAACAGTCTGGTTTCAAAAACATCAAAAGATGTTGAACACTCTGCCAAACTAATTGATAAACTTGCAAAAAGCTCTGACGGGATCAGTAGCATTATTCAAATCATTAACTCAATTGCCTCTCAAACCAATCTCTTGGCCCTAAACGCAACGATAGAAGCTTCTCGTGCGGGTGATGCAGGAAAAGGCTTTGCTGTCGTGGCCCATGAAATAAAAGAGCTTGCACACCAAACTCAAAATGCAACAAAGAGTATTGAAGAAAATATAAATACAATCCAAGATGACAGTAAGACTGTGATTAGTTCCATTGCAAGCATGGCAAAATCTTTTGAAAAAATTTCAGAATATTCCACTCACGTCTCTGCGGCAATCGAAGAGCAAGTGAGTACATCGGCCGAAATTGGGCAAAGTATGATGGAAGCAAGTTCTGGTATTGAAGGTGTGACAAAATCAATGTTTGAAGTAAAGACACTTTCAGAAACTTCAAGTAAAAGTGTGCACTACTCTACCTTAAACTTGCAAGAAATTGCAAAAATGTCTAAGGCAGTTGAGACCCTTGTCAATAAGTACAAAATTGACAATGAGAAAAAAGATAATTTAAAGATGGCAGCTTAATTTAAGTCTTCAATATTTTTATAGTACAAACTTACAGCAATAATTGAAAATACAATCATAAGGTAAGCATTTACAAGATGGTAGATGCTTCCTACAATCAATTTGAAAAAACTATTTCCTAAAAAATAATCAAAACTTGAAGGCAGTATTTCTAAAATAAGCGCAGACAGTGACAAAAAAGTCACTGCTATTTTTTCTTTTTTAAACAATTCAAATGCCGTTTTAAAAATGCTAGTTCCCTTATGAAAAACTGCAACGATTGGTGCATAAAAAAACACAATCCCAGGAATATATAAAATCAATAATCCGATTAAAGAAATGATCGTATAGTATATGCTATAGAGGACATAAGGGATCAAAATATAGATAAAATCCCCAGGAATAGAGTCCTTCTTTAAAATTTTCAAGAGATAAGCCGAATTAATAAATAAGCACAAAACTTCTAAAACCCGAAATACAATTAATTTCCCCTCTTCTCTATTTGAAATTTGTGAAGGAATAACCAATTCCAAAATTCCAAGGACAAAGAAAATAAAAAAAACAATCTTAAAACGTTTAAAATTATCTTTAAACAAAACATTCGCCTCTTTAAATTCTAAAATAAAATTATTCATGTCTTTAATTCCTTTTATATTGCTTCAAACGTCCGCTTCTCTTTATTTTTTCGAACATTTGGAACCTCAAAAATTTGATTATGAAATGAAATATAAAAACCGGGACAAAGAAGCTTGGCCGCAAGTAGCGCTTCCGTTACATTTTGAGTAGCATCTGTATCTTCAAACCCCATTGGGACCATTGCACCTGTAAATACTACTGGCACCTCTAAGTTTGAAATTTTATCAAAACAATATTTAGCAGAGAGGGCCATTGTATCAGTTCCATGCAATACAACGATTGGCACTTTTCTATTTAGCTGATCCTTAATAGTCGAGTAAATTAACTCGCGATCCAAATCATCCATATAGAGCGAATCTTTTGACAACAGCGGATAAACATAAATATTAGTACTTGGAAGACGCAATTTATGCATAATCCTATTTTTTATAGAAGTTCCCCTATTTTCAAGCGATCCATCAAATTCATCATAGGTTTTTTCAATTGTGCCACCTGTTGTTATGAGAATGATATCTCTAGGATATTCTTTAATTGCCATTTTTTTCTTCCTTTAACTCTTGACCTTTATAAATAAGACCCCATAGTCTTTCTAGGTTTTATATTAAATGGCCAAAAAGGAGAACGCAAATATGACTTCACGAAAAGGTACAATTAGTGTCAATACAACGGATATTTTCCCCATTATTAAGAAGTGGCTTTACTCAGAGCATGATATTTTTATCAGAGAATTAGTTGCAAATGCGACAGATGCAATTACTAAACGCGCCACACTTGCCCGTACCAAAAACTTGGAAATTCCAACGGGAAAAATTGAAGTAAAAGTTAATAAAACTGAAAAAACAATTACGATCACGGATAACGGCCTTGGAATGACAGAGGCCGAAGTCGAAAAATATATCGCCCAACTGGCATTCTCTGGAGCTGAAGAATTTGTTTCTAAGATGAAAAAAGAAGGCATTAATACCAATACAGACATTATTGGAAAATTTGGACTTGGTTTTTATTCTGCCTTTATGGTCAGTAAAAAAGTTGAAGTTGAATCACTTTCTTATGAATCAGGAAGTCGGCCGACAAAATGGACTTCAGAGGGAGAAACAGAATATACATTTTCTGATTCAAACAAAACAGAAGTTGGTACAGAAATTACTCTCCATATAAATGAAGAATCTGAAGAATTTTTAAATGCATGGAAACTTTCAAGTACATTAAAAAAATTCTGTGATTTCATGCCTTATGAAATTCAAGTTCTCGACTTAGAACTAAAGCCAGATGATAAAGGCGTGACTCATCATCCGGGGCTCGTAAACGACACCAATCCAATTTGGAAAAAAGATCCTGCAAGCTTAAAAGACGAAGACTATAAAGAATTTTATAGAAAACTTTATCCAATGGATTCTGAGCCCCTATTTTGGATTCATCTAAAAGTTGATCATCCATTTACGTTAGATGGAGTTCTATTTTTCCCAAAACTAAATCCAAATAAACCGTTTAATGAATCAAATATCAAACTATATAATAAGCAAGTTTTCGTTTCAAATAATGTAAAAGATATTATTCCAGAATTCTTATCACTTTTAAAAGGATGTATTGACTCAAGCGATATCCCATTAAATGTTTCAAGATCGAGCTTGCAGGGAGATCCAAATATTAAAAAAATCTCAAACTACGTTATTAAAAAAGTTGCAGAAAATTTAA
The DNA here is from genome assembly GCA_964583925.1 of uncultured Bacteriovorax sp. GTDB lineage: Bacteria > Bdellovibrionota > Bacteriovoracia > Bacteriovoracales > Bacteriovoracaceae > Bacteriovorax. The sequence goes on from CAZOXW010000013.1 coordinate 9,017, forward strand.
AAAAACTTTTTAATAGTGATCGAGCTCGCTATGAGGCGATTTGGGAAGATATTGCTTTATTTATTAAATATGGAGCAATTTCAGATACAAAGTTTGATGAGATGATGAGAGAGTTCGTAATCTTTAAAAATGCTGAAGACAAGTATTTCACACTTTCAGAATATAAAACTTCAATTCCAGAAAAATATAAGGAGAAAATGGAAGGAAAAGTTATCTACTTTGAAAAAGGGAAATCAGATTATGCACTAAGAAAGCAATTGTACTCAGAAGGTCTTCACTCTCTAATGACAGAAAGCTATATCGATCCTCACTTTATGCAACATGCAGAATTTAATAAAGTAAAAGAAGAGTCATATAAATTTGTTTCAGTCGATGCAGAAATTGCAAACCTTTTAGAAAATGAAGCTACCACTGATTCTGACATAAAGGTTAAAGATTTATTTAAAGATATTTTAATCGGAACTGCCCCAAAAGCTGAGAAAACAGAAGAAGAAATGGATTTAGACTCTCTAAATCACGGTGGAATTCAAGATATTGAAGTTGTGAAATTAAAAAATTCAAAGGCCCCTGCATACTTCAAGATTGATGAACAAATGAAGCGAATGCAACAGATGGCAAAACAAATGGGTAACGAATCAATGTTTCCAATTAAGAAGACTTTGGTTATTAACCCACTTAATCCATTAATTCAAAATGCATTAAAACTATCTGAAAAAGGTAAGTCGGATCTTGTAAAAAAACTTTGTCACCATGTTGAAGATTTGGCCCATATTTCAAGCGAAGGCCTAAATCATGAAGATCGAGAAGCATTTGTGTTGCGTTCTCAGAATTTAATAGAAGAATTATCTAATCTTGCACTTTAGTCATTATGCCTCCAAAAAGATTTCTTTTTGGAGGCTATTTTTTTAGATTACAATCTTTAGATTCATTTAGAGCTTTAATAAAATCAGGATCAAATGCATTTGATTTAGCTTCTACTGTCGATTTTATCTTATCCCAACTACTTTGATATTTTTCAGGAGATTTGCTTCCTCGCCCTTCACTTTTACATGCCTCCTTGAAAAATTCACAAAAATTTCCGACGGTAGGATTTTTGTAATCATATCCAAGACAGGCCTTTTCAAAATTTGAAGTTTCAAGTGTTGTTTTTTCGACTTCAATCGTTTGATTACTACTAAGCCAAGATGTAAAGCGGTTGCTTTTAGTTTTAAATGCACAAGGACTTAAAAATGTCTCACACACTTTCTTAACTTTCTTTACATGATCCCTCGCAGGTGAATACTGCATCCACATGTAGTTAATGTCATCAACAAGGCGATTTTCGACCGAAGAAACTTTATCGGTCTCTTCGTCGATGGCCTCATAAATGTTATAAATTTTTGATTTAGCGTTTTCTTTATGGGCAGTTATTTCATTATTTTTTTCGCTAATGTACTTTTGAAAACCTGTATCTGGAGTATTTAATAGAAACTGAGACAATCCCCTTAGAGACATCTCTGTTGAATTTCGATGAATAGAGTCTTGCCATTCAAGTTGCGATTTAATTTGCTCAGACTGAAGTTTTAAAAGTTTTCGATCCTCAGAAAGTTTTAAAAAACCGGCCATTCCACTATTTTCTTTTATGCTTGAAACTGCTGATGGTATGGCATCAGATAAGAGCTGTAAGTTAGAAACAAAATTTAATACTTTCTCCCTTCCTGATTTACTTATGTCAAAACAGGAAATTTCTTTTTTCCAATTAGGATTTAATTGGCAATTTCCATCTTCATTTGATGTGAATACTTTTAGCTCTACTAATGCAGGAATAAACTGACAAGCTTGATGAGAATTTTTACAATCTAGTCTCCGACATAGCAAATCTGAAATCGAATTCATCCACATTTCTTTTTTATCGACTTCCATAAAATCATTGCATGCTTTAGATAATTTGCGTCCATCAGCTTCATTAATGCTAAAGCTTACAACCTCTCCAAGATTTGCCCCAAGACCTGCAATCTTTTTTATTTCTCCATTTTCTGTCTGACAAGCATGATTGTTAATTTCAACTTCTTTCTCTTTATCTGAATCTTCTACCTTCTGAAGAAGTATTTTTGATCTATCAATTTCATCTGTATTTAATTTATTTTGATCATATAAATAAGTTAGCTTTCTATAATCACAAAGAGTTTGCATTAAATTTTCTTGATGTTTGGCCGCTACAATTTCTTTTAATGGATCATCTACTGCTCTTTCTTTTTTTTGAAGTCCCATCCATTTCATAATAGCAAGACCCAATCGACTTACCCCTGAAATAATAACCCCTGCAGCATTGGCCGTTAAAGTCCAAGGCCCAATGCTAAAATCTTGAATATTATTTGCCTGTACAAGATTTCGACCGACGCTATCAAAAAGATGAAGTCCAATTTCTACTGCCTTAGCACCATCGCGAAAACATCCTTTTTCGATTAATGTTGGAAAATCAGAAATAACTTTAGAAACATTTTCCGCAGTATTTACTTTATTATTTTCGCCATCAATGACTTTAGCATCTCGAATAAGGCCCATGACGGATCGACATTCATCTGTAGTATTTGGATTGGCCTTTAACTCTTGTTCTACAATTGCATGAACTTCTTTAAATACATCAATTGGGTTTCTTTGTTTTGTTTCAAGTGGGCAAGGAGAATTTAAACACTGATTATCAGTTTCTGCATAAGCAAACTGCAGGATAAAAAATGTTAAAAATAATTTTTTAATCATTTTTTCTCCTTTAAGTATTCAATTGAATTAATGAGTTCAGATGCAAGTTTCGTATTTAAGTCTTTTTTCTTATCACTCATACCTACAGCAATTGATATTACATTTTTTTTAGTCGTTAATAATATCACCAGATTATTATCTTCCTTCCATTCACAGTATGAAATACCATGACTATTTTTTAATTTCTTTTTACTTTCTCCTGCACAAGTCGATTTAAAGGCCTCACTATTTAGTGGAAAACTTGAAAGACTCACCAGCATCTCTCCCCCTTCACCTTGAAAGCAAGAAAAATGATTTGACTTACAAAGATCTGTCCAGTTCCACCCTCTGGCATTGATTTTTAACTTACCGTCGTTTAATGGAATATCGACTGCATATAATCGACTAATAGATAGTGCCAAAATCAGAAATGTAATTAGTTTTTTCATAGCTAAATTTTAGCTTAATTCAAAGTTTTTTTAAAGAAAAAGCTAGTGAGGTTAATCCTCACTAGCTTAAGCCCAAATTAGTTGAATTATTTTGTTCGCTATTTTCTTCACGGTAGGCCGACATTAATATCACATTATTAAACATTGTCTTACCGTGAGTATGAGATCTTTTTTCATAAAGCAATTTATCTTCTGAACGTTCTTCAAGTTCTTTGCATAAAATACACTGAGTTGCCACCGGTCTTGCCTTTAATCTATTAATTTCAATTTCACCATCGCACTCATCACAAATCCCATATGTACCATTTTTTATTTTTACAAGTGCATGATCTATTTTTTTAAGCATGAAGCTCTGTCTTCCAAGTAATTTAAATTCTAAAGCGCGAGCTCGTTCAAGATTTTCCTGATCAATATCGTCGCCTTTTTCAAAGTTTCTGTCTTCATCTTGAAGTTTTAGCTCTGACAGTAAGTTCTTTTTTAGTTCTAGAAAAAGATTTTCAAAATAAACCAAATTTTCCTTATTCATACTTACTCCTCTTATTGTGAATCTTCCTGATTAATAAATTTTAATTCCTTTAAAATGCCCAACCCATCCTTGAGTCGATTGTCATGTATCAATGCATTCTTTATGCCAAAAAATAAGCATGCTAAAAGTCTTTTAAAGTCTTAAAATAGTCAGTTTTACACCAACTAATGACTTAAACTAGTGGCGATTTGATCTAAACGAAAAGATTTGGTGGGGTGAAAATGGACACTCTTATAAAAGATACTCGCTATCATTTTGTCCTGAAATAAAAATTCTTTGGTACATCTAATGAAGTCATCCCCATTGAGATAAAGCTCAAAATCATTTAAGGCCAAAAGAACAGGAAGTTCTTCATCTGGATACTTGTTAAAGACAAACTGGATGTTTCTTTTAATTTCTTTTAATACATCTCCAGAGCTTACTTCTTTGCATTCATTTGTCTCAAGATCAAATTCTTTTATATCCTTTATGCGCGGATAATATTTAAATTCTTCTCTATTTTCATAAAAGAAATTTAAAACTATTTGAAGAGCGTGAGAATCTTTGAGGCGACTTATTTCACGAGCGTTTGATTCTGAAATGATAAGACTAAAAAAAATAAAAAAGAGAAGGCCGAACTTCATCATAACTCCTAGGATTATGCTAAAGTACGGCCTTCAAAATTAATTGTTAAATCGTTTTATTTCATACTGTCCATCTATTAATTAGATGCCTAATAACGGCGGGCGCCAAGCATCATACGGTATCCGGAGTAATTGGGGAAATTTCGATTGTCTGCGCGAGATCTTTTCATTCGTTGATTTGTCTCTCATAAATTCTCCCGTAAAATTAAAACTTCCTGTCTTTGTTTATGTTCTTCAATCCTTGAAAAACATTTTTGATCAAATAAAAATCCATCCTAGATCTTCATTCTTCTCACTTTTATATAAAGCTAAAATCATGCCAGTTTCAAATTATGACTTTTTAAATACTTACTGCAAGACAAGATGATCTTATGACACTAAAAAGGGAGCCTTTTAGCACTAGACCAAGGTCTCTTTTGATTCCTTATTGATAACGAGCTCACCTTTTTCTATTTTTTTTCGAACTATTTCCATAATTTTTTCTTGGGCCTCCTCTACCTTGGAAGTTAATTGCAAGGGGCCCAATAAAACTTCTTCAATTTCATTTCGCATTAACCTTGGAGCATTAGATAAAATGAGATTTTTTAACTCAGGGGCTGAAATGCGAAGGGCCATGCCTAAATCCTTAGCATTTACCGATCTAAGAAGTTCAACCACCATAAGAGGAGTTAGATCTTTAAGATCTGAAAACTCATACATACTTTTTTGTAAAATGATGGCCATGGCAGGATCTTTTTTAGAAATTGTCTCAATGACTTTATCCCTTGCACTTTTTGAAAGTCCAATTAACATTTTTGCCGCTGCTTTAATTCCACCTTCAAAGGCCATTACACACCCTTCACGTATTCGTCAGTTGTTAAAAGATAATTTTTTATATAATCAGTTACACCATCTTCTAAGCTCGTAAATTTAAAACCTGGTAATACCTCTAGCAGCTTTTCCATCTTTGCTTCTGTATAGTATTGGTATTGATTGCGAATACTCATTGGCATATCAATATATTCAATATTAACCGATATATTTAAAGCGTCAAAACTAGCGATAACTAAATCCTTAAAACTTCTGGCCGATCCAGTCCCTAAATTATAAATGCCAGATTTAGATGCATCTAGTACCTGTGATAACTCTAGTATTACATTGACGACATCCATGACATAAATAAAATCTCGAAGCTGTTCACCGTCTTTAAATCCGTCTTTATGCGATTTAAAAAGTTTTACTTTTTTTGACTCTTTTATTTGATGAAACGACTTATGAACTAAAGACCTCATTTCATCTTTGTGATACTCATTTGGCCCATAGACGTTAAAGAATTTGAGTCCAAACCATAAGTCTGGTTTTAAAACAGATTCACTTAAAATCCACTCATCAAAAATTTGCTTTGAAAAGCCATAGGGATTTAAAGGACGCAAAGATTGAATCTTGTCATGAGAATCATCATAGCCTAAATCGCCGTCACCATATGTCGCGGCCGAAGAAGCATAAATAAATTGAATATTTTTTGCGGCTGCAAAATTTAATAGGGCCTTGGAATAATTTATATTGTAGCGATACAGTTTATCCATATCTTTTTCTGTGGTTGAAGAAATCGCCCCCATGTGAAAAATAACTTCAACCTCATTCATCAATTCATCGTAATCTCCATTGAAAAGATCATCCGCATGGATATAGTCGACAAATTTTAAATGGCGTAAGTTTTTCCATTTTATACTCTCGCCAAGATCATCAACGATCACAATATCATATCTTTGTAATTGATTAAGCTTTGCTACAAGCACTGAACCAATAAACCCGGCCCCACCTGTTACTAAAATCATTTAGTCTCCTTCAAATTTTTTCTAGTAAGTGAAATAATCAATGCTACAAGCACTAAAATTTTAATTGAATCTAAATAGCGATACGCCTTATGAATTAAAGCATGTTTACTTTGATACTCAATCATTAAGTTGATATCTTGAACGCCACTATGCAATTTTTCAGTATAAAAGATGATCGATGGAGTTAGGTAAAAATTGTAAACCAATATCCAAAAGAAAAGTATTATTGAAAAAACTAAATACTTTTTTCTCCTCTCTGAAATGAACTCTTCAATTCCTGCAAATAAAAAGATGACAGCAAATACAACTTCGATACGATTAAATGTTTTAAAAATGGTCATCCCTACTTTTCCAGCATCTAAAACATTTGAGATATTTTTAAATACTGTTGGAACTGCAACGATATCAAGAAAAATCGTTGCAATAAGCCAAGAAAGGAGGACGGGAACTGTATAAAACCTAATTAATTTTTTAATTAAAGAAGACATTTGATCCTCACTTCTTTTTCATGTGTACGTAGTAAAGGTAGGGATGAACGATATATGCTACAGCAATAACTCCAATTTCATATAACAAACACAACGGGAGCCAGATACTTAGCATGGAGATTACGTCAGGTGGTGAAAAAATTGCAGCAAAAACAGCGAGACCAACATAAACGTAGCGACGAAATTTTCGAAGAGTCTGTTTTGTAACTATTCCCATAAATCCTAGAATCATTAAAATATTTGGAAATTGAAAAATGGCCCCTAAAAATAAAAGACAGTAGCTTACGTTTGTCACATAGTCTCGCAAGTTTATATTTGCGGAAACACCTTCAACTCCAAGTTTTGCTAAAAAATTTATAACAAAAGGAAGTGCAAGATAACCTGAAACCATTCCTCCAATAAACAAAATCCAAGCAAATACCATAAAAGGCTTTATTGCTCGTGCCTCATGGTCGTAGAGGCCTGGTCGAATAAACTTCCATATCTGATAAAACCATAAGGGTGAAGAAAAAATAATCGCCCACATAATCGATACATCTACTTGTACCCATGCTTTCTCAAAAATTGAATGGTAGACAATGGTGCCGCCGGCAGTTGATAATTTGAAAGATTCTCGAAGTGGGCCCAATAAAAGCTCAGTAATTTGATCAACATAATAAGTTGTAACAAGAAAACTTAAGGCAAAAATCCAAACGATTCTCATGATCATTTTTCGAAATTCTTCAATATGATCCCAAAAACTCATTTCTCGCATAATAATTATCGCCTAAACCTTTAAAAATTTTCATAGAAAATATATACTTATATTAGAAGATTGTAAAAAAAAGCAGAGATGATTTTATGAAAATTATATTGATGTTTACCCTGGGCCTATTCTCTTTAAATAGCTATGCCTCAAAGAATCTCCTTCTGCACTGCTTAGCAAAAGAAGAGGAAAAACTTCATAAAAACAAAGACCAGTCTGCACTCTATCGCTTAAATCAAAATTTTTTAAATGAACTCTCGTCCAACAACGATATTGCGATCAAGAAAAATTTTATTGATGAAATTTGCTCTAATAAGACACTCTCTCCTTCTATCGAATTTTTGCGCCTGCTTTTAATTTATGAGCAAGATATTTATGACCTAAGCTTAAGTAAGGTTGATAACTCAATGCGCCCATATAAAATGGGCTATATTTACGAATTCCAAAAACAGGTTCCGCACCTACTATTTTCCTACATTTCTGGAATTGAGGCCGAAACACCCGAGCCAAACTGCTTTAGAACTGCAATTAAGGAATTAGACTACTTCTCAACTAAAATAAAATATCTTGAAGATGAAATTGAAATGCACAAAATTTTAAGTGACAAAGTAAAACTAAACTCTATTTTTAAAAAACTGAAAAACTTTAAAAAAATAAAAAAGTCCTGTGACGATCGATATCACGCTCGCTTGAAGCTAATTGAGGAAAAAAACCAAAAGGCCAAGTCGCTTAAAAACTAATTTCTGTAGATCTTCACGAATATTTTGATCTTTACTGTGATCACTTATTCTTAAGCTTATATAACGGCCAAAACTTTTATAGATTAAAATTGAATTTTCTGGTAATTCATTTTCATTAATATAATTTTTAATCAAGTCATCAATTGCGATTAAAAGTTCAGGATAACTCATTCCTCGGTGTGAAAAAAACATCTCTTCTCGGTCGTCTAAAAATTGAAATTTCTCATTCAGTTTATCAAAATATAAATTTAAGACATTCGGAAGACATTTTCCGCAAGCAGTAGTCGCTTCAGTCAAATCAATAATTTCATTAAGCATCTTAGGTGTTTCACTGCTTTTAATTAATTCAACAATCGTAGACTCTTTTACGCCAAAGCATAAACAAATATCATCATTTGAGTCACGAATTCTTTTTAGGCCGACATACTCCAAGAAAAATGAAGTTAGTAAGTAATGTATTTTGTAATCTATAGATTGATTTTCCAATGCTTTAAAAAACTGATCAAAGCTTAAAGGAAAATTAGGCCAATTTATATTTAAAAGAGAGGCATCTTCTGTTGATGATTCAACAGTTACAAAATTTATTAATTCTTTTTTTGAGTCAATGTCAAAAGAGGCCTTTAAACAAGTGCCACAAGGTAAATGCATCTCTTTTGTATGAGTAATAAAATAATTAGATTGATTCTTCATTTCTTAGGGTTAAAACTTCATAAGAATTTTCAGTCACAAGTATCGTGTGCTCAAACTGTGCGGAAATCGACTTATCTTTTGTTATAACTGTCCAACCATCTTTTAAAACTTTGCAATCTTTTAGTCCCATATTAATCATAGGCTCGATGGTAAAAGTCATTCCAGGTTTCATTACAGGGCCTGTGCCTTTAACTCCGACATGAACAACTTGCGGAGCTTCATGAAACTCTCTTCCGATTCCATGCCCACAATAATCTTCCACGACAGAATAATGATGAGCATGAGCAATTTCCATAATTGCGGCGCCGATATCTCCAATGCGCCCCTCTGGTCTCACGGCCTTTATCCCAGCAACTAGACATTCATAAGTTACATCTACTAATTTTTTTATTTTCGGGTCGACGTTCCCTACCAAAAAAGTCTTATTCGTGTCACCATGGAATCCATTTAAGTAAGTCGTTATATCAATATTGATTATATCCCCATCTTTTAAGATGGCCTTTTCATTTGGAATTCCATGACAAATAACTTCATTTATAGATGTACAAATAGATTTTGGAAAACCGTGATAATTTAAGGGCGAAGGATAGGCATTATTTCTAATAATATAGTCATGGCAAAGTTGATCTAATTCAAGTGTACTTACGCCCACCTTGATATATGGCGCGATATACTCCATCGTCTCTTTTGCAAGTTGACAGGTCTTTTTCATTAGCTCAATTTCACGCTTAGATTTTATCGAAATCATGTTCATTTCCTTAAGCATGAATATAACATAAAATATTCATTTTAAAACTCCTAAGAAGTAATTAGGATTGACGAGGTGTCAATCGACTGCCATTAATATCTAAATTCAATGTTAAATACTAAACGCTATCATTCTTCTGTTGCACTTGAGATACTGCGAGTTAAATCAATCAATCGATATCGATAAATCTCTTTTTGATCAATAAGTGAAAGATCTGCTGTAGATATCTTATACTTACTATCTACAATTATTTTTATTTTCCTTTTCTTAAATCGCGGATAACCTAAATAATCAAGAACAATTTTTCCATCAAGCATTTCTGGAGTAAGCTCCTCATCATCACCTAAATAGATTGGATTACCATTTGATTTTAAGATTAAATTATATATTTCTTCTGCGCTTGCATCTTTTTTTAACTTGTACGGATAAGAATAAAAATCTATTGGGTGAAGCCTCACTTCTTGAGGCTCGCTTTTTTGAGCGATGTTGGTTTCAGATAGCACGACTGCTAAAGTAGTTGATCCCGCACTAATACCAGTACTACCATCAAAAGAAGTTTTCTTTTGTTCTGTGCCGCCCCCTGAAGGTATTTCTAATCTTCGAATCTGTTCAATTTCACGATTTCGCTCTTCAAGACGACGCTTTAAAAATTCATTTTCATTTTTTAGTCTCGCATTTTCAGACCTAACAAATGCATCTTTTCTTCTACTTTCAAAGTATATATCCCTAAACGTGCTCGCTTCTTTTTTTAGATCGGATAACTCCTGCTCAGACTCAGCACTAGCTTTTACTGTGTCCAACTTCCCTACAACATCTTCAATAACAGTCTCTATTTTTTCAAAATTTTTCTCTTTATCATCTCTTGGTGCTTTCGATCCTTTTTTCTTTTTAAGCTTTTTTCGATAAGTACTAATTTCCGAAATCATAGTCTGAAGTTCTTCCCTTCCTAAAGGAATGTTCATTTGCACTGAGTTTGAAATCATAGAATTGAAAGTATTCAATCGAATATTAATACCTTCAAAAAATTTTGTTTCTTCTTCGGGGGTACTAAAGTCTACTTTCTGATCACTATCATCACCTTCTTGACCAGAATATTTACTTGTTAAATTTGATGTATCTAGCTTGCCATCCTCATCTTTAATAGTATTACTATCTTCTTCTATACTCGCAATCATTCTTCCAAGGCCATGTCGCGATCGAGAACCAAGTAACCCAAGTGACAATGACAAATTTTGCGCACTCGTTTTTTGGGCAAATTGTTTATCGCAATAATAGAGGCAGGAATATATAAAACTATCAGGCCCAAGTTTTGACGTAGAAAAGCTATATGAGCGACATGCACTTACAATATTAGATTTTAAGTAACGCCCCATTTCTTCTAAGGCAGTTGGAAGATTTATGGCATTTATGCAACTTATTTTGCTCCTTTTCGCGATTTTATCTTCTATATATTTCTTTTTAAGCATGTCACTTTTCTTTCTGAATTCAACACTTTCGTTTCTGTCGATATCAAACATTGAAAAAATTATTTCTTTGTTTTTAATGTAAAAACTATCCACTTGCTTTCCCATTAATAGTTCTGTTAGAACTTTAGAAAATTCATGGTCGCTAATTTCTAATTTTTTCATCTCATCGGGGGCTAACTCATAATTCTTTTGAATGTTTTTAAACTGATCTGATGACTTTATTTTTTTTTGATCACTAAGAAAATTATTAATTAGACCTATCTCATCACCAACTGGCTCAAAATTCAATTGCGGACAATGTGGCATCATTGCATAATAAAAAGGCAAATACCTATTAAACAAATCTAAATAATTTTCTGAATCTTCTTTTAAAAAAAACTCTTCAAGAAAAGATTGATATTGAACTTTAGTGCTATCAACATAATTTAAACATTCTGGGATTTTTTTTAACTCATCACAATCTCTAACCAACTCACAGCTTTTTCGAGTTATCTGCTCAATATCACTTTCTGTACTTGGAGAAAGAAGCAAAACCTCCTCTGTAGGGCATTTCTTTTGCTCCTTAACTTCGGCCTTAAGCTGCAAACTTACTAATACTGATATAAGTAGGTACATTTTCATTAAGTTACTACTCGGATTTACAAGCAAAATACTTTATCAAAAAACTCCAGAACTCCTCATTCAAAGCACTTAGCCATAAAAAAAAGCACATATATGTCGAATTTTTATACAGATAGAGTAAAGTTTTCAACTCTCACAAGGATTTGACCAATTCAGCTTAAAATCAATCTCATAGATGCATAAAAATGAGAGATTTATGAAAAAACTAGTCTTTTTATTTGTCCTACTTCTATCAACTAAGCTCTGGGCCGATACAACCCAGGCAGAAAATTTTTTTACTAAAGATTTAGAAATCAATAAGGCAATCGACAAGATCTACGTCGACTTTACTAACCCAGATAATAAGATTGAAGCTAATATTCTTAAGTATAACGAACTACTTGCAATTTTCGACGTTTTTAAAACACTTGATTTAAGTCTTGGTGAGCGATTACTCTATAAAGTTAATAATGGGGAACCATTATCTGGCGATGATCTTTATTTTTTAAGAAAGACAATTGCAACGTATTATAAGATAAATAAAAAAATTCTCGATTTTTCAAAAGTATATTTAAACGAAAATTTTTCATTAAGTTCAGTTCTTGCCAATCCTGAAATGGACCTAAGAAAAGTAAAAGGTCATCTTATTTTTATTTCTGGCCACCTAGAAGTAATTGACCATATCGTAAAAATGCACCAATTATATTATGAATCATCAGGACTTTTTAGACGAATTGTTAAAAAGGCCTTAAAAGATAAAAATCAACATGACTCTAAAACGATTAATGACCTCATTAAAATGAGTGAATATGTTTTAGATATGGGAAATAAAAAAGATTTTAGAAATAAAATAATTCTTGTCAGAAATATCAAAGATGAACTTCAAAAAGTTTTAGCAACAGATGAGGCATCATTACAGCTATTAAATGTAATTATCACGAATGAAACATCAATTGAAATTGCAAGAGGAAAAAAAGATTTCTCAGTAAGTTACCATTCTTTTATAGATGCTCTTGGTGATGTTTTTAGTAAAATTACTAATTGGTTTAGTAAATTCTTTGGAAATATTGCAGGAAGTATCCGATGGAGAAAAGGATATATGTATGAGAATGAAACTGCAATTGGAATGATGAAAGAAAAACTTCGTCCAATGGATGTTTTGCTTGAAAAAACTCCTTTTTCACTAACTGATAAATTCATACCAGGTCATTATGGACACGCGGCCTTATACCTTGGAACAAAAAAGCAACTTGAAGAGATCAATATGTGGAATCATCCAGATATCGCTCCTTATCAAGAAGAAATTGAAGATGGAAACGTCATACTAGAGGCATTAAGATCAGGAGTAAAACTATCAACACTTGAAGAATTCTCAAATATTGATGAATACACTATCATCAGAAAAAATGATGCCCTTATTGATGTAAATGCTTTAATTGAAGGTATTGCACGAGGAATGGATCAGATCGGAAAAGAATATGATTTTAATTTTGATGTTGAAACACTTGATAAAATCGTATGTTCAGAACTTATCTATATTATATACGGACAAGTTAAGTGGCCAACAAAGTATCGCCTTGGCCGTGCAACAATTTCACCAGATGATGTTGCCGAGGTCATGTTTCATAAAAATACTAAATTTGATTTGATTGACTATATCGTGTCCCCAGAAAGACATCGTATTGAAACAGGCTCTATTACGGCACTTGCAAATGAGTTAAGCTTTGAACTAAGATCTGAGGATGGCTCCCCTGTGACTGAACCAAACGATGAAACAAATAGCTTCTGGAAAAAAGAAGAGAAATGTTATACTGTTAGCAATGGAATGAATGAGGAAAGCACGAGAGAGTGTAAAACAGTTTATACTCTAATTTACTATGCAGAAAGAACAGTTGGAAACTAATAGCAGAACTCTTTTACGATTAAATAGTTCTCCCTATTTAAAAAATGATTTCATTTTTAAGGAGAAGTCCATTGCGACAAAACTTGGACTAAATTACTTGGATTCATTTAGCCAGACGGCAGAAATTATTGTCTCTAACACTCACTGTATTTTTAGTAAATCAGACCTTCGACTTCACGAAAATACCAAGTTAATTATCCACCCCAACTCCGGTTACGATAATTTTAGTTTTGACTTTGTATCAGAATTCAAAGGCAATATTATTATAGGTAGTGAAATACGAAAACTTGCCGTCAGTGAATTTATCCTGAGTTCACTTTGGCGCGCAATCTGCTCAATCCCCAGTGAAAAGTCGTGGTCACGTGATCGACGATTTAACCGATCTCTCCTTAGTAAAAAAAATGTCCTAATTCTTGGCTTCGGGAAAATTGGCAAAACTATTTATGAGAGTTTGAAGCTTCACAATTGTCACATTGTCATTAGTGATCCCTATAAGGGATATATTCCTAATTTAGACCAATATACGTTTGACATTGTTATCGTTTGCTGCAGTCAAAATGTCGAAAATATCAATATTATTGATATGCGTTTTTTAGAGAAACTTTCATCTGATTTTGTGCTCATCAATACTGCACGTGGCGAGTTGGTCGATTTAAATGCCCTAATTGAAATTCTAAAATCTAGGCCCGAAGCTCAAGCTTTTATTGATGTCTTTTCTCCAGAACCATTTGATTTTTCCCAATTCAATGAAATTTCAAATTTAAATTGTAGCTCTCATATTGCAGGTTTTTATCCAGAAATAGATGATGCGACTTTGGATTTTGAATTCATGGTTCTCGACAATTATTTAAAACTATCTGATAATGATTTTAATGAAAAATACAAAGAACTAAATTTGAAAGATAGAATACATAAGAATTTTATTATTTAGGTTAATATGACTATATCACAAAATGATTTTTTAGGACGTATCAAAACATACCTGCGCCCACCAGGAAACGGTGTCTATACCGTCCATACAGCTAAAGATCGAAAAGAACTTTTGCATAAATTAATTTATAAAATAGAAGATGCGACAGAAAAAGAACTTCAAAATAGCTGGCATCAAAGCATCGACAATGATTTTATAAAGTCAAATGTTGTTCTCTTAGGTGCTCCTTCTGATTCAGGAGGGGGGATTCAAAGAGGTGCGAATTGGGGACCTCTTTTTTTAAGAACCCAAATCTACCAATCACCAGATTTAATTAAATTTTTTGATATTGGTGATGTTTTTGTAAATCCTCATCTTTTGCACGATAAGTATTTAAACGAAGAAACAATTAATAAATGCAAAGAGAGCATGTATGGAAATTCTAAATTAAATCTTCCCGTCTCACCTCTTTCCATCCTTTATGATTTTTCCTCACATTTCCATGAACTATTCAAAGGAAAAAAACTTTTTACAATTGGGGGGGATCATTCCATTTCTTATCCTTTAGTCCGCGCTTTTTTAGAGCAAAAAAAAGCACAAAATATTAATGTTGCAGTTATACACTTTGATGCACACACCGACTTAAGTACGGAGCGACTTGGGATCGACCTGTGCTTTGGAACTTGGACCTCTCAAATTATTCCTTATTTAAAGTCGCCTGCACACCTAATTCAACTCGGTATCCGCTCAAGTGCCAAAGATAAATCTCACTGGGAAAAAACTTTTGGCCATACACAAATTTGGACTAAAGAAATACTAGATATTGGGCCTGAGTCCATTTCAAAATTGATTATTGAAAAACTAAAAAATCTAAATGTGGATGAATTATATATAAGCTTTGATATTGATTGCCTTGATGAAGGTTATGCAGGTGCAACTGGAACTCCTGAAAAAAATGGACTTAGCCCTTTTGAGCCCATGTTCATCCTTCAAGCATTGTTCGATGAATTTAAGTTTTCTGGTGCCGACATCACCGAGATTGCTCCACTCGTAAGAGGACCAGGAATCACTCAGATTGAACCCGAGACAACCTTGATGGTAGCCTCTCAGTTTGCCAATTTTTTAATTGGAGCGTTGGAATCTAATTAAAAATGGCAATTATACAATTTCCCCCTCTTGAAAGTGCTGATGAAAATGGATTACTGGGGATCGGTGGAGATTTAAGTCCAGAGTCTCTTCTTCTTTCCTATACAAATGGTATTTTTCCTTGGCCTATTTCTAAAGAGTATCCCCTAGCATGGTTTTCTCCAGATCCACGCGGAATTCTCCATTATGACAATCTCCATCTCTCCCAATCTTTTATTAAGTTTTTAAAAAAACAAAAGTACACTATAAAATATAATTCTAATTTTGAAGCAGTAATTTTAAATTGCGCCCGAGTTAATCGCAAACACGAAAAATCAACTTGGATTACTGATGAAATTATTAATGCCTATATCGATTTTCATAAACTGGGCTTTGCTTACTCAATAGAAGTTTATGATCAAAACCGGCTTGTTGCTGGCCTCTATGGAGTAAAAATAAACCATTATGTTTGTGGAGAATCCATGTTTCATATTGAAGCTAATACTTCAAAGCTTGCCCTTTACACACTCATGACAGATCTCTACAAACAAAATATTACTTGGCTTGACACTCAAATGGTTAGCTCTGTCGTTTTGAATATGGGGGGCACCTATATTCCAAGAGATGCTTTTATTAGCCTCCTAAAAAAGTCATTAAATACAGACAGTTAGCCAACAACCTTGATTGTTTATTTTTTTTACACCATAGATAAATATTTCTCGCCCCCAAAAATTAAACTCAAAACAGACTACAATCAATCTATGAAAAAAATAATCTTTTCCATTCTTCTCACCGTATTAAGCCAGTCTATTTTCTCACAAGTAGATAGTAATCTTGAGTGTCACAATGAAATCATAAATCATTTAAACATTGTTGAAACGAGCAACTCTATTTTTAAAAACTTAAAAGAGAAGAAAAATACAGAATTAAGTGCCTATGATGTCAGCACATTTGAACATTACTTCCTTACTCGTTTTTTACACTTACAAACTCTTAAAAATACCCAGTGTGAAAAAGAATCAATCAGAAAGCTTGTCATTCAATCAGACATGATTGAATTAAGCAAATACGTCTTTTCTGATTTCAAACTTAGAAGAATAGTTTCATTTTTAAAGAACTACCGAAAAGAAGAATTAAAAGATTTTAAAAAGACATATAATTTTAATCTAAGAAAAAGTACCCTTTCACAAAACCTTGAACTTTTAGAAAATGAATCGATGAGAGACACTGCTGAAAAATTACCACTATTATTAGAACTAGATGATATAAATCGTAGATATACAATTAGTGATATAAGTTTAAATGCTCTATCTGCAACAGTTGCAAGTGCAGCATACCTCTGGGGTAAATTATCGGACAAGACAGTCTGGAGAGAAGGACGCCTAAAAGAAAACGAAGAAGCTTTCCAATTAGTATTAAAAAACCTAAGGCCATTTGATTTAATTTATGAATCAAGAAATTATACACTTTCTCATTTCACAATTCCTGGTCATTTCGGACATGTGGCCATCTGGCTTGGTACAAAAGAACAACTTATCGAAATGGGAATATGGGATAAAGAATTTCTTGCTCCATTTCGCGCTGAAATTGAAAAAGGAAATAATATCTTAGAAGTTAGAAAACCTGGGGTCCAATTTGTTTCATTAAAAACATTTATAAACCTAGATGAAATTGCAGTTACAAGAATTACAGATATCGAAAAATCCAGTGAAGAAATTTTTGTAAATCTTAAAAAGCAGTTTGGGAAAAAATATGATTTTAAATTCAATGCCCATTCATCTAACAAAATTACTTGTACTGAACTTGTGGCCTTTAGCTTTGGTGATATCGATTGGCCAATGATAAAGAAAGCTGGAATTGTAAATCTTAGACCTGATGATCTTGCAATTTTAGGAATTGACTCTCCTTTTAAATCTAGCTTTATTCTTTTCCTGGAAGGAAATAAAGATAAAAGCTTTAGCACTCACACTGAAGAAGAATTTTATAAATTATTTAAATAGGACTATTTATGATTAAAATTACCTCTATTATTGTTTTCCTCCTAAGCTTTAATGCCTATTCATTTACTACAAAATTTTCTTGTATCGTAAGTGAAAACTTTGGAAACAATTCAAAAAATATTACAGTTGAATTTGTAATCTCTGATTTGGGTACAGATAAAGCAAGACTAATCGAGCATCCAAAGGCCGATAGAGAAAAAGGCCCTATACTTATAAGGCCAGAAATAGTCACTGGAAGATATTCCCATATGACAAACCTCAATGCTCAAGGCGGAGATTTAAAAGTTTTTGACGACAAAATTATCCTATTTGGCGATGGTGATGGCCATACTTTCGTCGATCTTGTTTTATACAAAAACCAAGAATATCAGCGTGGATATGTAAAAGTTTATGGCAGTGGAGATAAATCTTATCAAACTTTGTATTGCAAAAAATATTAAAGTCTAAGCTTCATCCGATCTGAATCATCTACAGTTGAAACGATTCCCTTGCCATTATTTAAACTTTTTCTAAATGCAAGATGGTGGTGGTCCATCACCCATTCAGATTCCGCATGTCCTGCCATTTCATACTCACTAGTCAATCGAATTGCATCTACTGGGCAAGCCTCTTCACAAAAACCACAAAAAACACATCTTAATAATTCGATCTCAAAAGAAACCGGTGCTTTCTCTACTTCATTATCTGAGTCTGGAGCAGCAACGATATGAATACACTGAGCAGGACAATAAGTTGCACACAACATACAAGAAGTGCATCTTAGGGTGCCATCTTCTTTAACTGTTAATACATGCTTACCTTTAAAGCGACTTGAATAGAAATATTTTTCTTCAGGATAATTAAGAGTCATGCGTTTTTCGATGCCAAAAAGGTTTTTCAGCATTGTAATCATGGTAATCTTAAGCCCTAAAATCAAACCTTTTAAAAATCCATGTGCTTTATATAAATCAGATTTAATAATCATTAGTTCATCCATCCTGCATATAGGGTAACATTATGAGAATTCTCTCCGTAACTCATGCCTTTTTTTATCTTTCTTTCTAAATTATTAAAGTTGGTCATTGTCCCATCTTTTTCTGTAAAGCACGGAATTGGCAACAGGTAATCAAAAGTATTAAATACTTCAAGACTTTCAGTTGAACACAGTCCTATTTTGATTTGAGCTTTTGCAATTTTTGAAAGCAAGGTCTTAAAATTATCAACATCTTTAATCATTTCAGGAACAACAATAAAGACAACATCATTAGAGTTAATACTATTTAAAGTTTTATCTAATCCCGCTTTTGAACTGTCGCAATTATATTTAGAAAAAATTGCTTGCGCACCCTTTAGGTTTGGATTTTTATTTCCACGCTTTAATATGCCATCAAATTCAGGCCCATGAGAAGGAAGTTCATAAAGAGCAGTTTCCACTTTCAAATCTTTTACCATCTCAAAATATGAAAGATACTCTTCATTTGTTAAAAAAGTACTCAAAATAAATTTAGCACTTTTAGATTTAACAAGTTCTTTAACTTCTTCAAATTTTGAAGGAACAAAAGAATTGCTGCCAGACTTAAGAGGAGAATTTAATCTCATTGCCCCAGAAGTATGTTTATAAACCTCTCGTCCTTCATCACAAATAAAATGTCCATTAACTTTTTCATCAAAAACTGGCTTAACTCGATAAGCGCCATTTTTATTTTGTGAGACTTTAATTGAGCATAAGGCCTCACAACCAACACAACTAGTATGAAGCTCTTCAAGAAACCACACTCTTTGTTTGAATCTAAAATCCTTAGAGGTTAATGCTCCGACTGGACAAATATCTACCAAATTTTGAGCGTAATCATTATCAAGTTTTCCATTAACTGTAATTTCAGCATGATCACCTCGATTTAAAATTCCCATTTCATTAGTTTTTGTGATCTCATTGGTAAATCTCACGCATCTTGAACAGAGAATACATCTTTCAGCGTCGAGCATAACCCCACGGCCAATATCTTGTACTTTTTCTTTGTGAACTTTTTTATCGATCATATTAGAATCGTACTTTCCATGTTTCATATAATAATCTTGTAACCCGCACTCGCCGGCCTGGTCGCAAACTGGACAATCTAAGGGGTGATTTACAAGATGAAACTGCAAAGTTCCTTCAACTGCAGATTGAATTTTAGGAGTGTCATTTCTCACGATCATATTTTCTGCAACAGTTGCATTACATGCTGGAAAAGGTCTTGGCACTCCCTCTTGCTCTACCATACACATTCTACAAACACCTGCAACAGATAGTCCTGCATGATAGCAGTAATGGGCAACTTCTATTCCATTATCTAAAGCGGCTTTCAAAAGATTACTACCTTTTGGTGCTTCTATTTCTTTTCCATTCCATTTGAATTTAACTAAATCACTCATAGCTTTGTTTGCCTTATTTTTTGGTTGGTTGAGTAATATATTCTTCTAACTCAGATCTAAATACTTTAATCATTCCTTGAGTTGGCATTGCGGCCGCATCTGCAAGAGCACAGATTGTTTGCCCACGCATTTGTCCAGCAGTTCTATCAAGAAGATCAATATCAGACTTTGATCCTTTCTTCTGATCTCTTCTTTTAAAAATGCCTTCAAGCCAGCCAGTTCCCTCTCGACATGGAGTACATTGTCCGCAAGATTCATGGTGATAAAATTCAACAGTCCACTTTAAAACGTCCCCCATATTTCTCGTCTCATCCAAGACGACAATTGCTCCCGAGCCAAGCATTGATCCCTTAAGAGCAACATCTTCATAGTCCATTTTAACTTCATACGATGTTTTAGCATCAAATACGGGAGAAGAAGATCCTCCTGGTATAACTGCTTTTAAGGCCTTCCCTTCTCTCATTCCACCACAATGAACTTCAATAATTTCTTTTAAACTCGTTCCCAATGGTACTTCAATAACACCTGGTTTATTTACATCACCAGAAATTGAAAACAACTTTGTCCCTGGAGATTTTTCTGTTCCCCATTTTTTATATGCATCAGCACCAAATCGCATGATCCACGGAACTGCTGCAAGAGATTCGACATTATTTACCATTGTTGGCAAGCCCCTATATCCTTTTATTGCAGGAAATGGTGGCTTTAATTTTGGTTGCCCCTTCTTCCCTTCCAATGAAGAAATTAACCCAGTTTCTTCACCGCAAATATAAGCGCCAGCACCACGGTGAACATAAAGATCAAAATCAAACCCAGTGCCTAAAATATTTTTCCCCAAATAGGATTTTTTATACGCTTCTTTTATAGCAGACTCTAAAATCATCGCTTGAGCATAAAACTCTCCGCGAATGTATATATATCCTTTTTGAATTCCGAGAGCGAAAGCTGAAATAATCATTCCTTCAATCAAAATATGTGGATTTTTTTCAACTAAAAACCTATCTTTGAAAGTTCCTGGTTCAGACTCATCAGCATTGCAAATTAAATATTTTTTCTGGGCACGGTCTTTAGTAAAAAATCCCCACTTCATACCGGTAGGGAATCCAGCTCCGCCACGCCCTCTTAATCCAGAGTTTTTTACAACTTCTTTTATGGCCTCTGGATCTTTGTTAAAACATTCCTTCATCATTTCATAACCACCAGCACGTTCAAAAACTTCTATATTATGAACACCTGGAATGTGGTGATATGAAAGTAAGGCATAGTCTTTATAGTTTGCTTTATCTTTTAATACTTCCATGCATCTTCCCTTCTAATTATGGCAACTCATCTATTTTTGAAATCGCTGACTGTAAATCAACATTACCTACATACTCATTATTAAGTCGCATGCAAGGTGCAATTTCACAGGCGCCTAAGCACTCCATTTTCTGAATAGAAATTCTTCCATCAGATGTTGGGGTTAAAAAATCTGTTTTATAGTGCTTTAATAAGTTTTGATATAGCTCTCTTCCGCCGTACATCGAGCAGGTTATATTTGTACAAACATGGACCATGTTGCGTGCAACTGGTTCATCATAAAACATGTCATAAAATGAAATAACTTCCTTAATTTTAATTTCAGGAATATTCATAAGTTTTGAAACATAGCTTATGGCCAGAGGACTTATCCATTTCATCTGTTCCTGCACTAAGTGTAAGGTTGGTAAAAGTGCCGACTCAACGTCATCATAACGAGTAAGATATTCTTTATATTTTTCTAAATTTTCTTTTGAAAATTCAAAATTTGTTTCACTTGTCTCACTCATCGGTCCAACTCCCCTGCAATTATATTCATGGCCCCAAGTTCTGCCACAGCATCTGAAATTAGCTTATTTTGTATTACTTCTGAAAATGATTGATAAATAGCAAAACATGGCGGTCTACACTTCACTCGATAAGGATATTTTCCACCATCTGAAATAATATAAAAGCCAAGCTCGCCATTTGCCGCTTCAGTTGCAGAATAAAATTCTCCAACTGGCGGTCGAACCCCTTTCATCACAAGCATAAAGTGATTCATAAGGCCTTCGATATTTGTATAAACTTCTTTTTTAGGAGGAAGACAAATTGATTTATCTAAAGAAGTGTATGATCCACTTGGAAGATTATCTAAAACCTGTCTCACTATTTTTAATGACTGTCGCATTTCTTCCATGCGCACAAGGTAACGATCGTAGTTGTCGCCTTGAATTCCGACTGGAACTTCAAATTGCACATCATTGTAGAAATAATATGGATTAGCTTTTCGTATATCATAATTGACACCAGCGGCACGTAAGCATGGCCCTGTATATCCCCAAGCGATAGCATCTTCTTTTGTAACAGGACAAACGCGAGTACGTTCAATCCAAATTTTATTTTTAGTTAAAAGGCGATCAACTTCTTCAATATTGGCCTGAATTATTTTTACTGTCTCTAGGCAATCGGTCACCCACCCAACAGGTAGCTCTTGGGCCATACCACCGATCCGAGTTAAAGATACAGTTAATCGAGCACCACAAAGTTTTTCAAAAAGTTCATAAACTCTTTCTCTTTGCTCAAAACAAAACCAAAATGAAGTTAAGGCCCCAAGATCAACTGCATTTGTTCCAATACAAACAAGGTGATCAATAACTCGAGATAATTCGGCCAATACCATTCGAAGTGCTTTTGCACGATCTGGAATTTCTATTCCCATCATGTCTTCAATGGCCTTACACCAGCCAATGTTATTCATCGGCGCTGAACAATAGTTTAGTCGATCAGTATAAGGGATTACTTGATTGTATAAATGATTCTCACACATTTTTTCAAAGCATCGGTGAAGATAACCAATCTCAAGCTTAGAACGCTTTATAACCTCACCTTCAATCTCGGCCATAATCCGAAGAGTTCCGTGAGTTGCAGGATGAGAAGGTCCAATATTAATCCACTCTCTTTTTAAAGCTTCTTCCGCTGTAATCGTTGGATCTGGATCAAAATAAATATCTTTTGATTCAGATAATGGTTGATTTAACGTTGCTTCGTAATCTTTTCGAAGTGGATGTCCAACAAACTCATGATGAGTTAGTAAACGCTCTTTTTTTCTGCCTTCATAACTTATTCCAAACATATCCCAAGCTTCACGCTCAAACCAATCTGCCCCTTTCCATAGCGACATTACGGATGGAACAACTTCTCCTGCCATTATATCAACTGGCACTCGCACGCGAATCCGCTCATGCTTTTCCATATTTAATAAATGGTATACAGATTCAAATCGAATTTTATGAGGCCAATCACTTTCTGGGCGTTTTAGGTTATCAACACCGCAAACGTCCAAAAGCATATTAAAACCAAAATCATTTTTTAATTTATTCATCACTTCAAGCAATTTTTTAGTGCTGGTAAATAAAACATGATTATTAAAATTAAATTGATAACTTTCCCCAAATTTACTTTTTAATTCGTCTTTAAATGTCTCAGTATTTTGATTTAATTCTGACATCTTCTACCTATGGATTAATTTGACTTTGATTATTTTTTAATGATTGCTCTTTTTCGAACTCAGCCGATGAAGAGACACCTTTTTTAATTCGCTCTTGAATTTGCATAATTCCTTGAATAACGGCCTCAGGAGTTGGTGGACAACCTGGAATATAAATATCGACAGGAATATCGCGAGAGACACCTTGAACAACATGATAAGCGCGATAAAAGCCACCTGAACTTGCACATGCCCCCATCGCAATAACCCACTTAGGCTCTGCCATCTGCTCATAAATTCTTCGAAGAACTGGCGCCTGCTTCTCTGTAATTGTCCCAGCAATAATCATAAGGTCTGACTGACGAGGTGAAAATCGAACAACTTCCGCACCAAACCTTGAAGCATCATACTTCGGCCCAACAACCGCCATGTATTCAATAGCACAGCAAGCAGTTCCAAATGGAAAAGGCCATAGTGAGTTTGATTGTCCCCAACGTTTTGCCCACTCCAAAAATGAATCGGCCTTTGTTGTTACAATTAATCGATCTAATAGAAAGTCTTCTTCGCTAGACTTTGTGACGGGACTTACAAGTCTTTTATTGGTCGACATGTTACGACACTCCAAAATATTAATTTATTTAAAAATATATTTTAGGGATAAGTCATAAAAAAGTAAATCAGACTTTTAATTTTAATGAATTGTCTTATCTTCGTCTTCTTTAAAATTTTTCCAAACAACGTCCTGCGGAAAATAATCGCGATCCTCATCGACCTTTTCGCACGGGATTTTTTTCATGTCCTGCACTATCCAAGAAAACAATTTTTGATGAGTACCACCTAGTGCACTGTCATACTCAAGATAACGAAACTCTCTATTTAGTTGGTGCTTTAAAAGACTCATTCCGTTAATTGCGCGATCAAAGCTTTTTTCAAAATCACGCGGCCTGCAACGATGAATCTCTTTATTTTGGTCGATATAATATTTCCCTTCATCTATTTTTGCATTATAAGACCACCCTTTTTCATAGCAACTATAATAGAGTCCTTCACGCTCGAGCATGGTGAATGCAGAAATAAAAGTGAAATACCAGTGCCGTTCATGATCTTCATTGATATTTGCCGGTCTTACGATCTTTTGACACTCATAATATTCTTTAGAGTTGTCTCGATAAAATTCTTTAAAAAAAGAATGAAACTCCTCTTGTTGCATGCGTTCTGAGGCCCTAATAAGCTCAGTCCTTCTCCACATTTCTTTGTACAGGGCCACACACTTATCTCTAAATTTCATTTTATCTAAAATATTGATCTCCGAAACATTCTGAAAAAAATACTTTTTTGTTTCAACAATATTTAACTCTGAGTTTATTCGATAAGCAGGAAACCATTTTTCTCCCACCCGATGTGAGCCATTGGAATTCACAATAAATGCCTTTGTATAATCCCAATCAACTTCATTTTTTAGATCTTTTAGTGTCTCGACTTCAGAATATTTTTTATCTTCTGAATCAATTCCAATCAAGAGCTGAGACTGATTCCAACGATCTTTATTGGCGCAAGGAAATGCAGAGCACTCCTCAAGTAAAATTGAACCAATAATTCTACTTGAATGAAATTTTTTTACTGAATATTCAAACTTATTTTTTTGATCAGTAAAAACTAAAATTTTTACCGGCCTATTTTTAGAGTCTAAATATCTTGGAACTAGCCCAACGATAGAATTTGGCCTTTCAATCTTGCCTTTATACTTTTCCCAAATATCTTTTGTTTGACAAAAATTTCTAACTTTATATAGGGAACCAGATAACATATCTAGGTCATATTGAAACGGAGAGCCTTCAGGCATTAAGGCAA
This sequence comes from uncultured Bacteriovorax sp., assembly GCA_964583925.1. Taxonomy (GTDB): domain Bacteria; phylum Bdellovibrionota; class Bacteriovoracia; order Bacteriovoracales; family Bacteriovoracaceae; genus Bacteriovorax. The sequence goes on from CAZOXW010000013.1 coordinate 34,297, forward strand.
TATAATTTATTTTCGACTCTTTATCCCATTCATTATAAACATCAAAAAATGGGTGAATTAAAAACTCATCATCATTTCCACGTAAGGCAAAATCTTTTTCAAGCTTAAGCCAATTAGGCTTGATAGTGCTTTCCTTTACCTGAGTATTTGTCTCAACCTGCGAACATGAAACCAAAACGTAAGGGACTAAAATTATCAAACTTAAAAGCTTTTCCAATTGACATATCCTCATAAATTCCCCAAAATCAACACTCACCTAAATCAATACATTGTGCCTGGGTGGTGGAATCGGTAGACACAAGGGATTTAAAATCCCTCGCCTTTTACCGGGCGTACGAGTTCAAGTCTCGTCTCGGGCACCATTTTTTATAAGTATATATTATCCCTAAATTTTATCTAGTAATTTCTCTCCATGGTTCATTCGCAAACAGCATCTGCATGTTTAAATTTACTCCGATGATCTAACTCAGAAACTCAAATAACTTCAATCGTCGGTAACTATTCCCATAGTCTGACATTGTTATTTTAGATATTTCAGTCGCCGACACAATTTTATTCTCAATACAAATTAGTGTCTCCGCTTGGTTAGCCGAAAGCCCCATCATTCGGTATTTAATTTCTTTCACTGACTCAAAAATTCTTTTCTTAGAATTAAGATAATTATTTTCTGGATCAAATTGAAACTTGGGAAGCTTTATCTTCGCTCTTCCCCACGTACGATCATTTTCAAAACGACTTGGATAATGAAAAACTTCTCTCGCCTCTGCTTTTTTATGGCAAAGCTTTATGATTGCCTGAAACCCATTCCCTTTATTTCTATTAACAAGTTCAATATCTGAATACTCTTGAATAAAATAAATAATCCCCAGAAGGGCCTGGGGATCATAAGACATCTTTTTGGTTTTAATAAGTTTCTGAAGCTTTGACGGCGATATGAGATGGCCAAATTCTTTAAGCCAATAGGCAAAGGTCATATAGAGTCTTGAGTCGAAATGAAAAAAAACATTACTAGCTTCCAAAATAAAAATCTCTATATCAATAAATGGTGTAACTGAAACCTCATTTACAATACTTTGCTTGTAAGTATTCTTTCCACCTAGCCGATTTAATTTGTAAGCAAAGCTTTCTATTTCTTTCATAGCTAAATTTTTTCCAAGTCTTCTTTAATCAATTTCACTTCTTTCAAGAACTCTTTTTTAAATCTGTCTGGTAAATTTTTGGAATAGGTCTCCTTCAAAAAGACGATCCCTTCTTCAATTAATTTTTTATGAGGCTTAATGCTTTTTAAATCTTCATAGTCTTTAAATTCGCCGTTAGCACTTCGATTGTAATAGGCAACGACTTTAAGTTTGACGATGTCTTCAAGTGATAACATTTTTACTTCAATATTTTTAAGATTGAGTCCGGCATCAACTAAACGAGACTGATAATTATCGGGAATACTGATGCTATTGGCCCCAAAATCGAACCAATTATCTAAACCGATCTCCTCGCCTACTTCATGGATGAGACTTATGATTTCTTCATCGGTAATTTCTAGAACGCTATCAATGTCTTGGGTTTCCCTCTTCATATCAATGCCATGAAGAAATAGCGACATTGCGCCAAACATATGAATTTGAAGGTGCTTGCCAGAAGCTTTAAGCTTCTTATCTAAAATCTTTAAACCGCCTAATATTTTGTCCTGTGACATACTTAAAACTCCCTATGGTATTATACCATACTTTAAATAATTTTGTTAATTTTCTCTTTAAAACTTGGCCCCGTTTATCTCAATAGTTAACGTGATTGCTTTAGTATTATTCAATAAAATCCAAATTTTTTTAACTAGGCCGCCTTAACAATCGTCGTAATCTTCTCAAGAATTTCCTTCTCCCAAAATTTCTTAATTTCCTCATCTTCATTAATAGAAATTAACAAAACCGAATAAAGGGCGTTCTTAACCACTTTCCCTTTAGAAAGCTTCGTTAATTGCGCATAGGATTCAATATCCCTCATCCCTATTGGAGAAAAATAAAGATTCTTCTTAAGTGTTTCTCCATCTGTAAGAGTTTTAAAATCTGGTGAATCCTTAAATTGATTTAACTTCTTGGCCCTTATTTAGACTCTAAAGTTTGCTACGTTTTACCGCTTGAATTTTTTTATGTACAAACTTGAAAAGCATTCGTAATGGAATATTATGCCTCCATTAAAAGATATCATCTCACCCTTAACTTAAAGCTATAATATTTAAATCCAATAATTTAGTTTTCACGGGAAAAAAAGATGGAGAGATTGTTGTATTTTATTATTATTTTGATAATTTCAAATACGCTTTCAGCAAGCGAAGAATCCCTCATAAAACAATGTGATTCAAACAAATCATCAGCATGCTTTGAATTGGGCGACTTGAATGCTGATAAAAATGATTTACCCAACGCAAGTGTTTGGTATAAAAAAGCCTGTGAATTAAAAAATCAAAAAGCTTGCTTGTTATGGGGAGTTAGCGAATATAAAATTGGTAATACTAATTCCGCAATTGATATTTGGAAAGAAATAAATAAGCATACTGATACTATAAACAACTTCAATCTACGATAGATATTTCAGATGCAAAAAATAGCATGAAATTATCTCATCTCGAATAGCATTTATTATTAAGTATGTAGTCCCCTTAAATTTTATCTAGTAATTTAAAACTAGCCATTTCACTAATCCTGAAAAAATCATCCAGAAAGGTATAAAATCAAAGCGAATTAAGTGATGTAAATGGTATCCTTCCTCATAGTGCCATGGACATTGTCCTGTAATTTTTTTCAAAATAAATCCTGAAATATATTCAATGAGCAAAATGATTATTGAATACAAAAACAACTCCACAAGATAGGGCATGCCATAAAAAATTTTTATCAACAAAGGCGCAATAAATGGAATTAGGCCGTAAATAAAAAACATCCAAATAAAACTGTAGCCTTTAAGGGACCAATCCAAACTCTGTTTATTTTTTAATTTCTTGGCATTTTCATAAACAGAAGTAAAGAATACCTCAGTGGCAACTCCAAAAGTAGCAAACTTTATAAACATTAACATAGCGATCATATCACCCTTTCCAATTCCCGACCAAACAAGTTCTGTAAAGTGTTAAAAACTAAAGACAAACTAAGTTTTTGTCGAAAACGACTTTATGAAGCTGTCAAAAGCAATCCCATTAATTGTGGGTACACTTATTTTTGCCTCTATGTTTTTTTTCATTAAAGAATTAATGGATAAGAAGTTTATATCACAAAATGAAGAAAAAATAAAAATTGGAATTAATGAGTGGCCTGGATATGCCCCACTTGTACTTGCTAAACTTAATGGAATGCTTGAAAGAGAAAATCTAAACATAGAATTAATCTTATTTTCAGGGCAAGCTGAAAGTAATGAAAAGTTTATGGCCAAGGAACTCGATGGTGTTTTTACGGTTCTTTCAGATACCTTAATCTTAAAAACCAATGGAGCTTCTCCCAATGTGGTTTTGGTTACCGATTACTCATTAACTGGAGATGCAATTGTTGCGAAACCTGAAATAAAATCTATTAAAAATTTAAAAAATAAAAAAATTGGAATTGATTCTTTAAATTCATTTTCACACATGTTTGCTCTTGAAGCGCTTAAAAAATTTGACATAAATGAAAATGAAGTTGAATTTGTAATCGTTCCTTACGATCGAATTGATCAAGCGCTTACAAATAACGAAGTAAGTGCTGCTCACTCTTGGGATCCTGGAAAAAAGAAGGCGGTAGATCTTGGAAATAAGATCATATTCACAGCAGGTGAAATTCCAGGCCTTATTCTCGACACATTATGCTTTCAAGAAGATTTTATAAAAAAGCATCCAAATGAAATAAAAAAAATAGTAAAAATATTCTATGAAGCACAAGAAGAAATGATTAAAGAGCCAGAAAAATCGGCCCAAAAGCTAGCTGGTTTTTTTAAAAATGATCCAAAAAATTTCTTTCAATCATTTAGTGATATTCATTTTGTCACCAATGATGAATTTAAAAACCTACTAATTGGTGATAATCCAAACTCACTTGAAAAACAGATTAAAAAGTATAAGAAATTCTATGAAGAACGAGGACAATTAAACATCAATGAAAATTTTGACAACCTCCTATATGCAGGAGGCGTAAATTGAAATTAAGACATAAAATTACTATAATTGTATCTTTAACCTCACTTACTTTAGCGGTAGTACTCATTTCTATTTTTACTTTTTGGTCAAATTACGAAATTGAAACAAAAACCTCAGAATCATTTACCCTTACTTCAAACCTGATATCAAAGCAAATTGATAGCTACTTAAGCTTACGTTTTAGCGAGCTTTCGCGAATTCGATATACCACAACAAAAAATATTAAAAACATTGCACTACTCAAACAAGAATTTACTAATTTTAGAAATGATTTTAAAACATTCCAAAGTATTCAACTTTATACAGCTGATGGAATTAAATTAATTGACACCAATCGAATAGGCGTCAACAAGCTATATGATATTGAAGATATAAAAAAACAATTACAGAATAAAGATACAAGCTTTTTTTATCATAAAGATTCAGACTTAAATACTCCTCTCTATTCTTTCATTACCAAGATCTATGATAATAACTTTGTTCCATCTGGATATATCGTAGCAAATATTCCATATAATGGGATTACAAACATTGTTCGATCAATCGTAAAAAATGACAATCTTGAAAATTTTAATCAAATCGAACTAATAAGAAAAGATGGACAAATTTTGTATTCAAACTATAGAAAAACAGAATTAGATTCAGAAATTTTAAAAAAACTTTACCAAGAATATTCATCGTCTGAGCAAAACTTTCACTTTAAGCAAGATAAAATAAGCTTTTACTCAGTTTTTAGATCCGAAAAAAGTGATACAATGCTAGAGGAAGGTTGGTTTTTAACTGTTCGCCTCTTTAAAAAAGATGCTCTAAAACCAATAAGAGATCGCGCCATTATTTTATCACTTATTACATTAATTATTACAACTTGCTTTGCAATCTTGGCCTACCAATTGATTTTAAATATCACTCGCCCAGTAGAAGAAGCAGCTAATGCAGTTAAAGAAATTGGCCTAGGAAATTTTAGTACGCTTTCAGAGGTTAAAACATCAGACGATGAAATTGGAAAACTTGTCGTAACCATACAAGATCTCGGAGTTAAGCTTGATCACTTAATAAAAGATCAAGCTCTAAAATATCGTATGGCATCTCTAGGAAAAATGGCAGGTAGTATTGCTCATGAAATAAATAATCCATTACACTTAATAAATAACCATGCAATTATTTTAAATAAAGTACTAGTCAAAAATGGATTCCACTTAAATGAAACAAGCGATATTGAGAGAGCTCAGCGTAGCTTAAAGTCTATTACCGATACAGTTCATCGCATTTCCCATATCATTGCAGGAATGAAAGCTCTTTCTCGCGATGGAGCAAAAGACCCTTACCAAAAGGTTAAAATTTCTGAACTTGTCGATGGAGTATTGACTTTATGCTTTGAAAGTTTAAAAAATAAAGAAATTGAATTTAATATCGAAACACCGATTGAAGACTCAATTGTTGAGTGTCGAAGCGTACAAATTCAGCAAGTATTATTAAATCTTATCAATAATGCAGCTGATGCAATCAAGCTAGACTCTACCAAATGGATTAAGCTAAAAATCGCGATTGATGAAATTGATCAAAGTGTAAGATTTGAAATCAAAAATAGCGGCCCTAAAATTAGTGACGATATTGCAAATAATTTATTCACTCCGTTTTATACGACAAAAGCGGAAGGACAAGGAACAGGACTTGGTCTTTCAATATCACGAAGTATAGTCATGTCACATAAGGGAGATATTACTCTTGATATGAGTACCGAGCACACCACTTTTGTCGTTAAAATTCCTACGTTTGAGGAATCTGAAGCGACAGAAATTTCATCAAAAATTGCCGCTTAAATATTTAGGCCCATTTTTCTACTCGCTAACAATGCTGCTTCTTTAAAGCTTTCAGAATATGTTGGGTGCGCATGACAAATTATTCCGATGTCTTCAGCTGCTGCTTTAAACTCCATTGCACACACAGCTTCACCAATGATGTCAGCAACTCGAGGCCCAATCATATGAACACCAAGAATTTCATCGGTTTTTTTATCTGCCAAAACTTTTATAAATCCTTCTGATTCATTTGAAGCACGTGCTCGACCTGAGGCCTTAAAAGGAAATGATCCAGAATTATAGTCCCGCCCTTCCTTTTTTAATTCTTCTTCAGTCTTTCCAACACTTGCAACTTCAGGCCATGTATAAACCACTCCTGGAATTAGATTATAGTTTATGTGCGGTTTTTGTCCTGCAATTAATTCAGAAACAAAAACGCCTTCTTCCTCCGCTTTATGGGCAAGCATTGCACCTTTTACAACATCACCAATGGCATAAATATTTGGATTCGATGTTTGTAAATGATGATTTGTTTCAATACGACCTCTTTCATCTAACTTAATTCCAACAGCTTCAAGATTAAGACCTTCCACGTATGGGCGACGTCCAACCGCTACTAAGCAGTAATCCCCCTCCAATGTAATTTCTTTACTTGTATTTTTATCTGTTGCAGTAACAATAACTTTCTTCTTATCTACTTTTGCAGAAGTTACTCCATGGCCTAAATAAAACTCAACCCCCTCTTTTTTTAAAATTTTTAAAAGAGTTTTTGAAAGTTCTAAATCCATTGTACTAATAATGTTATCTGCAAATTCCACAACCGAAACTTCGGCCCCAAGTCTTTTATAGACAGATGCCAATTCTAACCCAATAACTCCTCCCCCAATAACAATTAGCTTTTTTGGGAGCTCGTTTAAATATAGTGCCTCAGTTGAAGTTATTACTCTTTCTTTATCTATTGTTATGCCTTTTAAATTAGCTGGCTTAGAACCTGTTGCAATAACCGCTTTTTTAGTCTTAATTAATTCTTCTTTTTTATCAGACTGACTTATTTTTATTGTCGCTCCATCCACAAAAGAACCAATCCCTGTAAACACTTCAATTTTATTTTTCTTCATTAAAAAAGATACGCCTCCACATACATCAGAGACAACTTTTTTTACTCGATCTCGCATCACTTGAAAATCAAAACTAACTTCTTTTGCTTTGATTCCATGATCCTTAAATGAATGTATTAGTTCATGATATTTTTCAGAAGAATCAAGCCATGCCTTAGATGGAATACACCCTACATTTAAACATGTTCCACCAAGTGTTTTATATTTTTCAATGAGTGCTACTTTCATTCCAAGTTGAGCAGCTCTTATCGCACAAACATATCCACCGGGTCCTGATCCAATAACAACTAAATCAAATTCTTTCATCTTCTATATCCTTAAACATCTAGTAATAATCGTGATGGGTCCTCAAGAAGTTCCTTAACTTTCTTTAAAAATGAAACAGACTCGCGCCCATCAATAATTCGGTGATCGTACGACAACGCCAAAAACATAATTGGTCGTATTACAACTTGCCCATTCACGGCCACTGGTCTCTCTACAATATTATGCATTCCTAAAATTGCACTTTGAGGAATATTTAAAATCGGTGTTGACAACATTGATCCAAAAACACCACCGTTAGTAATCGAAAAAGTCCCCCCCTGCATTTCTTCAATGGTAATTTTTCCATCGCGTGCCTTAGTTGCTAAATTTAAAATTTCTTTCTCTATTCCTGCAAGGTTTAAGCTTTCGGCATTTCTAACGACAGGAACAACTAATCCTTTGGGAGTCGATACCGCAATTCCAACATCAGCATAATCATGATAAATAACTTCTTCACCAAGGATTTGAGCATTCACTGCTGGAAAATCTTTCAAGGCAATCGTGCACGCTTTTGTAAAAAAAGACATGAACCCTAAATTCACACCGTGACGCTCTTTAAACTGATCTTTATATTTTTTTCTAAGTTCCATTAGAGATGACATATCCACTTCATTAAAAGTTGTAAGCATAGCAGTCGTATTTTTGGCCTCAACTAATTTTGTCGCGATCGTTTTTCTTAAACGTGTCATCTTCTCTATCCGAGTGCCCCTTGTTCCAGATGAAACCGTCTGAGCTTTTTTACTCTCGGTATTTTTAGGTTGTGACGCTATTGCATCTTCTTTTGTTATTCTTCCATCTTTTCCTGTTCCTACAACATCTTTTGGAAGAACACCTTTCTCATCTAAAATTTTTCGAGCAGATGGACTTGGTTCATTCACACTCTTTTTGGTTTCAACTTTTTCAACTTCGGTATTTTTTTCAGCAATCACTTTTTTAGGTTCCAAAGATTTTACAGGGGCAGCATTTGTATCAAGAACCCCAATAACTTCTCCAATTTTTAATTCAGAGCCTGCATCTTTTAAAATTTTTAAAACTCCAGAACTTGGTGCAGGTAATTCCATGGTGGCCTTGTCAGATTCAATTTCACAAACAGCTTCACCTTCATTGACGTAATCGCCGTCATTTTTCATCCAAGAAGTAAGAGTTACTTCAGTTACTGATTCTCCGATAACAGGAATTTTTAATTCTAAACTCATAACGTTTTCCTTATAATGTAAAGGCCTTATTTACTATTTCTGCTTGCTCTTTTTTATGAATATTTGAAAAGCCAGTTGCAGGACTAGATGCTCTCTTTCTTGAAATCAATTTAAAAGAAGAGAAAAGATCAAATGACTTTAAAAAACTATAATATCCCATATTAGATGGCTCTTCTTGAACCCAAACTTTCTCAGCATCTTTATACTTATTTAAAATTTTTTCAATTTGTGGAGTCGCGAAAGGATAAATTTGCTCTAATCTTACGACGGCAACATCATCTCTTTTATCAGCAATTTTTTTCTCATAAAGATCATAATAAATTTTTCCCGTACAAAAGATTAAACGTTTTACATTACTCTTTACATTAACGTCGTCAATAATCTCTTGAAATTTGCCATTAACAAGCTCTGAAACTTTCGAGACACATCGAGGGTCGCGTAGCAATGACTTCGGAGTAAAAACAATGGCCGGCTTTCTAAAATTCCACTTCATTTGTCTTCTAAGAAGATGGAAGATGTTTGCGGGAGTCGTGCAATTGGCAATAATCATATTGTCATCAGCACATAGTTGAAGATATCTCTCTGGTCTTGCCGATGAGTGCTCTGGCCCAGCACCTTCATAACCATGCGGTAAAAGCATTACTAAACCATTCATCCTTTGCCATTTAGACTCTGCAGATGAAATATATTGATCAATGACGATCTGGGCCCCATTTGAGAAATCTCCAAATTGCGCTTCCCAAATTGTTAGAACATTTGGAGTTGCCCATGCATATCCATATTCAAAACCTAAAACTGCATACTCAGATAGAAGTGAATTATAGATAGATACTGATGGTGTATTGCTATCAATGTGAGCAAGACCACAATAAGATTCATTAGTTCTTTCATCAAAGATTTTAGCATGTCGATGTGAAAAAGTTCCTCGTATTACATCTTGGCCAGTAAATCTTACGGGGTGAGATTCATTTAACAAAGATCCATAGGCCAATAGTTCTGCCGTGGCCCAGTCTATTTTATCACTTTTAAATTGGGCCTCTCTATCTTCTAATAACTTCAAGGTTTTTTTAATTAACTGCATGCCATTTGGAACAGAATTAATTGCCTTTAAAACTTTTTCTAAATCTTTAAGTTTAACGCCAGTTTCAGGAGACTCAATAAATGATTTCTCATTAGAAAACTGCATATCCAACCAATTTTTATGTGGCCCTTTTTGTCTAGCAGGAATCCCTTTTTCTCGGACATTATTAAAACGATCTGATAATAAGTTTTTATAAGATTCAATCATCTCAGTCGCAAGACTTGATTCAATTTCTCCACCTTTTAAAAGTTTATCAAGATAAAGCTCTCGTGGATTTTTATGTTTTGTAATTAATCCATAAAGGTGAGGTTGAGTATAGCGAGGTTCATCGCCCTCGTTGTGTCCATGCTTTCGATAGCAAACCATATCTATAAAAATATCTTCCTTAAATTTTTGACGGAATTCAACGGCCAATTCCATTGCAAAAACAACCGCCTCTGGGTCATCTCCGTTTACTTGTATAATTGGTGCCTCTACTGTTTTTGCCACTGAAACACAATAATGCGACGATCTTGCATCTTCAAAGTCGGTAGTAAATCCAATTTGATTATTTATAACTAAATGAATTGAACCACCGACAGCATAAGCGCGTAGTTTACTCATTTGTAACGTTTCATAAACGATACCTTGACCAGCAACGGCCGCATCACCGTGGATCAAAATAGGAATCGTCTTACTCATATCTCCATTATAATTTAAATCCATTTGCGCTCGAGCGTAGCCAACAGCAATTGGTGCAACAGTTTCAAGATGAGAAGGATTTGGCAATAACTTCACAATAACATCTTTACCGCCTGGAGTTTTTAAAACACTGGTATATCCTTGATGGTACTTTACATCACCTGAAAACCCTTTTAACTCTTCCTGCGATGACCCCTCAAATTCTGTAAAAATATACTCATAAGTTTTTCCAACGATATTAGCTAAAACATTTAACCTTCCACGATGGGCCATTCCAATGACAAATTCAAAAGCACCAAGTTCGGCACCAGTGTTGATGATAGTATCAATTGCGCAAATTGCAGTCTCTCCGCCTTCTAGCGAAAATCGCTTCTGTCCGACGTATTTTGTCTGTAAAAAGTTTTCAAAAACATTTGCCTCATTTAACTTTTGTAAAATCCGCTTCTTTTTCTCTACGCTCAAGTTAATGTCTTTAGCTTTTGATTCAATTTTTTCTTTCATCCATCTTCTAACTTCCGTATTGTTAGAATGCATGTATTGAAATCCAATTTTATTGCAGTAAATTTTTTTCACATGCTCCAAAATTTTTTGCAAACTTACTTTACCTAGCCCCAAAAGTTCACCAGCGAAAAACTCTGTATTTAAATCTGCTTCTTCAAGTCCATACTCTGAAAGACTTATTCTGGCCGCACGATCTTTTCTTGGTCGAATTGGATTTGTATCTGATAATAAATGCCCTCTCGATCTAAAGGATTGAATAAGACGAAAGACATTAAATTCTTTTTTTAATCCAATATCAGTAACATTTTCCAAGCTTCCTGTAGATGTGCCAAATGATGGTTTTGAAAATTCAAAGCCTGAAAAAAAATGCTGCCATGATTGATCTAGTGAATTTGGATTCTCTCGATATTGATCATATAAAGAATCAATGTAAGCAATGTCTGAACTAGAGAGATGAGAAAAATCAATATTTTTTGCCATAGGTATTTCCGAATGTAACTACCCGACTCCACCCGTCGGTTTTAGATTGTTAAGCTAATATAATTCTAAGATATCAAAATTTTAAGCTTTTTCTTCTGGGGGAAGAATAATCCAATGAGAAAATATTAATGACCGCAGCACTTCTTAAATTTTTTACCTGAGCCACATGAGCAGGGATCATTTCTTCCAATTTTTGGCGCTGTTCTCCGAAGTGTTGCATCCTTCAGGGTGCCATCTACGAAATACCATTCGCCATTTTCCTTTTTGAAGGTCGATAGTTCATGGTGTGACTGATTTTTGCCTGCATAGTTAAACAAACAACTAAACTCAACTTTTCCTTCAGTGTCTGATTCTTGCCCCTTCTCTGTTCCGTGAATATTTAGGCCTAACCATTCAGATTCCGTCGCCCAAGCTCTTACTCCCTCAATATCTAATTCACTTCGAGTTGATTCATGATGAGTATTATAAATATAGTCGATTTCTCCAACAACAAACGCGCTATATCGCGACCTCATTAAGGCCTCGGCCGTTTTTGGTTTCTTTTTATTTTTTAAATAAGGTTCGCAACAATTAGTAAATTGCTGCTGGCTTCCGCAAGGACAAAGTTCCATAATTTACTCCATTAGAATCTAAATAATAATTCACGAAATTCAGTTGTATTTTCGTTAAAATGTACTTTACTTTCTAGCAAACGACTAGAGACAAAAGTGAAATGAGGTGAAATCCATTTTAGATATTTTTCTTTTTTCCTATGAATTGCATATTCATCCACAAAATCATACTCTTCTTTTTGTCGCCTAAACTCTGATTCAGTTGGACATGAAAAATATAAATATTTAAATTGCGATGATAAAATAGGAAGTATAAAACGTATTTCTTCATCTTTTAAATATTGAAACACTGAAGTACAAACGCCCAGATCAAAAACTTTTTCTGTCCCCTTTAATCCCTTCCCCCAACTAACAATATCAGTGTTTAAAATTTTAAATTTTTTAACATCGGGCGGAGGGGAAAATGATTTTTTTGCCTCAATAAAAGCATGGGATGAAGGTTCAATTCCAAAAGCTCGATAGGGATTAAACGTATTCATCAATTCTTGAAATAAATACCCAAGTCCAAAACCAAGATCTGCAATTGAATTTATTTCAACCTGCTCTAAATGAAAAATTGATTGAATGTAGCGACAATGCTCTCTTGCATTTCCAATATTATCCATTTCATAAGGTTCGGAATAATTTTTATCCCAATAGTCTTTTGAAAATCCAGTATTACCTGTTTCTATCTTTGCCATAAACGTCACACTAATCCTGACTAAAATATTTTTAAGAATACAAAATTAAAATATTTGCTAGAATATGATTATGCAATTATGGACATCAAAAAACTATCATAAAAATGACAAAATCTATCGAGGTGCATTTATGTATCTTCGAAATGAAAACCAGTACGCTGAAGAAACATTTGATATTTATCGCGATAAAAAGGACCAATCTTATATTTATATCTCTGAGGCAATCGTCCGAGTGGCCACAGGAGAAATTTTAAATATTCATGTGGAGTATGTTGTAAACAAAGAATTTATCCCAACTTATGTAATGGTCGAAAGACTCATGGGTAAAGACTCTGTTCGCGAGTATTATGAATATAACTCTAAACGCAATGTTATTATGTATAAATTTAATAGTACAAAATGCGATGAACAGACGGCCGAAATCATTACGACACCAAAGTTTCATGTCACAACCCCAACAACTGTAAGTTCTATGCTTTTTTTAAAATCAAAAAAATTTGATACTAATGGCAAGAATGGATTTAATGTATTAGTTTCTCATAATCAATGGGAATATAAAGAAGCTCCTGTTTTTAAAAATATTATTTTAGAGCGAGCAACTTTAACTCAAGAAAAAATAAATATTGATGGCCAAAATGTTCAAGCTACTCAATATAAAATGTATGATGAGAATACCGATTTTAAAAATTTAAAAGACCCACCTCACGTTCGAATTTACCTAAGTAACCACGGAGGAGTACCTTATTCACTTAAGGCCGATGATGGTACAAAAATCCAAATCAAATTTCTAAATGATCTTTCTGATAAAGAATAAAATCTTTAATGGACGTAAGCGCTTGATCGATTCCACAACGCTCTAAATGATAAGGTTCCATTAATTTCACCATTTTTTCCATGGTCTTCCCTTTCCATGATTTTATACGACTATCAGCAATTATAACTCCCCCAAAATCACTTTCTGTCCGAAGTAACCGCCCTAATTTTTGGTGCAGAGATCGAGTGCGATGAGAGAGATAATAATCAGTAAATTCATTTCCAAGATTTGCCTCGAAAAAATTACGTCTTTCATTTATTACTAAATCCATTCGAAGGTCTGGTACTTTATCTATAAAAATAAATTGTAGCGAATCTCCTGGGATATCGATCCCCTCTCCAAATGATTCCATTCCAAGCAATATTCCAGATTCAGATTCTTTAAATTCTAGAACGACATTTCCCCCCATTCCTTGAATAAATAAAGGAATTTTTCCCTCAAATTCCAAAAGGAGCAATTCTCTTGCCTCCTCAAATCGAGTTTTAGCAGAAAATAAAAGAAGCGTTCTTCCATTGATGGAATAAATTAAATCTTTTAATTTTTTTACTACTGTTTTTACAAAATTTTTATCATAGAGAGGGGGAAGATCATCCACTAGTTGGATTTTTGTTTTGTTTAAATAATCATAGCTCGGTGGTAAATAAAGTCCCGATTTAAATCTTCGACTTTGCTCCAGATAAGTATAGCCGGTTGCCCATTCAATGCCTTTGGCCCCAGTGTCGCCATTTCCATTCGCTAGTGTTGCTGAAGTATAAACAACCGAACTGCTAATTGATAGCAATTGATCTTTTGCAATTTCTCCAACATTAATTGGTGCTGAAGAAAATATAAAGCCTTCAGCTTCTAAAAACTTTAATGAACGACAAAGATTATCTTTAGTATCTAGAAGTGCAGAAAATGCATTTACATAATCATTTAACTGAGAATAAAAAGATTCAAAACGAGTGTAGGCCAAAATTTGATTTTCATTTTTTAAATCTTGCGAATTAAATTTTTCAGAATAAGGCAGGAGAACATTTAAATAATGTCCAAATATAAATGCCAAACTTTCAACATGAGCAAGAATTTTCAACGCCAGTTGATCACCATGAGTGACTTTAGTGATCATTGGAAGTTCATTCCAATACATCTCTGTATACTTTGGCATTTTTTTAAAATATAAACTTATCGCTTCTGAAAGTGGAACCAGATGATCCAATGCAATCTGATACGTTTTAAGACTTTCCTCTCTTAAATTTTTTATTTTTAAAGTCGCACTATCGTCTTCATCCATTTCTGAAAGGAGATAAAATAATGAGCCCATTCCTTGTAAGTGCCCAATGCTATCGACATATTTTTTTAAACTTATTTCCTCTATTTCAATTGAAAATGATCTCGTTGCCTCTTCTTCAATCTTATGGGCCTCATCAACAACAATGTGTGCAGGTCGTGGCATACCTTTTGGCCAAGTGAACATTAAAGAATGATTTCCAATAATAACATCTGCCTCTTTCGCCTCTCGTAGACCTAAAAGATAGCTACAACTTGAACTTAATGGGCATTTTGAACCAGTACATGAACGATAATCAACTGCGATTTCCTTTTCTCTTTCTGCTAGCTTTTTTATTTTCTTTTTGAGAACAAAGGCCAAATCATCTCGAAGTAATTTATTATCGTTTTTTACTCTCCTATTATAATAAAAAACCATTTGAAAATAGAGTGAAGTGTATTTTTCTTCAAATCCTTTTACCCCATCCATAAGGCCGAATTCATTTTCTTCCTGTAAAAAAAGTGATTCACAGATATGATTATTAGATCCCACCAAATAACGAATTTTAAGATTAGATTCATCAAGCCCCAAAAGTTCTAGCACTCGAGGAACATCTTTTTCATAGGCCTGATGCTGCAACGTTTTTGTTCCTGTTGAGATTAGTACTTGTTTTTTTTCATTCTGAGAAAATAGGACTGAAGGAATCAAATAAGCAAATGTCTTTCCAGTTCCTGTCGGTGCCTGAATTAGAGCATGTACATTATTTTTAAAAGACTGCCCTACTCTGATTGCCATATCAATTTGCGATTGTCTTTTTTTATAACTAGGAAAAACCGGGGTAAAGAGTTCTTCATTTTCAAAAATATTTTTTATATTCTGCCCTGAAAAATCCATAGAACATCGCTTAGATCGCTTGATAAAATCACTTTCTAGATTTTTTCTTCCCAAAAGAAAACTTTCCTTTAGGGCGTTTACCTTTTCTTTTAAATTAAAATCAATTTGTTCTGCAATTTTATCTAGAGAAAAATCATCTAACTTTAAAAACTCCAATAGATAAAAATCTTCAATCTTCTTTTCTTCAATTGACATCATTAAATGACTATAGAAATCTTTATCAAGTCGAACTAATTGCACGGCCACTAAAATAACTTTTAAAAGATCAATAGAGTCTTCAAATCCACGATGTGCTTCTTTTTCTCTTAGCCCCCACTCCTTGATAAAAAATTCCAGTTTGAGCGTTCCATACTCAGGAAAAAGCAGACCTAAAAGATACAGACTATCAACAAATTCAGTATCATTCTCTCCGTCGTCGATTTTATCGAATGATTTTTGCAAAAACTGTTTTTCAAAATCACTATTGTGAGCAAGTAATTTATAAGAGTAGAGCTCCTGCAAATCGTTTTCAACTAAATTAAAAGAAGGAGCATTTTTTAGCATCTTTGAATTAATGCCAGTTAATTTTTCAATAAACGCAGACAGCTCTCCGGTATACTGGACGAGTGAAGAGTACTTTCGAACCAAGTTCAATCCTTCAAATTCTAAAAAGCCAAGATCGATGACTTGATCATAAGTTGGATCTGCACCAGTCGTTTCGATATCAATTACTGCCCACTTACCAAGATTATTTTCCATATTGATTACTTTATTGCACCTATGCCAAATAAAAAATAAGAAATTAAACCATTTATTAGTTGGAAAATCTCGCAAAATTACCTAATATTCATCATGAAATATAATCTGCGCCAAGCAGCACTATTGAATAAGGAAAGAGCTTATGCAATTTGAAAAAATCAAAGAACTTATTTTAAAAGAAATTACTGATGCCAAAATCGAAATTTCTGGCACAAATGGGGCCCATGCCCATGTTCATCTCGTTGTTGCTAGCGACCAGTTTATTGGAAAATCACTTATTGAGCAGCACCAAAGAATCATGGACATACTAAACGAGCTTCTTCGAAACGAAATCCATGCCATAAAAATAAAAACAATGACAATTGAGAAATACAATCAACTCTAACGAGCACTACTAAGGAGAAAAATAATGAATCAAGGATTTAATGTTACAAAAGGCACTGCCGTACATAGTGCAAATAAAAATCTACCTTTAAATGATCAGATAAAAGATCTTATTAATTCATCTGAGATTTTTTTGTTCATGAAAGGTACATCTGATATGCCTCAATGCGGATTTTCTGCCAATGTTGTAAGAATCTTAAACAGCATGTCGGTTTCATATAAAACTTTTAATATTTTATCAGACATGGATATCAGAGAAGGGGTAAAAAATTTTTCTAACTGGCCAACTTATCCTCAACTCTATGTAAAAGGAAAATTAATTGGTGGCAACGATATCGTTACTGAACTTTATAATGACGGTGAATTAGAACAAATTTTTAAAGCTTAATTCTTGATCTTAAGGAGTTGAAAGTAGCCCATTAGAAATGAGGTCACTTTCGACTTCTTTTATAAGTTCATCTAGGTCAAATGGTTTAGAGAAAAATTTTCTGGCCCCTGCAGATATTGCATCTTCCACACTCACATCTGCTTGCCCAGACACAAAGTAAAAATAAGGTTTCTTTGCCATTTTATTAACGTGAGACAATACAGTCATCCCATTTCCATTTGGCATTTTATAATCCGAAACAACAACATCCACATGCTGATCTGATAAAATTCGAATTGCATCGTTTCCACAAATGGCCGAAAGAGTTGTATAGCCACAATATTTAAATTCCTCTTCCATTAGTTCTAATATATCTGGTTCATCATCAATAATTAGAACTACCAAATTTTTTGCTGCATTTTTTGCCATAACAGATTATCCAAATAAAAGTAAACCTTTAAGCATTATAGCTTAATTTTTAAAATTTTAACTTTTAATTTTTCTTAAAGAATAAAAAATTCCGACAGTAGTTAAACCAATTAAAATCAAATAAAAATGATTGAAAACACCATAGAGAACGTAGGCAATTTGCCTTATGAGAAACCTGACAAAATCATTGTTATAAATTGAGATCGCAAAACTCGGCGCAAATTTATAATAAAACTTAACAAAAACTTTTCCAATATCCGACTTTAAGAGTATCCGATCTCTAAATCCACGAAAGTAATCAATCACAAAATGCTCTTCGCCAAATCCCGCTGTTAAGAGAAAACAACTTTGCTTATTTAAAAGCTCCTCTATATCGGCCGGAGTGGCTGTTTTTGAATTTGAAACATGTGTAGAAAAACCATACTTATCAATTAATACGGCAGAAACTCTTACTTCAACCCCATTGGTTAAATTAGGAAGAGTGAAGCTTCCAGATTGAGTCGCCACTTCTGGTGTTGAATAAAAGCTGCCTGCACATGATGAGATATTTGAATTAGAACAAGTGTCTGCGCCAACGGCCGTATGTCCATAAATCATGCTCTTCTTAAAATCCTCCATCGTAGCCGAATTTGTAAAATCTCCAATGACTCTCTCATCTCCTCGCCTTAAACTTGTCAAGGTAACTACTAAATCAGTATAAGAGTAGATTCGATTAGACATGTATGCCTGAAAGTAAACCCCCCCTGTATAACTAGCGACAGTAATCGATGAATTTACAAGCGTAGAATTATCCGAAAGAAAAAAATAAATATAAAAAGATTTAGTAGCTTCTGTGATCGTGCCATCAATATCAAAATTTGAACAATTTGTTGTCTCAGAAGTTGATGACTCACAAATTTTATGAGGAGAAAGGCTGAAGTTAATCCCTTGGTTTGTAATATCTTGATAAGTCACTGCCGTTCTTGCCACAACTTTATAATTACTGGCCGACGGCATTTTTACAGCAGCATATATATACTTTGCAGTTGAAGAAACACTTACCGAAAGTGGAAATAAAATATTGTAGCCTGAATACGTTGAAGTTACAGACCCATAACCAAAGATATTCTTGGTTCCACTATTGGCATTTAAATAGAAATAGTTTTTATTCGTTCCACTTGCATTTTCCATTGGGACATAGACCTTCGCAGGGGCTGATTCACTCGTTGCATCTCCCGATGGTTCCTCTACAAATAAACTATAAGTCGTATTTGTGCTGGCAGAAATCGCCAAATCATCTGGATCATAAACCCTAACTTGATCAGCAAATAAAGATAGAGAAATGAATAGAAAAAGGAGTGCGTACTTTAACATTTTTAAATTATCTATTTTAATGAAGTCATGAGTCAATAAATTAAAGACAAAGCTTTTAATTTTTTATAGCTTAACATCATGACTAAATTCGTAATTAATATTAATGGTGAAATTAAAGACGAAAAAACCGCCACAATCTCAGTATTAGACCGTGGTTTTCTCTATGGAGACTCTGTCTATGAAGTTACTCGAACTTTCAATAAATCACCACTTCGCCTCGACAAGCATATAGATCGCCTCTTTTCATCGGCCGAAAAAATATTTTTTATTCCAAAAGTATCAAAAGAAGAGATCAAAAAAGAAGTGTTAAAAACAATTAATCATTGTGAGTTTGAAAATGCTTTCATTCGACTTGTTCTTACTCGAGGAGTAAATCGGGACCTCGGCCTCGATCCCGATTTGGCCATTTATGAAAATTTGATTATCTATATGAAAGAATTACGGCCAAATCCAAATTGGTGGTATGAAGACGGAGTTAAATTAAAAACCTACCTAAAAGAATCATCCAGCAGGGGGGCTCTTCCAAAGACAGGAAATTATGTAATTAACATGCTGGCCTACAAAGACGCGGTATCCCATTCTTTCTATGATGCCTTAATGGTCAATAGTGATGGAACAGTCACAGAGTGTACGACGAGCAATATTTGGATAGTAAAAAATGGCACGCTCCTAACCCCGTCACTGGATGTCGGCGTACTTCCTGGAATTACGCGAAGTACAATAATTGAAATGAAATGCTTTCCAGTGCATGAATGCCAACTAAGAATAGAGGATATCTACAGTGCAGATGAGTGCTTTATTACAAGCACAACCAGAGAGATTGTTCCAGTAACCAAACTCGATTTAAACTTGATTGGAGATGGCAAACCTGGAAAAGTTACAGTTTCACTTATTGCCAAGTACAAAGCGTATATTTTGGGCCACTTACTCTCCTAATTTGCAATAATCGTTTGACATCTATCATTTCCCCTTGTATCAATATCGAACGTATTTTTATAAAACCACAACCAATTTTTGTTGAAGTTGTTAATATTGAATAGTTTAGGGGTATTTAAATGGCTAGAAGTACTACTGGTAAAAGTAAATTTAAAATTCAAAGAAGCTTAGGACTTGAACTTCCGGGTTTAGGAAAAGCTGGAGCTCTTGAAAGAAGACCATACGGTCCAGGACAACATGGTAACAAGAGAAAGAAAATTTCCGACCTTGCTGTTCGTCTAAAAGAAAAGCAAAAATTAAGATATCACTACGGTCTACGTGAAATTCAATTAGTAAATTATGTTAAAAAAGCTAAAAAAGATAAATCAAGAGCATGGATGGATACACTACTTATTACTCTTGAAAGAAGATTAGCTAACGTTATCTTTAGACTTAACTGGGCACCATCAATGTTAGCCGCTAACCAAATGGTTTCTCACGGACATGTTTTAGTTAACGGGAAAAAAGTAAATGTTGCAGGTCTTTTAATCAATAAGGGAGACGTTATCACTCTTACTGAAAAAGGCTTTGGTTCTCAAAACTATTTACAAGCTCAAGCTACTCCAAGACTACCTTCTATTCCTGCTAGTTATACAGTTGATGGTAAGACAGCAAAAGTTGTCGACCTTCCACTTCCAAGCGATATTCCTTTTGAGTATACTGGTCAGTTCGTTACAGAGTATTATTGGAAAGTTAAATCTTAAGATATCTACACTAAAAAGGCTCCTTCGGGAGCCTTTTTTTTAACTATTTTCTAAGTTTACTTGATGAAAGTTCTGAATACTTATGAGCACCTAAAAATAATATTTCAACATTAGGATTAGTTCGAAGATAGTTTTGCCTCATATCCTCTAATTCTTTTAATGAATAATTTCTTGAAACAACATAGATTTTTTTTACTGCATTTAAGATTACTTCAGGATTTTTCCATTTTGAAAGGCCGACAAAAGAATCATCTCCCATAAGCAGATTAATTGTACTAAATTTCAATCTCCCAATCCATTCAGATGTAGGATTTAAGCGATCTTCAATCCAAAAACCTGGATAAATCCAAATATTTTGTTCGCGAGTCTGTTCTAAAATATTTTTTAATTCAAAATAATAATCAACGTTACGTTTTTCTTTATGGGGATTTCGATCTAAAACCAAGACAATGTTGTTTTCAGGGCACATTTTTATGCATTCGATATGCCCTAGATGCAAAGGATTAAAGCTTCCAGCAAACAATGTCACTGCACCTTCAAGTTGTTTAGGATTTAGCTCTGACTCAAAAAAAGATAGAGGCGATTCATTAAAAAAATCAAAACTCAATGAAACTTCTTTTAAATAAGTTAGTATCTCGCTCTCATGAATGTTAAAAAATGATTTCATGGTAATCTAAAAATCTCTACTCATAACAGTCTTTCTTCCACTCATTTTTGCCTTATGACAAGCAGAATCGGTAAGGTTTCTAACAAGTGAAGATAAAATATCTAGAACATCTGCCGAAGTGCTTAGGTCATGCTTACTCTTTATATATTGCTTAAGCTTAGAGGCGACAATTAAAATTTCTTCTTCTGAGGTACTCGTACTTGAAGTTTTTGGTGAAAGTGAAGATAAAGGTGAAGATAATTCATTTTCCTTTTTAAATGGAGCAATACTTTCAATTGCACCTGCGCTTTTGTGATTCATAACTTCATTATGAAGATTCCAACAATTCACCGAACAAAAAGCATGCTTTCTGCAACTTGTAACCTCACACTCTTGATAGGTTCGACCAAAACCGATTTCTTTTTTACAAGAACTACATCTACGCCAAAAATTTTCTTCCATATTCCCTCTTTTATTTATAACTTTAATCTATTTCTTTATATGATAAATTATAATAGAAATTATTAAACCAGA
Organism: uncultured Bacteriovorax sp.; assembly: GCA_964583925.1. Lineage (GTDB taxonomy): Bacteria > Bdellovibrionota > Bacteriovoracia > Bacteriovoracales > Bacteriovoracaceae > Bacteriovorax. Next base: position 55,993 of record CAZOXW010000013.1, read on the forward strand.
AAAAAGAATATGATATGTTAAACTTTAAACTCGATCACAATAATATATCTTATGATTTTACTCTTGTTATTGAAAAAGACTTTATCTATCACAATCGCTATTTGAAACTCTCTCATAAATCAGAAATTGCTTTAAAGAAAAATGAAATTTCCCCCTACTCCCTTACAATTCAAGCTACGTCTAACGATTTTAATTTAACCTTCTTTATTAGTTCTGTCATTTTACCCACAGACCTTGAAGAAGTGATTGAGGAATTAAACCAGTATCTTGTCGATGAAGAAATTATAGATAAGATCGAAGAGAAAATGATAAGTATAAAAAGTGTTGGAAAAAAACCAAGTTGGGCAGAGTGAAAAAGCCCCTTCAAAAAATCTGAAGGGGCCTTATAATTAAACTATCGGCAAGCTGTTTCGCTAACTGTAATTCTTTGTACTCCAAGAAAGCGTCCTGAAAATTCTGCAGAAGATTCTGTCGCTCCAACAGGAATAAGATTAATCGTTACATTTTGATCAATTTCACGATCGTAATATCTTACCCATTGAGATCCATAAACTGTTCTTGTATGAGTTTGACAAACAGTTTGACCACCTGGACCTGTTGGTGAACAAACAGTATAAGTATCTTGATAAGTACATGACTTAAATTCATCTCTCATTGGAGAATCAGTTACTTTAGTATTTACGTTTCCATGAAGATCAACATTTTGCCCAACTTCAGAAGACTTAAAAACAAAGGCACCATTCGATGGAATTTTTGCGTTTTCAGGAATTTTAAATTCAAATTTAAAATCTTTATCATTATTTAAACGAAGAACAATTTTTTTACTCAACGATTTTTTATCCAAATCAGCAGTGTATGTACCAACATTAATCAATTGAGTTTCCCCTTTTGAGCTTTTTAATTTTAAGTCAGTTGTTACATTTAATTGACCTTCAAGTTTATTGCAGCCAACTAATACCAAGGCACTGAGAACTAATGGAAATAAGAATTTCATAAAATCTCCCTATAAAGTTTAACTATTTAATTAAATTAACTTTTATTTTCTCTAGAGGCAACAAAGAGAAGAATAAAGTAAGAAAGTTTAGAATCTAAACAGATAATTAGTGTCACTTTGTCACTAACTTAAAAGCTAGGCCCTAAGTTTGCGTCTTTCGCGTATGATTTCAATAATTCCAGGGAGTGTTGAGATAATAATAATGGCAACGATGACCATTTTAAAATTTTTCTGAATGTAAGGTAAATTTCCAAAGAAATGCCCCAAGGTAGTAAATGACACAACCCAAAACAAGCCGCCGAAAAAATTAAAAAACATAAAGCGCCTATAATTCATCTCTCCAATACCTGCGACAAAAGGTGCAAAACTGCGCACTATTGGCACAAACCTCGCGATGATAATAGTTTTTGCGCCATATTTCTCATAGAAGTTTTGCGCACGCACAAGATTGGCCTTCTTAAACCAAAAACTATCCTCTCGATCAAAAAATTTTTTCCCAAAAAACTTACCAATAGAATAATTAATTGTATCGCCAATGAAGGCAGCAAGAGTTAGTAAAACAATGATTAATTTTATATCAAGCGACCCTCTTGCCGATATTGCTCCGATGGCAAATAAAAGCGAATCACCGGGAAGAAATGGCATAACGATAAAGCCAGTTTCTACAAAAATAATTAAAAATAAAACCAGATAAGTTAACGAATTATAGTTTGAGACTAAAAAATCTAAATGAGCTTCAAAATTTAAAAGATAGTCCATCACTGTTTTTAAAAATTCCACCAAATTCTCCTTGGGATTTTTTTAAAAAAGTATAACTCGTCTTTTACTTTTAATGAAGTTTTAAAATTTCAAATGCCTCTTTTTCAAGACTTTCACGATGGGCCGGAGCTGATATTTTTATAAGGGCACGAACTCTCTCTGCAATGGTCTTACCGTAAAGATCAGCAACTCCATGCTCAGTTACAATAAAGCGCACATGAGCACGAGTTGTAACGACACCTGCCCCCATTTTTAGAGTAGAGACAATTTTAGATTGTCCACTTATTGTTTCTGATGGAAGCGCAATAATCGGCTTTCCTCCCTCAGAAAGACTGGCTCCACGAATAAAATCCATTTGCCCGCCAACTCCAGAGTAAACTCTTGACCCAATCGAATCAGCACAGACCTGCCCTGTTAAATCAACTTCAATGGCCGAATTAATTGCTGTCACGTTAGAATTTTGTCTAATCACATGAGTATTATTTGTGTAAGCACAATCTAAAAGTAGAACAGATGGATTATCATCAATAAAATCATAAATTTTTTTAGAACCTATTACAAAGCTTGAAACGATTTTTCCTGGATGCTTCTTTTTGTAGGCCCCAGTAATAACTCCTCGTTTGTAAAGATCGATAACCCCATCAGAAAACATCTCTGTATGTATGCCTAAATCTTTATGATTTGTTAAGCAGGCCAAGGTTGCATTTGGAATTGCTCCAATCCCCATTTGTAGACATGCGCGATCGGAGACAAGACCTGCAATATTTTCACCAATCTTTTTTTCCACATCACTTAAAATACACTCAGGCACTTCATGAATTGGCTCATTTACTTCAATCGTTTTTGTTAATTTTGAAATATGAATTTGTCCATCACCAAAAACCCTTGGCATGTTTGGATTTATTTGAGCAATTATCGTTTTAGCAGTTCTTACAGCAGCAATCGAAATGTCGACAGAAGGCCCAAGTGAGCAAAAACCGTGCTTATCCGGTGGAGATACTTGAATAAGAGCAACGTCTAAATCAACCATTTTCGAGTAAAATAAATTTGGAATTTCACTTAAGAAAATTGGAATATAATTCCCTTGAAGATTATATGCGGCCTTACGCATATTTTGACCGTTAAAGAAATTATGAGGAATAAAACTATCCTTAAACTCTTCTTTGGCGTACGAAGCATCTCCCTCGGTGTGAATCTGATAAATTTTTACATTTTTTAATTCACCTGCTCTAAGAAGAAGGGCCTTGATTAATTGCTGAGGCGTAGATACACCCGAGTGAATAAATATTGAATCATTAGACTTAACAAGAGAAACTGCCTCTAAGACAGAAGTTAGATCAGACATAAAATTAAATCCTCTTTATTATTTGTAAAACCAACACCGTGGTCGATATCCCGGCTTGTCGGTGTCCATACACTGCCCTTGACCAGAATCTAGATTAGATGTCACGACATCAGAAGATATAGGACAGAGTGCCCCTGAATATAATGTATCGAATCGGCATTGAGCACGTGGGTAATCGTTAATATTTGTTCCTTTAACAATTTTTGAATCAGGTGTTTCAAGCTTCACTGGAAATTTTGTAGATTTTAAATTATTCAAGAACTGCCCAAATTCTAAGCTTGCAATCATTGTTCTGACACAAATTTTTAAATCGTTAAAATTTTTATAAACTCGATTACAATCAGCAATTATTTTTTCAGGAATGTTTGAGTTTATATCCACTTCTTCGTGCATTAAATCCGTGTAGTATCTTTTCATACATTTCGAGGCTGCAAAATAATCAGCTTGCCCTTCGGCAGATGGCCAACCTTCATATAACGTTGTCTTTGGAGCTCCACCGATATGATGGCCAAGCTCGTGACAAAGCACTAAGGCCATTGCATCTTTGGTCATGCCTGGGGCTCGGGCCATCCCCCCATAAACATTTATCATGTACTCACTATTTGCAGTTCGAGTCGCAAACGCACTCATTTCATCATTTGCCCAATCAATATTGAAAACCAATTTTGCATTGTAATGTTTTGAAATTAATTCAGAATAAACCTTTCTAATTCGTTCGCTGATTTCTTTTAAATCATTTTCAGTAACTGCTTTTTGAGTATTTTTATTTCTATTATTTGGGAATTTAAGGCCTATATCAGGAACAACTGCCATTAAATTAGAAATGGAAAGAAAAGATATAATCAATGTATTTAATAATGCCGTTTTCATAACTGCGACGGAGTTTAGACCCAAACGCTTCTCTTTACAACTCAATATGAAAAAATAGTGCAATAATAATTTTACTTATAATCCTGAAATCCAGCGCTTACCACTTAGCCTTGTTGCGTTATTTTCCCCGATAAAAGCATTATAACGTACAAGTATTGGCCGATCTTCTCCAAGAAGATTTGAATCTATTGATTTTAGGTAAGACTGTTGATTTATAGGAAAGGCAGTTATGAGTTCTTCCTTATTCGTTTTTTGATTAGTTACTTTATAAATTAAAAGGTGTGTATTTTTATCCTCTAGATCAAGAGACTGAAACTTCACAAAATAAGTAGATAAGACATAAGGGAAATTTATCTTATCAGAAGTGACTTCTTCATGGAGTGAAACTATTTTTAGATTTTTGAAGTCAAAATTTTTTATTTTCGGATCTATATTTTTAAGCTTGTCGAGAGACATTACAAATTCTGCATTTGAAAACGCTATTTTGCCGCAAAAATAACTTAAATTTGAAAATAGAGTACCACTTTTAGGTGCTGGATTTAAAATATTTTCTAAGCCAAAAGCATTATCAAGGGTGCCATTTAAATATCTCTTCCGTTTAAAGCCATAAGGTGTGTTGAGAGTTGAAAAAAGATATCCATACGTATGCATAATACCAGCATGAACAATTTTATTGTCGTTTTTTATTCCAAACTTGCTCTGTATGTTTTCAATTAAAGAGTAATCTAAAATTATTTCTTTTGCCCCACTATCAAAATTGTGAGACCGCCCCCAGAGCTTCGTTAAAAATGAATCATTTGAATCTAATAAAATTTGCGAATGAATTACTGGTAATTCAGTTCCTAAGAAATGGACAAAATCACCATGGCCAGATTTTTTAAACAAGCTAACTACATTTGAAAAATATTCATCACTAATCACAGGTTTAATTTCTGCGCGAGTAACAAAACTAATAAATAACGAAAATAAAGTGATAATTAATAGATTTTTAACTTTCATTTTACCCGACCAACCCTCTAGGTTTTCCTAACAAAATCTTAACTTAAATCTTATTTTGCAATCTGTTTTAATAAAGCTAGAGTATAATGAATTTATTCCATGAAGGATACTATTAAAGAGAGTAGTTAAAATGAATTTATCTCGATTTGTTTTATTATTTTTCTGCCTAAATGCAGAGGCTAAAATCGAGGCCGTTATTGGCCCTACTCCGATAAATAATAATCCCAATTTATTTATTAAAATTCCTGAATCAAAAGAATCTGAAATTATCATCTCGCGCGAAGAATATATTGTTTCATATAATAAATATAGAAGAGTTCCAAATTGGGTCATGTGGAAACTTGAAAAAGAAAGCATGGGAAATTCTGGTCGATCTAATAATTTTCAGCAAGACTCAGACTTAAATGCCTATCTAAAATCACATGATAATAAATATATCGCCGTTAATGAAAATGAATATAAGGGATCATGCTTTGATCGAGGTCATCAAATCCCCTCTGCGGATAGAACAACTAGCTACGATACAAATAGTACAACTTTTTTTATGAGTAACATGGTTCCTCAGACTGCTTATTTAAATAGAACAATCTGGGAAAATCTTGAATCACACACTAGAGAACTAGTGAGAGTTCAAAATAAAAAAGTGTACGTTATTGCTGGCTCAATCTTTGATGAAGATTTTGGAAAAATTGGGCCCAATAAAGATATCGCCGTTCCATCAAAAGCATTTAAAGTTATTTATATTCTTGATCAAAATCAAAATATTGATGATATAAAGCATCTGACGCCTTCTATTTCCGTTATCATGCCTAATCGATTAAAAGATGGTTCAAAACCTGATTTTAAAAATGGCTGCACAACTGATAATGAAATAAAAAAATCAAGAGAACTTAAGGCGATCCCTGAAACAGAAATCTGGGAAAAGTACCGTGCTCCGATCAGCGAAATTGAAGAAATGGCCGGGATTGATTTATAAATAGCTACTCTTCCTTTGCTTTCTCCATTGAATCTTTTACCTTATTTACAACGGCCGGAATTTCCTGAAAGAAATCGTTAGGTCGAAATGAAAGTTTTTCCCACTTTTTTGTCTTGGCGATTTGTTCAAAATGCATGCATAGACGATATAGAGGTCCTGCAATTTTATGCGAAACAATCGCCCCCCAAAGAAAAAAGAAAATAATGTTAAAAAAGACTAACCCGATAAAACCTTTATTCATTAAGGACATTTGATCGCTTATAAGCCTAAAGTATGGGTGATTAGAAGTTAAGCCTACTTCTTTTCCATTAGAAATTAATTCCGCAAAATAAAAATCAATCACTGCATACATCACCAAGAGAGATAAGATACTCGGGATCAAAGTATATAAAATGAAAGTGAGTTGAAACTTCTTATTAATAAAGTAGATTTTTCTTCGATTTAATTTTTTTTTATTCATAATTAATCCTAAATAATTTGACCGCTCTCATCACGGAATTCCATGGGCCCTAGTTTTTCATATTCAATTTTTTCTTCATCAAAATGATTATTTAAATTTTCATCAATGAGATTTCTATTCTCATGATCATTCACTGATTCGATTTTTTCTAATTTGTTATTTTGAATTTGATCTTTTTTAAGGTAGTACTCTTCTAATTGATCATAAGCTTTTTTCTTATCTGTTAACTTAAGTTCGCTTAAGCCTTTAACTTTAGGATCATAAATTTTTCCTGCATAAAAAAAAGCTTTCACGACAAAGAGTAAAAGAAAAATTGTAAGCCCTAATAATGATAGTATTTTCATGAAGTCTGGAGACCTTTAAGCTTAATCATTAAAGGCCCCCTAAAAAATTAATTTCCATGACAAAATGCTTTAATCTCATTATCTCTTCTATCATAACTTCTAACAACACTTATTCTTCCTGATGAGTCTTTAGTCATTGTGGTCTCTGCACCTGACTTAATAAATTTAAAGTCAACAAGCTTGCATGGTTTTGAGAAATCAACCTGTTTAAACTGATTTCCTGTTTTTGAATTAATGAGTGCCTTACCATAATTATCGACACGATCTTTAACTTTTACTGGAGCATCTGGACATGCCATTTTAACAGCAACCAGAGGTGCACCAACGGTACCAATCATCCCAAGATCTTTATTGGTACCAAAATTATTTGGCATCTGTCGTGAATACCATTCTTTTCTATAGCTATCGACTTTAGTGTCTACTATTAGCTTTCTAGGTCTTGCAAAACCAGGCTTGTCTTCTTTAAATGAGGTCATGTAAGCGATCGAATATTTAATGTGACTAATATCTCCACTACTATCACTAGAATTATAAATAATACCATCTCCATTAAATGAGTCACCCGTACCTACTAAAATCTCTCCATTAAAGGCCAGAGGCACATTTACCAACGACTTGAAGCTAACAAATCGATCTGAAAGATTGGCGCCGTGAACAAGGCATATCGACTTAAGCTGACTAAAATTAGAAGTGAATAATTCAAGCACGGTGTTCTTTTTTGATCGTTCAACAATAAAATCATCTGTCAATTCCCAATTAAGATCAAATAAAAACCCCCTGTAGGGAGTTTCTTTTACAATTTCTTCTTCTTGTAAAACTAAATTCTTCATACCAGTATTTTGAATAAATGCTTTTTCTTTTAAAATCCATCCATTAAAAATTTGCTTATTTCTTCGTAATCCCAACAGATCATCTTTGGGATCAATTGGATTGGATTTGTAGCCAAAACTATATCGAACTTCACTTTCAAGAGTGCTAATTCCTCCTGCGCTAACTTCACCTTCTTTTGATTTTTCAGCATTCTTACATGAGGCCATAAGACCAAGAATTAAAAATGTTAGGCATAATTTAGAATTCATCTCCTCTCTCCTTTTTTTAGAAATAATCAGCATGGTCAATATATCGACTATCGCTTCAATAAATATTAGTCGCAATTTTAACTAAGACATAAGTTTTACGTTTTCTAATGGGCAATTAAATAGTTAATCTAAACTGATGAGCCTAAAAATATTGGCAGGGCCATAAAAATCAGAGTGTGTCAGCGGCGGCGTGACTCACTCGAGTTTTAATTTAATAAAAAATCTTGAAAAATTTTGCAATTTCTTGGCAAAGTTTTGGCACTTCTAAAAAATAATTTTAATTCAAAGCTAGGTAGTACTAAGTCACTTTTAATCTCGTACATGTTTTTGTTTTGTGAATTTCTTAATATATAATCAGGCAATAATCCCACACCTAATCCTGACTGCACTAAACGTGCGATAACTTCCCAACTCTCAACTTCTATAATTGCGGAAGTTAAATTATTTTTTTTATACCATTGTCTGAAATTTAAAACTTCTTCTCCTTTATCTCCAACTATAAAAGTTAATCCGTCAGTAACGTAACAAAAAAAATAGTTTCCCATTGGAAAATCTTCTTTAAATAGCTTTCACCAAATGTTCTGATTATCCGGCCCTGCGTTCACTTACAATTACCCACATCTTTTGTTGCATCGCCCTTGGCCAGTGATAATTTTAG
>CAZOXW010000014.1:0-35486 GCA_964583925.1 uncultured Bacteriovorax sp.
AATACTTGCGGCGTAATGATTGCCCTTGATAAGCAATCTCCAGATATTGCTCAAGGTGTAAATGAAGGCGAAGGAACATTTAAAGAGCAAGGCGCCGGTGATCAAGGTTTAATGTTTGGTTATGCCATTAATGAAACAGCAAATTTTATGCCTTTAACGATTGATCTTTCACACCAGCTTGCAAAAAAACTTTCTGAAGTTCGTAAAAATGGAACACTACCCCTTCTTCGAGCTGATGGTAAGACTCAAGTTTCAGCTCAATATGAAAATGGGAAAGTTAAGCGTTTAGACGCAATCGTTGTTTCAACTCAACATGCAGAAGAGATGAGCTTAAAAGAAATTCAAGAAGGTGTTCGTGAATTAGTTATAAATAAAGTTGTTCCTGCCCATTTTATCGATAATAAAACCAAAATTTATATTAATCCAACTGGTCGATTTGTTATCGGTGGGCCAATGGGAGACTGTGGCCTAACTGGAAGAAAAATAATTGTTGATACATACGGTGGGCATGGTGCTCATGGTGGTGGAGCTTTCTCTGGTAAAGACCCTTCAAAAGTTGATCGTTCTGCCGCTTATGCTGCAAGACATGTAGCAAAGCATGTTGTCGCTGCTGGACTTGCTGAACGTGCTTTAGTTCAAGTTGCTTATGCAATTGGGGTTGCAGAGCCTGTTTCATTTTTAATTGAAACGTTTGGAACAGAAAAAGTTGATCATAAAAAGTTAACTACTGTAGTTAACAACATGTTTGATATGCGCCCACGAGCAATTATTGAACGATTAGATTTATTAAAACCAATTTATTCTCAATCTGCAGCTTATGGACACTTCGGCCGTGATATTTTCCCTTGGGAAAAACTAGATAGACTTGAAGAATTAAAATCTAATTTCTAAAATTGCTACTATAATAATTCTTAGAATAAAAAACCCCTCGCATATTGAGGGGTTTTTTTTATGTCGTGATTTTATGATGAAAAATAATTTTGCAATAATTTTAACTGGAACCTATCTATTATTCTCAATTGGAGCATATGTATTAGTTTTTAAAGCTCCGGCTGATGGACTTGCTAATTTGCCGTTGATTTTAGTTAATGTTCCTATTATTTTTTTAGAGAGGTATTTAACTAATACATTTTTTGGATCTATGGATGGCTATCTATGGGAGCCCATTATAAAATTACTTGGTTTACCCAGAAACTATTATTTGTCACATATACTTTGGTTTTTACCACTAACGGTCTTTAATACTTATATCATCTTTAAATTTGGAAGTTGGTTACAAAAGAAACTTAAATGTTTATAATAAGACAATGCATCTTCAAGATATTCTATTTTTTATTTTAAAATACACTCCATTTTGGGCAGTCCCTATTTCAATGATGGGAATTCATTTTGCGTATTTGTATTGGCTTAAGGCCTACCGAGAAGTTGCCTACATCTGGGGCGGAATAGTCTTATTTTGTCTTACATCCATTGTATTTTATTTAGTGATGGGGGGGCCTGATCAAATTACAGCAACCTTATCACACATTTTTAATTAGTTAGTAGTTGAACCTTAACGTCGGAAATTACTGCCTAGTTTCAGCATAGACTGTCCAAAAATTGACACAGAAACCATTTCATTGCTAGCATTTTTATAATGAGTCAATTGGATGACTAAATTACTAGAGCTTCAAGTTTCAATATTTTTAAAAGGACTTAAAAAGTGAACGATTTTCAATTTTTACATCAAACATTCGAGGAAGAAAAATCGACTAAAGAAAAGAGCGTAGAAATGAAGATGCCAGAAATTTTTATAGTTGAAGATGATAGAGTTCTAGGGACGACTCTAAAAAAATATCTTGAAAAAAAATTATCTCTAAGTGTTCACCATTATATCTCACCGAGCGAATGCTTGCTTGAATTAGATCGTAAGATCAAAAATGAAACTGTTGTTAATCAAGTACCATTTATTTTAATCACTGATATTAGTTTTGATCTCATTGGATCAGATGGCCTTTTGTTAATAGACCTTTTAAAGGAGCGTGGTCATCAATTTGTTCCAATCGTTATGACTGGATTTGCTTCAATTGAAACTGCAATTAATGCAACCAAAAAGGGTGTATTTCATTATTTAACAAAGCCATTTGAGATCGACGTCCTTTCAGATTTAGTTATAAAGGCACTAACGATAAAGTTAAATGTGAATGCGAATTTTTTTAGAGCAAACTTAGATGGTAAATCTGTAGAAGTTGATGCTGGAAATATATCGAAAGAACAAGTAATGAAATATAAAATTGAAGCACCAACTGAAGATGATATTTTTTGTTCAATGGTTGGTCGTTCTAAGGCGATGAAGTTGGTATTCGAACGAATAAAAAAAGTTGCAGCTTCAGATTCTACTGTTTTTGTTTCAGGGCCATCAGGAACTGGAAAAGAATTGGTGGCAAATGCACTTCACCATCTATCGAATCGTAGATCACATAACATGGTATCTGTTAATTGTGGTGCGATTCCAAGCGAGCTTTTAGAAAGTGAGCTCTTTGGCCATGAGAAAGGGTCTTTCACTGGTGCAATATCTTCACGAAAAGGTAGATTTGAATTGGCACACAGAGGAACAATTTTTCTTGATGAAATCGGGGATATGCCTCTGCTTCTTCAGGTGAAAATTTTACGTGTGCTTCAAAATAGGGTTATTGAACGGGTTGGAAGTACAGAGACAACCGATGTTGATGTTCGAATAATTACAGCAACACATAGAAATTTAGAAGATGCAGTTTCTGCTGGAAATTTTAGAGAAGATTTATATTATCGATTAAATGTTATTCCGATTAAGATTCCAGCACTTTCAGAGAGAAAAGAAGACATACCGTTATTAATATCATATTTCTTATCAAAATTTGTATCAGCAGACGGCCGAAACGGTTTAGAGTTTGATAATGAAGCATTAGAAACTTTAATTAATTACGAGTGGCCAGGCAATGTTCGAGAGCTTGAAAATCTTATTGAACGTTTAGTTATTTTAAAAGGTGGAAGCCAAATAAAGCTTGTGGATCTTCCTCAAAAATTTATCCAAACATCAAGACCTACAGTTCAGTCATATAAGTCTCTAATCACTTTACCAGAGGACGGTGTTGATTTAAAACAGCTTCTTTCTGATATTGAAGATTCTTTAATTAATCAGGCACTAGATTTTACTGGCGGAAATAAAAATCAAGCATCTAAGCTTTTGGCCATGAATCGAACAACACTGATAGAGAAAATGAAGAAGAAAGGCTTTCTTCAATTGAGTTAAAATGAAATTAATATTGATTATTTTTATGATGAGTTCAGTGCATGCACTTGAAAGTCGCTGTGGCATTTATAGCGTCAGAGGTGACATAAAAAGAGAAGAAGCCGGATTTTATGTATTATTAAATAAAGAAACTAAAAGTGAGTATCATCTATCAATAAAAGATTCAGAGTTGCCTAAAATTGCCCCCTTTATTGATCAGACAGTTTCAATGAAGATAGCCATAGAAAAAAAATGGGATAATTATAAAAACCAGATAGAGCAAATAAAAGAGGTTGAGAGAATTTTATTTGTAAATCGCTTAGGTTTTGGCGCGAGTTCACTTGTTTTAGAAGAGGAGAAGAAATGCCTTTAATTTTTATTCTTCTTTTAACTTTTTCAAGTAACACTTTTTCTTCTGATAAATACATTTCTATTTTTGGGGCAGGAGCAGAAGACCAGAAAAAAACATCAACAATTTTTGATTCAGGGGTCGTCGCATTAAGCCCTTATGTTAATAGAACAAAGTTTAAAGAAGTGAATCTGGCCTTTAATGGAGGACATCGAGATACTGAAGCAAAATTAAAATTATTTTATCCCAAACAAGGAAATAAGAATTTCACAAATTCAAATATTGATTCAGCAATCACATCTTATATTTCAAAAATTGAGAAGGGAATAATTAAACCTGGAGATCAAATTTTAATTTCAATAGATACTCATGGTGCCCCTCAGTACGGAAGTGAAAAGACTCATCAGATTGCAACCGTTGCAAGCAATAAGTCATCTCATTACGATCTCTATTCAATGGATGGATTAAAAAAATTGATGGAAGTTGCAAAGGCAAAAAATATTAAGCTGGGAATTTTAGATTTAGGTTGCTTTTCTGGTAACACTCAAAATTTAAATGACGGCCATGCCTGTATTATTTCAGCAACGAGTCCTGATTTATTTAGTTATAAAAGCTCTTCGGCCTTTTCGACGCTTTTTTTTAAAAACTTCTCGACCTCCGAAAACTTAGAAGATGCTTATTTAAAGGCAAGAGTAGATGCAGATAGTGAGCGAAGCATGCCAATGATTTCGACAAACACAGGCAAAGATATTTATCAAAAAATTTCAAAGGTCCTCAATCAATTTGTTCGTTCAAATGCGGATACAAAAGGGCGTGCAGAAAATTTACAAGAGCTAATAGGATCTTTTGATCAGGTGAAATATTGTGATCGCAATATACAATTTAATCGGATGATGAGTGAAATTTTAAGGCTCGAAAACTTTATTAAAAATAATGAAGGAGTAATTGATTGGCTCTTTGACTCGAGTCTTTCTGAGTTAAAGGAGCTTCGAGAACTATTATTAAAATATAAAAATATGCAGGATGATGTAATCCGTGATTATTTAAATTTAAAGAAAATGCTTGGGAATAAAGTATCCATTTCTTTTGAATCGCCAAAAGGAGTCATAAATAGAATGGCATATAGTTATCTAGATATACTTGGAAATGATTTTAGAATACATCTTGTGCGAGAAAAAAACATGCCCAAACCAAATTCTAAAATGATTAGTATCTATGAAGCTTTAATTGCTAAAAAAAATGAATTGTGTTCTAACAACTCACCAATGTGTAAAGGCATTGAGGATATGAAAAAAGTTTCTAAAAAGTTAAAGGGAACAGAGGTGCTTGCAGAAGAAATAGCTGAAAAAGAACGCATTTTATATGATCGTATGTATCGAAAAAATAGTGCGTTATCTAAAAAAAGCAATCCTTGTCGCGATTTTAAACTCTAGTCTTCTTTTTTTATTGATTCTCGAATAAAGTACTTTAAAACCTTATTTCGATTTGCTCCACCCATTAGAGATCGTAGGTCTTCATGAAGCCCTTGATCATAAATAAGCGCATGGAGAGAACCAGGCCCTTCTTCAATTTGTTTTGTGATTCGCGACATTGATTCAGATGAGTTTTTTAAGTTTAGTATTGATGTGCTTAGGTTTTTATCATTTATTGAAGACATCAATTTATTTGTGTTATAGCTTAGATTTTCGAGGTTTTTTAGAACTTGTTCTAGTCGATTTGGTTCTACTTTGGAAATCATATTATCAAATTTAGTTAAGATACTTGATGCTGCGACCATGAGGTCCTCACTTTTTGTAATAATATGTTCGAATTGAGAACTTTCTTCTGCACGAAGTAGGTCTCCTTCGTTGGCACTTGGGCTATTTTCACTTCCACCGAGTATTTCTAAAAATTTATCACCAAGCACACCTTGTGTCTTAAATGCAATGTAGGAATCTTTTTTTATCCATTGAGCATATTCAGTGATAACACCTATTGAAATAACGAGAGTATCAAGATTTTTAAAATCAATGCTTGATACGCTTCCAATTTTAATACCCTTTAATTGTATTGCAGCACCAATTTTCAAATTCTGAGCATTTTTAACTTCAGTTTTTAAAATTATTTTGCTTGAGAAAAGAGGATTTTCTTTGTTTAGCATGAAAATAGTAACAGATGAAATTGCTATGAGTATCGTTATAAAAATACCAGATATTAAGTAATTTTTTTTGTCAGATGGCTTATACATTGTTTCCTCGATTGGAAATAAATTTTTGAACTCTAGGGTCAGTTGAGTTTTGAAATTTATATGGAGTATCGTTAAATATTATTTTACCTTCAAATAAAACGAGAATACGATCACAGAGCATAATTGCAGATGGGATATCATGAGTTACAAAAATTGAAGAAAGCCCTTTGTCTTTTAATTTTCCCATCAGGGCCACTACGTTTAAAGTATTAGCAGGATCAAGACCTGCAGTTGGTTCATCGTAAAGCACAATGTCCGGGTTTAAAATCATTGAGCGTGCCATTCCAACTCTTTTTTGCATACCACCCGATAGGTCTGAAGGAAGTAAGCTCTCTTTTCCTGGAAGATCTATAAGCTGGAGCATTTCAGAAACTTTATTTTGAACTTCACGGTAGCTTAGTTTGGTATGTTCAAATAAAGGATAAGCAATATTTTCAAAAACGTTAATTGAATCAAACAGGGCACCACTTTGAAATGAATAAGAAACTTTTGTTCTAATTGTTCTTAATTCATCTTCAGATAAATTATCAATTCTTTTGTTTTCAAATTTAATTTCACCTTGATCAATACGCTCAAGTCCGATAATTGATCGAAGTAAAACAGATTTCCCTGTTCCTGATCCTCCGAGTAACCCTAGACTTTCTCCCTTGTTTAAGTGAAAACTTACACCTTGATGGATATGGTTTTTTCCGAAGCTTTTTTGAACATTGTTTATTTCTAAAATAGTACTGCTCAATTTAACTCCAAATTAAAAGGAAGATTTTACTTATAAAAAAATCGGTAACCAAGATTAAAATAGAAGCAGTAACAACAACCCATGTTGTAGAGATACCAACACCTTTAGTACCATCCTTGGTATGAAGGCCTTTGTAGGAAGCAAAAATTGTAATGATGCCTCCAAAAATTGCTGATTTAAAAAGCCCTGAAGCATAGTCATGAAATTTCACTGTTGAAAAAACTTTATAAAAATAATATCCATTTGGAATATCAAATTCGTTTCTACAAACAATCATTCCACCTAGAATTCCTACTGCAAAAGAAAGTGAAGACAAAAGAGGCAGAGATATTACAAGTGACCAAAAACGAGGAACCACTAGTACTCGAATAGGAGAGGTTCCAAGGGCCCGAATAGCATCAATCTGTTGAGTTACGTTCATGGCCCCAATCTCAGCAGCAATACCGGAACCAACACGTCCAGCGACCAGTAGAGATGTAAATAAAGGAGCCATTTCGCGGGCCAAAGATAAAGAAACAACCGCAGGTACATAGAGAGTTCCACCAAATTTAGTGAGGCCATAACCAAAGTTTAAAGTCATAACTAGGCCCATGGTTAGACCTATGACTATAGTTATTGAAGTTGAACCATATCCAATTTGATTGATTTGTTCCATTAATCTTGAAAAATAAAATGGGCGAGTAAAGGTTCCCTTAATAACTTCAATAAAAAGTTCAAAGATTTCCCCAACAAATATAAAGAATTTTTGGAGAGACTTGATTCTGTTTTGTGCCCGTAAAATAACAAAATCAATCATTCAATACTCACCTTACTAAGAAATGAATTAAAATATTTATAATCCAGATCGAGTTTTTTTTGAGTTTTAGAAATAAGGACAAAATCATAAATACAATAGTTTTTTTGAGTTGTGAGGATATTAATGTATGTTTTAATTCCATCCACTTTCCCAGTAAGTCTAAGCTCATGAGCTTCACGATCAAAATAGCTTTTTATTTCTTTTGAAATTGTTTCAATTTCTTCTATTCCACTTAAAAGTGCAGAGGAGAGAGCGTTCAATGAACTGCCTTCGTTTTTTCTACAAGCGGAATTAATTAAAAATATTGAAGAAGTCTTTTTATTTAAAATAGCAAAGTCGGCACCACTTGTTTTAATTTGTTCCCAGTTCTTATCAATGGATTTAATTATATTGTTTTGATAATACTTGCTCTTCACATAAATATTAGGCTCGTTATTTGAGAAAAAGGAACAGGCCGAAAGAAGGCCAGAAATTAGAACGATGATATAGCTAAGCTTCATTTATTTATCCAAGTAAAAAACACGGGTATTTTTGTACCATTATATACATATTAGAAATGGTTGCTAAATTGTTGTAAACAGTAAAAAATTTCTTATGTCAAAAAAACGACAGGAATAAAATGCCTCGAAGAAAAATTTTCCTTTAAAAATTTAAAAAACAAGGTAGAATTTACTTGAAGCAAAGCTTTTATACAGGATGTATGAAAAGTGTTTTGCGAATAGTTCAAAGGACAGATTGATGCGAACAGGATGTTTCGTAAAAATGTGCCAAAGCTTTATTACTACATTTTTAAATGGAAATATTTTCTCTAGCTCGTTCAAAAAATTGACGTTTGTTCTATTTTGTCTATGTATATTTACAAATGAAGTTCGCTCTTTCAGTGGTGAAATTTTTGGACAAGAAAAGTCATCAACCTATCTTCGTTGGAACTTATTTTCACAAAGAGATCAGCTATCTATTACAAAATCAGGCCATCTTCTAACTGTAAAAACATTAAATTCTTCATTATATGAGTCTTTAAAATTTGAATTTTCAAATTCACAATTTGATCAGTCTTACATTGGCGAAGTTCGCTTTTTAGGTATCGACAATAAGACAAATGCATATACATTTGAAGTAAAGCTTAAAAATGAGAATGTAGAGGTTTTCAGTTTTTACAGAGAAAGAGAAAAAAAATATGTAGTTGATTTTTGGGTTGAAGGAGATCAGGGGACCATTAGTCAAAGTATTGCAACACCTAAAAAAGATTTAGTTAAAGAAGTTAATTTTGTTGAAGATAAAGTCGAGCTTAAAATTGCGCAAAAAAATCCAATACCAAGTTCAATTATTAAAAAAACAGCACCTAAGATAGGCTCAAAAGAGCGAAAAATTTCTAATATATCTTCGGCCACACCAGAAGAAGAAAAAGTAGATGTTGGCCTAGTTAATAAAGTAAATGAAGATAAGGTATTATCCTCTCTGGTTTTCGACCCTAAGAAGCTGAATATTTTATCTGAAGAAGAAATGGCAAAGGTCGCTGAAGATTCAAAGAAACCATATCGTGATTTTAGATATGGAACAACGTTAATTTGGGATTATAACCCTATCATTCCTGCATATAAGGGAATAGTTAATACTAAGACAAAGATTCCTGAACACTTCTACCCAATTCCAAATCGTGACTTTAAAAAGAATGAGAAAGAAACACATCTTCAGTTGACTATAAATCTTTATCGAAAAAAGAAATGGGGCTTGATGTATAAATCCATTAAGCTATTTCAGACAAAATTTGGTGCGAGTACAGAACAAGAATTAATAGAGTTCTTAAAAGTTAATGCGATTTTAAGAGAAAATATCGATGCGCCTAATCCAGAGTTATTTAAAAATGCGATTAATACACTTTCTGTGCTTGTTGAAAAGTCAGACAATTACGAGATGAAAAAAGCAATTTATAAGTATCTTTTAAGTTATTACTTTGAGAGAGGTGAAACTTTAAAAACACTTCAGATTGCAAAAAATTATTACGCTGGTACACGAGATAACTTTGATTTTGAAGAGTCGATTATTCCAGCTGAGGCACTATTAAATACGCTAGCTAAAATGGGACAAATTGAAAAAATTAGAGAATTGGCGCAAGAAAAAACGATGAAAAAAATTCTTCCTGCTCAATTACTTTTAGCTTATCAAAGTTATGGCCATTTAAAATCAGGTGATCTTAATGGATTAGTTCAGTTTTATGAAAAAGTAAAACCATCTCTAGTTAAGCCAATCGATCCAGTTATTCTTTACAATACTGCCGAAGCAATGTTTAGATTAGGTCGATTTCAAGAAGCTATAAATATGTATCAAGAATTTATTTCAAATTATTCATATGAGTTTGTGGCCTCAGAAGCAAGTCTTAGAATTGCACTATGTTCTGATCTTTTAGATAAAAACTATGATGAGACGCTTAAGCTTTATAAAAAAGCGATCGATACTGCACTTTCTGCTGATGTAAATTATGAAGCAAGAATTAGATATGTTGCTTTTAGAACAATTAGAAAGAAGGTTTTAGACGAATCTGACTTAGAGACAAGAATATTTCTAGAGCAAGATAAAAGAACTGAAGGAAAGCCGTTGGAGAAAAATCTACAAAGACTTTTACAGCAAGTAAGACTTAGAACTTTGATTGTTGACGGTAAATATAAAGAAGCACTTGCGTATTTAAGTTTAATACCAATGATAACTATGTCAAAAATTGAGGCACGATCTTTTGATGGGGATGGTGCGGAAATAGTATTTGGTCTTATTTCAGATTTTTATAAGAAAGCAGAATACACTCAAGCAATTAAAGTTTGGCAAAACTATAAAGATAAGTATTTAGATAAAGTGGCACTGGATCCATATATTAATTTTATTGTTGGAAGTAGCTACGTAAAACTTGGACTATTTAAAGGATTTGATGAAATTTATTCGGCCTTCCTAAAATTAAAAGATGAGCCAAATAGAACTTTTCCAATATGGGTAAATCGAGATAACACACTTAAGGCCTCTGATCTTTTAGCAGAACTTGCTATTGTAAAAGATATAAAACTAAAAAATTGGGATCTCGTTTCAAAAAATTTAAATGTCCTTGAAAAGAAAATGCCTGACTACAATAAAATTAACTATTATCGTGGCATCGTTTCATTTCAACAAAGAAACTATAAAGAAGCGAGTAAAGATATTGAAAATTTTCTCTCTAAAGAATCATCAAAAGCAATTTATGACCCTCAGGAGCTGGCCGATATGATTCGGGCCTATACTGACTCCATTTATGAGTTAGGTCAGACTGATAAATTCTTGAAAGTTAGTGAAGCTATCCTTAGTGACACCAATTCAGTTGGCATAAAAAATGCTTACATATTGAATGTCCGAGAAAGAATTGCCTATCTCGGTATCGAGATAACCAAGTCTCAGTCTGAAAAAGGTAATAATTTGGCTTTAGAGAAAAAAATAATGGATTTTAAAAAAGAAAACCCAAAATCAATTTATCTAGGAAGAATAAATTTGATACTTGGGCAATCTTATATTCAGAACAAGAAAATGAAGGAAGGAAAAGAATTATTGAGTAGTCTGGTTAATGACAATACAGTTTCAGACTATATTAAAGAATTAGCAAAGAGTGAATTGAGTTTATTGAATTTGAAAGAACAAACATTATAAGCTTCATAGGATGGGGGCTTTCATAGATGACAGGAGGTCAGATGGAAACGACGATTAATGTAGAACTTTTCGGTACAGATCCAAGAGTAGTAAACACTTTGCAAGAGGCTAGAAATTTATCTGTTTCAAGAGCAAGTGTTCTGATCTTAGGAGAAAATGGAGTTGGCAAGCGAACACTTGCAAAATATATCCATGAAAATTCTGGACGTAAAAATAATGCATTTGAATTAGTCGATTGTTCATTGCCAGCTCAAGATGTAGAAAACAGAATATTAGGGCATCGTGATTCTCTAACGGGAAGATTCAATAAGGGAATTTTAGAAGCTGCTAATAAGGGAACTGTTGTTTTTGCAAACATTGACTGTCTTGATGAAGATTTTCAAAAAAGACTACATAAAATTATAAATGAATTAGAAGATTATGATATTGATGTTCGCTTAGTCGCAACGACTACAAAAAATCTTTCTAAACTAGTGGGTGCTGGAAGATTTTATAGAGGTCTATTTCAAATATTTTCTAACAATACATTAAATATTCCTGCACTTAGAGAGCGTCATGGGGACTTAGAAAAAATAGCTCGTCATTACATGCAAGAATTTTCTGGATTAGAAGCATCAGATGTAGAGCCTGTTGTTATGGATCGAATTATGTCTCATTATTGGGCAAATAACATCCATGAAATTAAACAAGTTATTTCAAGCTCAATTAATAATAATTCATCACTCTTAGATGAAAGTGCCTATGAAGTTGCTGAAAAGAAAATGACAAACTTTATGGCAGATGATGATTCTGATGGCATTAGATTGATGTCATTAAAAGATGCAGAAAAATTATTGATTAAAAAAGCCTTAGTTCACACTTCAGAAAACAGAACTCAGGCAGCAAAAATTCTTGGAGTATCAATTAGAACGCTTAGAAATAAAATTAACGAATATAGAACAGAAGGTTCTTCATATTTTGTTAACTTAAGGTAAAAAAATAGATCCAGGAGGGATGTATGAATATAGATGATAAAACGATTCAGGCATTGGCAGCGAGTTTAAAATATCGCCAGCTTCGCCAAGAGTTGATTTCTTCTAATATTGCAAACGCAGAAACTCCTGGATACAAAGCAAAAAAAATCGATTTTGAAGAAGCACTTGCGCGAGCTTTAGATACCGATGGCGAATTGAACATGAAAGTGACAGACAAAAAACATTATAACGTTGGTGGTGGTGGTTTTAAAAACTTACAACCTGAAGTCACTGAAGTGGATGATGGGATCGTAAGCCAAGATGGTAATACAGTGGACCGAGATAAAGAATTGGCCGAAATGGCAGAAAATAAAATTATGTATGATGCCTCGGTTCAGTTATTAAATAAAAAGCTTGGGCTTTTAAAGTATGCAATCGGCTCAGATAGTGGAAGATAAGGAGTAGCTAATGGATTTACTAACCAGTTTGAAAATTAGTTCTTCAGGTTTAACTGCAAATAAAAAGCGGATGGCCGCTATATCTTCAAATATTGCAAATGCTCAAGTGACAAGAACGGCTCAAGGTGGCCCGTACCAACCAAAAGATGTTGTTTTAGGATCTGAGCCTGCTCGTGAAACATTCTCTGAAATTCTTGAAGGTGAAATGGAAGAAAAGGCGCAGGCCGTGCATGCAACGGAAATTGTAAATAAAAATAAGCCGCCAATTTTAAAGTATGAACCAAACCATCCAGATGCAAATGCAGAAGGCTATGTGGCCTATCCAAATATTAATGTGATGGAAGAAATGGCAAACATGATTGAGGCTTCGAGGGCCTATGAAGCAAATATCAATGCTATGAATACTGCAAAAAGTATGGCGTTGAAAGATTTAGAGATAGGGAAAAACTAGTTTGATAAAATAAAAGAGGCAAGTTTAAAAATAAAGAATCCGAGCTAGCTAACAAGAGGGAATTATGTCAATTGAAAATGTAGGTGGAATGAATAAAATGTTGAGTCAATATAATTCAGGAGACTGGATGAAAAGCGCTGCTGTTGATCAGGGGAGTGCTGCTGATTTTACAAATTTAAATCCAGGAAAAATTGAAGGTGAGACTGCTCCAGTTAGTTTTTCAGAAATGCTTTCAAAAAGTTTGATGGAAGTAAATAGTATGCAGATGGAAGCAAATAAAGCGATTCAGAATTTAGCATCAGGAAAGAGTAAAAATATCCATGAGACGATGCTGGCAGTTGAAAATGCAGAAATTGCATTTAAAACAATGAATCAGATTAGAATGAAAGTAATTGAAGCTTATAAAGAAGTAATGAGAATGCAAATGTAGTTAAGGGTGATATGTGTATGGCCTCATAGGATTTGAGGTTATTAATTAGGAGGATTCCCTTGCAAGATATTTTAGAAAAAATTTATAGAAACTTTAAAGAATTTTATGCAGGTCTTGATATTACCAAAAAAATTGGTTTTGTTATTATAGCCTGTCTAATCTTGGCCGCGATGACCGGAATCGTTGTATGGGCATCAAAGACTAGATATGATGTTCTTTATACCGATCTAAACAAAGAAGACGGAAGAAAGATTGCAATACTTCTTGAGGAAAAGAAGATTCCTTATCAATTTTCAGATGATGGAAAAACAATTTCTATTCCTGAAGATTTGGTAGGAGTCTGGAGACTTGAAATTGCAAAGTTAGGCACATCATTTTCAGGTACTGTTGGGTACGAAGTCTTTGATAAGCAATCCTTTGGAACAACTTCATATGTGCAAAAAGTTAATAAGCAAAGAGCACTTGAGGGAGAGTTAGTAAAGACCATTACTTATATCCAAGGAGTGAAAAGGGCACGGGTGCATATTTCAATACCTGAATCTTCGCCATTTGTGGCCGAGAAAAAAGCACCATCTGCATCAGTTGTATTGGAATTAAATCCAGGGGTAAGTTTAACTCCAGCAGAAATTAAGGGTATTGCATCTTTAGTTGCATCATCAGTAGAAGAGATGAGAACTGAAAATGTAGTTATCTTAGACGACAGAGGAAAAAAATTATCTGAAAATATTGGTGATGCTCTTACGGCAACAACTGCTAATCGACTTGCTCTTGAAGCTCAGTTGAATCAAAAATATGAACGTCAAATAGAAGATATACTTGGTAAAGTTGTTGGTGATGGAAAAGTTGTTGCTAAAGTAACTGTTGATCTTGATTACACAGAGGCGGTATCAACTGAAACATCATACGATACTGAGAATGCAGCCGTAGTATCGGAAGTAAAAAATTCACAAACACTAGATGGATCAAGACCAAGTCCTCAAGGGATTGCAGGAGCTAGATCAAATCTTCCTGGTGAAGATCCTCAACCAGGTGTTGCAGAAACAAAGAATAATGTGAAAAAAGAGTTATCGACTAGAAACTACAATGTACCAACTAAAGTTACGCAGTCAAAGAAACCTGCTGCAGTTGTAAAAACAATTTCAGCTGCTGTAATGATTGATGGAAAGCAAATCAATGTACTTGGTGAAGATGGTGCAGTTCAATTAGATAAAAATGGAAAGCCTGTAACTAAATATGAAAAATGGAGTGAGGCCGATCTTGCAACTTTTTCTCAGATTGTTGCAAGTACTTTAGGAACAAGTGAAAAACGTGGCGATAAACTAGTTATAAAAAATATGGAGTTTGCTCGAGAGGATATGTCTGTTGCTGATGCGATGTTAAAAGAACAAGCAAATCGTGAGTTAATTAGAAATATCGTAAAGTATCTAGCAGTGGGATTAACAATATCACTTTTCTTCTTCTTGGTAGTAAGGCCATTTATTCAATGGGTTACAGACAATACAATCGAGACAGTGGAAGATTTTTTACCTCGTACTCTTGAGGAGCTTGAAAAAGTTCAAGCTAATCAGAAATTACCAGGGCTTGAAGATGCACTTCCTCAAATTGAAGAGAAACTTAATCCTGAAAAAATTGAAGGAAACATGCTTAGAGAAAAAATTATTGCACTGGTTGAGAATAATCCAGGTAAGGCAGCTCAAATTATCCATGAGATGATCCATACCAGTGAGAACAATTCAAAAATTGCTTAAGTTATGAGAGGAAAATAGTATGGCAGCAGAAGAAAATTCATTAGATCCCGATACCGAATATGGACTTATGTCTGGCCAAGATCGTGCCAGTCTACTTCTAAGTTCGCTCGGAATGAATATTACTCAACTCGTTTTTACAAATATGAAAGATAATGATGTAAAACGAATGATCAATGCTATGTCAAATGTAAAGAGAGCTCCTATTTGGATGGTTAAAAGAGTTCTCGAAGATTTTTATAAGCAATTAAATGAAGAGAATGATTTATTATTTGCTGAAAATAGAGGACGAGATTTTATTATTAATACTCTTGGTGAAGATAGAGCGAAACAACTACTCGGACAAATCGTTGAAGTTGGCGCAACAAATACTCTAGAATCTCTAGAGCTAGTAGATACAAGAACATTGTCTAACTTTTTAATTAACGAGCATCCGCAAACGATTGCATTGATTGTTGCGCATTTAAATCCTGAAAGAAAAGTAGATGTATTAAGAAGGCTGCCTGAAGGATTACAGGCCGAAGTTGTGTTAAGAGTTGCAAATCTAGATTACGTTTCTCCTGAACTTATATCTCAGCTTGATGATGTTCTTAAAACTGAACTTAGTACTCTTGGCTCGATTGATACTAATCAGCTTGGGGGAGTTGAGCCAATTGCTGATATGCTTAACCTTATGGATAAAAATACTGAGAAAAATATCATGTCTCGTGTTGAAGAAAAAGATCCAGAGCTTGCTGAAGAGATTAGAAAACTTATGTTTACATTTGAAGATCTTATCTATGTTGATGACAAAGGTATCCAAAATATTCTTCGAGAAGTGGACAATGGAAAACTTGTTATTGCAATGAAAACTTGTCCAGATGATATTAAGCAAAAGATTTTCAAAAATATGTCAAATAGAGCGGCTACTCTTCTTAAAGAAGATCTTGAAGCTCTTGGGCCTACGAAGCTTTCAGATGTTGAAAAAGCACAGGCCGAAATTGTACAAAAATGTAAAGAACTTGAAACTCAAGGCAAAGTATTTATCGCTCGTGGATCTGATGGGGATTCATTGGTATAAGGTAGTAAACTATGAACAAACACCATGGGACAGTCGAAGAATATTCATTTGTTGATTTTAACAATGTTGATAATTCGACGACAAATGTCAGTAGTTTTGAGTTTCGTCCACTTTCAAAAGTTGATCCAGTCAAAGTTGAAGCTTTCCAGAGAGTGTTAAAAAGTGAAAGAACCTTTGCGAGAGAAAATCAATTTAAAGTAAATCCGATTGTAGAGAAGCATAGAGGGTTAAAGGATCAAGAAGAACTTGAATATGAAATGCGTGTTCGGGAAGAAGTCGAAAAGCGCGTGAAAGAGATACAAAATGAAGCATATCGAGTTGGACTTGAAGAAGGTGTTAATCAAGGAAGAGAAGAAATTTTTGATGAGATGAGAAATGTTGTAGATCAGAAGCTAGAAAATCTTTCAGATATGGTCAACACTGTTTTAAGAACTCAAGATGACTTAATTACAAGACAGCAAAAAGAAGTTTATGTTTTACTTCGTAATTTAACGAAGTGGATAATACTGCGCGAACTCAAAGATGATGGTAAATATATTGAACGACTATTTGAAAAATTATTGCTAGATATGCAGTCTAGATCTAATTTATTAATTCAAGTTAATGCGAATGATTTTGATGGTATGCCAGAAGTGTTAGAGCATATTCAGAGACGTTTGGGCGAACTAAAAAATGTGCGTGTCGAAATTGATTCCCAAATAGAAACAAAAGGAATTGTGATTGAATCTGAAAATGGGATTTTTAATGCGAGTTTAGAAGAGCAGTTTAAGAGCTTGGATAAACTTTTTGAAGATGTTATTGCTGATTCATAATATTGTATGAACTTTGATAGAGGGGAAGTTTATGGATAGAAAATTAGATATTGAGACCATCCATAAAAACTATGAATACTCGACTCCCTATCAAAAGATTGGAAAAGTTTTTTCTAATAAGGGAATGGTTTACGAAGTAAACTTATCGCGAGCGCCACTTGGATCAAATGTCGAATTTGTGACAGAGTTTGGAGATAAATCATTTGGTGAAGTAGTTGGAATAAATGGAAACCGATGCATGGCCATGCCATACGATGAAATATCAGGAATAAATTCTGAAACGCGAGTCTATTTAAAAGACCTTACAACAACAATTAAAATATCTGAAAAATTTATTGGGCGTGTAATAGATTTCATGGGAAATCCAATTGATGGTAAAGGGCCAATTGAAGCAGTAAATACAGAAGCACGAAGCATTTATGGCCAACCTCTAAATCCTCTTGATCGTCCTGCGATTCGCGAACCCCTTGATACTGGAATTCATGCCATCAATTGCTTTATGACAGCTGGAAAAGGTCAACGATTTGCAATCATGGCAGGTTCAGGGGTTGGTAAATCAGTTACACTTGGTATGATTGCACAAAATTCAAGTGCAGATGTAAACGTAATCGCTCTTATTGGTGAGCGAGGTCGCGAGGTTTTGGAATTCATTGAATCTGATCTTGGGCCAGAAGGTTTAAAAAGATCAGTAGTAGTTGTTGCTACTTCTGATACTTCAGCATTAATTCGTATGAAAGCTGCTTATGTGGCAACAACTATCGCTGAATATTTTAGAGATCGATCAAAAGATGTTCTTTTGATGATGGATTCAATTACTCGGTTTGCGATGGCCAATCGTGAAATTTCTCTCTCTGCTGGTGAGCCTCCTGGACAAAAAGGTTACACTCCTTCAGTTTTTGCACGCCTTCCAAAGTTGATGGAGAGGGCCGGTACAAAAACCAACGCAGGCTCGATCACTGGAGTATATACTGTGCTAGTTGAAGGTGGAGACATGGATGAACCAATTGCTGATGCTGTTAGAGCAATTGCTGATGGCCACATTATTTTATCGAGAGAACTTGCTTCGCGAAACCAGTTTCCTGCAATTGATATACTTTCAAGTCTGTCGCGGGTTATGGGAAAAGTTACTAGTAAAGAACATCGCATTGTCGCCAGCCACCTGCGAGACTTACTGGCCGCTTATAAGGCCAATGAAGATTTAATTAACGTTGGTGCTTACGCTAAGGGATCAAACCCAAAAGTAGATAAGGCCCTTATTATATATGATGATCTTATGAATCTAATGCGACAGAGTCAGGGAATGACAGAATTTCTAAGCATTGATACACTTTACGATCGCATGGTTGAAATTGCTCGAAAAGCTGAAAATATAAAATAATAATTTATGAAAAAATTTAAATTTAAATTAGACGGTCTTTTAAAATTGAGAGAATTCAATGAGAAAAAAATAAAAATTGAATTGGGAGAAATTTTAAAAGAAATTAATCATATTGAAGAATTAATTGCAAAGATGAATCGAGATATTGATGATACTTATAAGGCACAAGATGAACTTATTAAATCAAGTGCCGATGGTAGAATGCTCCAGTTTTTTCCTTATTATATTCAAGGGAGAAAAGAGGATATAAAAAATAAAGAAACACTTTTGTGGTCGTTGCGAAAAAAGTATCAAGCAAAAGTGGAAGAATTGGCAATAGCTCGAGGGCAAGTTAAAATACTAGAGAATTTTAAAGATAAAAAAGTGCACGAGTGGAAAAAAGAAAGAGACAAAAAAGAGCAAGAGACGATAGAAGAAATTTTAATGATGCGAAGAAATGGTAGTGAAGGAGTAATATGAAAAGGATAGCACTTTATTTAGCAGTTTTGAGTATTGCTATCATTGCAATTTCTTTTGCAAGCTCTAAAGTTGAAAAAAAATCTCCAGCAGTAGAAAGTAAAAAAACGTATACTGAAGAAGAGTTTAAAAAAGCAGTTTCTGAAGAAGCAGCAAAGCAAATGAAAAAGGCAGGGAGTGGACATTTAGTAGATTTTTCAAAAGAGCTATTAGAAAAGGAAGAGAGTTTAAAAATAAAAGAACTCGAGTTAAAAAAAGCAGAAGAAGAATTAAAAATGTCTAAAAGTGATTTTGAAAAAAAATTGATTGAATTTCAAGATTCGCAAAAAAAGTTTTTAGGCTGTATTGAAGGTCAAAAAGAGGCAATGGATAAAAGAGTATCTCAAATGGTGGAAGTTATTTCTGGTATGAAACCACAGAGTGCGGCAGACGTGCTTGCAATCCAAGATCCTGAACTATCTGTTCGAATTTTAGGGTTATTGGAATCTCAAAAGGCGTCTAAAATATTCAACCTTATGGAAAAAGAAGTGTCTGCAAAGCTTCAAAAACAGTTTCTCCAAATGAAGAAGTAGAATTTTTTACTCAACCTTACTAAATTAAATAAATTATTTTATAAACGTTTGCATTTTTTTGCCGATAAAAATCAGGAAAGGAGCAACGTTATGGATAAAGAACTTTTAAAAGATTTTATATCAGAAATCTTGAGTATCAATAAAAACTTAAAAGAAATCACAGATGAGCAAGTGAAAAAGAAAGTGATGGATAAGGCTCTTTTTGAAAAATATGGCCAAGCGATTGATCGTATCTACGGCACGGCCACAACACTTGGTTTTAAAGAGTTTGGTGCTTATTCAAAGATCATGAAAGATGTGTGCTACTCTTGTTCACAAGTTGATAATGAAATGGCCCACAAAAAAGTTTTACGAATGATGATGGAATGTAATGAAGTTTTAGAAAAAGTGCCTGCGGCGATTGCAAATACTGAAGAATTTAAAAAATTTACCAGAGTATTTTTAGTTGAAACAGCAAAAGCTGATCGAATGGCAAAAACTGAATTTAGATCCATTACTAGAAAGTCGATAGCTTCATAAGTAAAAAAATCGATAGGCAAAATTTTCCTAATAAAAAAATTTAAAATAGTTTTTGGAAATAAATTCCCATAAAAAGTTTTCTTTAAAGCGATCTCCAAATCTGTTAGGATATAACAAGATGTGCCAATTGTGGCCGGAGATGAAATGCAAGGATTGCCAATTAACAACTTATTAAAGTCAAGCCAAAGTGGGAAGAGCATTTCTTCTCATAATGAAAACTTGCTTGAAGTTCTTGGTGAAAATGTTGTTAATGAAAGTGGTAAATCAAAAGAACAATCGGCAGATTTTTTATCTATTCTTGAATCAGTGGATGGAAAAAAGGTAAGTGAAGATAAAGTAGTAGCACTTTCTCAAAATAATCAAATAGAGAGTGGGCCATTTTTAAAAATGCCGAATGAAAAAAATGCGGAAGTACTTAATACTAAAATTTCAAAAACCAATACCAATCTTGAGAACCTTTTAAATAACTTAAAGCGAACTAATATAGACAATAGCAGCGAAGTTAATTCTACTGAAGAAAATGGTGAATCTAAGCTACCATTTGAACAAGCACCAAAATTAAAATCACAACAAGATACTGAGTCACCGCTTGATTTCTTGGTAAAAAATGCCAAGACAACTTCAACCAAAGGTGAACTAAACTCAGTAGAGGGAAGTGAAAAGATTTTAGAGAAAGCTACAAAAAATAATTTTTTTCCAAATTCAAAAGTGGCCGGTTCTGAAAAAAATATTTCGAAAGATTTAAACACTAAATTAGTTTCAAGTGAAGATTTTTTAAATAACAGGGAGACGGTTAAAACTGATCCAAGCTCTCTTAAAAATCTTAAACTCCAAGACATCTCTAGACGAGATGATAATATTATAGATCTTAAAGAATTTGCTCAAATGAAAAATCAAGAGCAATTTAAGGGCTATCAAAATGGCCAAAATATTTTAAATGATAATGTCATTAGAACTACAAAAGATATGGCCTTTAAGGATTCGAAAAAAACTAAGATTGATTCGATTGATGAATTAAAAAATTCAGAATTAAAAACGACAAATCAATTGAATATGATTAAGGAACCACTTATTCCAGTTGTAATGATGGAAAATGGCAAAAAAGAAATTATTGATTCTGGAAAAGAGGGCGTGAAAATTTTAGATTTATCTAATACTAAAATTGAAAATACAAATCAATTAATTCAAAAAATATCTGATTATGTAATGCAGTCAACAGTTGGTAATAAAGATCAAATTGATTTGGTTGTAAAACATGATTCACTTGGTGAATTTCAAATTCAAGTAAACAAAGCACCAAATCAAAAGCAAGTTGATATGCAAATTGTTACAAGCAGTCCAGAGGGGCATAAGTTTTTTGTTGAACATGAAACTGCACTGGTAAAATCATTACAAGGTTCTGGAATTCAACTTTCAGACTTCCGAGTTGTTTCAAGTATGACTGAAATTACGGCCAATTCAATTTTTGACTCAAAACAATCAAGTTCATTTTCGCATGGCCAAAATAGCAATAGCTCAAACCAAGAGCAATCAAGTTTCCAAAGTTTTTCAAGTGGAGACTTTAGACAAGGAAAAGAAAGAAGAAACGAATTATGGAATGAATATCGCGAGCGATATGGAGCATAAGTAGATGCCTACAATTGGAAGACCTGAAATTAATAACCCATTTTCTGAAATAAAAATGAAGCCTCAAGAGCCAGCTGCTTCTAAAGCAAAAACTGGTGACGTTCTAAATAAAATGGCAGGGATTAAGCCAGAGCAACGTTTTGTTGATCGAAAAGAAAAAGAGCAATTAGGTCCTGATGGATTTATGAAACTTTTAGCTCATCAACTCAAAAACCAAGACCCAATGAAACCAATGGATCAAAAAGATTTCTCAGCAAACCTAGCTCAGTTTTCACAATTAGAGCAGATGACGGCAATGAATAAAAAAATGGATACGTTTGCAGGAAATAATATTAGTGAGAAGCAATTTCAAGGAGCAAGCTTTCTTGGGAAAAAAATTGTAACAACTGGTACGACGATTGATTACAAGGGCGATGGTTCGGATGTTGACTTACCATTTTTTCTTGAAAGACCTGCAAAAAATTTAATTATCCATATCTATGATAATAAAAATCAAATGATTGGAAAAATTGATCAAGAAAATGTTGGTAAGGGAATGCAATCAATTCGTTGGGATGGAATTGGACTTGATGGACAAATTGCTCCAAAAGAGTCTTATCATTTTGATGTTGTCGCTTTTGATGAATTAAATGATAAATTTTTGGGTGAAACAAAAGCTTCAGGAATTGTAACTGGAGTAAATTTTGAAAATGGTGAGACTGTATTAACAACAGACAAAGGAAAAAAAGTATTCTTAAAAGATGTCGTTAGTTTTTCTATGCCAGATTTAAATACAGCAAATTCTATTGATGGAAAAAATATTCCTGCATTGCAAAAGCAAGCTGTGAATGTATATAATCAATTAGACGGGCAATCAAATTAAGTAGGAAGTTGAATGTCAAATAGCAAGATTAACAATATTTTAATTCCAAATGTGACGAGTCTTCCGACTCAAAAGTCACAGGATAAAAATAAACTTAATCCTAATGAAACTTCCGAATTCAAAAACTTATTAGACTCGACTCTAGGTGAGCGCTCTGAAGCAGAAAGCTTAGATCCAAAAGGAATTCGTCAAGGAATTCATCTTTCAACTCATGCGGTAAGACGTTTGCAAGAAAGAAATATGAATTTAGATAAAGAAGAGTATCAAAAATTACAAACTGCAATTGATAGATTAAAAATTAAAGGAGGCCAAGATTCGCTCGTGATAACTGGTAAAGCGGCTTACATTGTTGATGTACCAAAAAATACAATTGTTACGGCGATAGATAAAGACAGTATTGGTGAAAATGTATTTACTAAAATTGATTCGACAATATTAATGAATTAAAGTTTTTTAAAGTTATGGAGCTGGTCCTTTCCGGAGGCCCTAATTTAGATCAGTAGTGTCTAAATTGCTTTAAAAAATTAAGGTCTAGGAGGGACTCATGGGAATTTTACGTTCTTTTAACATTGGTGTTACAGGTCTAAATGCTTCAGGGCAAGGAATGGGTGTTATCGGTGATAACATTGCCAACTCAGGAACAAACGGATTTAAATCTTCAAGAGCAGAATTTCAAGATGTATTAGCAGTTTCATTAAAAGGTATTGAAGGTGGGGACCAGTTTGGTGCTGGTACAAAAATTGGACATATTAAACCAATGATGACCCAAGGAGATATTACTCGTACTGATTCGGTAACAGATCTTGCACTGTCTGGAGACGGTTTTTTCAAAATCGATGCACCGTTTGGACCTGGATTTACTCGTGATGGTTCTTTCCACTTTGATAAGGAGGGAAGACTTGTAACTATGGATGGATATCCAGTTCTTGGTTTTCAAGCAGATGAATCGGGAAAAATATTAAATAAAGTTGAGCCAATAAAATTAGGTCAGACAACAATCCAAGCAAAAGCAACGAAGGAAGTTAATGTTCAAATGAACCTAGACTCTAGAGAAAATATAAAGGAATTTGATGTTTCAAAACCAGAAAAGACATCAAATTTTTCTAATACAATGACGGTGTATGATAACGTAGGTACTGCACGTGTTGTAACTGTTTACTATAATAAAGAAGATAATAATCAATGGTCATATCATGTTTGTGCCGATGGAAAAGACGCAGAAGGTGGTAAAGAAGGCCAGATGTATGAAATGGCCAATGGTAAATTGAGTTTCAATGATAAAGGACAATTGCAAGATGCGAAGGAAGGAAAAAATTCTTTCAATTTCAACAAAGGTGCAGCTTCAGATCAAAAAATTACTTTCAATTTTGGTACATCAATTAAAGATGGTGGAACTGGACTTGATTCAATTACTCAATTTGGATCAGATTCTGCGGTTTCTAGACATACTCAAGATGGTGCCAGCGCTGCAACTTTAACGTCGATGTCATTTAACGATAAAGGGATTCTAACTGCGGTTTATAATAATGGTGAGTCTCGTGATATTGCTCAAATTACAGTTGGTAAATTTGAAAATAACGAAGGGTTATTTAAAGTGGGTAAAAACTTATTTAAAGAATCAAAATCATCTGGGCAAGCAACTTTAGGAAAGCCAGGAGAAGCAGGAAGAGGAGATGTACTTTCTAAGTCTATAGAATTATCAAACGTAGATATTGCAAATGAGTTTGTTAACCTAATGACTGCACAAAGAAATTTCCAAGCAAACGCAAAAACGTTGACGACGGCAGATCAGATGCTACAAGAAGTTCTACAAATTAAGCGATAGTTTTTTAGTCTAATAAATTACTAGAAAAAGGAGTCACTTTGGTGACTCCTTTTTTATTAATTCAGTATATATTTTTTCTAGTGTTCTAACATTCTCAATTGGATCATATTTGGTTTTGATTAAATTTTTTGCATGTGCACGAATTTCATTTAATTCTGCCGCATTATTTAAAATTTTATCTTTTATACAAATCATAGAATTGGCTAAGTCAAGGTAAGCGTCTTCTTTTTGAGTATCTAATGTAAAGCCAGTTAAATCAGAAGTGATTAGATCTGTAATTCCCCCTCTAACTCCTCCAAGTATTAAAACTTCATTTGCCATCGCTTCTGCGATTGTTAGGCCAAATGGTTCAGGTGTAGTGCTTAAATTTAAAAGTAAATCAATATATGAATAAATGCTTTGAATATTATTGGTATGACCTAAAAAATGTACATCGTTTATAAGATCATATTCTGCTTGAAACTCAAGTAATTTTTTTAAATATAGCTTATCTGCATCAGAGTTTGGTGACCCAACAATAATAAATTGAAATTGGGATAAGTTATAATTATTCTTTTTTAAAAAGTGAATACTTTTTAAAAAAGTGAAGTGGCCTTTCCACTCACAAATTCGTCCGATAAGTGCAATCGATACTACGTCTGAATTTTTTATTAAGGTTTTATTTTCAATGTTTAAGCTCAAGGTTCTTGGTATATTGGCAGGGATGGGAACTCCAATTGGAACTACTAATTCTTTACTTTTGTGCCAGAGGGCCAGTGGGATTTTATTGTGCTCTTTCATTAAAAAATCAGTGTTAAAAAAAATCCGATCAACAGATGTTAGGACGGCAATTCGATCAAGAATTCCTCCAACTGGCCCATGTTGATACCAAGTTGTTTTAAACTGCGCGAATGGAAAAAAAAATTTATAGAGAGCGATTAAAACTTGGGAGTAGGGCATTGTCGTATGGGCAATGTTAAAAAAATATTTAGAGCGAAGCGAATATAAATAAATTAAAAATTTTATGAGACTAAAAGGATTACTTAAGCGTAATTTAAATGGGAGTAAATAGGTATCAATTCCTTCTTTATTGCACAAGTCATAGCAAGTGCCATTGTTTAAAAAAAGAATTCTGTGCTCAATGTTGCCTAAGTTTTTATGTATTTTAGCCGTTTCGTAAACGAAGCGTTCAGCACCACCAAGGAATCCATTAGGAGAGATCGTAAGAACTTTTATCTTACTCATTCACCATTATCTCCAATGGCCGAAACTGGGCACGCTTCAAGGGCAAGCATACATTCTTTGATTTCTTTCTCTGATTTTGGTTGGGAATAGACAAAGGCATGTCCATCTTCATCATTCATTTTAAAAAAACGAGGGGCCTCTAAAACGCAAGCATCACAAGCGATACATTGATCATCAACATAAAACTTGCCTGCTGCATTTAGGGCCCATTTCGATTTATTATCGGCCATTATTCTTGTAAGTAGTTTCCAAAAACTTTTACTTTCGTATCTTTTTCTAGATTTTTAATGATGCCATCTAACATTTTTCGACTAAGTACATTTTTTAGCCCTTGCCCTTCTTCTGAGCTTTTTTCAAGAGTTTTAGCTTGATCAACCTCAAGTTTCGATGTTTCAGATTTAGGATATGTTCTAATCATGGTGATTTTGTTTCCATCATCATTTAAAATAACTTTTCCTTTCGATAGGTCACCAGAGAAAAGCTCGCTCATGTTAGTAGCACTTAAATTTTCACCAGTTGAAATTCCATCAATCTTATTAATATCGGCCTTCTTTTTATTCAGTTTGTACTGGTCAAGAAGTTTTTTTACTTCTGAGTCGTTATTGGCCTCAAGTGCCTTTTTTAAATTGTTAGAAAGGTCGACTGTTAATTTTTTGATCTCTTCAACTTTCTCTTTTTGAATCATTTCTTTCGTAAGTTTTAATTTATAATCTTCAAAGTTTGCCTTAGATTCAGCTTGCTTATTTTCAACATAAATTAAATGGTAACCAAAATTTGTTTTAACGGCACTTGAAACCGCTCCTACTTTTAACGAAAAGGCAACATTATCAAATTCAGGTACCATTGCTCCCTTGCCGAAAGTACCGAGACTTCCACCTTTACCTTTGCCAGACGGATCTTCTGTGTATTTATCTGCAAGTTTTTTGAAGTTTAGAGGTGTTACTTCTTTAGCAATTTTTTGAATTTCCTTCTGAGCATCCGCATCTGATCGTCCTTCAGACTTTATTAAAATGTGGCTAGCTGTAACCTGCTCTGGCTTATCTAATCCTGCTTTTTTTTCATTGAACATAGAGAGAACTCTATTTTTATTTGTTTCAATTGCTAAATATTTTGAAATTTCATTATCACTTACATTGACGAAATTTCTTATAGTATCTTTTGAAAAAGTAATGACATCAGCTGATAATTTATCATTTTTAAATTTTTGAATATCTTCTAGGTAATTTTTAGAAAGCGGCATTTCAGGATTAAGTTCAGTCATTAGACGAATTTGAAGTTGATTTGCAATGTCTTTTTCAAAATCAGTTGGAGTAAGTCCGTTATTTGCTAGCAATGCCTTGTATTTTTCGATATCAAAACTATCGCCAGATTTAAAATAAGGAAGTGATTTAATCTCACTTTTTACAATCTCTTCGATTGGAAATGCTCCAACGTCTTCTGCCAGCTTTAAAAGAAGCTTTCTTTGGACCAAGTTTCTTAAAATTGATTCTTTAATTTTTAGAGCTTCCATCTGTTTAGAGCTGATTTCACCACCAAACATTTGTTTAAAAAATTCGATCTGGCGGTTATATTCCTGCTGATATTCTTGTGGGGTAATATTATAATCCCCAACTTTTGCAACAGAGTTAGAAGAGCCCCCATTTTCAAAGGCCTGATACCCTGTAAACATAAAAGACAGTACGATAATCCCAATCAATAGGGTGACAAAGTAACTAGAAGTTTTGTTGTGAGTAAATTCTGACATGCAAGTATTCCTTAATCATTAAGTATTAAAATTTTAAATATTATCACTCAATCAAGTTTAATTCGTAAAGAACTACTAAAGAACTATTAAAGATTATTGGCATTTTAATATTGTTTCTTTAAGCTATACATCTAAAGCAAATTTAAATGGAGTTAAGTTTGAAACTTCAAGAAAATGAAGACCGAAAAACCAAATTTATAATCAATGGAGTAATTCTTGCGATTGCGCTTTTTGCCATGTCGCGCCGAGATTACGTTTTTCAGAAGACCTCACTGGCGGAGCGAGTAATTATCGACCTAATTGCTCCAGTACAGGGTTTTACCACAAATTTTCAAAAGGGTATTAAAACATACATTCATGACTATGTTTTAAACTTAAATGCCAGTCGCGATAATAAAAAATTGCAAGTGAAAATTTCTGAACTTCAAAATGAAATATTTACGATACAAGAGCAAGTAAAAGAAAGTAAAAGAATTTTAGATCTTGTTAATTTTGGCGAACAAATCTCTCGAAAAAAAATAATTGCAAGAGTCGTATCGTGGGATTCGGCCGATGATTATAAAGTTGTCAGAATTAATCGCGGTCTTCGCGACGGAATAAAGCTCCAGTCAGTCGTGACAAGCCATGAGGGATTAGTAGGATATGTTTATCGACTAACTGATAATTATGCAGACGTTTTGACTATCTTAGATGCAAACAATCGCGTCGATAGTGTGGTTGAAAGGTTGCGCTCCCATGGAATTCTTGAAGGCTATTCGCGTGGCAAATGTATCATGAAATATGTAAATAGAACTGAGCCCATTATTTTAAATGATATTGTGTTAACTGCTGGCCTTGGAAATGTTTATCCTAAAGGAATGAAAATTGGTTATATCTCTAGGATTGAACGAGAAAGTTATGGATCAACTCAACATGTAGAAGTTACTCCGCTTGTAAATTTTTCAAAATTAGAAGAAGTGATTGTCTTTATTCAAGATGAAGAGGAGCACAAACAAGCAGAATGGAAGGCCTTAGATGAGGAACTTTCAAAAGGTGATACAAAACGATGAAAGCAAATTTAAAAGATATTATTTTCCCTCTTATTAAAACAATTATTCTTTTATTCATCTTAGAACTGACAACGACGGCCATTTTTCCAATGATCGGACTTGTGAATTATCGAATTCCTTTTAATATTTTAATCGTTTTGTATTTAGGACTCCGACTTGAAACACCCTATTTAGCAATTCTTATTTTGTGTGTGCAGTATTTTCATTCGTTTTTTTCCGTTGAAGGGTGGGAAATGGGGACAGTTACAGGAATTGCGATTTGTGTAGTTGTATCCTATGTTCGAGAGATGATTCATTTTTCATCTTGGGGAATGACTATTTTAATCACTCAGCTCTTCCAAGTTCTTTGGTTTGTGTTGCAATCATTTCTCATTTACGTCCTCATGGGAAATGCTGATTTTATTTTAGAAAAAGGGTGGAGATTTTTACCTCAAAGTATCATCATTTCAATTTTATCCCCACTATTCTTTTATTTTTTAAATAAAGTTTGGAATATTGATGATCATGGCATGTTAGGAGATCGCGTTTAATGTTTGGTGAAGATGATCTGGTTCGATCTCACCACGATCGATCCGAGTTGATTTTAAATATTATCGTATCTTGCTTTGCAATTTTACTTGCACGTCTTTGGTATTTACAAATTTATAATGGACAAATGTTCTTTAATTATTCATTGGAAAATCGTCTTCGAAAAGACGTTGTTCGCGCCCCAAGAGGGATGATTTTTTCAAGAAATAATGTTCTTTTAACTCATAACGTTTCACGCTTCGATGCCATCATTACCCCACAGTATTTTGATAGCCCTGATGAAACAATTGCAGAGCTTGGAAAAGTTCTTGAAATAACTCCAGAGTCAATTAAAAAGACTTTAAAAAAATATCAAGGGCAGGCCCGTTATATTCCTATTGTAATTAAGAAAAATATTTCAAGACGTGAAGTCGCAATTTTGGAGACAGAGTCAAATAAGTTTCCTGGTGTTTCTGTTGATACTTTTATTTCACGCGAATATACAGATATCGATGCCGGTGCTCATTTGCTGGGCTATATCTCAGAAATCTCACAGGAAAAACTTCCAAAATACCGCGATCGCGACAAGTATGATTATAAACTTGGAGATTTTATTGGCCAGTCTGGAATTGAACAACAATTTGATCTAGAAATTCGTGGTGAAGATGGCTACCAGTTTATGGAAGTTGATGCCCGAGGAAGAGCGAGAAGACACGTTACGAGCGGGGATCTGTATACAGGAATTGATAATAAAGAACCTACACCAGGAAAAAATATAAGGTTAACCATTGATCGCGATGTACAGCTTGCAGCTTATCATGCCCTGGATGGAAAAGATGGAGCAGCAGTCGCAATTGACATTGAATCTGGTGAAGTGATTGCCATGGTTAGTCGTCCTGGCTTTGATCCCGGAAAGTTTTCCACAGGACTTACTTCAAATTATTGGGGTGAACTCATTATGGATGAGAAACATCCACTGAGAGATCGAGTTATTCAAGAGCACTATTCTCCTGGGTCCACATTTAAAACTTTGACGGCCATAGCAGCTTTAGAAGAAGGACTTATTGATGAAAACTTTAAAGTGAATTGTACGGGAAAATATCACATGGGAGCTCGTCCGTTTCATTGTTGGAAAAAAGAAGGCCATGGCCCCGTAGATGTATATCGATCAATCAAAGAATCCTGTGACGTTTTTTATTATACAATCGGATCAAAGATAGACATTGATGTTATTTACAAATACGCCACTTTATTTGGAATGGGACAGAGACTTGGAATCATACTTCCAAGAGAAACATCTGGATTAATACCAAATAGAGAATGGAAAATGAAACGCATGAAACAAGAGTGGCAAAAAGGTGAGACACTTTCTTGCGTGATCGGACAATCATTTGTCAACGTGACACCTCTTCAGCTCGCCAGTTTCTATGCGACTATTGCCAATGAAGGTAAACTTTTTAGGCCACATGTTGTTAAAGAAGTTTTCTCAAATACAGGAGAGGTATTAAAAAAGATTGGGCCGGAAGTTATTCATCAATTTAAATTAAAAAAGAAGACAATTGATATTATCAAGCAAGGCCTGTATGACGTGGTTAATACTCCAGGAGGTACTGCGGGATCTCAAAAGGGAGTCGGGATTCAAATGGCAGGAAAAACTGGAACAGCACAAGTTATGAGTTTTTCTGCAGATAAAATTTTTAATAAATGTGAAAACCAAGAGTATAAGTATCGCCACCATGGTTTGTTTGCAGGTTATGCACCAGCAGTTAATCCAAAAATTGCAGTTGCTGTTGTCGTTGAACATGGTTGTCACGGTTCAAGCGCAGCAGGGCCCGTTGCAAAGACGATGATATCAGCATATTTGAATAAATATTACCCAACTTACCAAAAGCGATTGGTGCTTCAAGATAAGATGAATTACTTTCAAATTTTAGAGGACAATCGAAACAACCCTGAGCCAATGGTAATGGAGAAGGGAGAAACGAACTATTATAATGAAGCTGGCGAGCTGGTAAAAGAATTTATTCTAGACAGAAATGCTAAGAAAGTTGAGCAAGGTGGAGAGTAATGTTAGATTTTAAAGAAGAATTGCGACGCTATGATTTTTCATTTTTCGCTGTTTGCTCCGTTATATTTTTCATTGGAATTTTGAATTTGTACTCAGCAACTCATAGTGAAACGGTTGGCCCTGAAGAAGGCCTTTATAAAAGCCAGCTTTTATGGTTTGTAATTTCATGGGCGATTGGGATTGTTGTCAGTTTTATTCAACCTAAAAATTTATTTCGACTTTCTTATCTTGCTTATTTTATTTCTGTATTTTTGTTAATCGTCGTTTTAGTTGTGGGGCACTCGGCCCTAGGGGGGCAGCGATGGATTGCTTTAGGGCCCATCAAGTTTCAACCTTCTGAGACAACTAAAATAGCTATCGTTTTGGTGCTTGCCCGATGGTTTTCAAAAGTAAATCCAGAGCAAGAAACCGGACTTCGAGAACTTGTGATTCCATTTCTTTTGGCCTTTGTCCCTGCTCTTATGATTATTATTCAACCTGATCTTGGAACAGGAATGCTTGTTCTTATTACATTTTTTATTATTTCTTTTTATCGAAAATTAAAATGGAAAACAATTATACTAATTGGTGCAGTGGGATTGGTATCAGCGACTGTAATGTACAATTTTGGACTGAGAGAATATCAAAAAAAGCGAATCATTACATTTCTAGATCCAGAGTTTGACGCCAAAGGATCTGGGTATAATGCTATCCAATCCAAAATTGCTATCGGATCAGGGCGTTTTTTAGGAAAGGGATTTAGAAAATCATCCCAAGGGGCACTCAATTATCTTCCAGAAAATCATACCGACTTTATTTTTTCAATTTTTAATGAAGAACATGGTTTTTTAGGATCAATTTTTTTAATTGCACTTTATCTATACCTTTTTTATAAAATGATTATGCTCGCTTCAAACGTGAATAAAATGTTTGATTCCATAGTTGTAATAGGTATTCTAGGAATTTTATTTGCTCATACGATTATTAATATGAGTATGGTTTCTGGATTAATGCCTATTGTCGGTGTTCCTTTGCCTCTCATGTCCTACGGAGGATCGAATCTTCTAACATTTGGAATTTGTATTGGGGTAGTAACCTCTATAAGTAATTCACGAAGTTTATTTAACTAGTACGAAGATCGGACTTGACCTTTCCAAACTTCAAAGAGAGAATATTTTAGTCTTACTTAAGGACTAAAGTGAGAGAGGAATTTCATGAAGAAAGTATCTAGTATTGGAAGTTTAGTAAAAAAAATCTATCGCAATTATTCCGCAGAATTATTAAAGAACCTACAGAGTCGTGGATTCACAGATCTTAGACCTTCTTTTTTAGAAGTTCTGCTTTTTATTTGTGAGCATGACGGCCCTTCTATTAAAGATATAGGGCTTGGTTGTGGATTAAAAAAGCAGACGATGACTTCGCATTTAAATGAATTAGAAAAACGTGGATACATTGAGCGAAGAATTAATACTCAGGATAAGCGTGAGCAAAATATTTTTCTAACTGAGTATGGCCTAAAGTTTAAGCTCAATCTTTTTGAGTGTATTAATGAGCTTGAAAAAAAATACACAGACCTTATTGGTGATTTAGAGCTAAACCGAGTAGAGTTGGTGCTTAAAAATTTTCATTCTAAACTTCTGGTTCAGCCTGGTCTTTTTGAACACTTGATGGAGTAGTTTTAAATCCCGGCCAGCATTGATAGCCACCAGAAATATTATTAATATTAAAAAATCCTTTTTTTACAAGTAATTCTGATGCTTGAATTGAACGCAAACCATTTTCAGAAATACATAGAATCGGAACACTCTTAGAAGGAATTTCTACAAAGCGCATATTTAAATCTTCTAGAGGAATTTTCAAAGCTTCAGAAATTCGATTGCCTTCATAGTGTTTTGAGCTGACATCTAAAATATAATAATCTAAATCGGGATTGTTAAAAATTTGATAGGCCCTCTGTGGAGATAGATCGTTGTAGGGTCTTCCAAGTAAAATCATATTATCATCTAAGTCTTCACCATTTTTAATTCTTAAAAGATGATTGCGCTGAAGACTAATTGAAAAATCGAGCTTCTCGTCAAGTTTAGAAATATTTTTTTCAATATTGCTAAGTCGAGTATTAATAAACTCTAGCATCTGGAAAATTTTTAAATCCATAAAGTCTCCCTATCTTCATTGTAGAAGAAAAAGGGGACTAACGAGAGAGGGCAAAAAGAGTCAAAAAATTAGAGGTCATTAGTTGACTAAATTAGTAGGGGAGATAGTAGGTAATAGGGTTCTAGAGCAATATCGGGCACCAATTGTGTCTCAGGACAGAGCTTTAGACGGATTAAAGTTATTAGATCAAAAGCTCAATTTAAAGAATCTTGATGTTAAAATGCTTTCGATAATTATCTCAATTCAAAGAAGAGAATTTTTGAAACGATTAAAGAAATTAAATATCGAATGATAGTCCTTTCTGCTAATCAGGCGGAGACATTAATTTGCATCGAGAATAAAATAAATTCGCCAATAGAATTATCAGAACTGACTTGTTCTGATTACGGAAACAGTTATCGGCGTATTAAATTATTCAACTTCCTCTGTTAAAACCGAGGGCTTTTCACTATATTGGGTCACGAGCAGTGATGGCCTACTTCAACATCGACTTAATATGGTGTTTTTGCTTG
The DNA here is from genome assembly GCA_964583925.1 of uncultured Bacteriovorax sp. Lineage (GTDB taxonomy): Bacteria > Bdellovibrionota > Bacteriovoracia > Bacteriovoracales > Bacteriovoracaceae > Bacteriovorax. The sequence continues at coordinate 33,406 of CAZOXW010000014.1, forward strand.
TTTGAAAGAAGATCAAATTCACAGTGAAGCCTATTGACTGCATGAGACTTTGAAAATTTGGTGAAGAGGTCCGTGGCCTCGTTTATATTAAAAATAGTTCTATCATCACTATTAAATAATTTTCTCACAACTTTCATATCAAATTTAGACGATGAACTTTCGTCAACATAATATTTTGACAATCTTCCTTGAGAGCTTGAACGGATATATTCAATATTTTCACTTACTAAATAGGCTTCAATTTCATTTAACGTTTTTTCTTGGCCCTCGTTGAATGATTCAAAAATCTTTTGAGGAACTTGATTTTTTATAATTGCTTCAGCATATTTATTTTTTGAGCGTTTTAATACCTTCATTAAATAATGATCATCGTGCTCAATATATTCTTCAATACTTGCAGGAATTTTATATTCATTCGGGCTCGTTTTAAAATACTTATACAAAAGTTGCTCAAGGCAAACGGCACGATAGTGAAAATAAACCATGATAAACATATGATAGCGCGAAAGTAGAAAATCATCGAAGGTGACAACTGCACGCTCATTGATACCTAAATAAGCTTTACTATCAAGTACACAAATTTCTAAATTATCAAGCAACCAGTCCAGATCATAGCTTCCGTAGCTAACGCCGCAAAAATAACTATCACGGAGAAGATAATCCATTCGATCACAATCAAGTTCAGATGAAACAAGTTGGTGGAGTATCGGAAAGTAGTTTACGTTTTTAATGGTGAAATAATCAGGATCGTTTGTATGGCCAGTGATTAATTCGGCAATATATTTTTTCTTTATTCCAAATTTTTTTTCTACTAAATTAAATGACTCAGCAAAATGTGAATCAACAATTGCCTTAATCGTATAATCTTCATGCGTGGCCTGACGATCTTGATTTCGATCTTTTTTACTCAAAAATTCGCTAGGGATCTTTAGTTCAGAGAGATTTGGCATCACTGTTTCTGTAGAGTGTGACATTGGAGCGTGGCCGACATCGTGAAGTAGGGCCGCTAATTTCAAGGTTTCTTTTAACCTTTGAAAGTCGACATCTTCGGCATGTTTTTTAAATAAAAGATCAAAGGCCTTTGTTGCAATATTCATTACTCCAATAGAATGAATGAAGCGGGTATGAGTTGCCCCTGGAAAAACAAATTCAGAAAACCCAAGTTGCTTTATGTTTCTTAGGCGTTGAAAAAAATCATCGCGTATAATAGGTATTTCTTCGTCTAATATATGTATAGAACCATGAACGGGATCTCGAATTTCCATTTTACCTACTTATTTTTTTCTAATCGTGAAATATTATTATTTAGCCATTCAATGATATCGAGCGATTCAAACATCGGATCACCGTCAATAAAAAGGCAAGGAACAGTTTTTCTACCAGTGATTTGCATAAGTTTTTGCATATTCTGAGTATTCTCGTAAATATCAAGAAAACTAACTTTAATATTTAGTTTTGAAATTGCAGACAGCACGCGCTTACAGTAAGGACAAGCTTCAAAAAAATATAATTCTAAAAGAGGGTAGTGTTGCATATTTTCCAATCAAAATTTGAAGGCCCCATTACGGGGCCATTTTTTAAATTTAATAGTCGTCGTCGTCTAAGCCTTCATCATCAGACTTATCACCCATTGCATATCTTTCATCTTCATCAAGCTCGCGATCAAGGTCATCATCTTCAGGCTTATCGAAGGCATCATTGTAGCCCCAGCCATAGGAATAATTTCCTTCATTTTTTTCATCATCATCTTGCTCTTCATCGAAATTGTCTTCAGTATTGTCGAATGATTTTTCATCATCTTCTTCGTCATATAATTCTTCATCACCCATGACTTCTTCAACTGTCTCTAGGTCATCTTCGATAATATCAACTTCAATATCGAATTCATCGTCATCTTCCGAAAAACTGCCTTTAGCACTGATAATTTTAGTGTCTTTTAGGTGCTCTTTTTTATATTTTAAGATCGCTTCTTCGCGCGATAAAATTTTAGGTTTTGTATTTTTTGTTTCAACTTTCTTTGCTACAACTTTTTTAGGAGCAGCTTTCTTTGCTACAACTTTTTTAGGAGCAGCTTTTTTTGC
>CAZOXW010000014.1:35586-62363 GCA_964583925.1 uncultured Bacteriovorax sp.
TTTTTTAGGAGCAGCTTTTTTTGCCGCAACTTTTTTAGGAGCAGCTTTTTTTGCCACAACTTTTTTAGGAGCAGTTTTTTTTGCCACAACTTTTTTAGGAGCAGCTTTCTTTGCTGCAACTTTTTTAGGAGCAGCTTTTTTTACGCTTGGTTTTTTTGTCGTTTTTGCCACTTTTATACCCTCTGCAATGTATTTTAGTTTTACGCAAAAGAGAGTATATAGGAGAATGAAAACTTTTTTCAAGAATTAAAAGTCGAGGTAGTAAGGATTATTTATACCGCTAGTTGCATCATAGCGAATTCCATTTTTAATTGTGATTAATCCCCCAATTAAGTCTTCGGGAGATTGAGTCAAACTTTCTTTCAGGGCCGGTGTTGACGCATATTCAATTATGCCAGTTGTCGAATTTCCTTTGGTTGATGGAGGGCCTTCAATTAGTTTTGCTAGCTGAACAAACTTCGTCGAGTAAAAATTTCGTCTACCAGAATAGGAGTCCCCATTGACAGAAAAAGGGTGATTGACTGTACCGACATCATCCCCATTGGAACCTTGGCGTTTCCCGGGAAAGAACCCCGTGTACAAGTTCATTGGCGTAATTCCATCAATTGGATTCCCGCCCGGTATAAAATAATCAGTGACGAAAAAAATATCTGACCGATTAGGAGAACTCGCATTGGAGTTTTTATCGATATATTCAACCATTAAATTTTCAAGAGGAACAATTCCGCATGCAGTGTTTTTGCGTTTAAAAAAATGAGCAAATTTTGAGGCGATATCAGTCGCACAAGACCCTTCTACCAGAGGAGCTGGATCAAATGAAGCAGAGCCAGCATTAACATGAATAGACTTGGCAGATTCTTGCATTAGATTACTTGGCCCACCGGTGTTTAAAATACTATTTGAGACTTCTAAAAGTGACTGCAGATATTTATTAACAGCATCAGTACTTGTTTGAATATACTGATTAATCACTGTGACAACTGCATTTTGAGTTTTATAAAGAGTGTTTGCTCCTGTTAAGGGAGCAAAGAGAGCGTAAGAGATGATGTTAGGGTTTGTGTTCGTTGAATTAGCTTTCAAAATATAAGGAGGGACATTGTTTGGAAGCGATCCATTTTCTCTAAAATCTGGAATCAGATAATTTAAAGCATCATACTTTGTTGCTCGTCTTGAGCGAATAAGCGCCTCAGTTATTTGGGCCGAGGTGATTGTCGTACCAGCTGGTGTTGTTCCAAGACTATTTTTTAGCGCTCTAAATTGCACTCGATTATATAGTCCAAGCGTCTCGGCCGGCGGTGTTCCTGCTGTATTGAAGGCGATATCTTGAATAACTTGTGTTGAAGTAGATTGCGCCGTTAGATCTCCCTCATCTTCAAAGTCATAGACGATATTGGGAATTCCAAAGGATGGAGTAGAATTTGTTCCAGGAACTCCACCCAGGACAAAATTATTTTTAGCATTTGAGGCCCAAAAAGTATCGACATAAGGGATTGGATAACCTGTTTTAAAGGGAGTACCTGGGGGAGGGGTGATTAAACCTGAAACATAGGGTTTTGACTTTCTCTCCCGATCTTGCCTTGCTAAAAGAGTTGATCCATTATCTCCAAATTGAAAAAGTCGTGGCCCAATTCTTCCTCCAAAAGGTTTAGCTGCAGCATAAGCACTAAGCTTAATCCCTCCAGATAATTCTCCTATAAATGGAAAAAAGAGACCAATAAATTTACTTTCACCTCTTACCGCATAGTAAGTGATGACCTCAGGATTTTTGGTATAACCCAAAATATAACCAGGAACAGGTAGTGCTGTTTTAGAAATTCCACAAGAAGCCTCAGCATCAACACCTTCATATTTATATTTTGTAGATGTAAAAGTTGAATAGAAGACGGCAAGATTTACGGGCATAACTTGTAAGTCTAAATAGTGTTTTGTCGTCGCTTTAAAACTTTCAGCACCTGGATAGACAAAATCATCTGGAATTAAAAATCCTGACGTTGAAGAAGTTGAAGCTTGAAATGGCTGAGGTGCAATTTCATAAAGTTTAAAATTGTTGACGAGTTCATCCATCCCACTCTCTTTATATTTACCACCAGATAAATTTCTAAAGGCAGACATAAAGGCCTTATATGGCCTTTCGTTTAATGCGATATCATTTGCAACGACAGGAAGTTGGCGAGCATCATTGATGGCCATTCCATTTGTGATTGGGGGACGATTGACAATCATTTCTAAGTTTCTAATTCGCATTGCAAGCTCTAAAGCTTGAGGCCAAGCCCCTGGCCGATTAGAGGCAATAAGTGGAGCTCCTGGTATTTCTTTTATTCCCGATCCATAGATCCATGATATCGCCGCAAGATAATTAATATTTGAGCGAGACGAACAATCTGTCGCCTTTTCTGAAACTAACTTATTTACCAGTGCTTCATGAATTTCAGTAATTCCAGCGACCCCAATTGCTGGAAAGCGAGGAAGCCCTGGAACCATATAGAGTGGACAAATATTTCTAGAGGTATTGTTATGAATACAAATTGAAGGGGCATTATAGGCATCGACTGCAACAGAATTTGTTGCGGAACCGGCATTAAACTGTAACCCTCCTGGAACATTCAGGCGAAAATCAATCTGTCCTTTACCTGTAATGTTTTGAAAATTTGTTGGAAAAAGCCCTACTTGCCCAAGTACATAATATTTAAACATCCATTCTTTGTAGACGTTTCTAAGTTCCCAGTTGGCGTAAGCGATGTTAGTGAGTTGACGACTTTGTGTTGCAGCTCCCGAGAAAGCAGCGGCGTCCACTGCATTTTGCAAATTGATTTTGGCCTTAACAAATAGGCCGACATTGATGATAAAAGCGAGCATACCCATAATGAGAATCAGGGTAATTCCCATAAAAATACTCAATTGACCGCGTTCGCTCTTTTTAATCAATTTATTTCCCAAAATAGCACCTAAAGAAAATATGCAAGTGTCTCAATGCTACTAGAGCAAAATTTCAAGGTCAATTAATTCATTGAAACTTGGTCCTACAGTGGTCCTATGAAAGTGGTATCGAAATTGAATTAATTCAAATTAAGTCTAGAGTGTCGAGTCTAGATGTGCTGCACGTTTAATGTATTTCGGCAATCTAATCTCTACCAACCCTCATGCCGTGCTTGGAGCACACCTATTAAAAAATCTAAATACCAGGGTCCGTGGGGACTCTGGCCCACCAATTAGTACTCAAACATTTTAGTCGGCCATAAATAGATTGAAACATTCTGCCTTCTAAAATTTTTTTTAAATTTAAGTTACAGTGTAGTGTGAGGAAGGAATAAAAATGAAGCCATTAGAGACTAGAGTTTATAGATATAAGAATCCGGCCAAGGCATTTTATTGTCCACTTTGCCGAACAGAAAGAGCGGTAACAATATCGCCAAGGCTTACGACAAGAAATTATCTCCAAATATTTTTAACATCAATTATCTTATCTTCTGCGCTCTTTCCTTTAATGGGGGTTCGCAGTTTTTTCACTTTCTTTTTGGTTTGGGCCATTTTTGAAATTGCAGTACGCACAGATTTTAAAAAACAAGTTCCTTGTCCCCATTGTGGATTCGATGCTACTTGGTACAAAAAAGATGTGAAAGTTGCGCGACAACTCGTTAAAGATTTTTGGGCCGAAAAGAAGGGTCAATCTAATTAAAATTTATTGACGTAATTTTTCTTGGTTTGCTATCCTCAATCAATGAAATTTATCCTTTTTTTATGCTTTGGAATTTTAATTTCTTGTGGAAAAAATAAAATTGAAGTCAATTTAAAACCAAAAGAAATTTTGCCATTTTATCTTTCTAATCAAGAGTCTCTAGTTTCAGATTATCCTGTAATAAAAAAAGTTGATCTACGAGAGGTCGTTTTTGATTTAGAAGAATTACCGATTGAATACGATAGTTTTGAAAAAATCTATCGGTCCCTTTTGTCATATTCAAAAAAATATCGTTTTAATCGCGCTGTTTTAGTTTCGGGTGACAACTGCGATGTTCCAATAACTTATTGCTTTGCGTACTTAATTTATAAGCCTAAATCCCATCATTAATTTCAGTGCAACTCATAATAAATATTAACTTTTCAATGTTTTATATTTTGTAAGATTAATCTTCTTTTGTATTCATCTCTTTTAAAGTTTAATGTCGACGTTAAATTTAATATTAACATTTGTCATAGCAATAAGAATTTAGAAGCTTGTACTTATTGTGAACGAAAGGAGAAAAAATGAGCGTTAACAAAGTAATTATCTTAGGTCGATTGGGCCAAGATCCAGAACTAAAGTATACTCCAGGCGGAATGGCCGTTTGTAATTTTACTTTGGCAACAAGTGAATCATGGGCCGATAAGGCCGGTCAAAAACAAGAAAGAACTGAATGGCATCGAATTGTTGTTTGGGGAAAACTAGCAGAGCTTTGTAATCAATACCTCACAAAGGGAAGACAAGCTTATATTGAAGGTTCACTTCAAACTAGATCTTGGGATGATAAAAATGGTCAAAAAAGATATACGACAGAAATCAATGCGAAGACTGTTCAATTTATCGGTGCCAACACAAATGCAGGCGCAGCTAAAGAAACTGGAGCTCCTGCTTACGATACTAGTATGGTGAACCAAGATTACGACATTTCAACTGATACAAATTTCACATCAGATGATATTCCGTTTTAGTCAACACAACACAAAGACGATTCATTAAGGAAGAACCAAAAGTTGGGCCCATTGATGGGCCCTTTTTTTATTATTAAAATCTCGTGTTAATTTTTTTTTGCCTTTTTTATTTTCTTAGGCTTTCTTTTAATTTCCCCGAGAGGGTTAATTTTTGATGGGCTTCCTATCGGTGCTTTTTCAAGCTTCTCTCTTTTTACTACTTTCGGCAAAATATTTGGTGCAGGCTTTTTTGTTTTAGCGTTTATAGAAAAGCTCAATAATAAAGTAAGGGCCAATATTTTTGCGACCATAAAATCTCCACAGATATCTTCTCTTCATAAGTATATAATATTAGATTGCTATATTGCAATTTAGAAAGAAGCGACAAAAATAATCAATTTTTTTAAACATTTTACTCAACTTTTTTTCTGAGATGTCGACTCAGGTTTAAAGAAAAAGTGAGAATAAAATGAGAAAGTTGATTATTATTGTCTGTTTATTTACGAGTTCATACTTGAAGGCAGACTTAATTGTCAAAATGCCAATAAAAGAATATCTAACTACTGATATGGATATGGTCTATGAGCTTAAGACCGATCATTATCAGAGGATTACGCTTGATTGCTTAGGGTTTGTAAAGGGACTTCGGTTTTACCATAATAATGTTGAAGAGCGACTTGTTTATATGGATGAAGAACTGTGCGAAGAAACCAATCAATATTTAAGCACTTCGTTTCAAGCTAATGAACCTGTATGTATGCAATTAAATGCGAATGAAAATTCTATTCTTTTTTCAAAAGAGATGAAAAATTGTCAGGAAGATTAGAGAGATCAAGGGCAATAACAATTTCTGAAACTTGATTTTGTTCATTGGTTTCATTAATCGTATTTCTAATTTCTTCAAAAATTTTATACTGAACTTCGTTTGAATCTTCAATTTTCGAATGTAGTTCAGAACGCAATTCATTTATGACTTCTGTTTCTTTTGTATTTCTAGCGATATTAGGCGAGCCATTTAAAAAGGGGACAATTCCTTCTTGGAAAAAGTTCAAATTTCTTTTTACGTTAATGGGCATGATATTATTTTTTAGTCCGACTGAATCAAGGCTTACAAGCAGATCAATTGTTCTAAAGCCATTTTTAGCACTGTTTAGCTCATCGGCAATTTCAACGGCCGTATCTCCTCCGAAACTATGGCCAACAAGCACGATAGGTTGATCCTGTGTATGTTTTTTGATTTCATTTACAATTTGCGCTTTCTCATCCCAGCTAAAGCGCTTAGCTCCTGGAAAATTTTCGGCCATATCTTTTATTCCATCACCATTGGAAATTCCAAACAATGAAAAGCCCTCAATAAATATTACTGCTGGTTTTTTAATGTAATTAAAGCGCTCATAAGGTGACTGAATTTTTTTATCGATTTGGGTTTTATTTTCTTTTTCTTTAAGAGGAAGCACTGGATTTTCTTTTAATTTATTTTTTAATTCACTAGCAGCAGCGAGTGCTTTAGCTGGATCAGTTAATGGCGGTGCTTTTGGAGAGTCTGGTTTTTTTTCAATTTCAACCACATCATTTGTGTTTTTAGGCTCGTCTGGTTTAATGCTTTTAGATGCAGAAGAAACAGGCCTTAAATCTTTAAGGTTAGTATTGATATTTGGGCCTAATTTTGTTTTGTCACCAATTTTATTCACCTCTCTATTTTACTTCAAAAAAAAATTAATAGAGAGGCGGAAAGGTTTGTACTAATCCTAGACGGTATTGGTCGGATAAAGTTTTAAAAAACCTTATCAAGTGCTTTAATCAGCCATCTTTTCCAGAAAGCTATTTTTTGCTCCTCTGTAATTCTGCGAGATATTTTCATGTATTCTTTATATATTCCTTCCATTTCTTTAGTAAACTTTGGATCGTTGACGACGACACCATTTTCTAGATCGTGATAAAAGCTACGTTTATTTAAATTAACGGAACTGATAAAAGAAACTTCATCATCAATCATTAAAAGTTTGGAATGTAGAATAACTTTTGGCTCTGTGTACTCAAAAACTTTCACTTTATTCATAAAACGATTAACACCATCTTTGTTGACAGCACCCAAAATAAAATCAGCAGTATCGCCCTCTAGGTCTAATCGAGTAATAATCGTAACATCTACTCCACGAGATATTGCTCGGTCTAGAGCTTCGCCAATTTCTTTTACGGGGCGAAAATAGGGTGAACTAATAAGAATTTTCTTTTTACTTTGATCAATTAATTGGGCATAAAATTGATTTAAATTGGGCCCATCTTTAAATGGAATTGAAACATAGTGCCGCATTGTCTGTATCGGAGTGGGAGATTTATTTTCGCGCTTTAAAACCACGCTTGGAGTTTTCATTACAAGATTATCTTTATTGATGTGATATAAGTTCATATAGTGACGGACCATGCTGTTTACAAAGTCTTGACCGCGAATGACCATTTCAAAGTCGCGCCAATAGGCCCAAGATTCATCACCGGTGACATAGTTTACAATTTCAGGAAACTTGGAAACATCGATAGGTTTTTTAAAAACAAAACCATCATGTACGTTTCTTCCTCCGACAATTACCATTGAGTCTTGTGCGCTATCTTTAGAATAAACGATAAAAAGCTTTACATGGTTTGTTCGATGTAGTTCAGAAATTTTTGCTCCACCTTTTTGATGTTTATCAAATTCATATCGAACAAATTTTATATTTGGATGCTTTGCCATGAGCTTTTCATACATTTGAATATCTTTATCAAGGCTGATAACGTCTGATACGATCACTCGAACAAAGGCCCCTTGATCAGCATGGTAAGATAAAAGTCGAGCTAAAAGTGTTCCATAAAAATCTGCACGAAAGACTAGATATGAAACTAAGATTGCATCTAGTTTTGGGGCTTTGCTGAAATCAAGCTCAGCGTATGGGTTTCCATTTTTAATAAAGTCCCCAGGGAGATCTTGTCCTAAAAGTCCAATAACTCTGGCATGTAATGAATCTTCAGGCTCTGGAAGAATTTGAATGCCCTCATAAAAATTGGGGCAAGTCATATTGGTGAAGTTGTTTGTTTCAATAAATTTGTCACTTCCTTTTTGAGTGTTACATACTTCAGTTGTCGATAGAATTTCATTTAAAGCTTGGAGCTTGTTTGATTCATTTACGAGTTTGAATTTATACTCATCACCACGGCTTTCTGTGGAGAGTGTAAAATGCAGAGTACATTCTGATAACTTTTTATCAAAAATAAAGTCGCGATAGTCATTTTGAATTTTTTTATCACCTAAAGAAAAACGTATTACTTCATTGGCCTTAACTTTTTTCGTATGTAGGCCATATTTATATTTGAAAGGATTTTGGCAACTCATTCTCATGTCAAGCGTTGGCCTATCATTATACGGATCGCGAACTCTATACTTTAAATTTGTAAATATTTTTTGAGTTAACCTAAGACTTGTTTCAATAGATTCGTAAGTTGAAATTGAGAAAGTGACATCATTGTTACTTTTATAGAGACCAAGATTAGTTAGTTCAATTTTTTCGTCTTCATTTCGCCAATCTTTTTTTTCATGAGGGAAATTACTGGTTTCTTCTGTTTGAAAACTACCAATTTCTTTTTCAAGTTTTTCAATCTCGTTATTTATAACACTGATTTCATCTTGATTTTTTTCAAGTTTATTATCTCGACCTTTTTTGTCATAGTGGACACTGAGTGCATTTAATTCTATTTTCTTCTGTTTTAAATCAAGAATTTTTTGGAGTGTCTCTGTCTCTATTGTTGTTGGGACAGAACTCGGTGATCGTAGTGGAGTCTTTGCACATCCAAAAAGCCCTATTGATATGGCCATTAAAAGGATTTTCTCTAAATATTTCATTTTATTTCCTCGTTTTAATACAAATTTTATCGGTATTTTTAGAAAAAATTACAGGGATCGGTTATTTGTGCAAAATATCAGGTATATAGTGGCATGAATTTTAAACGGATTATTTTAGTCGTCTATTTACTCTGTTCTGCACTTTTAAGTGCAAGTGAATCGAGTGCAATAAAACTATTTGAGCCTTTCAATATTAAAAATCATAAAAAGTACCTTTCTCTGTATGGGGAAAAGGCACTAACATCTAAATATCACCAATATATTAAAGAAAAAAAAATCGGCGATGATTGTCGCGAACTTATTGGTACTTGCGAGTATTATCTTTGTCGAGAAAAAGAGCAAAATTGTGGAGCCAAAGGGTACTTGCTTGGATTTGGTTACCAATATTGTAGTGATAGTCTTAAGCGACTAGTAAACGAAGTTAGTCCCTACGGAAAGTTGTGGCTTCAAACAACCGCAACTTGCTTGCAGGAAAAAATGGAAGATATTCCAATTAATATAAGTTGTAGTGAATTAAAGCGCAGGGCAGTTTCAGATCATGACAAATGTTATGATGAATTAAGTTTTTGTCGATTAAGTCCTCTCGATATTTTTAGAGTATTACAAATGATAAAGCCTGCTCTCTTAGAATCAGGTGTCGTTATTGAGGGAATTCAAGTGCTCGGTCATTGTGTCGGACTTTAATCTAATTTAAAATTTTTTAGCTTATCTCCGAGTGTCGGCCTTTGATCTTTTTCTTTTTCTTTTTCTTTTTCTTTTTCTTTTTCAGGCTCAACAAATGCAGTGAAAGATGGGAGTTCATTTTTGTAAATGATTCGATCTAAGTGTTTAACCATTCCAGACCAATGGCCCGTATTATTATCTTGCTCTTTTATCTGTAGAATAGAATTCATCTTTGAATCCATTAGATCAATTAAGTGAACAAGATATGCCTCGCTTGTGTGAGGAATTTTGGGAGAACCATATTCATATTCTCCATGATGAGAAAGTAGTATATGTTTTAAATGTAATTTTTGAGTATAAGGAAAATGTTCAATCTTTCCTGCAAAGTGATCGAGAATTTCAAGTGACTTAACAAGATGACCAATTAATTTTCCTTCTTCTGTGTAATCAACCGTAGGTCCTTCAGTTAGTTCATAAATTTTGCAAAGATCGTGCATGATACATCCAGCGATTACATAGGAGCGATTTGCATTATAGTGTACCGAGAGCGTATTCCCTAAAATCGTGCATGATAGGATGTGTTCAAGCAGTCCTGATTGGTAAGCGTGGTGAATAGATTTGCCCGCTTGCCATACAAGTAGTCTGCGCTTTATTTCGTAATCATTAAGTACAGCAAGTAATAATTCTTTTACATATACTTCTTCAAGTGATGAAACAATCTCGATTAATTGATCATACATTTTTAAAGGAGCTGAATTACTTTTCTTGATATAGTGATCTAGCTCATATTGATCTTCATTTAGTTTACTAATTTCATTTACAATTAATTGCAGTCGCCCTTGAAAAGCATTCATTTTTCCATTGATAACAACGATGTCTCCTGTTTTTATTTTAGAGATGACGAGGTCGGCATCTTGCCATTTTCTTGCTTCCATTTCACCAGAGTTATCTGAAAGGATGATATTTAAATAGCTTCGTCCATCTTTTCCAGATGCTTTAGCAATGTATTTTACCAGAAAGCTCGACTGCACATCGTCTTTCGCGCCAAGCATTGATATAAATTGTGTCTTTTTCAAGTGAAACTCCAAATGTTTTATGGCATATTAAGGCAATTAATTTTTTAAAAAACAATCATAATCTAAAATAATTCTTTTTGGAGGCCTTATGTCAAAAGTAAAAGTTGCTATTAACGGAATGGGAAGAATCGGAAGAACTGTGTTGCGCGAGTTTTTTGAAAGAGGTGAAAACTCTTTTGAAGTCGTTGCTGTAAACAACCCTGGTAAGGCTTCAGAATATGTTCACTTATTAAAATATGATTCAGTTCATGGAAAATTTAGTGGAGATATTAAACTTGAGGGAGATATTTTAAATATCAACGGCAAGGGGATAAAGTTTTTTAACTTAAAAGACCCTACCGAGATTCCTTGGTCTGATTTTGGTGTTCAGGTAGTCATTGATGCAACTGGTATTTTTAAAGATAAAGAAGGTCTTTCAAAGCACATGAGAGGGACAGTAAAAAAAGTTATTATGTGTGCCCCAGGTAAAGGGCTCGATGGAACATTTGTTGTGGGAGTAAACTCTCATACTTATGATCCTTCAAAGCATCATATTGTTTCAAATGCAAGCTGTACAACAAACTGCCTTGCTCCAGTCGCTAAAGTTCTTCATGAAAAATTTGGAATAGAAAATGGATTTATGACAACAGTGCATTCATATACTTCAGATCAAATGTTGCTTGATGGTTCTCATTCAGATCCAAGAAGAGCAAGAGCTGCTGCCATTTCAATGGTACCAACTACAACTGGAGCTGCAAAAACAGTTGGAGAAATAATTCCTGAATTAAAAGGGAAGTTAGATGGATATGCAGTGCGAGTACCAACTCCGAACGTTTCATTGACGGATTTAACGGTTAACTTAAAAAAAGCTGCAACAAAAGAAGAAATTAATAGTGCTTTAAAAGAAGCGGCCGATACTTACCTAAAAGGAATTCTAAGATTTGAAACAGATGAATTAGTATCTGTGGACTTTATGGGAATGAGACATTCGTCATGTGTAGATGCTTCATTAACTAACGTTATCGGAAACAATGTTAAATTAGTTTCTTGGTATGACAATGAAGCAGGATTCTCAAATCGAGTTTTAGACCTTGTAAAATTAATCGCTGAAAAAGGAATTTAATTCATGGCCTTAAAGTATATTACTGATGAGTCATTTAAAATAAATGCAAAAGACAAAATTGTTCTTGCTCGCTTTGATTTTAATGTTCCAATGGATAAAAAGGATCCAACTAAAATTGCAGACACTACTAGAATTGATGAGGCAATGGAGACGATCAATTATATCCTAGATTGCTCGCCTAAAAAAATTATTTTGATGAGTCACTTCGGTAGACCCAAGGGAAAAATAGATCCAACATACTCTTTAGAGCCGGTTGCAACTTATTTAGCGAATAAATTAAATCGAGAAGTATTGTTGACGGAAACTGCACTTGACCGAGGTATTAAGACAATGCTTCCTTTGCAAGAGCCTAAAGTTATTATGCTTCAAAATTTGCGTTTTCATCCAGAAGAAGAAGCAAACGATCGAGAGTTTGCTAACAAACTTTCTCAGTATGGTGATGTCTTTGTATTTGATGCATTTGGAGCAGCTCATAGAAAGCATGCTTCAACTTATGAGATCAATGCCTTCTTCAAAAATAAATCTTATGGTGGATTTCTATTAAAAAGAGAAGTCGAGGCCTTAGATAAAATTGTTAAAGATCCAGTAAAACCTTTTGTCGCGATTGTCGGTGGAGCAAAAGTTTCAGATAAGATAAAAATTATCGAGACCCTCTTAATTTCTGTAGATAAACTTTTAATCGGTGGCGCTATGGCGTACCCTTTTTTGAAGGCGCAAGGGTATTCAATAGGAAAGTCACTTTGTTCTGATGAGGATGTTGTTTTAGCAAAAAGATTATTAAATCTTCCATCGAAAAATAAAATAGTACTTCCTGTTGATCATATTGTGTCAGATTCATTGGAAGGTGCTCCGAGTGAGGTCGGGGAGATTAATATTCCTGATGGAAAAATTGGGCTTGATATAGGTCCTTCAACTCGAGTTCTCTATTCTGATCATCTAAGACTTGCAAAGACAGTGCTTTGGAATGGCCCGATGGGACTTTTTGAGAATGTTAATTTTTCTAAAGGAACAATGGAAATTGCATTAACCCTATCAAAATTAAATGCCTTTACTCTTATTGGAGGAGGGGATTCTGTTAATGCAGTTAAAAAATCTGGTCTATCAGAAAAAATGTCACACATTTCAACTGGTGGGGGAGCGAGCCTTGAGTATATTGAGAATGGAACTCTTCCTGGAATTTTTGTCTTGAGATTTGGTCTAGATTAAATAATTAGGCCCAAGATTCCTTGGGCCCAACTTTTCAAAATATTTTTTGTAAAGCTTCGATTCTTTTATCAAGCGGTGGATGTGTCGAGAGAAGCTCTAAGAAATTTGTTTTCGATGAAATTTGCATTGAACTGTAAGTTGCATTCGTTTCTGTGTTAAGTAAGTTTGGATAGGCATTTTTTAAACTTACAAGAGCAGAGATCATCTTATCTTTACCTGCAAGCTGTGCTCCGCCTAAATCTGCTCGATATTCTCGATAGCGTGAAAACCAAGCGATGATCGGCATGGCCAATAGGCCAAAAACAATATCTAAAGCAAAGACAATCATTGAATGCACAAAAGGACTGACTGGAGCATCGTCATCATCTTTACGGAGCCCTTGGGTAATAAGAAAGGCAATAATGCGTGAGAAAAACATGACAAACGCATTTACCACACCTGAAACAAGAGTCATTGTAACCATATCTCCATTTGCGATATGGGCGACTTCGTGAGCGAGTACTCCTTCTATTTCTTTGTCGTTCATTCGGTTTAATAATCCAGTTGAAACTGCAACCAAGGAACTATTTTTTGATCTTCCTGTTGCAAATGCATTCACATCATGTGATTCATAAATTCCAACTTCAGGCATGTTGGTAAGACCTGCTTTTTTTGAAAGTGCATGAACTTTTGAAACGAGAGGATCAAAATCATTTTCAATAATTTTTACTCCCATGCTCCATTTAGCGAGCGGTTTTGAGATAAGGAGAGTGATAAAAGAACCACCAAGCCCCCATACCAAACAAAAAACCATAAGAGAAGTATAGTTGATACCTGTGCTTGTGATATATGAGCCAACACCTAAAAATGACAAGAGAGTACTAATAGTAATTGATACTAATAGTGAAACTGCAAAAAAAATAAAAATTCGCTTAAACATTTATCCTCCTATTGTTTACACGATCAACGTACCAAGAGCTTAGTCCGGCAACGAGTAAGATAGTTAAAATTACCATTAGAGAAATTGAACTAGGGATTTTAATAAAGTCGATTAGTAACATTTTTATACCAATGAATCCCAAAATTGCAGAAAGTCCAGGCTTTAAATAACGTAGTTTTGTAATCATGTCCGCAATGACAAAGTAAAGCGCCCGTAGTCCAAGCAGTGCCAAAATATTTGAAGCAAAAGCAATAAAGGCATCTTGAGTTACAGAAAATACAGCAGGAATAGAATCTACTGCAAATACAAGATCAGTGACTTCAATTACCACAAGAGCTAAAAACATTGGAGTCGCTTTTTTAATTCCATTTTCAATTTTAAAAAATTTATCACCATCAAAATTATTTGTAGTTGGTAAGTATTTTTTGATTAAACGGATAACAAAGCTTTCTTTAACTTCTGCTGTTGCATCAGTATTCTTTAAAAATTTAATTGCGGTTACAACTAGAATCAGACCAAAGAGATATAGAATCCAGTGAAAATGATGGAGTAGTTTTGCTCCTACTAATATAAAAAAAGCACGCATTACAACAGCACCAAGGACTCCGTAAAAGAGGACTTTGTGCTGGTGTTTTTTATCGATTTTAAAGGAGGCAAAAACTAGCAAGATAACGAAAAGATTGTCGATACTTAAACTTTTTTCAACAAGATAGCCTGTTAGAAACTGGAAACCTAATTCGCTACCATACTGATACCCAAACCAGGCATTAAACAATAGAGCAACGAAAATCCAAATTCCTGTTTCAACGAGAGCAATTTTGATATGCGAATTATTGCCTTTACTCATTTTTTTAAACAGAAGTAAATCAATAATTAGTAAAATAAAAACGCCAATACCAAACCCAACCCAAAGAGATTGTGGCGCGATCGATAAATTTGAGAGTGTCAGTTCCATTAATTACTCCAATATATTTATTTTAAGATGGCAATAGCTTCCAATCTATTTGGAATTTCTTTTTGATCAAGCACTGAAATTTGCCCTCCTTTTGAAAGGACAATTTCAGCTAAATCATCTAAAAGATCATCCTCAGGAGCACCGAGATTTTGATCAAAAAATAGTTCATACTCACCTGTGTACTTGTCTATTTCACCCCAGAGAGTTTTATCTTTTGCCACAAAAAGCTTGTGGATTTGACCTCTCGTTGCATATTTAATTATTTGAGATAGGTCTTTTTCAATTATGTTTCCTTGATCATGTAATTCAGTCTTAACAAAAATTTCTTGGTCAAAATTAATTTGCTTAATAATTTTTAAACTCTCGTTGTGAATATCAGCGTAAGACACGTGGTCATAGTTTCCAAGCAAGGAGTAAATAGATAAATCAGGATCCTTACATATTTTTTTGGCCAGATCGATATTTTCCTTTACTCCAGCAAAAATAATTGGATAGTCGTCTTTTGAAATGACTGGATGAAATTTTTCAAATGAAAATTTAATAAATGGCATTTTTTGAAACTGATTTTCTTCTACAGAATCAAATTCTTCATAATTAATCTTTCTAATCTCTCTAATTTCAAAATCATCGGCCTTTAAAAGTTTAATTGATTTTTGGCTAATCGTTATTACGTAATATTGATTCCAATTATATACCCACTTAATAATGGGTTTTAAATGAAGGCTTTTTGAAACATAGATTCCTTCATGGACAAGATCATCTATTGGTAAAAATCCGGCAAAAGATTCTGTTCCAAAAATTGCAAGTGATTTTAAATGGCATTTTGGAATTTCTCCTAGATTTAACTTCATTAAATTATTAGAAATTCTGTCAGCGATCTCTGGCGCAATTTTAGATTTTAGATTCATTGAAATTTCTTTAAGTTTTTTTCTAAAGTAGATACTCTTTGATGATTTAATCTTGTCTAAATTAATATAGGCCGATAAAAAAATCGTGTTTTTGTGTCCTTTATTTTTTAAGCTTAAATAATTTGTGATAAATTCTTGAGTATCCCGTATTGTTTCAATGTTTTGTCGAATAAATAAGTTCATAAAGTTCTCCCTATTGTTTGTTGATCTATTATCGCCCATTTTTATGATTCGATATAATAGATAATTTCGATTTTTTGGTTCGTTTTTATCGATTCACTGTCGTATTGGTTGGTTGAGCTTGTTTTTTATCGCTTCTGTCGTTAGCATATATAGATATGAAAAATAAAAATGGATTTACTCTCGTTGAGATTATTATTGCAGTTGCTCTACTGTCAGCAGTTTCATTGGGGATTATTAGCTTAATGAAAAGTATGCAGAAGGGACAAGTTGAGGCAATTGGAAGTGCTGACTATTTAGATTTAAAACGTGAAGTTCAATTTTTACTCGGAAGTGCCAACTCGTGTAAGGCAAGTCTTGGTAACCTAGGAACAGAGGTTAGCTTCAATGGAGCAACGATCAAAACTGTTCCTGTTACAGGGATAGAGCTTTGGTCAGCAGATAACTTAGGAGCAAGAAGTCAGAAGAAATTTTATCAATCAGGAAAGTCTGGAAAAATTGAAGTGACGGCCATTGAATTTTCTATGCCTGACTACAATTCTGCAGTTAATTTTCCTCAGGGCACCGGCCAGTCATTTAAGGCTCAACTTTTAGTTAGATCGGCCAAATTATCAATGGGGACATCTAAGGCGATGCCACCAATTTTACAAACAATAAACGTTACATTTGATACAAATGCACTCGGTTTAAGTACTATTAAAGATTGTTCAATTGCTAATTCAAGTACAAGTGTTCCTGGTCAAATCCGACAAGGCTTTTGTACTCCAGCTTTGACCCCCGACAATGCCAATGTTAGTACTTGCCCTGCGATTGCAAATTATTCAGTTAGAAGAATTACAGGTTGTATTCCAAGCGTACAAAGAACCGTGACTTGTTGTTATATCCCGACAAATAGCGATTCAAAGGGCTGGTGTTCAAATCCAATGGAAGGGCATAGTGGGTGTTTTAGTGGATGTGGCGCAAGCGATACAAATTATCATGTTCAGCATTTAAATGGCGTTCGCAGTGGAAACAATGATACTCATACTTGTTGTTTTATTCCTGTTGATCAAACAGTGACTGGTCCTTTTTCAACCACTCCCTATACTTCGTGGGATTCACATACTGGGTGTTCAAACTCACTTAGTGGTTATAATGTCATTGAGACAAATGTAGTTACAGGTGGAATTGGAAACCAAACGGCATGTACTTATGTTCCAATTATTCCTTGATATGCCAGATAAAAGAGCAATTGCTGAAATAAAAAAAATTAATTGGGCCCCATAAGACGAGGTCTATCATCTGGGATATTTCCAGTTAAAAGAATCTCTCTTGCAGGATTTTTCCAGTTTAATGAAAGCTCGTTTGTGTTGGCGAGTAATTCAAGATCTGATTTATTGTGATTAATAAGAAGTGTATCGATACAAAATTTAATACTAATTTTTTGATTGATTCTTTTTTCTAAAGAAATCGAATCATCTAGTTTTATTAATCCGGGCCTTAAAACTTTATAAAACCATCCTGTGATGGCCTGTTCTTGGATGAAGCGAGCGATCCCTTTTGTTTGGTAATGGGCATCGATAGTCCAGCAAGGTTTTCGTGGTTCAGTTACTTGGACAATGACTTCACCAATTCTGTAGATATCACCGATACATACATTTGATTCATCTAAATTTGCAGATGAAATATTTTCGCCGATTGTTCCTTCAATATCGCTCAAATTTGGAAAGTATGTTTTTAGCTTTAGATAGTTTTTAATATTGTAGTGGTGAAGAACTCGATTTTCACCTCCATGATGAATTTTATTTGAGACTTCATCACCTAAGATGCCATCAAAATTAACAGTTAAAGAATCAGCGCTTGCCTTTAAAATTGAAGAATTTATCGAGGGAGCATGTTTAAGTGGTTTTGGAATTCCTTTAAAGAGGGCCGTAATTTGGTCTTTCATCTACTTATGCTCCATTTTTTCGATATTTATATCCCTTTCATGAAAAAAATTCAAACATCCCCCTAAAATTTTTATTTCTGTTACACTTCGCCATCTTTTAAAAATGGAGGAATAGATGAAAAAGTTAAGTCTGGCATTTTTTTTAATGAGTAGTTTGATTGTTTCAGCTAATGAAAATCGTCCTGGTGCACCTGTAAAACAGGCACTAAAATGTAGTGCGATTAGAGCACCTAAAAGCTTAGCTGTAAAATTAGAATTAATTAGAGCGGCCGTTAATCCTCAATATAATATTAGAGGGGCAACATTAACCAAGATGAAGTTTGATCCAGCGAATGGAAATCCACAAGCTAAATTTGTTTTGAAGGAAGTAAGTCAAACTGCGTACAATGCAGTTTTCACTGCTAAAGACATTAGAGTAGAAATTGATAAATCACCATTAAAGGCCAATGTATTTGTGGGCGATGCTGAATATCTTTGTAAGTAATAAATAGGAAGAAGTAATTATGAAAAAAATATTTATCTTTTTATCGCTTTTGATTTCATTTCAGGCCTTCTCGAGTAGTGGGGCTGGAATTTATTGCAAAGTTAATGGCAAATACGTAGACACCTTAAGCGAGGATGGCCACTTTGATTGTGCAAGTGCCTTTCTTGACGGAACTGCTTGCTTTACTGGAGCACGAGCAGATGCCTTGAAGCTTTTTTCTGATTTGCAAGATACTGATTTTAACTGGGATGAAGAGTGGATTGAAGATATCCACTTTAAAGGAAAAGACGAAATCAGTTATGCATTTGTCGATGGACCAAATGAGTTTCGTGTTAAAAGAAGTTTAAAACCTTGTAAGTAAAATTATTTAAAAAACTTCACGATTTTTTTTGATTTCTAACTATTTATTTAGATATACTAAAAGTCCTCTATTTAAATAGGATTAAATCGTGAAGTTTATTAATTTTTTAGCGTTAGTATTTCTATGTTCATGTGCTTATCTTCACCATGTTCAATATGGTGAGTTTGAAACCAATAAAGATTTAATTTATAAACCATTTGACATCAAAGTAAATGAATTAGGTATTGATCTACAAGGAGCGGCTGCGACCGCAAACTATTTAAGTCGCAGTGGAAAAAGTGGACTTGGAAATGCGCTAGCAATCCTCTCTCTATTTCAAATGGGTCCACGCACTGGAAACCCAGTCTATGATAAAAATTACGCAAATAATCTTATTGAAGTAATTTATGAAAAATGTCCAACCGGAAAAGTTGTGAATCTGATATCTGTTCGAGAAAGAAGAGTCTATCCATACATTTCAGGTGAAATTGTAAAAATTGTTGGTGATTGCGTTTATCAAAAAGGATCTAAAATATGAATTATCTAAAATCGATCTCTATAATCATTGTTCTATTGGCAATGATTTCTTCGTGTGCTCAGTTAAATAGTGTTTCATTAACTCAAATTCCTGCAAAGAGAGACAATCAAATCAAAGTTGAAAAAAAGAAATTTATTTTTCTTGGTTTTAATTTTGATAACGATATCGTTGAAGATGTTGCCAATGAGTTAAAAACTAAATGCAATGGAAAGCTCACTGGAGTTCTAACTAAAGATGAAAATATAAATTATTTTTTATACCTTTTTTGGTCGAAGAAAATAACAGTTACAGCATATTGTAACCAATAGGATCAAAATGAAATTGTTAAATTATATTTTAATCACGTTAATTCTTTCTTCATGCGCTCATAGTGTCCATTTGAATTATGTGAGTGATTTTTCTCCTACTTTCCAAGGCTATACAAGTGGAAAAATCGTAAAAGCACGTACTGAGCAATTTGTACTCTTGGGTTTTGTTCAAGATACAAATTATGTTGATGAAGCTTATAAAAAAATACAGGCAGAGTGTCCAGCAGGTGACCTTCAAGGTGTGAACACTCAGTATTCAACTTCGTTAGGTTTTTTTTCGTGGACAAATACAATTGATATCAAGGCCCTTTGCCTATAGGTAGTGACAAATGAAAAGAGAAAAATATATTGTTGGTAATTGGAAAATGAATCAGAGTCTAGAAGAAATTAAAAACTTCTTTATTGATTTTTCAAAGATTAAAATGGATCTAAAGTGTCATGCATGGATTGCTCCACAGTTTGTTCATATTCCTATTTTAAAGGATTTGGCCTACACTACAGGAAATATTCTTGTCGGTGCTCAAAATGCATCTCACGTTGATAGTGGTGCATTTACCGGCGATGTTTCAGCTAAAACACTTTCTGACCTTGGCTGTGAATTTGTTATTTTGGGACACTCAGAAAGACGTGAATTTTTTAAAGAGTCAGATGAAATTATTAATAAAAAAATAATTAATGCTTTTAAAAATAATTTAAAAGTTATTTTTTGTGTTGGAGAAACACTCGCAGAGCGCGAAGCTAAAAAAACATTTGAAGTGATTAAAGGGCAAGTTGAGCGTGGCCTTGTAGGTCTAACAAGTGAATGCTTTAAAAATCTCTTGATTGCTTATGAGCCAGTTTGGGCCATTGGCACGGGAAAAACTGCGACAAGTGATGAGGCCGAGGAGGTTCACGCCTATATTCGAAGCCTTCTTCCTCATCGAAAAGATGAAACTATAATTTTATACGGCGGGTCGGTTAAACCTGATAATATCGATGGACTTCTTTCAAAACTTAATATTGACGGCGCGTTAGTTGGTGGCGCTAGTTTAAAGGCAGGCGACTTTAAGGCCTTGTGTGTTAGTGCAAGTCGTTTTTAGCTTTTACAATTTTTGCTTCTTTTGCTAAAAAGAGTTACTTTTAATCGTTTAATTTATAATTAATAGGATATTTATGACGACAACTTTAATGGTTTTTCAGGCGCTGATCTCACTAACTTTGGTTATCACTGTTCTTTTGCAATTTGGTAAAGGTGCAGAGGCGGGGTTGATGGCCCAAGCCGGCTCAGAGAGTGTGATGTCATCTTCGACAAGAGGAAATGTAATGACCAAAATTACTGCATTTCTGGCGATTTTATTTTTAGCAAATTCAATTATTCTTGCCCGCATTTCTGATTCAAAATATAAAACTTCTCTCTTGGATGGTGAGGCTCCTGTTGCTCGAAAGTTAAATAACGATGCAGCTCCAGCAGCTCCAGTCGCACCAGCAACTCCTACTACAGCAACTCCTGCTGCGAAGTAAAAAATGGAAGCTGAGACCAGAGACTATATTAAAAATGAGTTTCTGCATTTAAAGTCTACTTTTTTTAATACAGCTTACTTTGGCCCAAGTCCGATTTCGGCCAAGGAGCTTATTGACTCTGCTAGAGATAAGGAGCTTGATCCAAGTTTTTATCCCTACAATGAATGGATGGGAATTTCAGAGAGAATTAGAGTTAAAATTGCTGATTTTTTAAATGTCTCTCCTGATACTATTACTCATTCTACATCTGCTTCAGACATAATTAATACAGTGGCCTGTGGTTTCGCTTTTTCAAGTGGGGATCATGTGGCGGCCATTGATCGGGATTATCCATCAAATATTTTGCCGTGGATGTTAGCTGAAAAAAATCGTGGAATTATATTTGATAGAATATCTCTCGGGGATGAAGTTGTTCCTACGGCCTCGTGGCTTCTAAAAAAACTACACCCGAATACAAAAATTTTTAATATGTCTTGGGTTACTTTTGATACAGGAAAGAGAATGGATCTTGTTTCAATTGGAAAAATGCTCAAGAGCAAAAATATCATGTTTGTAGTAGATGCAACTCAAGGTCTAGGTGGCATGATGATTTCAAAAGAAGAGTTGCAGTATATTGATGTTCTTGCATGTTCCTCGTATAAGTGGATGCTCGGGCCGTATGGTCATGCCTTTGCTTACTTTAGTACTTATGCTCAAGAAAAAATTATTCATCAACATGCTAATTGGATTTTAAGTCCTACATCAAAATCGGTCTATAATCTTTTGGACTATACAATTGAAACGCTACCAGGTGCGAGAAAATACGATCGAGGTCAGGCCGGAAATTTTTTAACTAATTCATGCTTGGAAGGAAGTTTAAACTTCTTTAAAAAAGTAGGAATGGATAATGTTAAAAAAATTAGTTTTGAAACACGCGATTATTTTTTAAATAATTTTCCGAAGAAAAAATATAATCTAATTACTCCACCAGAAAATATGGGAAATATTGTTTGTGTACGATCTACCGGAGAAGATAGTATTAAACTTGAAGCAGAGTTAAAACGTCACAACGTTGATGTTTCAGTACGCCAAGGAAATGTTCGAATTTCATTCCATGTATTTAATACGAAAGAACAAGTAGATAAGCTAATAGAAGCAATAGATCACTAGTTCGCACGAACTCATTGAAATTATTGTGCAAAGAAGTCAGAAGGTTATACCGGTTAAAGATTGTCGGGTAATTACCGATAAGCCCAATATGAAAAATTTATTTATATTAGTGTTGAGTTATAGCAGTATTGTCACAGCAATAGACGCTGTTGAATCGATTGTTGTAGACCCCAAAAAATATGCAATTGAAATTAAGTGTATTGGTGTAAGCACTGATCAAGAGTACAACCAAACCTATTTTAGGCCGTTTGCGATTATTAATGGTGGTGATTTAAAGGTTCATTTAGATGATGCCCCAGAGACAAATATTGAGATCTGCACTAGCAAGTTAGAAAAGAGTAAAAATAATTTATTAAAAGCAATTTCTGAGCATAAAAATATAGAAGTAAAGAATTTTAGCTCATTAGAAATATCTAAAAAATTTTCAAGCTATGAGAAAAAAGTAAAACTATCACCAGAAGAATTAAGAAAGAAAGAAATTAAAGAACTCTCAACTGAAATTGCAAATATTCGTATGATTGAAGGGCAAGTGGGAGATGTTCCTTACGGTGCAAGTCAAATTAAAGTAAAAATAAATAATATGGCCAGAAAAATAAAAGAGAAAAAAGCTGAACAAGAAAACACAAATCCAACTAGTAGTAATGCGCAAAAAAAGTAGAATCACTAGTTCGCTTTTTTTATTTTCCCATAATCTTTTTTGTCTGCTTCTTTTCCAAATCCTTCTACCTTGTAAGTAGGTTTAGGGGCCCTAAAAGGTAAGACGTTTTGTGGTTGGCAAGGATCGAAGTCTTCTGGCAGTTCTTTATTTACTTTTCCATTTGTGATTAATTGCTTAACATTTTTCGTGAAGGCATCAAATAAATTGGGGTCAAGTTTTTTGCCAGTTGTTTTAGACATAACTTGTAGAGCATCTTCAGTACTCAGCACTTCATGATAGGTTCGTTTGGTGGTGATAGCATCAAAAAAATCAGCAATCGCAGTAATTCGAGCATAGATATTAATATTTTCACCGGCCAACTGATTTGGATAGCCAGTGCCATTATAGTTTTCATGATGCTCAAATACTATGCGTTTTAAGATATTAAAGTCGACACCTTCACATTCCACGCAAGTATTTTCAGATAGTAAATCATAGCCATACTTAGGGTGAGACTTGATAATATCAAACTCACTATCAGAAAGCTTATCGGGCTTATTGATGATGTCAGTTTGAATTTTTATTTTTCCGATATCATGTAAAAGTCCACCAAGACCGGCCAAGACAATTTCTTCATTTTTGGCATTTGGTTTTATTGCTTTAAATAAGGCAATACAATACATCGATACATTTATTGAATGATCATAAGTATAAAAATCATGAAAGCTAAGTGACGCAATTAAATTTTGAAGTTTGGAAACATCGTAGTCTTTTATGACATCCACCATACTTTCGACTGCAACTTTACAGTCGAGAATAGTTTCAGATAATACTTCCGTCGTAAATTCTTTATCTTTATCAAATAATTTATCTAAATAAATTATGGCCGATGATTTAATGATTTCTGTTTTTTGAGTATCTGTCACGTTGTGAACGTAAATCAAACTCTTTAAATATTCATCTCGCTGCGATTCATGCACATATAGTTGATGATATTTTTTTTTGAAAATTTTAATGTCCTCGGTGTGGAGAATATCTCCTTTTGGATAAATTCTAACAAATTTTTCACGAGTCTCATTGGTAGATGAGTTAACGTATAAATCATACGGCATAATCTTATCAAGTAAGATTAGATCAAATGAGATCGAAAAAAAACTGTTACCAAAGGCCGACATATATAAGCTTATCGGTAAATATCGGTATCTTTTGAGGCATTAATTGGATACAATCTAAGTGTTTGTTTTTACAAAAAGGAACAGTCCCCGTGAAAGAAAGAAATCCATATCTTGCACTTAAATTTATCAATTTTAGATTTTTTTTACTAACTAAAGTGCTATTAACCATCGCGATCCAGTTTCAATCAGTTATCGTTGGGTGGCATGTTTACTCTTTAACTAAAGACCCACTTTCTTTGGGATTAATTGGACTTGTAGAAATAATCCCAAATTTTTCGGTGACTTTATTTGCAGGCCATTTTGCTGATTTATATAATCGAAAAAAAATTGTGTACGCCTGTCTGTTGGTTTTAGCTTTATGTTCATTTTCGCTTTTTCATATTTCGACTAATGAATACTCAAATACGCTTTACCTTATATATGGGATAGTTGCGGTGAGTGGTTTTGCAAGAGGAACGATTGCTCCATCGATGTTTTCAATCATGACAGAATGTGTCCCCAAAGAGATCTATGTAAATTCTACTTCCTGGCACTCAACACTTTGGCAGATTGCTTTTATGATCGGAGCAGGAGCTTCAGGTTTTGTTTTTGTAAAGCTTTCATATACAACTTATTTTGTAATTGGCATACTGATTCTTCTTTCGATCATCGGCTTTTATTTCATCGAAAATAAACCTCATTCTAAAAAAAATAAATCGCAGTTAAAGATGTCTGAATCAATTATGAGTGGAATTAAATTTGTTTTTAGTAACCAAATAATAATTGCTGCGATTTCATTAGATTTATTTGCAGTTTTATTTGGAGGAACGGTTGCATTGCTTCCAGTTTTTGCAAATGAGATATTAAACGTCGGAGCAAGTGGGCTTGGAATTTTAAAGGCAGCACCTTCACTTGGATCTTTTTTAATGGCCACGTTGTTGGTTTATTATCCTCCCATTCACAATACAGGAAAAAAGTTATTACTCGCTGTGTTTGGTTTTGGAATTTGTATGATTATTTTTGCCCTATCTAAAAATTACTATCTCTCTGTATTTGTTTTGGCCCTAAGTGGTGCATTTGACAATGTTTCAGTCGTCGTCAGGGGAACTATTATGCAAATGTTTATACCTGATGACATGAAGGGAAAAGTATATTCAGTAAATTCAATATTTATCGGCTCTTCAAATGAGCTTGGTGCATTTGAGTCAGGAGTGGCCGCAAGACTTTTGGGAGTGGTACCTTCCGTTGTTTTTGGGGGCACTATGACACTTTTGATTGTAATTATTACAAGGTTTTTGGCCCCAAATTTAATTAACCTTAACTTTGCTGACAAAGAATAAACAAGCTTTAAAAATAGTTTAAATTGATATACATTCCCCCCTGGCTTTGGGGGGCCTGTATTTATGATGAAAATATTTTTAACATTTGGTCTAAGTTTAGCGTTTTTAAGTTCTTGTGCACCTAAGAGTCCTTCGAGCGGATTACTTGAAACAGTGACAAGCTATATCTTTAGTAATAGACAACAAACACCGACATCTTATGTAGGAATTGTTCAATTAAAATTACCTGCTCTATTAAAAGATGCAAAAATTGAAAATGGAAAAGCTGTAGTTGATGAAGATCTAAAAGCTGCAATCTTAGCAGAGCAAGAAGAAGTTATAGCTCGACTTGGAGAAATTTCATCAGAAATTAAAATCATTGCAAAATACCGAATGGTTATTAATGCGCTTGCCTTTGTTGCACCTATGGACTTAATTTCTAAAATTGAAAAAGTAGAAGGTGTGAGCATCATGGTTCAAAATACAAATTTTGAGCGCCCAAAGACAATGTCATCTAAACTTAATGTAAAAAATCTCTTAACAGATTTAAACAAGAAAAATACCGTAACTTTTATTGGTGCAGATAAGGCCCATGAGATCGGCCATAGAGGTCGAGGAATGAAAGTAGGTATCATTGATACAGGGATTGATTTTACCCATAAAATGTTTGGAGGTCCTGGAACAGAAGCGGCTTATCAAAGTGTAAATCCAGACGAAAAAACTGAATTTTTTCCAAATAATAAAGTTGTTGGTGGTGTTGATTTCGTCGGTACGGATTTTAATGCGGCTTCTGATAAAGTTGAATTTCAGATTCCTAAGCGTGATTTAAATCCAATTGATGAAGCAGAACATGGATCTCACGTTGCAGGAACAGTTGCAGGAATTGGCGATGGTACAAATACTTATTCAGGTGTAGCTCCAGATGCAGAACTTTTTGGATTAAAAGTTTTTGGTAAAAAAGGAAGTACATCAGACATTGCAGTTATTCAGGCATTAGAATTTGCGGCAGATACAACTGAATCAATGAATCCAAGTATGAAACTTGATGTTGTCAATCTTTCATTAGGAGGTGGTTTTGGAAAGCCAAAAATTTTGTATAATGAAGCAATTTCTAACCTAACCCATGGGGGAACTGTTGTCGTAGCTTCTGCTGGAAATTCTGGAGACACTCCTTATATAACAGGTGCACCGGCAACTTCTGATGCGGCCATTTCTATTGCAGCATCAATCGATGATTTAGACCAAAATATACTATCGGATGCTATTGAATTTAAAATTGATGATAAGACTATTATTCATGAATTAGTTGAAGGAGATTTATCAACTCCAGCAAAAGCATCAAATTTATCTGGTGAGCTAGTTTATATTGGAAATGGAGCAGATCCAATTTCAGATGAGCAAGCTCTAAAAGTAGCTGGAAAAATCGCTTTAATGGATAGAGGAGCAATCAGTTTTGTACAAAAATTTGAAAAGGCAGTTTCTTTAAAAGCAGTTGGCGTTGTCATGGTAAATAACCAAGACTCAAAACCAATAGCGATGGGAGGAGATAAAAAATTCAATATACCAGGAGTTATGATTACAAAGGCCCTGGGGACAGCAATTAAATCTGAACTTCAAAAAAAGAATGTTGTCGTTAATTTTAATAGCAATGAAATTATTAAACATGATGAGCTTATTGACCAAATTACAGATTTTTCTTCAAGAGGACCAAGATCTCTTGACTCGCTAATTAAACCAGAAATCGCGGCTCCTGGATCAAATATTATTTCGGCCTTAAGCGGTTCGGGAGATAAGCCACTTATGATTAGTGGAACTTCAATGTCTGCTCCTCACATGGCCGGAGTTATGACTTTATTAAAAGAAGCATTCCCAA
>CAZOXW010000015.1:0-43107 GCA_964583925.1 uncultured Bacteriovorax sp.
TCAAGAATGGTTTCGATTGCTTGGAACGTTCACCCACTGCGAAGAGAGTAGATCCAATATTGGCAAAAAAAAGCCCGGTGGGTTAAACCGGGCTTGATATATTTCACTTCTTGCGAAGATCGATACTTGAATGGGGTGGCTAATGGGGCTCGAACCCACGACAAACGGAACCACAATCCGCTGCTCTACCAACTGAACTATAGCCACCATATAAAGTAAGTGTGACAATTTATAAGTTTTTTAACCATTTTAGTCAATGAAAAGTTTAAAAAATGCCTTCAGTATGTACTTTTTTCTATCAACATTTTGACTCTTTGAGTTTTCGTCGAGTACACTGTAAGTACGTCAAAATACAAACTTTAGAGGTTTAAATGAAAAAAATCACAAAACTATTTTACAGTGCAGTATGGTCCGTAGCTTCATTAAATTTATTTGCCTACGGAACTGGTATTTCTACATTTCCACTATCAGTGGATGAAAAGTTTATTTCTGCCGAAGCAACTGGAATTACATCAAGTGGAGGCGGCTTTGGAATGCAGGCCCGTTTTACACAAAAGCTAAACGAAAAATCATCAGCAGATGCTGGTCTAGGAATTTCGGGTGGAGAAAGATCAGCGAGATTATTTGCAGGATATGATTATGAATTATTTCCTGATTATGAATCGCAGCCACGATTTTCAGTAAAGGCGTTTCTTGAAAACTCAAAAGAATTTGGCATAAGAAGAAATATCCTAGGAATTGCTCCGACTGTTTCAAAGGGATTTTCATTTTGGGGAAGAGAGGCATATCCTTATTTATCTCTACCATATGGAATTAGTTTAAATGGTTCTCAAAATTCATATCAATCTACTTTGAGTGCAAATATTGGAATCAACGCTCATTTACCTAGAGAGTGGAGTTCTAAGCAATTGACAGCTAATGCGGAGTTGAATCTGGGGTTAAAAAATTCATTCTCTGGTATTTTTGCTGGTGTTTCTTACCCAATTGAATAATGTTTAAAACAATATTTTCTGATTTTGATGGGACCCTGACTTATAAAGAAGGACTTGGTCCCATTTTTTTTGATATTTTAAACCTTTTGGAATCTAAAAAAATCCCTCTTGTCATTGTTACTGGGCGCTCACTTTCTTGGGGCCATTTTCTTTTAACTCATTTTCCATTTTTAACAGATGTGATTGTTGAAGGTGGGGGAGCTATTCTTTCACGATCTGGAAAGTTCATTACTGAAGAGCTTATGGTTTCAAATGCCGATGTCGTTCGTTTGTCCAAATTTTCAGAGAGCTTTAAAATAAAATTTCCAAATATTCCACTTTCAGTAGATAGTTTTGGAAGAAAGACTGATCGTGCTATTGAGCTGTTTGATTTAAAAGATGGAGTCGTTTTTAAAGACATTGAAGTTTTTTTAAAAGATCAAAAGATCAATTTTTCTACTTCAAATGTGCATTTGAATTTTTGGTGTGGAGAAGTTTCGAAATTCATTGCAGTGGAACATTTTTTAAAGGCAAAAAGTATCAATCAATCTTCAGCAATCTTTTTTGGTGATTCTTTAAATGACCAGGCAATGTTTAAGTCTTTTGAAAATTCGATTGGAGTCTCAAATATCTCTAGCGTTTTAGATCAAATGAATTTTAGGCCAAAAACTATTCTAACTGGCGATGAAAACATAGGACCTTTTGGGGTTTATAATTATTTAAAGAAAAATCTATAGAATAAATTTACCAGTCGATTGGCCTGTAATCTTTTAAAAATTGTCCGCACCAATGTTTATTCGTTAAAATACCATCAATAAATGGATCACAAATTCTTGCGGCCCCATCGACGATATCTAGAGGAGGTTGAAAGTCATGATTCGCTTGTTTATTTTTCACCATGTCTGATGGATCTTCATCGGTAACCCAGCCAGTATCAACTGCATTCATATAAATTCCATCGCGTGCAAGATCAGAAGCAGAAGTATGAGTCATCATATTTAAAGCGGCTTTGGCCATGTTTGTATGTGGGTGGCGATCTTCTTTGTGAAATCTAAAAAATTTCCCCTCCATCGCTGTTACATTCACGATATGCTTTTTACCGGTATTATCTTTTCTCATGATGTGTACGAGACGATTTATAAGAACAAACGGAGCAATAGCATTCACAAGTTGAACTTCTAAAAGTTCTGGAGTTGGAACTTCTCCCATTCTCATACGCCAAGAATTTGTCGTTCGAAGATCAACCTGTTGAAGATCTTGATCAAGTTGGCCGGCTGGAAAAACTTCTTCTGCCACAAGGGAATTATCAAATGAATAAGGAATTTGTGATAGCTCGGCTGAAGCACGAATGCCAACACCTGGACCATCACCATGCCATGCAACTGGCAGTGCTTTTTCATTTGAAACATCACCAAAGCTTAAGCGGTTTAAATGATTTTTAAATTCGTTATGTTTATTCAATAACGTTTGAGCTTCAAGTGGTAATTCGTGCACACTTTTTGTTTCAAGCTCCATCAGATGTGAATAGAAGCCAGCAGGGCGTCTGACTGTTTGGGCCGCATTGTTAATAATGATGTCCAAACGATTAAAGTTTTCTTCTACATATCTTGCAAAAAGTTCGACTGAAGGAGTATGGCGCAAATCAAGTCCGTAAATATGCAGTCGATCTTTCCAATCCGCATAATCTTTTTCCTTCATAAAGCGCATTGCTGAATCAACAGGGAAGCGAGTTGTTGCGATTACAGTGGCGCCTGATTGGAGCATCATAAGAACTGCTTGATATCCAATTTTTAATCGTGAACCAGTGATGAGAGCAACTTGGTCTTTCATGTCACATCGTTGGAACCGCTTGTGATAGTTGAAGTCTCCACAGTCTTTGCACATAGAATCGTAAAAGAAATGAAGTTTTGTAAATTCGGCCTTACAAACATAACAGTTTCGTGGAGAGTCTAGTTCCGGTGCATTTTTGTAATAATCTTCCGATTGGATAAGAAGTTGCTCTGGGGCAGAAAAAATTTTTTCTTTTCTTGCACTTCTAATCCCTGTGAGTGACCTTTTAGATCTATTCTCTTCAACTTTCTTTTTTTGAATAAAACTTTGGGCCTCTTTATGTCTTCGTTTCATTTCCTCTTTATCAGGCCTTGAAACTTTGCCTGCCGATCGATAGAGATCGATTCTTTCTTCTTCAGATAATTCCCAAAGTAGTTCAGTGTTGGTTTCAAGATATTTTAAAATATCCCGAGCTTTTAAGAGATCGTTTTTAGTAAAGAGGTTGTCCGTGTTCATGGTGGACATTTTTAGCATGGCCATAAGTTTAGATCAATAAAAACGATAGGGTCTATAATTTCTGACCCAGTATTTGGACAACCGCACTCATACCGATATGGCCTGTACCCTCATTGATATTCCGGTCGATTTCACGGGCCTCCAAGAGCTTAAGCCCTTTTAATTCCGCTTTTAAGTCTTGTAGGTTCATTAACATATCAATATTTTTTGGGCCTCCAGAATTATTATTTAATTGTTTTGGGGTGTAGGCCTCTAGAATAAAGAACCCTCCAGGCCTTAGGGATTCAATGCACTTTTGATGAATAGTTCTTCTCAGGGGGGTCGGTAAATGAAACCATATCGAGACAATTCCAGAATAGTAATTTGGTTGAAAATCAAACTGAGCAATATCTGTGTGGATTGTTTTAAATTGATCTCCAAAATCTTTACACAGTTCTCTTGCTTTATTCAAACCGACGATGGACTCATCAACTGCAGTAACATGATGACCTTGTTTTAGGAGAAAGAATGCGTTTCGCCCTTCTCCTTCACCTAGTGATAAAATATTAGAGATAGGAGATAAGATTAATGATTTTTCAAAAAGATAATCATTTGGGTTAAGTCCATAGAGAAATTCAGATGTATTAAATTTTTCATCAAAAAAGGCCATTTTTATATCCTCAATTATTTTAAATCAAAGTAGGCTTGGGCCTCTATCTTAATTTTTTCTTCTAAAACATCAAGGGAAATATCTGAATTGTTATTAATCCATTCACAAAAGTCATGGGGAATTTTGGTAATAAAAACTTTATCACTTTGTTTATAGGGAATTTTTAAAGCGATTGCATGTAGAGCATGGCGAGGAAGCTCCATCAAGTCATGTTCTTCTTTTGTCGCAATCTGATCTTTAAAATGCTGAAACATCTCATAAGATCCCAGATAGAGCTTGTCGCCAATCAGGGGAAGTCCATGAGTTTTTGCATGAACTCTAATCTGATGCTGACGTCCAGTTTGTGGGAATGCAAGTCCAATTACGTATCTCGATAAATTTTCTATTATTTTAAATTTTGTATGTGCCGTTTTTCCCTCGTTAGAATTTTGTGGGTATGCTTCTACTACAACTCTTTTAATACCTTCATCAGGTGAAGCTAATCTTTCAAATGCTTCAAAAAAAATTTGATTGTTATAATTTGGAAGTTTTCTTGCGATAAATAAGTAACATTTTTTTACATGCTCATCATCAAAATTTTTCATCATTGTCTGTGCCATATTTGGATTTTTTCCAAGCATCAGAATTCCTGAGGTTTCACGATCTATGCGATGGAGTGAGTGAATAGTATGGCCATATTTGATTTCAAAAAAAACAGTAGCGCAATTGAAAATATGTCTTCCTGCAGGGTGAGTGGACATAAAGGGGGGTTTAGAAATAACAAGTAAATCATTATCTTCAAAAACAATTTCTGGTTCTAAAACTAGATCGAGCTTTTTACCGTTCCAATACTCATCTTCATACTTTGATTTTTTAAATATAATACTCACGATATCTTTATGGTGCAAAATCGTAGAAGGTTTATGGCGACCAGGGCGTTTGGAAATCTTCACTTCACCATCAATGATTTTTTTTTTGATGAGCTCTCTTGAGAAAGATTCAAGATAAATTTGAACAAACTGATCTAAGCGAAAACCATCTTGGTCTTCATCTACGATTTGAACAACTTCAAGCTCATCACCGATATAGTTTCTCGAAATTAGTGACATTTTTAGTATCGTTCTTTAATTAAAAACTTCACCAAGTTCATGGCAGAATCAAAGTTATAACCAAATTTTTCTTCAAGGTTTTTAATTACCATTTTAATTTGCTTTCGATTTTCCTCAGATAATGGGGTCGCCAGATTATTATCATTTTTAATGCTTTCAGCTTCGTAAAAAACAATATTTTTTGAAATATTTACGATGACTTTTTTCTGCTCAATTCTAAATGATTCTTGTAAGCGATCAACTAAATCTGGAAAAACTTGTGTGTAAACAATTGCTTTGCCAGGATTATCAAGTGAGTAAGCGCCAAGCTTTGAAAGTAAAATTGAGCGGTAGGCCTTAGCCTCTTCTTTTAAGTTAATTGATGACTCAAACTCTTTAATAAAATAATCATCAGGGTCAATAAACTTTCCTGTTGTTTGATTTTTTATTTTTTCACCTTTTAAGAGGGCAGTGATATTTTCAATATAGCGACGAATATAATCTTCGTAAGAGCGATCATCGACAAGACCTAATGAGCTTCTTAGTTCGCGATCAAAGTTGCTTAAAAAATACTCTTTAATCATTTCTAAAAAGCGAGGAGGATTATGGTAATCAGCTTGGGGGGCCATATTTAAAAAGTCATACTCATTTTTCTTTTGAATTAGCCTTGAAAGATATTCAAGAACTTCGACAAAGCTAACAAATTTGTAACTCGAAGCTAGTCGATAAATAATATGTTTTAAATCACGAGGTGATAATCCAAATTTTCCCTCATAGAGTCCATCATTAATGTATTCATTAATAATTTCTTCCTTACCATGTTTTAAAACTTGCTTAGATTCAATATCAAGTTTTTCAGGAAGTTCAATATCTGCTAAAAAAAGTGCTTTTTCTAGAGGATTTAAATTGGTAGCAATATTGGCAAGCTTTTTATCTGGATAGTTTTTAGTTTGGCAAACGCGCATTCTTGTCATAACTGCAAACATAGATAATGAAGCTAGAGCATGTGGGGCAAAAAAGCATCGATCTGTAAGTCCCATCATTTGCTCTTTATAAATATTCTCTTCATCGCGAACATCGAGTAAATAAGGTACTGTTATGAAATTAAACCTTCCTTTAAAAGAATTAAAGTCTGGGTGTTGTTTAAAAGCAGCAAGATGAACTTCGTTCGATGTACCAATGAAAAAAATATCTAGCTCGGTTAATATACCCTGTAGATTAATTGAGCCGGTTTCCATCGTCATGAGCAGATATTTATATGCATCAAGCGGTCTTTTTAAGAGATCTGAATATTCTAGAACTCCACGATTGGCCATAACGGCCTCACCTTGAAGTGAAAATAAATTTAACGATTGTAAGCTAGGTGGTAAGCTTTGAAGCCTCCGATCCATTGTAATTTGTTGCATTCTTGCATCGACATGAATTTGAGGTTCAATTGTAACGGCAGAGTTAGAATATCGCTTGCTTATATAAAATCGTTCAACTCGAATATGTTTTAATACATCTGAATGTTTGCCTTTATAGTTTTTCAAAAGGGCATCGTAAATCATGCGATTTCTTTTTGATAAGTCTCCTCGATAGAGATAAGACTTTTTGATTGACTCTAGTTTTTCATGATTGTCTTTAAAAGCATTATTAATTATTTTTTGGCGAAATTCTTTTGGAATTAGAAGAATTGGATGATCTTTTAATTCGCTAGGCATAATGGCCGTTATTTCTTTGTCCTCTAGATAGGCATAACTATTTAGGTTTGATTCTCGAATTGTTTGATTTAGGCCAAGTGAACCTTTAACATAATTATCAATTGGAAAAATCCAAGAGAAGCTAAATAGTTTACCTGCATCAGATTCAGAATATTCTTCAAGGCCCTTGATTAGTTTTTTTACAATTGAGGACTTAGATGAACCATTTGGCCCAACTAATAAAATAAATTTATTGTTAAATCCTTCTTCTTTAAAGTTAGAAATATTTTGAATTAATTGTTGTTGGACTTTAACTTGCCCATAGACGGGTGGGCAATCTGGATGCTCCATTTGAAATAATTTAAACGAACCATCTTCATTTTTTCCAAAGCTATTGAGCATATCCATTATAAAATCAAAACTCGCCCGACATTCAAGCTCCGGGGCCGCATCAAATATGGCCAAATAATCATTAAATGATAGGATCTCGTTTTGAGTATTTTGTTCTGTACTTACTTCTTGGATCCAGTTCGTTGTATTCATCGCGATTCCTTTTTCTTTGATTGTTATATATAATTGTAAACTCTTATGAATAAATTCAAAAGGCGATTAGTTTTCCTGTTGTGCATGATCGGTGTTACCGTTTTTTTGGTTCTTATTATTAAATATCAAATTCCCGATCAAAAGACTCAAGGAGTGACTCGGCTTGATCAACTTGTAAAAAACTCTTCTGAGATTCATCGAATATGGTTTGAAGGTGAAAATTCAAAAGAGTGGGGTAGGTTTAAAAAAAAATGTACAGAAAAATGGGGAATACCAGATGATTATGATGAAAGTTTGGTTCGTTGCAATCCCATTTTGATTAATTGCTTAAATGATTTTGGAGGCTTTCAAGATATAAACTTTTCAGATCGTGATATTGAATTTGTAAGTAATTACACGGGAGGAAAAGCGGGAGCAGGAGTCGTCGGTTATTTATTTAAAATAAGTGATAAATTAACTCGTGAATCACTAGAATTTGTTCTTAAAGATAATTGTCATGAAAATTATCTTGAACAACGGATCTATGCATATGGTGAAATTAATAAAAATACTTCAGATGATTACTTATTTGATACTTTTAACCAAAATATTTATTTTGATCGTCATCTTGTAACTGTCAGAGAGTTTAATGAATACAAAGTTTTTAAAAAACAAAAACCGATAGAACTTAATGGGGCAATAAATTTATTTACAGCAGTCTATGATATTAGTTTTGATGAAATGAAAGATTATTGTACCTTTAGAGGAAAAAAAATGATGGAAGCTCAGGTTTTTGATGCCGCAAGCTTTATTCCGATTGAAGAAAATGAGAAAGGAGTTAAGGTTGTTAAGAGAGCTCCGATGTATTGGAGTAAATCTAAAAAAGAAAAAATTAAATCCTGTGATGAAGCTTACACACTTGAATGTTTAGATGAAAAAAAATTTAGAATCAATAGTACTGAGCCAACTTGGGCCGGATTATATGATGCCCAAGGAGGATATTTAGAAGCATTTAACAATCCAATTGATCCAAGAAAAAATTTAAAAATGAGTTCCTTTTATTTTAAACGAGATTCAAAGTGGAATTCTCTTGGACTTCGTAGCTTTTGGAAAGGAAATGGAAGTGATTTAACTCAATTTGAGATTCAAGAGTTTGAACTTGACCCCAATATTAATCAGTTAAAGGTAGGCTTTAGATGCATGCGACTTGTAGATTAATATTAATTTTCATTTTTTTTTCTTCTTGCATGCAAACGACTAGTGATCGCAATTTTTCAGAAACTGATTTTTTTAATGAAATTTATTCGTCTTGGGTTTATGCCAATAAAATCGAAAATATTCGACATATGGGAAAAATAAACCGCCCTCAAGGAATTGAAATAAATTTAGTAAATGCAACAGTGGTCGACAGTTCAATGCATACTTATAGAGATTGCTTATATTATAAAGTTCCTTTTAAGAATCGCTTGGGAGAATTAACACTAGAAAGGATTAAAGAAGGTGAGTGTCCGATCGTTTCTACAGATAATGCATTACTGAAATTGGATAAAATTGCTGAGCTTGATTTGAGTTTTAATAAATATGTTTTAGAGTTAAATGTTCTTAGAGAAAAAAAGATACTGAAATGGAGTATTCCCTTTTATAACCTTAAATATTCTCCAAAACACCGTCCGTTTTTTAGTGAATCAGAAAATCAGTTATTACCAGGAATTCATTTGGTTAAAATGGGAGCTACTCAAAGTACAATTCTTATTGGAAAAAAAGACGATCGCTATTCTTTAAATAATCTCAGTGTTTGTTATAATACAAATCTTGAATGCAATTTGATCGGGGAAAATAACTGTTTTCGCTGTCGGTATGGCAGTTTTAATGTTGTCGACTATCGCTGCCCAAAAAATCCGAGAAAGTTTTGTGGCATACCTCATTGTGGAGAGAAAAATGAACCGGCCTGTCCACGCGGTGAAATAACTGATGATCCCGCACTAGATGGAATTTGTAATGATGGCCTAGTTCCTACTATAGATTCAAATAAAATTTTAGTTTGCCAGTGAGTTGATAAAGCTTGGAGGCAATCGATCCATGATAGTGTTAATTTCATCACCAATATGATGAATGATGATATAAGATTTAAATTGTCTATCACTGGTAACTTTTTTAATTTTTAAAATTGAAAACACATGATCATTAAATAAAAAACGATTGGTTGGAATGGCCGGGGCAGCCTTATGATCACTAAGACCAATAAAGACAGCATCCTCAAAAATATAATAAGGCAAAATATTTACATTAGAGTACAGATCGCCTCGATTAATATCAGTAATTGTACTGTTTAAGAAAATTAATTTTTTAAATTGAGTAAAATCAATTTCTTGGTGCTCGGCTATCGCAATATCAGAGAGAGATAAATTTACAAGATGAAAATTAGCGTTTTCTAATTCAGTTAAAATTTTAATGTTATCTTCTTTTTTATTAGAGGCATCTAAGAAATGGCCTTGATGAATTTTTAAAATTTTTTCTTCAGTATTTGTATTTTTAATGTCGTTTGTAATCAACATTGGAATCGAGATTGCTTCATTTGTTAGAATCCCAAGACTGGTTGTGGAAACTGTAACTGTCTTGCGTTTGCTCTCGTGGGAGCAGGAAACTAAAAAAATAAAAAGAATTAACAATAATTGCTTCATTAAAAACTCTTCACACGTAAAAGTTTTTTATAGGCCTTGCTAAGTTCTAATCCAAGAGTGTCATACATTTCAGGTTTTGCACAAAGGCCAAGACTGACTCGAATCACGCCTCTTCCAACTTCATCGCTTACATTCATTGCTTTTAAAACTTTTGAAGTAACTGGCATATTGTCTGAGCAGGCCGAACTAGTTGTTACAAAAATATCATTAGATTCCAGTTCGATTTGTACTGCTTGTCCGTGAATACCAGGGTAGGCAATGTATGTTGTCGTTGCCAATCGGTCAGTATTTCCACCCAAAATTACAACTTCTGGAAACTCAGATTTTATTTTATTTTCAAATTCAATGCGTTTTTTAGTTAGAATTTCAATGTTTTTAAATTTTTCTTGGATACTTGAAAGTGCAATGGCAAGAGTTTCATTTCCAATATAGTGTTGAGTACCACCTCGATGTCCATGTTCTTGTCCGCCTCCAATGATCATTGGTATTAGAGTCTCAGGGTTTTTTGAAAGCAGTATCCCTGTTCCTGTCATTGCTCCAAGTTTATGTCCTGAGCAAACAGCATAGTCGACATTAGAGGTCTCAAAATCAAACGGTACTTTTCCAATATATTGAGTGGTATCACAAAAATAAGGGATTTTGTTTTGTTGGCAAAGTTCATTTATTTTTTGCCAAGGTTGAATAACGCCGGTTTCATTGTTGGCCGCCATAATAGAGACAATCGCAATATTTTCATTATGTGTTTTTAGTGATTGATTAAAAAAATTAAAATCGATTACACCGTCTGTATTAACTGGAATGATGATTAAATTAAAACCGAGTGATTCATAATATTTTGCAGTATTGGTAACTGCTGAATGTTCAATACTTGAAATAATTATCGTTTTTTTATCAGTTTGTTGTAAAACTGAATGAAAAACGGTGGAAATCCCTTCTGTCGCACCAGAATTAAAAGTTAATTGTGAGGGATGGGCGTTTAAAATTTTAGCACAAATATTTCTAGAGTTTTCCATTCCCATCATGGTCTTGGCACCGAGATAGTGAATTGCATTTGGGTTTGCATATGGGCCATCATCTATTCGCTTAACAAGGTAATCTCTTACTTGTTGGCAAAGAGGTGCGCTGCCGTTGTAGTCTGCATAAATCATAAGCTGCCCTTAGTAATAAGTTTCTTTGGGCATTTTCCTAAATTTGGTTGAGACTGGCAAGAATCACGCAGCGCAAGTATTACCTTGAAGCAATGATTTTTAGCAGTTTATGGCGGTTTTCACTCGCAATTTTAATTTCTTCAACTTCTTTAGGGAAAAACTCTAGGCTAATCGATTTAAGATCATCGGCATAATCATTTAGACTTGTAAGAACGTCTTGAATGACGTCATTTGGTATCGTTTCAAATTCATCGACCAGAGGAATCCCGTAGCCTGGCCTTAGAAATTGAGCTGGCTCTAATTTTTTATAAAGGTCATTAATGGCAATAATTTTTTCTTTTAAATGGCCTTCTGTGATTTTAGGATCTGGGTCATTACCAAAAACACGGGCCCCTATTTCTTTTGCAAATTTAATTTCTTTTGAGCGAAGAATTAAATCTTCAAGTCTTAAAGCATTGGCCGCAGTTAGAATTTTATTAGGACTATTTAAAAGAGCATTTTCATAAATCTTCATTCGTGATTGCCCTGAATTTTCGTTGACAAATTTTTCAAAATTATCTGTTTTGATATTTAAGAGCTTCATGGAGCTTAAAAGTTTTGGACCTACTCCACGATAGAAATAGCCTTGAGACTCAGCAACTTTTAGATCGTTAAATACAGCGAGGTCAGAAATTTTAGCATCATTAAAGTAATTATTTAAAGCATTCGGCGTGATGATGTGCTTTGTTTGCGAGTCATCAACTTCTTTTATTGCTACACGAATTAAGTTCATTGCTTCTGTTGCGCAGTTGTTGGTGAAAAAATAATACTTTCCTCGGTAGCTCCAAAATAATTCACTTGCACGATTTAAAAAGCGTTCACGCTGAATTTTAGATAGCTTTAATGGAACAGAAGTAATTTCTCTGAATTCTCCTTTTGTATATTCATCAACGACTTCAGGTAAGCTTAGAAAAAACAATTGTGAAGGGTATTCACCATTTAATCCTTTGGCGTAGCTCATCGTCATTTCTTGAATATTGGCGCGGAAACTAACGACAATATGATGAGAGACATCGTTCATACATTTTTCGCTTATTGGTTTATTAGGAGCACAGAAAACCAGTCGAAACATTGCATGGCCAAAGCGGCTCATCGCTTGAGTTCCTTTACCCGCGAGTAAATAGTGAATCTGGTAGAGGCGACTAGGATCTAGCTCCTTTATTAGAGATTCTGAATTTGATTCGCCACTAGACGTTTGCTTTGTAATGACAATTTTTCGATTAATCTCGCAGTTAATATTTGAGAATGGGTTTAATTTAAATTCTTCTTGGTAAAATTGAAACATACTAGGTTTTCTGCATTTAAATTCAGGTGAGTACATAAAATGTTCAAAATTTACGGCAAAAGATTCAAGATGATTTTTAAATTCATAACTATCTACTGATCTTTCGATATTTTGATTTAGATTAACCCTTCTTTTTATTAAAATTCCCTTTATTACAAACCCACTCAGGTTTAAAAATAGAGGAGTCTTAGATATTTTAGTGTTTACATCATACATATGAGCTAATTCATGTATAATTGTTGCCTTAAAATAATTTTTAATGTTTTTATGTGCACATTGAATTTTACGCTCTGGATTTTTAAGCTCATTTAAAAAAACATGATCAATTTGAATTTTATTATTTTTTTTAGAGAGTTGATCTAGGCCAAGAATAATTTTTTCTGAGCATTGTTCATCTATTTTTTTGACTTCAACTTTATTTAAATTTTTAAATTCAATTTCAATTGTCTCAGGAATTTTTTGGATAAATGGTTCTGGGAGTTCTGACTTTATTTCATTTAAAAGTCTATTTACATTTTCCTCTTTTGTATTAGTTTTAAATTCTAGCGCATGCGCAGAGTTCATGAGAATCGTTAAAAAAATAAGTGCTAAAATCTTCATATTTTTATCCTAATTTAAATGTATTTAGATTCTAACGTGAAAAAGGGGGAGTTAATTTTAAGTTGTAAAAAAGAACGGGGGTGTATGTTTTTTTTACACACACCCTTTAGAATTTTTTAATTTAGTATAGTCTTTACTCACTAACAACACGGAACAACCATGAGGAGAATTTATGAAATTTAAATCACTTATCGCTACAGCATTATTAGTAACTTCAATGTCTACAATGGCCGTAGATTTAACATTATCGCCTATTTATACAGCAGTTGACCTAGTTAGATCAGCAGTTGGAACAGTTGTCGCGCCGTTTGCTTTAACAGGTGCAAGTTCAGTAGAACTTTCTTATGCAGAAAAAGAGCAAATTAAGGCCGTTCGTTCAGATGCAATTGACTTTTTAGCTGGTGAAGGAGCTTCTAACGTTTTAAAAGCTTCAATTTCTGAAATTAGAACTAAAAGTGATGAGTTAAATGGAATGACTGATACTCAAATCGCTGGTCTAATTGTAACAGCTCTAGAATAAGTTAAAGAGAGAAGAGATATATTGAGGGCAGGGGATCGAATGATCCCCTTTTTTTTATTTAATTTGCAACATTCGGTCGAGCGCTTTTAGACTTGAAACTTTTATTTCATCAGAAACAGAAATGATATTGATTGGTTTATTTTCTTTGATTGCTCGAAAGCTCGACAATAGCCATCTTGGGCGTACGCGATACATCGTTGTGCATAGACATTGATAAGGTGAAAGTGAAAATATTTCTTTATCTTTAAACTCATTATTCAATCTGTTTACCAGATTGATTTCTGTTCCAACTGCAAAACGGCTTCCACTTGGGGCATTTTTAATTTTTTCAATAATGTAAGATGTTGATCCAGCATCATCTGCATTTGAAACAACTTCGAAGGGACATTCTGGGTGTACGATGACAGTTGTCTTTGGATTATCGCTTTTTACTTTTTGGATTTGTTCTTTTGTGAATCCTTGATGAACAGAGCAGAAGCCATACCATAAAATAACTTTTGCATTTTTTATTTGTTCAGATGTAAGCCCACCGTTTCGATAATTTGGATTGTAGACGACCATTTTATCGAGAGGTATGCCCATTTTATAGCAAGTATTTCTGCCAAGATGTTGATCTGGGAAAAATAAAAGTTTTTCACCTTCTTTTAAGGCCCACGAAATAACTTTTTCAGCATTAGAGGAAGTACAAATGGAACCGCCATTATCTCCAACAAATGCTTTTAAGACAGCAGAGCAATTAATGTATGTAACTGGTACTATTTTTTCAGCAGTTGATTTTTGCATAAATGCCCAAGCGCGATCAATATCTGATCTTGTGGCCATGTCGGCCATAGAGCATCCGGCCTTTAGATCGGGAAGTATGACTTTTTGATTCGGGCCTGTAAGCATATCGGCCGTTTCGGCCATAAAATGAACTCCACAAAAAATAACAAAAGGATGACTAAGTTTAGCGGCCTTGTGAGCAAGTTGAAGGGAGTCTCCTGTATAATCGGCAAAAGAAATAATATCATCTTGTTGATAGTGATGGCCCAATACAACGACCTGATCTTTTAATTCATTTTTAATTTTTTTTAATTCAATTAAGACATCATCATCACTTAATTCTTCTTCTGAAATAAGTGGTTTGTATTGGTCATCAGTTTCGCTATATATTTTGGACATATTTTCTTCTTATTAATTTTCTATTGGATAGCCGGCATTGGCCCAAGCAATGATTCCACCGCGGACATTAGTTAAATTTGTAAATCCATGGTTAAGTAGATACTGGCAGAGATTTAAACTGCGAGCACCAGATCGGCATTGGATGATTATTTCTGTGTTCTTTTTTCCTTCTAATTTAGGGAGGGATTGAAATTCAAAGTGTGATAAGGGCATTAAGATGGCCTCTTTGATGTGACCTTGGGCCCATTCGTCTTCTTCCCGACAATCAATGAGAACAATATTTTCTTTGTTATCTAACTTTTCTTTAAGATCAGTAACATTACATTCCTTTATCATATTTACCTCGCATGTAATTCTTGTGTAGCATATAATGAAAGAAAAGTGATGAGGGGTTTTATGAGAAATTTATTTTTTTTGGTCGTTTTCATTGCGTCAAGTGTTACTTATGCACAAGTTAAAGCTGGAGATGTTTGTAAAAATCTAAAATCTTGCGCAGACTGGGCCCAAAAGTCGACTGGCGCGACTTATATTCTTTCTAAAAACGAAAGAAAGAGTTTAAAGATAGATAAGGAATTTGACCTTTCAGAGGGGGGAGCAGATATAATTTTTAGTTATATTCTTTTTGAAAATGATTTGACAAAACTTAAGCGTGAAAATGGCAGCTATGAAATTGTAGCAATTCGTGATGTAAAAAATTTTACTTTCCCAATTTTAAAAATTGAGGAGGTCGTACCTAATTTTGATTTTTACGCAATTGAATTTAGCTTTGATTCTAAAATCAAATTAAAAAATGCGGCCTTGATAGCGCGCAAATTAATTTCTAAAAATGCTAGAGTTGTTGAATCTGCAGATGGGACAAAGTTATTTGTTACAGATACTGGAGGCCAATTGCATTTTATCAAAAATGTTTTGTCGCAGATCTAAATTATAACTTATTTTTAAATTTGATAACGAGCATTTCAGTGGGGATACTGTTAAAAGGTGTAATACCTGTTTTAAAATCAGTTTCTCCATTGATTTGAAAATCATTATCATTTACGACTGCAATCGTTTGAGAGTCAATGACAGTTAAACCTTCAATTTTTTCATAGGCCTTAAAATTAGTTTTATCTAAATCAAGTAGCAGCGTTTTGGTGACTAACTCATCACTTTTATTAAATTTTGCTTTATAGATTTTTTTGTATGATTTTTCATTGGCCTTGCCATTTTGTTCAATTACTAGAACCTCATTTTTTGAAAGAGCATAAATATCTCCAATTCGATCAGAATCCTTATCTAGTTGATAAAAATATTCTGCAGTAACTTTATACTGTTCTAAGTTAAATTCAACTATACGAGTAAAGCCTGAATCAGTCGGTAATGGACTTTGCAATACTCCAAAGAGAAGTTCATTAAACTTAGCGACACCCTCAAA
Organism: uncultured Bacteriovorax sp.; assembly: GCA_964583925.1. Classification (GTDB taxonomy): domain Bacteria; phylum Bdellovibrionota; class Bacteriovoracia; order Bacteriovoracales; family Bacteriovoracaceae; genus Bacteriovorax. The sequence continues at coordinate 16,026 of CAZOXW010000015.1, forward strand.
ACCGCGATTGATTTTTCTTTCACTGTAGCTTCGAGGGAGTTCGTAGGTTGGCATAAGTCGTTTTTTAAATTTTAAAGAAGAGTTAAAATGCACTAAGGAAGGAGCATATTCGTCAGAAATCCAATATCCACCTTCTCCATCCAACTCTATTCCTTCAGTGTCGAGTCCCAGTTGATCGATTGAATATGTAAATCCAAAAACATCAATTGGGTTTTCTTCTTCACGCTTATTTGGGAGTCCGGTTATTTGAGCGGTGTCTGATTTTTTTAACGGACTAACTGACTCAATGATGATTTCATCTTTGTTATTTTCAGTAAAAAAATTGATCACTAAAGGAGAGAACTCTGGGAGCAGAAATGGCCTATTCTCTTTAATTTGCCATCCATTAGGCCCTCGATCAGTGATGGCCACAAAATGCATTTTGTTATCGGTTTTATTTAAAAAACGTAGTCCAGAAAATCCCCCTAGAAATAATTTTTGTTCAGACAAAGTCTTTCCGATAGCATAGGGAGTTTTTAGACTATAAATTGAAAGAGACTCGACTTGGTTCTCGTCGTGATTTACGCTTGAGCAAGAAGTGAGCAGTAAATTTGCGATAAAAAAGGCGAGAATTTTTTGCATAAATATTTCCAGAAATAAATTATTTATTTGAGCATAAATGACGTCGACATTTTTTTAAAGATAATAATAACCGATTCAAATTGTCCGGTTTGCCCCTATGTTTTTTATAGGGGCATTTTTTCTTTGACATCCTATGATACATGCTTGAACATTTTAGTAAGTATTCTTAAAAAGAGGAGTGATTCATGGAAGTTATCACGATTGGAAACAACAAGGGCGGCGTTGGTAAAACAATGCAGTGTTATCAACTTGCTTGTTACTTGGCCAATAAAGGGCACAAGGTCTTAGTTATTGACCTAGATTCTCAAGCAAATTTAAGTTCAACTTTTGGAGTTCAGATTAATCGAACACTCGTTCCAGAGTGGTTGATTGGCGATGTGCCTTTTGAAGATATTGTCGTTTCACCAGAAGGGCGTGAGAAATTTTATAAGAACATCAAAATTATTCCGGCCAGCAGACATCTTGCAAATTTATCTAAGCTATTAATCTTATCTGAGACTGAAATTAGAAAAGAGGCAGGGAGAAAGGAGCGACTTTTAAAGAAGAGGCTTCAGGAAGCAAAAATTGATGCTGATTTTGTTGTGATTGATACGCCTCCAATGTTAGGAGATGAGTTAATAATGTCATTAGTTGCTTCAAATCGAGTATTGATTCCAACTCAGGCACAAGATTACTCCATCGATGGCCTTGAGGAGTTAATGGACACATTTGAAATTATCAAAGAAACTGAAAATCCAGGTCTTGAATTTTCGATTATTCCATCAATGGTAAATCCAAGAAGAAAAATTGAGCGCCAGCGCATGGATGAATTATCTCAATCTTTTCACATAACTCCAATGATTAGAAATATGGTGCAAATGCAAGAGTCAATCTCAACGCGTAGACCGATTTGTGTGATGGGAGCGAAATCTTCAGGGAGAAAAGACTACGAAGAACTTTGGAAGTCATTAAATTTATAACTTTAAGTTCAGGCAATAATTTATACAAGGAAGTGGAGAATTATATATGTCTAAGACATTTGCAGTACGTGTATCAAAAAAAGAAAGAAAAGTAATCGACATGAGTGAGAAGCTTGGTCGAGATATATTCAAAATTTCAGATGAAAAATTACTTCAAGGGGCCAAGCTCGATGAGATCTTTTTAAAAGACATCATTGTGAAAGAGCAGGTTCGTACGAAGTTCAATGATGATTCTATCAAAGAATTGGCAAAAAATATTGAAGTCAATGGCCTGATTCAACCATTAGTTTTACATCGAGATAGAAAAGGAAATTATACTCTTATTTGCGGAGAGCGACGCTTTCGTGCTTTAAGCTATAATAAAGCAGAAAAAGCTCCTTGTTTTGTTTTAGAAAATAAAACAGAAGAAGAATTAATGGCCATTCAGTTTTCTGAAAACTCTTCAAGAGAGGAGCTACACTGGGTAGATAAGGCAGATGGGATTTTAAATTACCAATTGGCGACTTCTGCAAGTGAAAGAAAAATCCAAGCAGCTTTAGGTATTTCAAAATCTGAAGTGCATCGCTCGCTTTTAATCGCAAAAATGCCAAGAAATTTAAAAGAAGCAGCTAAAAAATATAATATTGAAAAATATGTTCTTTTAGAGTGGGATGCGATTACTGATAAAGTATTGCGTTTGGATGTAGAAAAAAGAATTTTGGCAGGCGAGATTATAAAGCGCAATGAATTGGCCAAAGTTATTTCTGGTCGAGGGTTATTAAAGGCCGGTAAAAAAGATGCGGTAAAGGTAAGTCTTCCTAAGGGGATCAGTGCAAATGCTTTCTTAAAGGCAATGACTAGTAAGTCAAAAGATTTAAATCTTGATAAGAAGACTCAAGAGCTTCTTAGGACTTTAGTTGAAGAAACCAAAGAGATGATTGATCAATAGTTGAGGTTCCAAGGGCTTAGTGCCCTTGGGCCTTTTTTTCCCTAAGCTTTCAAGTTGGCATACAGCTTGCGATAATACTTATAGAACTTAATTAAATAAGGCTAAGTATTGGTGCAAATTATGAAAACTACAAGCTTACTAAAAATTAAAGATTGTACAAAGTTTTTACACCTGTCGATTATTGTGATTTCTTGTCTTTCATTATTTTCACCTTTTGCATTTTCTAAAGATATTAATTTAATTGCTAGAGATCCAGCTTCTGCGCCTGAAGAAGAAGTATTAACAATGCCGCGATTTGATCAGCCAATCATGTCTGTTATTTTTGCAGATGATGATGCCGGGGTTATGTCAGGGATGAGAAATTCTTTAAATGATTGGGAAAAAACTGAAGAGTACAGCAAAACTTGGAATCTAGAATCAACTGGTCTTTATAAGACTCCTACAATTATAGAAAAGAAAAAAATGATTGCGAATAAGCTTTTAAAATATGCAGATAAAAGATTGGCAGGAGAAGTAAAGACGGCCGAAGAGGGAAGTGCTTTTCATGCCGTAGGAAAAGTAGAGAAATCGTTAAGGCCAAATGCGACAGTTCCAGTTGCAAAAAATATCAGCTTAAAATTTAAAGCACGAGTTCTTCAAGGTAAGGCCGTTGTAGAAGTCAAAAATCCTTGGGTTGAATTTCATGCTACTGCAAGTGTAAATGGTGTCCGAGTACTTACACAAAAAGAGTTTAAGGAACTTGGATCGACAACAGGTATTGAGTACTATACGAAGAATTCGCAGCTAGTTGCTTACCTAGATCAGTCAATTACTGCCAATATTAAGGCACGAGTTTCTACGACTCAAAGTGGTGATTCTTTTTTAGCTAATGACGCAGAAAAAAAATTAGAAATGACTGCTACTTTCCCTTTTAATTTCTAAGTCTCCCTAGCAATCTTAAAAAAATGAATGTAATCTCATAAGACTTATTTTATATAAATGGAGGTCTTAAATGAGTCTATTTGATGCGCCACTTTTTCAAGATGCGATTAAGCAATTGGAAGAAGCTGGAAAAATAATGGGACTTGATCCAAACGTTGCTGAGAGATTAAAATATCCAAAACGTGCACTTCAAGTTTCTGTTCCAGTTCGCCTTGATGATGGAACAGTAAAAACATTTTTAGGTTATCGAGTTCAACACAATTTGTCTTTAGGCCCAGGTAAGGGAGGTATTCGCTACCATCCAGGAGTAGACCTTTCTGAAACTGCTGGTCTTGCAATGTTGATGACATTTAAATGTGCGCTAGTTGGCTTACCTTATGGTGGTGCTAAAGGTGGTATTTGTGTTGATCCAACTTTATTATCTCGTGCAGAATTACAAGCTTTAACAAGAAGATATGCAACAGAAATTAATATGATCATTGGCCCGCATGTCGATATTCCAGCACCAGATATTGGAACTGATGGACAGACAATGGCATGGTTTATGGATACATATTCTCAAATTAAAGGTTATACCGATGGTGCAGTTGTAACTGGTAAGCCTCTTGAGCTTGGTGGATCTAAAGGTAGAGCAGAATCGACAGGTAAGGGAGTTGCATTTTGTGTAAACTTCGCTGCAGAAAAATTAGGCATGAAAATTAACCAAAATACAACTGTGGCCATTCATGGTTTTGGTAAAGTTGGTATTCCGGCCGCTTATGATTTATCTCTTCAAGGTGCAAAGATTGTTGCCGTGTCTGATATCTCTGGTGGTGTCTATGATGAAAAAGGTCTAGATATTGCAAAATGTGAGAAGTGGATTAAGGAAAATAGAGTACTAAAAGGTATGCCAGGAACAAAGCATATTACAAATGACGAACTGTTCGCTTTAAATGTAGATGTTCTAATTCCTGCGGCCATAGATGGAGTTATTACTAAAGACAATGCCCACACGGTAAAGGCTAAAATTATTGCAGAAGGTGCAAATGGACCTCTAACAAAAGAAGCAATTGATATTGTATCTCAAAAAGGTGCATTTTTAATTCCAGATGTACTATGTAATGCCGGTGGAGTTATCGTTTCTTATTTTGAATGGGTTCAGGGGTTACAATCATTTTTCTGGGATCTAGATGAAGTTAACAAGAGACTTCACTCAATCATGAAAGAAGCTTTTGAAAACGTTTATGCGACTTCAAAAGAATTTAATTGTAATATGAAGTCAGCGGCCCTGGTTGCTGCGATTAGAAGACTAGAAAGAGCAATGAAGCTTAGAGGTCTTTGGCCAAGTTAATTTTTTTACTTCATAGGAAGATTTAGTTTATAATCTTCCTATGAGGTTTTTCTTTGTTTTATTTTTTTCAATTTTTTCGCATTTTGGATTGGCCCTTGTTAGCTATGAGGGGGTACAAACTCGATTGCATTCTTTTAGTTATAGTGATTTTTGCTCTGTTATGAAGGCGAAAAGCAGTTTTTTAGTTTCAACTATAAATCCAAGTGAAATTGAATGTTTTAGTGAAAAATTTAAAATTAATGATTTCTGTGTTCGAAAGCTTGAACTTGCTTCGAGTTATGCCCGTGGATACGGGGTGGATAAAGAAAAAAAAGTTTATTGTGAAGAGGCCCGTGGCGTAACAGTAACTATTGATTGTAGTCATAATCAGTTACTTTGCAAAAATCCTGAAAACAACTGTGAAAAACTTAAAAATATATATGCATATAGTTTGGAACTTACTCATTCATCTGAATTAAATGGAAAATTAAATTGTTACTACTCTAAAAAAAATGACGAGGATTTTCGCGATGAAATTTAAATTTGCACTAGTTCTTTTTATTTTATTCTCTACAAATGTTTTTGCTAATTTTCTTCCGATTGCAAAGATATCAAAAATTTCTGGTAAGGCCTACATAGATAAAGAAATCGCCAAAGTAGGAAGTGAAATTTCAGAGGGAATGGAAGTTCGAGTCTTAAAGCTTTCAGATTATGTAGATATAAAATATCAAAATGGCCATGTGATTCGTTTGACTGGAGGAGTGATGAAGGTCAAAGATCTCAACCCTAAAACTAGTGTAATTCAGCTATTGAAAGGAACACTCTACAGCCTAGTTAAAAAATTAACGAAAGATGAAAAATTCACTGTAAATACGTCTAAAGCAAGTTTTGGTGTTAGGGGAACAAGATTTTATATTGAAGAAAAAAAGAAAGAATCATATCTTTGTGTTTGTGAGGGAAAAGTTGTTGCTGATCGAGGTGGTGAGACAATTGATGTTATTAAAGACCAAGATCTTTTTGTTAAATCAAATCAAAAATTAAAAATAACTCCAGCCTCAAAAAACATGATCAAAATGGGGAATGATGTTTTTAAAGAATTAAACTACTAGTAAGTATGTCCTAAATATTTAGGATTCATTAAATTATCTGTGGAAAAAATTTTATCGAGTTCTTCTTTGGTAAGCAGTTTTTGCTCTAAAACAACTTCTGAAACTGTTTTATTTTCTTTTGCACATATTTTGCCAATGAGATCGCAGTTTTCATGGCCAAGTATTGGATCGAGATATGTGATGATACCAATGGAATTCATGACAAATTCTCGGCAACGATCTGGATTGGCAGTGATACCGTCAACGCATTTTTCTTTTAAGTTGTAGCATGCATTTTTTAATAGAGTAATTGATTCAAACATAGAAAGAGCAATCACAGGCTCCATGACGTTTAACTGTAATTGTCCGGCCTCTGAGGCCATCGTAATTGTTAAATCATTTCCAATTACTTTAAAACATACTTGATTTACAACTTCTGGAATAACAGGATTTACTTTTGCCGGCATAATGCTCGATCCAGCTTGAAGTTCAGGGAGATTAATTTCTTTGAGGCCTGTTCGGGGGCCTGAAGAAAGTAGTCGTAGATCATTACAAATTTTTGAGAGTTTTACTGCTGTTCTTTTTAGCATTCCAGAGATCATGACATAGGCACCACAATCTGACGTTGCCTCGATAAGATCTTCTGAAGGGGTAAAAGGAAAACCTGTTACATCAGATAAATTTTTTACTACTTTTGTTGAATAGCCATGAGGGGCATTGACGCCTGTACCGATTGCTGTCGCCCCTAGGTTTACTTCAAGAATTAAATTTTTGATTTCACCTAAAAGTTTAATATCTTCTTTTATTAGAGTTGAAAACGCTCTAAATTCATCACCTAAAGACATTGGTACAGCATCTTGCAGTTGGGTGCGCCCCATTTTTAATATTGACTTAAATTCAGACGCCTTTATATCGAATGATTTTTTTAGGATATGTAATGCTGTAATAAGTTCAAGTAGGTGCTCGTATAATGCAACTCGAAATGCAGTTGGGTAGGCATCATTAGTAGATTGGCATTTATTGACATGATCGTTTGGATGGATGAGATCATATCGCCCTTTTTTCTCTCCTAAAAGCGAAAGAGCAATATTGGCAATAACTTCATTGGCATTCATATTTACACTAGTGCCGGCCCCGCCTTGAAATACATCCGATGGAAATTGATCGAGATATTTATTTTTAAAAATGATTTCATCACAGGCCGCACTAATAAGTTGACTTGTTTTTTTGTCAATAGTTCCAAGCTCTCCATTAGTTATCGCGCAGGCTTTTTTTATTTTTGCCAATGCTTTAACCATAATAACGTTGTCACTGATTTTAGAATTGCTTATTTTAAAGTTATTGATTGCACGCTCGGTATGGATTCCATAAAAATGATCATTATGTATTTTCATTTCACCGAGTAAGTCTTTTTCAGTTCTAAATTCTAGAGACATAGGAAAGTCACCTTTTAAAAAATTTGTCTTACTATTTTTAAAAATAATACAGCATAGAGCAAGACATCTTTAGTCATTTATACTTTCACATACATTAGATATCATTCAATTGCTTAACTTTAATAAAAATTAAGGGAGGCATATGAATCTTAGGACTAGAAGTATTTATCCTTACGCTGGAAACTATTATCCTGTTGACATTTTTGGCTATACCTCTCATGGGATTCCTGGGCTTGAAATAGTAGGACTTGGAAAATATGGAAAGGCCGTGAAAGAAAAATTTATTTATCTAACTCGGGTAAAAAATTTAAAAATACCGAAAAAACGCTTTGTCATTTGCGTAGAAGGAGAGTTTGAAGGAAAAAAATTTAAAGATGAGGAGTATCGTTTTTTAGAACTTCCCATGCTTCTTATGCTTTGGAGCTTATCGGGAAACTTAGCACTAAAAAGTTTAGAGGATTGCTTTTCGTCTGGAAAAGTTAATATTGATGGAAAGTTTGAGAATTTAAAATTACCCGAAGGGGTTCAGACTGATTTAAGAGAGATCTTGGATTATCCTGAATCCTTGGGACTAAAAATTATAACTGATGATCAGCTCGATTTTGGAGATGATTACTATCAAATTTCACTTCAATCGTTAATAGGAACGCTAACGATGCAAGATAATGATAAATAATAGCAACTACTTACATATTCATGGCTAAAAGTTATACGGCCTTAGTAAAAAATTCAATTCAGATAAATTATTTGCATTCCTCCTTTAGAATTAAAACAAATTAATTATCTATCTACTGGAGGAAAAATGAAAAAATCAATGCTTGGGTTACTATTAATTGCATTAATGTCTTCAAATGCAATTGCTGGTTGTGAAGATGCTTATAAATCAAATATTGCACGTTTAGAAAAAAATTATAAAGATGACCCAATTAGAAGAAGAGAGGTGTTATCAGGTGCTCTTAAAATAGCGATCTCAGCTCCTATTTCAGTTGCTTCGACTGCTGCTACAATCGTTTTATCGACTAATTCAGGGCCCTTGTTTATATCAACTTCTGCTGGGGCCGTTACAGCTGCAGGTGCAGTGGTTGATGGTTATACAACAATTAAAGAAGCAATACACCCAATTGAAGCATTATCAAATTTAAATGCATCATTAACGATCATTAATGAGTCAAATCTTGGAGATGGAAAATTGGTTAGGATACTAACTGAAAAAATAAATGAAAAATGTTCAAACGAATATAATCAACCATTGGAAGTAGCACAAATTGCAGAAATAATTTCTAACTTAAATGAAGAAAATGTTTTATGCCAGAAAGAGAATGAACTAGCAGCTTACTCTACAATTCAAAGCCTTGTTCTTAGAAAAATTAATAGAGGCTGTGCATTTTAATGGGAAAACTATTTTTAATCTTTTTATTTAGTTTTTTAAGCGCTTTCACTTTCGCCAATGAAACTGAAACCGTTAGTGATGATGTATGGTGGGAGAAAGTCTCCCACTACATTACCCAAGCAGACAAAGAAAATTTCATTCGTCTAAAAAATATTGAAAAAAAACTGATAGGTCTTGAAGTTATTGTTGCCGATAAGGGAGAGGGCGGAGCTAGTCGTTTTGGACATACTCTTCTTCGGTTTGTTGATAATGATAGCAATCCAACGAATGATTTTATATTAAGTGTTGTTGCTAAAACTGATTCCATAAATGCAAGTGTAATTAAAGGAATTAAAGGTGATTATCCAATTTGGTTAAATATCAGAACTCTTGGAGAGTACTGGGAAGAATATGTAAGCATCGAAAAAAGACCTTTAAAAAGATATATATTATCAACCGACGAGTCACTTCGGTCTAAAATTTTAGAAACTTTATCTAAGTGGGTATTTGCCACTGATCGAGATAAAGTAATTGGAAAATATACTTTTTTGAAAAATAATTGCACAGGTGTTTTATATAAACTTTTTGTCGAGTCAGGAATGGAAAAAGGCACTTTCTTTTCACCAAAAATCCCTGTGAAATTTCATAAATGGCTTTATAAAAATGGCTATAGTATTTTTCCTACGATTTTAATAAATACAAATCATGAATTAATTTTAAGATTGTCAAAAGTCTTAAGCATTAATGAAGCTGACTTGTTAACTGGGAATAATTGGCCAGAAAATTCACTTTTTTTAATTCGTGAAAATTTTAATTCAGATGAAATAAAAAGAATACTCGTCGAAATCCAAAGGATGCCGACGAATGTGTTTAAAAGCCTAGCAAGAGAAAATAAGTTTAAAGGTGAAGAGCTTTTAAAATCGATGGATATAAAAACGTTACCTAGCAATATGTATAGAATTTGTGAGAATGAAGAATGTGCAAAAGAGAACTATAATTTTGAATTGACCTTTTGGGATAAGTCAGAGCGATTTGAAATTCAAGAGCATAGAGAAAATGCGTTATCTAGAATTAATGAGAGTAAATTCAAAACACAATTAGAATTAATGATTCCACTTTTTTATAATTAGATTGGAGAAAATATGAAAACGATTATCTTAATGATTATGTCACAAATTGCTTTTGCAAATTCATTCCCTAGAAATGTTGAGCAAGTCGTAAAGAAAGATTTGGAACGAAAATTAACTGCTGATGATTCAGTAGTGAATTTTGAAATACAGCAAGTGTTGTATATCGACATGGATAGAAATGCTGAATATTATTTTTTTACCAAATGGAAGCAGGAATTAAAAAATGGTAAAATAGAATACTGTCAATCAGATGTCTATGCTACTGACTATAAAAGAAGTGAATTTCTAATTAGCTATGACAAAATAGCTTGCTATTAAATTGAAAGCGCAGTTAACAGATTCACTTCTCTTTCATCATATTCATTTTTCTTTCGTAGGCAATCAGACAAAGGTGCCGTTGTAACTTTACCATTTCTTACTACGGTTGCTTCACATTCTTTTCCTGACAAAAGAGCTTTAATGGCGATATGGCCCATTTCGCTCGCAATTAGTCGGTCTGTCGGAGTTGGATTTCCTCCGCGTTGAATGTGCCCTAAAATGCAAACATGGGCGGCAAGATTAAATTTCTCTTTTAAGGCCTTTTGAATTAAGTGTCCAATTCCCTCAACTTCACCTTCGGCAGCAATAATAATTGAAGAAGTTTTTCCTCTTTTGATTCCGCGGTCAATGTCTGCTGAAATTTTTTGGTAGTCTATTTCTTTTGTTGGTAAAATAACATTTTCGGCCCCCGTACAAATGCCCACTTTTAAAGCAATTGCCGGTGATTTTCTCCCCATAACTTCAACAATAAATGTTCTAGCATGAGAATTTGCAGTATCACGAATTTTATCTACGGCATCAACTGCAGTTTGTACGGCAGTATCAAATCCGATTGTATACTCGGTTCCGTCAATGTCATTATCAATTGTTCCTGGAATTCCGATAACTGGAAATTTGTGTTCAGTATACAATTTCATTGCCCCATTAAAAGAGCCATCTCCTCCAATAACAATGAGTGCATCGATTTTTTTTCTTCGTAAAATATTGGCCGCCTCTCTTCTTCCTTCTTCTGTTTGAAATTCAGGGCATCTGGATGTTTGAAGAAAAGTTCCACCGTGCTGAATAATATTTCCGACAGAAGAAACATTTAATTCACGAATATTTCCTTCTAAAAGTCCCGCATAGCCTTTTTGAATACCATAAATCTCTAAGTTTTCACCAATTGCCGTTCTTACGACCGCGCGAATTGCACAATTCATCCCGGGACTGTCACCACCACTACAAAGTACGGCAATTTTTTTCAAAGTTTTTTCATTCATGTTCTAATCCTATAAAAAAATGGTTTTACCTTCAAAATTGGGAGCAATTTTTAGTCCTAAAATATTTAGAACGGTTGGAGCGACATCGCAAAGAGCATGAGGCCCTTCACTTAAGTCTAATTTAATATTTTTTAATCTTTTGTCAAAGATAATGAATGGAACAGGCGAATCAGTGTGAGAGGTGTGGATGTCGCCATTTTCATAGGCCATTTGATCTGAATTACCATGGTCGGCCGTGATAAGCATTGTTACGCTCTCATTTTCGCAAACTTTCATTAGTTCGCCGACGCAATAATCGAGCACTTCAATTGCCTTGATGGCGGCATCAAAATTTCCAGTGTGGCCAACCATATCTGAATTGGCAAAATTAACTAAATAGAAGCTATATTTTGGATCCTTTAATGCAAGTTTCAAACGCTCTAATACAAGTAGTGCACTCATTTCTGGTTTTTGGTCGTAGGTTGCAACTTCTTTAGGGCTAGGGATTAATACTTGCTCTTCACCTTTAAATGCATTTTTTTCTCCGCCATTAAAAAAGAAAGTAACATGAGCATATTTTTCGGTTTCGGCAATTTTAAATTGGAGCTTATTTTCCTTTGATAAATATTCAGAAAGAGTGCCGGGAATTTTTTCTTTATCAAATAAAATTGGCAAGTTGATATAGTCCTGTACATATGGGGTCATACATAAAAAATACGCAGGAACAACTGGGCGACTAAATTCAATAAATTTTGGATCGGCAAGGCATTGAGTAATTTGGATTGCACGATCTGGTCTAAAGTTAAAAAAGAAAACAGCATCATCTTTTTGTATTTTACCATCTTGGCAAAAAAGTGCTGGTGAAACAAATTCGTCGAAGCGCTCATTTGCGTATTCGTTTCTTAAATAATCTAGTGGCGAAAGCGAGCTAGTTTGATTAGCACCAGTGAGACATCGATAGGCTTCTTCAATTTTATTCCATCTGCGATCTCGATCCATTCCAATTGATCGGCCTTGCATAGAGGCAAAATGAATTTTTTTATTTTTTGAAATTCTCTCGACATACTTATGGCCAACATCTTTGGCCGTGTCTCTACCATCCATAAACGCATGTAAGTATAGTTCAATATTATGTGCTGAAAGAATATCGATCAAGGCTTCAAGATGTGCAATATGAGAATGAACACCACCATCAGAAAGTAGACCCATTAAGTGAATTCTGTTTGAATTATTTTTAGAGAATTGAATTAAGTTTTTTAATTCGTCCATATCTTTTAGGGAATTATTAGAAATTGCTTCATTGATTCGTACTAGATCTTGTCGTACTGATTTTCCTGCGCCTAAATTCATGTGTCCCACTTCTGAATTTCCAGCAACGCCTTTTGGAAGGCCAACAAGTTCCCCGCCTGGTTCAATTAATGTCATTGGATAATTTGAAAAAAGAGAATCAATATTTTTTTTCTTGGCATGGATGATTGCATTTTTTAAATCTTTTTTATTAATGCCAAATCCATCTAAAATAACAAGAAGTACTCGAGAATTAAAATTTTCTATTTTCATTTATTCTAACCAATATGTTTATTGTAAAAATCATACATTAAGATACTTGCGGCAACCGAGACATTTAAACTTTCAACATTATTTGTACCATCAATGTTTATGCATTCACCCAATTTCATTAAATTAAGATCAAGTCCAGTATCTTCCTTTCCAAAAAAGATAAGAGCTTTTTTTTGCCATTTCAATTTCGATAGCACATTTTTTGAGTGTGATGAGGTCGTGACAATTTGAAATTTATATTTTTGCATCAAGAGAATCAATTTTTTTACATCAGGATAGCTAAAAAGATTAACGTACTCTAGACCACCCTCGGCTACTCGAATGGCGCTCTTTGTATGTGAGGTATCTGAAGAATTTAGAATAATTCCTTTTGCTCCAAAGTGGGCGGCCGTTCTAACAATTGCACCGATGTTATGTGGATTTGAAACATCATCTAAAAACAATAAAAGGCCATGATTTTTTTCATCAGCTAAAAATGTTTCAAGGTCTATTTCTTTTTTCTTTTTAACTAAAAGACAAATGTTTTCGTGATGAGTAGACTTTGTCATCTGTTCTATTTCACCACGGGAGATCATGTGATATGCTTTCTTTTTTTTCGCCAAATAGCTACAAAGTTCTTTAATAAATGTTGGAGCACTTTTATTTAATTCTTTGGAAAAAAAGCACTGAATAATATCTTCTGGTCTTTTTAAAAAAATAGCGTGACAGGCATTTTCTCCATAGACCCTCACTTCATCTTTTCTCTGATTTTTTAATTTAGAATTTTCTTTATTCATATTTTTTACACACAAGCATCTCTATGTTATCCTCTATTATGATTATGGGTCAAAGTAAATTAATAGCATATTTAGCACCGAATGCAGAGAATCGTGATTTTACACAAGATTTACGGGCCGAATTAAATTTGCGTAAAATTAAAATTTTAAGTGAGCATGGACGGCTCTTTTTATGTGAGGGGAATTTTCCAGATGTCGTCTTTGCACAAGAAGTTTGGTTTGACGTGGAAATCCTAACTTATAACTCTATCAATGACGCTAGTGAAAAGTTGCGTGATCTTGGAGATCGATACTACCATTATAGTAGTAATTGCCATCGTAGAGGCGAACTTATTTTATCTAAGCTTAAAAGTGCAAAGCATAAAACATTTCAATTTTTAGCAGAGATCCCTTTAAGCACACTAAGTGTCTTTTCTTTAATATCTGATTCAGAGTTAATTTTTTCTCCTAGAACAAATTCTCCACTTCCCATGGGAGAAATTCATTTTCTTGAAAATAAGATTCTTCCTCCCTCAAGGGCCTATCTCAAACTTTGGGAATTATTTACTTTGTATAAGATTAGGCCAAATGAAAATGATCGCGTGATTGATATGGGAAGTTGCCCCGGAGGATGGACTTGGGTCCTCCAGACTTTAAATTGTAATGTTATAAGTGTAGATAAGGCGCCATTAGATCCAAAGATTGCAGGATTGCCGAATATTGAATTTAGACAAGAGTCTGCCTTTGGCCTACGTCCAATGCATGTAGGTGAGCTCGATTGGTTTTTTTCAGATATTATTTGTTATCCGAGCAAGCTGTATGAGTTAGTTGGCCGTTACCGGGATTATGGGAAAGTGAGAAATTTTGCATGTACGATAAAGTTTCAAAATAGTACTGATTTTGAAACCATGTTTAAGTTTTTAGAAATTCCGAACTCCAAAATTATTCACCTTTTTCATAATAAACACGAAGTGACGTGGATAAATACTCAAAATGTATAAATTAATTTTTCTTTTTTTCTTTTTTAGCATTAACCTTTTTGCTCAAATTAATTTTACTCTCTTTCATACAAATGACCTCCATTCTCATTTAGAGGGAGTTAAAATTTATGATCCAAAAACGGATAAAACACATAAGGTTGGTGGATACGATAAACTGGCCCATGCGATAAAAAAAATTAGAAGAGAGCGAAGTAATCAAATTGTAATTGGAATTGATGCTGGTGATTTTTTTTCTGGAACAATTTTTTCTTCGCTTGCTCCGAGCTTAGAAAAGGATTTTCCTGAATTTGATTTTTTTAATGATTTAAAGTTTGATGTTGTCGGACTTGGAAATCATGAATTTGATTCACGAAACATTGGCCTTGAACGCATGTTTACTAAAATTGCGGCCCTAAAATCGACGACAGCGATGATATCGAGCAATTTAAAAATTAAAGACGTTAATTCACCGCTTTTCCCGTTTGTTGGCAATAAATCTCTTATTAAAAATTATCTTGTAAAGGAATATAATACACCTCAAGGAAAAATAAATATTTTATTTTTAGCAGTCGTCGGCCCGGATGCTTGTTTGGTTAGCAAGGGAACAAGAGGGGATATTTCTTTTGTTGGATTTAATGATGATCGTTCAAAAATAAAAATAAGTGAATTAATTGATCATCTTAATGAGCTTGTAAGTGCAATTCAATCAAAAGAAAAAATTGATTTAGTAGTATTAAGTATGCATGGTGGAGGAAATGAGGCCAAGAAAATTTTAGAAAATGTGCCAGCGATTAATATTTTAATTGCAGGGCACACACATGATAAAGAATTTTATGAAATTAATGGAAGATATCTTTCTCAGACCGGAAGTTATGGAATGTTTCTTGGGTTAATGGATTTTTCTTTTGATAAAAACACAAATAAACTTAAACTTTTAAATCCTAAAAGCTTACTGATCTCTATTGAAGATGAAAAGGAGTCAGATCGGCCATGGAAAAAGAAAATTGAACAATATAAAAAAAAATCATTAAACATAATGGGTGAGAACATAAACAATAGTGATAAAATAGTTTTCAAATCCTGCCAGACTTTAGAACATAAGACGGAGCTTTTTAATCCCCTCGGGATTGAATTAAGCTCAAGAATACTTAGTGAAATGAATAAAGATAAACTAGAAGTAGATTTTTATTTTACTACATTAGGGCTCATTCGCGACTCTTTAATTAAAGGTAAGGAATATACCGTCCCTGACATCTTTGAATTTGTTAGCATCGGTTTTGATCAAAAACTAGTTCCAGGCATTGAGACAGTGGTTACTTATCTAACAACTGAAGAAGTAATACGGTTGATAAATTTTTTAGAAGTCTATTCTCATATCTCAGGTAACGTAACTCCTGCATTTTCTTCTAACTTAACTTATAGACTTAATAAGTATGGAATACCTTTTTTGAATCGAATTAAGGACGTATCACTTAATGGAAAAAAAATTGGTCAATATAATCGCTTAATAAAGGTAGGAACTAATAAATTTGTCTTAGATAATATTTCACTCGTTAAGTCCTCAACTTATGGGCTTATAAAGATTGAACCAAAGAATGCAATGGGAGTGATTGACTATAATTATGAATTGCATTCCAAAGAGTATAAGTTTCTAACTCGCAGTTTTTCGTCTAAAACAGGGTCAATTTGCACCCCATAATTGTATAAAATATAGACAGGTGTTACCACTTTACACGCATTGGTTGGTGCTAGTACGCCTAACCCCTCATAATTTAGTTGATTCTATCGGTCTTCATTTTGGCATCATGTTTGCTCATTAAATAACAAATAATGACTTGAACTTTTTGACCTTTAGGGAGGTTTCTATGAAAAAGATATTAATTGCACTTTTAGTTTTAACGACTGTTTTTTCATGTGGTAAAAAAAATACTGTTTCAAATAATGGTTCTTCAACAAGCGGATTGAATGGAAATGTTGCAGGAACGGTTGAAGTTTCACTTGCTACACAAATTAATAATAATCAATTTGGTACAGGGTACGCATCGTATGGACTAACTTGGTCTCAAGCGATTGCTAACCAACCAAATATTACTTACTACTTTTATAAGTCAGGTCTATCAACTGTTAGCTGTGAAACAAAATGGACAATTTTTAAAATTTGTTCAACTAATTCAGGTGGATCTTCTAGCTTCTCAAGATCTGTTGTGAACTCAAGTGTAAATATTGACAGTAAAAAGTCTGAATTGATCAATATTATTAATTCAAGAACATCGATTCAAAATTCTGGAACTGTTTATTACATTATGACTAGCGATAGTAAGCAATACATTATCGATACGGCAAAGCCAATTCAAGCGAACCCTGTGCAGGTAATGAATTACTCAACTAACCAAGTAGAGTATTTCCAAATGGCGATGTAGTTTTTTAAAAAAATTAAAGAAATAAAACAGGGGCCAATTTTTGGCCCCTTCTTTTATTTTAAAATGCTTAGGTTATAATGGGACTAATTAATTTCAAGGAAGGATTATATGGCCCAATACAAAACCGATCTTCGCGATATTTATTTTAACTTATTTCAAGTTTTAAAAATTCATGAATTAGCACAAACTTCAGAAAATGATTTAAAAGATATTATATCTGAATATGATAAATTTAATGGAAACGAAATTTTTCCATGTCGTTCAAAGGGTGATGTGGAAGGTGTTCATTTAAAAGATGGAGTTGTAAAAGTACCTCCTTCTTTTCATGCTCCGATAAAAAAACTCTATGAGAATGGGTGGTATGGAGTTGGGTATTCAGAAGATATTGGAGGTATTCCGACTCCACATTCGGTCGCCTTAGTTTGCCAGTCTTTAATGAATGGGGCAAATGTATCACTTGCAATGTATCCAGGTCTTACTCGCGGAGCAATGGATGTAATTTTACAAGTAGGTAGTACAGAACAAAAAGATTTAATTGTACCCAAGATGATGACTGGAGAATGGGGAGGGACAATGTGCCTCACTGAACCAGGAGCAGGATCAGACGTTGGAGCGGCCATAACAACCGCAACTCCAGTTGGAGATGGGACATTTAAAATAAAAGGAATAAAAATTTTCATTTCTTCTGGGGATAATGATCTTTATCAAAACATCATTCATCTAGTTCTTGCGAGAACTCCAGGCGCACCTCAAGGAACGAAAGGGCTCTCTCTTTTTATAGTTCCAAAATATAGAAATGATGGAAAAGCAAATGACGTTCGCTGTACTAAAATTGAAGAAAAAATGGGAATTCATGGGCAGGCAACGTGTGAATTAACATTTGGTGCAAATGGCGATTGTATTGGTACTTTGATTGGGAAAGAATTTGAAGGTATGGCCAATATGTTTATTATGATGAATGAGGCACGATTATTGTGTGGAGTTCAGGCCGAATCTCAATCAAATATGGTGTATAGCTTAACAGAGCAATATGCAAAAGAACGCTCTCAATTTGGAAAAGAAATTATTAATCACCCCGACGTAAAAAGAACTTTAATTAAAATGCGTTCAATGTCTCGTGCACTTCGATCGCTCGTTTTATATACTGCAGATTTGTTTGATCGCGCTCATCATGGTGAAAAAGATTTGGCCGATGAGATCGCACTCTTAACGCCAATTTGTAAGGCCTATTGCTCTGATGAAGGGTTTAATGTGACAATTGATGCGATTCAGATTCATGGGGGCTACGGCTTTTGTTCTGAATATGGAATAGAGCAGTTTGCTCGTGATACTAAGATTTCGACGATCTACGAAGGAACAAATGGAATTCAAGCGATCGACTTTACCATGAGAAAAGTTTTAAAAGACAACGCAAAAACTTTTATGAATGTAGGATTAAAAATTCAAAAAGCAATGGCCCATCCAATTGCGCAGAAAGAGTTTAAAGATGAATGCACGATGATGATAAGAAACTTAGAGAAGGCCCGATTAATGCTTGAAAAACTTGGAAAGCTTATGAAAGAAAATAAAGCAGATACTGTGCTTTATCATGCGACTAACTTTTTAAATTATTCAGGAAATTTAATTTGTGCGTGGAGATTGCTGGAATCTGCTCTTGTGGCTTCAGGCTTACTTGAAAATGCAACCACCGAAGATGAAAAAAAATATTTGTCGAGTAAAATTGTCGACTTTAGATTTTTTGTTCAGCATCAGCTAGTTAAGAATATTTCATTATCAACAACAGTTTTAAATTTTAACGACGATGTTGCGTCATTGAATGTTTAATCAATTCAGTGTTACACTGTATTAGATTATTAATTTAAACTTGAGTAAAAAATGGATATTTCAAAACTTAACGAGGAAATTAAAATTTTCTCGTCGACTACCCATGGTAGCAGTGATTATGATAAAGACGAATACTTTGTCATGGATGAAAATCGAATTGATTTTGCACCATTAAAATATTTACAAAAAAAAGTAGATAATATTAAAGATGTTACTGCTCTTTTAAGAGATGGCTATGTCTATGATTCTCTAGATCTTGCCCATAACGATAATTTTTTGTCGTGGTTTGAAAAGCAATTCTCAAGAAAATTGCCAAGAAGAGATCAGAAAAAAATTTGCATTGTTTATATACCAAATAATAAATTGATTTTAGATCAAATAGAGCTGGTAAATAAATCCTATGAAATTCTTGCTCACCAACAGATTTTACTTAATGGAAAAAATCTTCCAACTCAATTAGGCGAATGGTATTCAAAATGCATTTTTGGATTAAAGCAAGTAAAGTCTACCTCTCAACGAGGTTTTGATTTTGTATCTCCTGACGGAAAAAGAGTAGAAGTTCAAGTTGAGTGGAGTGATGTATCGTCACCGAAGGGTGTGAAAATTAAAAAGACGTTAGTGGATCTCTCTGACTACTGTATCATTATTTATGTCGCAAAGAATTTTATGATTAGAGAGGTATGCTTTTTAGATTCTGAATTTGTTTCAAGGAAATTTTCAAATAAAGGGCATACAATCTTTTTAAAGGATTCAGATGTTGGATCATACTTTTTTTCAAAATCCTCAAAACATTATGACAAAATTTTTAACCCAATTACTTTTTTAAAATATTCATCTCCTAATCTTGCGATGAAGTTATCAGAGAAATTAAGTGGAAATAATGAGCAATAAAAATAGAGGATTCTCTTTAGTGGAAATAATGTTAGTTGTGGCCGGAGTGGCAGGACTAGCTTTAGTGGTCATGCAGTTATCAAAAAATAGTGCTAAGACGCAAACAGATTCTCTCAATTTTGCAGACTATATTGCACTAAAATCAGAGGTTGATAATTTTTTTAATAATGATTACGACTGTACGGTAACACTAAAAGACTTAACTTTTAAAGGTTCAACAATTAAAGATACTCCACTTGTCGTTGAGCTATGGCATGGGGATCAAGACTTAAATAAATCAAGAAAATTTTTATCTAGCACTGATGTTACATTTAAAAAATATGGAAAGCTCGGAATAAATTCAATTGAGTTTAACATGCCTGATTATACAGCTGCCGCTGATTTTCCACAGGGAACTGATATTCTTTATAAAGCACAAATTATTATTGAAGGTGATAAAACAAGTTTTGGAAAAACGAGCAATCTTCGTCCGATAAAAAAATCTTTTAATGTTGTTTTTGACACTGATGCTAGTGGAGTAAGTACAATTAAGTCTTGTAAGTTGAACTCTGGTGGAGGTGGTGGGGCTGCAACTTGCTATACGATTAGACGGTTTGAAAAAAATGATTATCGATTTGGATTTGTTGAAGATGATGGGAGTCTAACGACAAGTAAAGATGGGTTAAATTATACTGATGTAGCAACCTTGCATGCTGGTTGCTGTAATGGATCTTCGAGCACTGAATATCCCAATACTAAATTGACATCGGGGACGTTTAAAAGTGGAACTCCCAATGATATGTTTGGAATTGAGTGTAGATCTGATAACGGCTGGGTTATGACAGGCTGTTCACACATGTCAAGTAGTGATATTGATATCGCAATGTCAAGCAATGCTTGTTGGGCCGGCGATAATGACGGGGATCGCGACAAAAACTCGCTAGATATTCGTTGTTGCAAATTTTAGCGCAATTCATACCTTAGAAGTCGGCATTCAATAGAACCATTGTGAAAAGTAAATCTTTTACTGGTCTGTAGTTCAATTGCTTTTCGAAGCAGTGGATTTGAAGTAAAAACATAAGCTCGATATCCTTTAAAATTATGCTTAAAATTCTCACCTAAATTTTTATAAAGGGTTTGAAGTTGCTCTTCTTCTCCCATTCGCTCTCCGTAGGGTGGATTACAAATAATGATTCCGGGAGGAGGGTCCATGGGAGTAATTTTTGTAGCATCTCTTTTGTTTAAGGTGACAATTTGTCTGTCAATTAATGCATTTTTTAGATGAATTCGAGTGGCCTCTAGAGCTCGCTCATTTATGTCAAAGCCAAAAAATTGTCTCGTTTCAAGTTCATTTAAGGCCGCATTGGCGTGGTTATATATTGCTTGGGCCTTTTCATCAAAAATGCGACAAGCTTTCTTGTCAGCAAGATGCCAAGGATGGTTGATAAAATCAAATACTGGAATTTTTCTTTCAATATATCTTCTAATTTTTAAATACGTCGGAGCAATCTGGGCCTTAATTAAAATGGCCTCAATTAAAAGTGTTCCCGTTCCACACATACAGTCAGTGAAAATATCTTTTTGTGGATCAAAGTCTGTAGATAAGACGATGGCCGCTGCAAGATTTTCGCGAAGCGGGGCCTTGAGTGTGTCTTCTCGATAACCACGATTTGATAGAGGCTCTCCACACATATCAACTAAAATTCGGGCGTTAAAGCCAGGATGACGAGATTTTTTTTCTACTCGAAGTAAAAACGTAATATCTGGTTTTTCAGTATTGACCGAAGGTCTTTCGCCAAATTTCTCACGAAAATTATCTACAATCGCATCTTTTAAAATTTGAGAGAAAATAAGCGAGTTATTAAACTGCTCTTTTGTTTCTCTATCAAACAAAGTGTTTATTTTAAATGTTTGTTTAAGGTCGAAGATTTTATCCCACCATTTATCTTTTGCTTTACCGTATAAATCCTTTTCAGACATAATGGAATAAATTTGAATTTCTTTGAAAACTCTCGATGCAACTCTTGAATTTAAAAGGACATCAAATGCAGTTTCAATTGGAGCTTGAAAGGCGACTCCGCCAGGTTCTATTTTTACCTTGAGTGGATTGTATCGATTTATTTCACCTTCTAAGATATATTCAACATCGCGAGGACAAGAAGCAAAAAACCAAGGTTCTTCAAAAATTTTTTCATCTTTTAATTCTATTGTCTCAGGTGTCTCTACTTTTTTTGCATTTCGCTCTTTAAAGCTCGGAGCTCTTCTTGTGTGAAATTTTTTTTCGTCTTTTTTCATGGTCTTTCTCTTATTATGTGATGTGTATAATTCTATTTTATGAGCATTTCATGATAATGGAAAGCTCGATTCAATAAATCTCGATAAGAGTCGGCCATAAGAGGATTTAAATTTCCTTCCTTAAATCTTTTTATTCGCCAAAGGGCAATTGACATTAATCCTAAAATAATTGCTTCATTTAAAAATTTTTTTTCATTAGAATTTAATGGCCGCACGCTTTCATAGCCAGCTAAATAAGAATCAACTAAAGGGGGGATGATGCGCCCTTTTTCTAAACAAGTCCCTGAGATAGATATTCCTAAATCTAAAATGTATTCTCCAATTCCTGCTTGTTCAAAATCCAATACACTAGAAATGTGATTGTTATTAAAGAGAGTATTGTCGTAATAGAGATCGCCATGAATAATTCCTTTCTCAAACGGGGCATTTATAAAGCCAGATAGCTTGTCAGGAAAAAATGTTTCAAACGCGACTTTAAAATCATTTGGACATTTCTCACTTCTAACGTAATCAAATATTTCAGTAGCACCAAATCCAACTTCCTCATGGCGTCGTAGAAGTTGGATTTGATCGTTATGTTGTAGCGTATGAAGTTTTGCCAATGATTTTCCAACTTCACCGCAGGTGTAATCTGAAGGCCCTGGTGGAATGCCGGGAACAAATGGAAATATGACACCAAAATATTTTCCAAATTCATAAACGAGTTCACCAGAAATCGTTTTGTACGGATTTAGTGAGTATTGGTAACCTAGGCTATTTAAATAAAGTAAAATGTTTTGCTCGCCTTTTAGTTGCTCTTTATTTTTATCGTTTGAAATTTTCAGCAGAATTGTTTTAGTTGAAAGCTCTACTTTATAATTAGAATTTGATATCCCTAGGGAGAGTGGCGTTATTTTCACTAAATTTGGGAGTCCATATAGCTTTAGTATTTCCTGAGCTTCAGATTCATTAATTTGAGTATAACTTGCCATAGTCTTTAACCTTGAATGCTCTCTTTTAGAGTGCTATAGTTGTTCCAATTATTTTATAGAAAAAAATCAAAACCACTAGGGGGAATTATGGCATTTACAGATTTTAAAGTGAAAGACATGTCGCTAGCAGATTGGGGAAGAAAAGAAATAGAGATCGCAGAGACTGAAATGCCTGGCTTAATGGCACTGCGTGCTGAATACGGAAAAACAAAACCTCTAAAAGGTGCGAAGATTGCGGGCTGTTTGCATATGACAATTCAGACGGCAGTTTTAATTGAAACACTTGTTGAACTTGGTGCAGAAGTAAGATGGTCTTCATGTAATATTTTTTCAACTCAAGATCAAGCTGCTGCAGCAATTGCTGCTCGTGGTATTCCTGTCTTTGCTTGGAAAGGAATGAATGAACAAGAATTCGATTGGTGTATTGAGCAGACCCTCAAGTGGGCCGATGGATCAGGGTTAAATATGATTCTAGATGACGGTGGTGATTTAACTGTCATGGTTCATAATAAATATCCTGAATTAATTAAAAATATAAAAGGACTTTCTGAAGAAACAACAACAGGTGTTCACCGCTTATATGACATGATGAAAAAGGGCGAATTAAAAATGCCGGCAATCAATGTCAACGATTCAACAACAAAATCAAAATTTGATAACCTTTATGGTTGCAGAGAGTCTCTAGTTGATTCTGTAAAAAGAGCGACTGACGTTATGGTTGCAGGTAAGGTTTGTGTTGTTGCTGGTTACGGGGATGTCGGAAAGGGATCAGCTGGATCTTTCAAAGGTCTTGGTGGACGAGTAATTATTACTGAAATCGATCCAATTTGTGCTCTTCAGGCCGCAATGGAAGGCTACCAAGTAATGCCAATGGAAGAAGCAGTTAAGCTTGGAGATATTTTTGTTACAGCAACAGGTTGTCGTGACGTCATTACGGGCAAACATTTAGAGCAAATGAAAGATGGAGCAATTGTTGCAAATATCGGTCACTTTGATTTGGAAATTGAAGTTGCTTACTTGAATAAAACGGCTAAAAAAATAAATATCAAGCCACAAGTTGATCAATATATAATGCCATCAGGTAAAAAATTAATCGTTCTTGCAGAGGGAAGATTGGTGAATCTTGGTTGCGGAACAGGGCACCCATCATTTGTTATGAGTAACTCTTTTACAAATCAAGTTATGGCCCAAATTGAATTATGGACTAATCATAAAAACTACGAAAATAAAGTTTACGTCTTACCAAAACATTTAGATGAAAAAGTAGCTCGTCTACATTTATCTAAAATTGGAGTAAAACTTGATACTTTGACGGCTTCTCAAGCAGAGTACTTAGGAATTAAAGTAGAAGGTCCATATAAACCAGATCACTATAGATACTAATTGGGAAAATTTATGAAAATCGTAATTGGGTGTGATCACGCTGCGTTTGAAATGAAAGAGCTAGTAAAAGAAATGCTTCAAGCTAAAAAATTTGAAGTTGTGGATGTTGGTTGCTATTCAAATGATAGATGTGATTACCCTGATTATGCAAAAGCTGCTGCAATTGAAGTTCTAAAAAATAACTGTGAAGGAATTTTACTTTGCGGATCAGGAATTGGAATTTCAATGGCCGCAAATCGTTATCGTGGGATTAGAGCGGCCCTTTGTCGATCAGCACTTGATGCAGAAATGGCACGCAAACACAATAATGCCAATGTAATGTGCTTAGGTGCACGTCAAAATACAAAAAATGAAATAGAACAAATATTAGATGCCTGGTTTAAAAATGTATTTGAAGATGGCCGTCATACTGCTCGCGTAGCGAAGTTTAACGATCTCGGAGAAAAAGTTTGAAAGCATTTGAGAAATTAATGTATCCCATTTTTATTGTACTAATGATCCTTGCGATTTATATCTCAAAAAATAATAGATTGGCCTTTGAAAATTATATTGTTGCTAAAGATGGATTTTTTCAATGGCTTACATTTTCGACACTTTTATTTGCATCAATTATGTGTTTTTGGCGGGCAAATATTTTAAAACCATTTCGTGGTTCACTTTTCTCTGGAGTGCTTAGTTTTTTAGGAATAATTTTTTTGCTATTTGCTTTTGATGAAATTTCTTGGTTTCAGCGAGTCTTTGAATTTGATAGCCCTGCATTTTTTTTGAAATACAACACAAAACAAGAGACAAATTTTCATCATTTAGTCATTGGAAACTTTAATGTAAATAATTTAGTGTTTACTTTAGTTGTAAAAGTTACAGCAACAATTTATTTTCTTATCCTTCCATTTTTTTACCCAAGATCTAAAGTGCTTTCAAATTTTTTTAACAAGACGGCATTACCTGTTCCGCGATACTCACATGTCGGTGGTTATTTATTACTTGCCTTAATGTCTGGAATGATTCGCTCGGATTATCGACACATTGTTTTTGAATTTGGTTTTTATTGGTTATTTGTTTTGATGATGTACAATCCCTTAAATTCAGAATTGTTTAGTCGAAAATCACTAGTTCGTTAGAGAGCATTGAATATTTTTTTAAACCTTAATCTAAAGACAGCAAAAACGGCCTCGAAAATTATTCCGCCATTCATTTTAGATTGGCCATCTCGTCTCTCATAAAAAATAATGGGAACTTCTTTGATTTTTAAACCACGCGCCCAAATTTTGTAATTTAGTTCGAGTTGAAATGAGTAGCCATTAGAAATAATGTTATTTAGATCAAGAGAAAGTAATGCTTTTTTTGTAAAACACTTAAAACCACCAGTTGTATCAAAGACAGGTATCCCGGTGATCGTTCTTGTATAAATCGAAGCGCCATAAGACAGAAGTAATCGCTTAAATGGCCAATTGATTATTCTAATTCCATCAATATAACGTGAACCAATGACAAGATCATTCGACCGAGCAGCGTAGAGTAAGTCCTTGATCGAATCAGGATCGTGAGAGAAGTCACAATCCATCTCAAAAATAAATTCATAATTTTTTTCTAGTGCCCATTTAAAACCAGTGACATAAGCTGTTCCTAAACCGAGTTTTCCTTTTCGTTCTATCATAAAAAGATTTTTATAATCAGCTTGAAGTTTTTTTACGATATTGGCAGTCCCATCAGGGGAGCCATCTTCAATTATGAGCAGGCTTATAGCAGGATATTTAGAAAAAAGTGTGCAAATCATTCGTTCGATGTTGTCGATTTCATTGTAAGTCGGAATGATAATTACAGACTGATTATAGGGCAAACTCATGACCTAAAGAGTAGGAGTATTTTAAAAAATTGTCAAAATCTATTTGCTTTCTTCAAGGTTTAAAAGTCTTGGGGCCGAATTCATATAGCGGTTAGAGATAATTTCAAAAAGATTGCTATCTGATTTTGTAATTTGATTTTGACTTTGCGCTTTTTCTGCAAATATTAAAACTTTCCCATTTTGAGTAGGAGTTGCTTTTTTGCCTGAAAGATTATTGATCAAGCCTTTTAAATCATCTTTGTTTCCGGCCTGTTTGGCATTTTTAAGACCTGCACCACCAGAAAAATCCACAACTCTATTTTTATATACTTGATCAAGTCCTCCAATTTTTGGAAGGCTTGAAGTCATGCCATTAACTTTCGCTAATGCTTGATTCATTGCCGCTGGTGATATAGCACTTGAGGCAATATGGGCCGCAATGTTTCCTGGCATTCCTGCCTCTTGATAAATCGCCGCCATCTCTCTTTCTTCTTTGTTTAAATTTAAATTAGGGCCTTTAAGTGAACCTGATTTGTCCGCCAATAGTTTTTTAGCGATGGCCGCATATTGGTTATATGCAGAACCATTTAGAACACCAGAAGTCGCTTCTCCATTTGTAAGCTTTTTAATTGGACTAAATTGTGAACCAACCGAGCCAAATCCAAGTGTATTATTGACATCTTGATTGATCATTAGTTTTTCAAAACAAGTATTCGATTTTTCACAGCTACAACTTGGATCTGATTTTAAATTGGAATCAATACACGTTACGCGAGCAGAAAGTTGTGCGAGTTTTTTTTGATGAAGCTGTTCGTAGCAGTAAGTAGAATCCATCTCTGTTTCAGGTTGAGAGCAGTAACAAGCTTTATCAGTAACGGGATTACAATCACCTTTTCCTGGTAAAGTATTGGCAATGGCCCTCGTTTTTTTTGCATAATCTTTATTGTCTTCAGAGTCTTTATAGTAAAATGCTCCCAAAAAAGTTGCAGCGCCTATTTTAATCCACCAAGCAGTATTCATATGAGTACCAGTGGCGGCCATAGCTCCATAGCATGCGGCGGTTGATCCCCAACCTACTGCTTGAATTTGAGAGCCCTTTGATCGCTCTTCATGACTTTTAGCCGCTTTCATAATGGCCTCTTTTTGCGCAGTCTCGTTAGA
>CAZOXW010000015.1:43207-61699 GCA_964583925.1 uncultured Bacteriovorax sp.
AGTGCTAAAAATTTATCATCCATCATACCGCCAAACATGGCATAGGCCTTGGCCACTGCTTGCACTATAATTTTTTTCTTGGCCTCAGGATCGCGACCTTCACATAGAGCAGAGTTAGTTTCACCAGCACAGCCTTCTTGCATTTTTCTGTTTGCAAGCCCTTGGTGCACAAAATTTTCAGATAGTACTTTTTCTTCATCTGTTAGATTTAATTCTTGTTTCCCACCGCCATTTGGATTGCCTAAAACTTTTAAATAGGTATCTTTTTTAGCTTGAGGTCTAGTCGTAATCGAGTTGTCATAGATGATTTGATTATCTCTTGCTTCTTGATTGATATTATCTTGATTACTCGATTGGGCGGTTGCGAGCTCAAAAAGGCACAAGGAGATTATAGTAACAATGCTTAAGTATTTAGGTTTATTCATAATATTTATATTCTATCAAAACTTAGATGCTTTTTTTTATCTAGGCAAAAAAGGTATGAATAAAACCTCGTCAAATCCATAAGTTACCTTAAATATTTAGTTTTTTAGAAGGAGAAATTCCTGACCATTATTATTGGCATTTACGGGGGAAAAATTAGTTTTTGTTTCGTTTGACGACTATGGCGTTTTAAGAGTAAAAATCTAGTATGAATACTAAAACTAAAGAACATACCGAAATTGAACTATCCCATTCGATGGTTCATTATTTATTAACAATTCATAAATTAAAAGAAAATCGAGGCTTTGCTCGAGTGACTGATATCGCTAAAGATTTAGACCTCACAAAGGGTACAGTATCGACGATGCTGAACAATCTTAAAAAGAAAGGTTTTATCGAAGAAGAAGAAGATTGCAAATTTGTGATCTTAACATCAGCAGGGCATGACGAAGTCCATCGCATCTTATCTTCACGAACTCTCTTGTTTTATTTTTTAAGGGACTTTGTGGGAGTTGATGAAAAGACCGCAGAATATGATTCCTGCCAAATGGAACATTTAATGAGTGAGAAAACAAATAAGAAATTTTTTGAGTTTATGAAAAACTTAGCATGCTCATGTGATGACTTGAAAAAATCTGGAAAACTACCTAAGAGTTTTAATTTCAAAACAACGCTCGATCTTTGCTCTTATGACTCTGCTCAAGAATTTTTGCACCATCAAAAAGGTGATACTCACCTAGAGACCAATGAATAAATTCGTTTTAATCACATTGTTTAGTCTTTTTCTAGAAGCAGAAGAAGTTGAAACTTACTGCTTTAGAGCGCCGGAGAATGTAAAAAATGTTTCCGATCGAATTAGTTTTATTCTTACTGATAGAGATAAAATTCAGTTAAACTCTGAATCTAATTGTGTAGATATTTATTCATCAGAAAATCGAATGAAAGTTATTGATAAGTTGATTAGAAAAAATTTCAATCCGATAGATTCGGTTCAGCCAAAAGATTCTGGTAATTTAGATCAAGATCATTGTCGAATAGAACTTACTGAAACCAAAAAAAGAAATATAGATGAGCGAACCATCTCAGCGGGTGAGAAAAATAAAGTTTCCGATCTTAATAAATTTGGAACAGAATCAAATACCACTCAACTGCTACTTGCATATGGAAGACCTGGATCAATTGATATTGAAGGGAAAAGTTTAAATATTGTATGTGTTAAAAATAGTAGCGGAAATTATCACTTAAATTTTTATATAAATTCAAGCGGTGGAAATAAAATAAGTTCAGACATAACGGTCTCGCCAGGACAAAATGTAGAAGTTGGATCTATCGTAAAAGATTTAGATAACAAGTCAAAAGAGTTTGGAATTTCTAAAATAGAGTTTAATAAGTCTGAAGGGAAAGTTGAAATACGTTATACTTTAAAAGTTATATAGGGAGTAATTTATGACAAATATTTTAAGAGAAAAATTCAATACACCATTTAATACTGTGCCATTTGATAAGATCAAGCCAAATATGTTTTTACCTGCAATTAAGGAAGCTATTTTAGATTCAAAATTAAAAATCGAGCAAATTAAAAAAAGCACAGAAGCACCTAATTTTAAAAATGTCATTGAAGCATTGGAATATGCTGGCGAAGATGTGGAATTAATTTCAGGAGTCTTTTTTAATTTGCATTCTGCTGAAACTAATGAAGAAATTCAAAGTATCGCAAAAGAATTTTCTCCTTTATTAACGGAATACTCAAATGACATCAATCTAGATGAGGAGTTATTTGCAAAGATTAAAACAGTCTGGGATTGTCGAGAAAAGTTTAATTTAAATAAAGAAGAATTAATGCTTCTTGAAAAAAACTATAAAGGATTTGTAAGGAACGGAGCGAATCTTAATTCAGAAGATAAAAATAAATTAAGAGAGATTTCAAAAAAACTATCGACCTTATCGTTACAGTTCAGTGAAAATGTCTTAAAAGAAACTCAAAAATATTTATTATTAATTGAAAACAAAATTGATCTTGATGGATTAACGGAAGACCTGATTGAGGCAGCCTCTCAGACAGCAAAAGAAAAGGGGCATGCTGGTCAGTGGGCATTTACTTTAGATTATCCAAGCTTAGTTCCATTTCTAACGTATGCAAAAAATAGAGATCTTCGAAAAAAAATATATTTAGCAAATACAACAAAAGCATTCAAGGGCGATGAACTTGATAATAAAAACATTGTAAAAGAAATTGCTTGCCTTCGTCACGAGAAGGCTCGCTTGCTATCCTATGAAAGCCATGCTGATTTTGTATTAGAAGAAAGAATGGCATCAAACCCAAAAACAGTTGAAAGTTTTTTAAATAATTTATTAGAGCATGCGACACCTGCAGCATTGGCCGAAACAGAAGAGTTAAAAGCATACGCTAAAAAACTTGATGGAATAAGTGAGCTGGAAAAATGGGATATCGCTTATTATGCTGAAAAATTAAAAGATGAAAAATTTCAGGTAAATGATGAAATGTTACGTCCATACTTTCAATTGCAAAAAGTAATTGATGGCGTATTTCTAGTCGCAAAAAAATTATATGGATTGAATTTTAATAAGCGAAACGATATTCCAACATACCATGCAGATGTTTCAACCTTTGAAGTCGTAGATGATAATGGTGAACATGTTGCAGTTTTTTATGCTGATTTTCATCCTCGTGCTGGGAAAAGAAATGGAGCATGGATGACTTCTTTTAGAGGTCAGTCAATCAGAGAAGGGATAAATCATAGACCTCATATTTCAATTGTTTGCAATTTTACGAAGCCAACACCATCGAAACCTTCTTTACTGTCTTTTGATGAAGTGACAACTTTGTTCCATGAGTTTGGGCATGCTCTTCATGGAATGCTGGCAAATACAAAATATGAATCTTTATCGGGTACAAATGTTTATTGGGATTTTGTTGAGCTGCCTTCTCAAGTTTTAGAAAATTGGGCCTATGAAAAAGAATGCCTAGATTTATTTGCTGAGCATTTTGAAACTAAAGAAAAAATTCCCCAAGATCTCATTAAAAAGATAAAAGAATCTTCAAGTTTTCTTGAAGGAAGGGCCACTCTTCGACAAATCAGCTTTGCCTTAGTCGATATGGAATGGCATAAAGCTGATCCTAAGAATGTTTCTGATATTGAGGCTTTTGAAACAAAAGTAACATCTAAGACAGACTTTCTTCCAGCTGTAAAAGGGACTGCAATTTCATCAGCATTTTCACATATTTTTTCAGGTGGGTATTCTGCTGGTTATTACTCATATAAATGGGCCGAAGTTCTTGATGCTGATGCGTTTGAGCTTTTTAAGGAAAAGGGAATATTTAATAGGGAAGTTGCTGATAAATTTAAAAATACTGTTCTATCCCAAGGGGGAAGTATACACCCAATGGATTTATACATTTCCTTTAGAGGGAAGGCCCCAAATCCGACAGCGCTTTTAAAGCGAGCAGGACTTGTAAAGTAGTCTAATTTGCTCAGTCTTTGATTTTAATTTTTGTTTAAAATACCGAAAAGGGACTTATGAATAGTAAGTCCCTTTTTGTTTATTTGCTTCTAGTTTTCTCCAATCTACTCTTTTCAAGAGAAGAGTTTTCAAAACTCTATAATCAAGCTGAAGATATTCGTGCAATTACGCTGGATGTTCCAAATGGCCTTAGTTCTAAGGCCGGACAATTTAATCTCGATTCTAATTCATCAGACCAGATGAAAGCAGTAATAGAGCTTGATCGTGAGACGAGGACGTATCTTGAAAATGTAGATGTAAATTGTAACTTGGGCCCAGATTCTTCAGATAAAGAGCGTGATGAGTTAGAAGAGAAAATAAAAAAAAGAAAACTTGAGATTATATTATCTCTTTTTGCCAATGATTATCGATATGAAGAAAAGGCACTTGGAAGATTTATTGAGGATGATTATTTTCATCAGTTAGGAGTAATTTCAAAAAATGGAAATAAAAAGGCCGATGATGTATATGATTTAGGTCGGCTTATTACAAAATATAAAGAGTTAAATCCTAGTAAAAATTTAGAATCAATGAGCTTTTCAGAAAAAGAAAAAGAGTTGAGTGAGTTTTTAAATAACTATTTAGGTGAACCAACGATACCTAATTTAGTTTTAAAAGAAATGGCCATAAGTTCAATAATTGAAGACTCAAAAAATCTAGAGAAGTTTGCAAGCTTTTTAAATTCTAAACTGACAACTGATGAAAAAATTCAGCTCATTTCAAATTTTGGAAATCGTTCAAAAATAACCGGAAGATCTAGTTTTGATGTTTCTTTAGTTCAAACAAAATTATTAAAAGAATTAGGTTTTCTTCATAATTATATTATAAACTACAAAACGATCAATGGAACGCATTCAACTGTCATTTCCAAAGATCCAGTAACCGGAAAGATTGTTAAGTTTAATATTGACGAAGCGAGTACCGCGAATAAAGATTCGAAGACTTCTGCTTTAATTCAAGATAATTCTAATCCAGACCATGGACTAAAAATGTCTATCTTTGATTCAAATGGTAAACCAGTCACTCAAGTTTCAAGTGAACTTGGTCAATTATTAAAAGATGCAACCGGCGGAAGAAATCAAAATTTTTTAGATACAAATTATTCATTGGTAAAAGTTGGAATCAAATTTGATGGATTAGACGGAAATTTGTTCACAGGAAAAACATCAAGTGGCGAAAATATTTATGGGTTGGCAGTTTTTAAGCACTATAACTCTGAGTATTTATCTTTAAATGGTGGAGTTGCGCTTTCTAAAATTAGTGGCGAACGAACACTCATGAATATTGATCAAGATAATTTATACGCCAGACTTGAAACAGAGCTTAGATCGCCAAGTCTTGATTTTAAAAATATATCAACGAGGGCCTTTTTAGGGGGAGAAGCAGAGGTTCTTGGATATAGGGCGAGTGAACGAAATGAGGAAATATCGAGAAAGTCAGATGGGTTTGAATTTGATTCAAAGTTAGATTTTAAATTAGGTGTAAGTACAGACGTAAGACTTGGAAGTTCGACGTATTTGTATAATAAATCATATATAAATTTTTATCCAGATCTTGAAAGTAAAGAAAAGGGGCTTGTTCATGATGGCGTAACGATTGAGACAGGTATTAATCATCAAATTAGTGATAAATCGGCAATCGTATTGGATACAGTTGTCATGATGAAAAATTATGGCTCGACGGTTGGCGCACGTGTTAGTTATGAAAATTATGAGAGTAATTTTCGACTAAAAGCGGGTTATGATACTCCCATTTCCGATGATCATCCTGGGTTTCTTCCTGGAGGAACTCGTCATTTTACGATGGGGGTTGATAAAGAATTTAAGAATGGTTTTGTTCTCTCAGTTGAATATGATCGAAACTTAGATCAAGATTCAAATTCAGTTTTTTTAAAAGGTGGGATTCGTTTTTGAAAGTATTATGTTTACTTTGTTTCATATTCTTTTCTTTGAACAAAATTTCAGCAACTGAATGTCGATCTGATTATAATTTAATTGTATCCTATGATCAGAATAAAAAACTAGCAAAAATAAGTTCGAGTACTATTGGAAAAGAAATAAATTGCGAATCAAATATTGATGAATTCAATAGTAATTTTTTGTTAAAAATATCTACCTCAAATAATACTAGAGAAGTCGCGGCAAAAAAATTTTTTATCCCCAAATTAAGTAAGGATGAAGCATATAATCCAGAGAATGGCATAAATAAAGTTGTTCCAATTAGAACTAAGAGAAGGAACTACGAAAGAATTCTAAAAATAAAACTACCCCAGAATAATAATGAATATAGTTATAAGATTATTAGTCTTGAAAATGGGAATATTATTGGGCAAGGAAAATTATTAAATGAGATTTAGTATTTTAAACTTATTTATCTTTTTATTTTCTTTGAATGCTTATGCCTATAAGATTGTTATTTATACTGATCAAGAAGATAGTTTGAAAGCTTCTGAAGTAAAGGATCTTTTTTTAAAAACGTATCCTTTTAATCAATTAGAAATGGATTTTGAGATAAAAAAAGTAAGTGCACAAGAACTAGATTGTAGTTCGGATCCACTTGCAGATCGACTTATTGTATGCAAAGGAGTCGAAAAAATTTTAAAAAATGCCAGAGATGCAGGGGGAGATCAGGCCTTTATTGTAAAAGATTTAAATAAATATGGTGGAAGCGGAGGAAGTGTTCCTGTTATTTCAACCGACAAAAAATCCGATGTACGAATGATGTTGCATGAATATATGCATACGCTTGGATTTTGTGATGAATATAAATATAGTAAAGAAGAAGCTAAGGTTTATTGTGAAAGTGGTGGATTAAATCTAGCGATTATTGAGCCAAATTCAAAAGGCTACTCAAGTGATTCAGAAGCAAAAAGTATCCACTCATCACAAATTCCTTGGTTTAATCAAATTAAAGCAGAAACAAAAATTACTCATGATAATGAAAGAGCACTTGGGACTGATGTCGTAAATTCTAAAGTACCATCTGCGATTAATGAATCAAATGATCCAACAACACTAGGCACTCCTGTTGGCTTATATGAAAATGACGTATGTGCTGAATTTGAAAAAAAAATTCATACTTGGCAACCAGGTGGTGAATCAAGCGTGATGCTCTATCTTTCTTCTGGGATAGGTCGTGCCAATGAAGAGCTAATTTTAAAGGCCCTGCTCTCAAGGGGGGCTAAATTAAAACCGAAGGTGAGTGCTAAAGATAAATTAGAAATTAACCAATCAACTCGTAATGAAAAAGTATTAATCAATAATGAACTAAATCAAGGGCCTGTCGTATCACCTAAGTAGTTTCTTTACGAATAATTCTTTTAGATCATATCGAAAGGCCCGTGCGATTATTTCTTTCTCTTTTGTTTTGATATGGACAAAACCATTGACCCCATCACTGAAATCACTTGGGTTGTTTTTATAAATCGTGCCATGGTCACCTCCTGATCCAGAGATAATTAGATAGGTGTTGCACTTTTTTATATTGCCATCAATAAAATTTAAGATATGTGCATGGCCAGATAAATAAAGCTCAGCCTTTCCACAAATATTTTCTTCAAAAAAAGTTTTTAAATGAATGCCAGAATAATAATAGGGCTTGGTAAATCCTTCAAATTTGCCGGCATTCCCGTGCCCACCATTTGAAAGATAGGGGTGATGACCAGCTACGATCAGCCATTTATTTTTATTTTTTGAAAGTTTATAGGCATCTTGAATTAATTTTTTTTGCTCACTAATTTCAAAATTCCAGATAATTCTCATGGTATCTAAAAAAACCACGACAGCATGTTTGAACTCTTTGATGTAATATCGTTTAGGCATTACAAATTGAGGATTTTTTTTCCCATAATCAACTTGATATTCTGCAATTTTTAAATTGTTCCCATCTTCATTATAATCATGGTTGCCTAGAACTGCATAAAATTTAAATTTTAAAGTGCTGTAATAATTTTTAAAAACTCGATCCATTAAAGGATCATCTTTTGTTTTCATGCCAATCTCATATACATTGTCTCCAAGCATAAAGGCAGCATCGCAAATATTATTTTTTTGATCACAAAAACGCTCAAGACCTTTGGCAACTTTTTTTTGTTCATCAGAATCTTGTCCAGTGTCTCCTATCGCAATAAACTCTTGCATTTCATTTTCTGTTATTGAGTATGTGAAGGAAGAAAAAAGAAGAAAACCAAATATGAGTATAATATTCATTTGTAATTTCCTAATTCTTTTACAAATTCAGTTTTAGCAATTTCAAACTCATTTTTTAAACGCACAACAATTTCACTTACGCTTTCAATTTTTTTTACGAACTCAATTGATGGGCCAGCAACCCAAACGGTTTTATAAGTTGCTCCGAATGCGGCTTTTTCAACTGCCTTCATCCCTTTGTAGTAAGTAAGCATCTTTGCATATTTTTTTAGTTTTTTATTTTTATTTAAATAGGATTCGACAAAATTCAATTTTGTCCCAATGGATTTCACGTAGGGAGTTAGAATAACCGAGCAAGGAGTACCTGAGATTTTATCACTCATAACAATATCTTTCGCACCATAATCGACGATTGCTTTTTTGTACTCCTCTGAAACCCCTGCCTCTGTTGTTGCGATAAAAGGTGAGCCCATAGAAACTCCACATGCACCAAGAGCTAGTGTGGAAAGTAGACCGCGGCCTGTTCCAATTCCACCGGCAGAGATAACTGGTAGTTTCGTTTTTTCTAATAGCATCGGAATAAGAATACTTGCAGCAATATTTCCAGCATGTCCACCTGCTCCTGAGTTTACTGCAATTAAGGCATCAGCTCCTAGTTTTTCAACTTTTTGTGCGTACTCGACATCGACGACATCACACATGATTTTCACCTTGAGTGGTTTTAGTCTTTTAATAACATCTTCTGGTGAACCAAGCGATGTAATGACAAAACTTGGTGGATATTTTTCTAAAATACTGAGATGTTTTTCGAGATGCACATTTGATTTATTAACAATTAGATTAACTCCAAAATGACCGGGGTGATTCTCCTTCATATCCTTCATAAATGCTTCAAATTCCATAGGAGTTCGAAAATTTAAAGAGGGGATTGTGCCCATGATTTTTGATTTTTGTGCAGATACAAGCATATCTTTGGTCGTAACTAGAAACATTGGCGCAATAATGATCGGCAATTCTAAATTAAAAGTGTCGGTTAACCAGTTAGAATTCACTAAAATCTCCTTAGAAATATTCTTTGTAATCACATTGTAAGAAATGAATAGAAAATATGCCAAGGAGAATTAGACAAATTGTTTTAAAATAAAGACAATCTTAGGACATCATGGATGATACCTGAAAATTATAATCAAGGATGGTTGTGTATTATGAAAAAAGCACTGATTACAAAAATTTTAGCGACTAGTTTTTTAATCTTACCTAGTCTTAACGCCTCAGAAATACCTGACAAGTCGGTATTCATTAGCGTTGACGCAGATTCAACTAGCTATACTCAGAAGAAATTTGGGAAAAGAATCGAGCACATTACAACTGAAGATGGTATCAGTGTTATGAAAATTGAAGAGAGTGCTCTTCCTTGGCTTTCGCTTTTAATGCACAGAGACTTTAAGCGTTGTGGTGGATTTATGCTCCACGAGGATGAGTCAGAGGCCTTAGAGCAGGCAGGATCACAGTCACTTCAAAAATTGGCAAAGAGTGATTTTTTTACAAGTTATACAATTAATCGTGGTGAAATTGTTAAGCCTCTTGTCGCACAAGTTGAAGACAGTAGAATTTTTCAAACGATTACAACGTTATCAAATTTTCAAAACAGATACTATAAAGGTCAATACGGAAAGCAATCGGCCACTTGGATTCGCGATCTATGGGCAGGACTTGTTAAAGATCGCACTGATGCAAAGGTAGAATTTTTTAATCATTCTTCATGGGATCAGCCATCTGTAATTTTAACAATAAAAGGTGAAGTTGATGAAACTATCGTTGTTGGTGGTCATCAAGATTCAATTAATGGTTATTTTGGTGGAGCGACTGCTCGTGCTCCGGGGGCAGATGATAATGCTTCAGGGATTGCAACAGTTTCTGAAATTATTCGAATCTTAGTCCAAAATAATTATAAGCCTCATAGAACAATTAAATTTATGGCCTATGCGGCAGAAGAAGTAGGATTACTGGGATCAAAAGAAATCGCAACTGCTCATAAAAATGCTGGTGAAAGAGTTGTTGGGGTTTTACAACTGGATATGACAAACTTTAAGGGAACTGAAAATTTAGATATCGTCATGATGACAGATTATACTAATGAATCTCAAAATAAATTTATTGGAAGTCTTATTGATACTTATGTATCTGGGGTGAAATGGGGTTATGATAAGTGCGGTTATGGCTGCTCTGATCACGCTTCTTGGCATACGCAAGGATTTCCAGCTTCAATGCCATTTGAAGCTAGAATGAATGACATGAACCACAATATCCATACTGCAAATGACACTTTAAAAGCATCAAACAACACTGCACTTCATGCTGCGAAATTTGCGAGAATGGGAATTGCTTTTGTAGTAGAGCTTGATAAATAAATAAGATACAATCAGTCGTATAAACCTTTACAAGGATAACTTGTTAGTGAGTACGACTGATTTTCCGAACCTTCCCGATTATAATTCAATAAGAAATTTTTTAGAGATAGAGCGAAAAACATTAATTAAAGCACATTCTTTTGCAACCAGTGAAGATCAATTTAGATCCGTGGATGATGCCTTAATCGTTTTGAATTTTTTAGAAAAGACCCAGACGTATTTGCACGATTGTTTCAAGCGCAACCCTTCATTGACTGCAATATTTAATACTGAGTTTGTGAATTTTTTTGAATTCTTAAGAAGGGAAACAATACTTGATAATATTTTTGTTGATGATTGTTTGATGCCTGAAAAAGAAATTTTTCTCTATGGCCAAGATGGTGGGTTAAATCCTCCAATTTTAGAAATTCACTTTAATGTATTAAAAAAATGGGCCGATGATAAAGAAGGAAAACATTTAACAACTCAGAAAAAATTAAAAGAAAACTTCACTCTGGATATCAAGCAGACGGAGTTAGAGTGTCAGTGTGTGGTATGCCTCGCTGATTTTAGAACCAATGTTCGAGAATATGCCTTTAAAGAATGTATTGCTTTAATTGAAGAGACAAAAGAAAAAATAAGTTTAAAAGCAGAGAGTCCTGTCGCAGAAGTGACTTTAGTTTTTCAAAATCTTTTAAGAGGTGTTGAAAGAAGAATGCAATCAGTGTCTCATCGACTGAAAAAATCCTCAATGAATCGACTTGAATCACAAATAAAATCGATTATTGAGGAAACGTTTACTTACCCATCAGAGCTAACTTTAAAATATAGTAAAAACTTAATTGAATTTTTTAGAAAAAATTTGGAAGCTCAAGGTTTTTCATCAGACTTAGTATCTCTTGATGAGTATGATCGTTTCTTTAAACAACTTTCAAGTAACATCTGGAGACATGAACGTTATTTAGAAACAGAATTTAAAAAACTAACAAAATCAATTTTAGTTTTAAAAAGAAAAGATATAAGCTCTGGAATTTTGCAAGATTATCTTGGGCAGTTTTGGATTCACTCACATGCAAGAAAAATTCCGCGAAAGATTATTTATCACATGGGGCCTACAAATTCTGGAAAAACGTATCATGCAATCTTGGCCTTATGTGAAGCTAGAAAAGGCTGCTACCTTGCACCTTTAAGACTTTTAGCTGCTGAGCTTTACGATACAATGAACGGAAAAGGTGTTAAGACAACTCTTTTGACAGGTGAAGAGATCATTGAAGTAGAAAATGCAACCCATTATTCTTCTACGATTGAAATGGCAAAACTTGGAGAAGAATTTACCTGTGCGGTTATTGATGAAATTCAAATGATCACAGATAAGCAAAGAGGCTGGGCATGGACTCGCGCACTAGTCAATCTTCATGCCTATGAAGTACATGTGTGTGGTGATGGCTCAGTTGTCGATTTGATACGACAAATTGCCGATCTTTGTGGTGATGAATTAGAAATTCGAAATTACGAAAGAAAGACTGAGCTTAAAGTTGATGAGCGACCAATTACAATTGCCCAGCTTCAAAAGCATGATGCTTTAATCGTTTTTTCAAGAAGAAATGCTCTTAAATATAAGTATGATCTTGAACAGGTTGGTTTTAAAGTTTCGATTATCTATGGAATGCTTTCTCCTGAAGTAAGGAGAGAACAGGCCAGAAAGTTCGATACAGGTATTACCGATGTTATTGTTTCGACTGATGCAATTTCAATGGGGATGAACTTGCCAATCAAGCGAATTGTCTTTTCGACCCTAGTAAAGCATATCAATTCACAGGAACATCCAATAACAACTTCTGAAATTAAGCAGATTGCAGGAAGAGCAGGGCGCTTTCAGCGATTTCCTGTTGGGCATGTAACTTGTTTACAGAAAGTTGAAAATGGGATTGCAGAAATTGAAGATGCAATATCATCAGTTCTAGAGCAACAAAAAGAGGCCATGGTTGGCCCTGATTTAGATATTTTTACAAAAGTAAATACGGCCTTAATTCAAAACAATTTACCAGCTTTAAAACTTTCTGAATTTTTAAGATTGTTTAATACAATGATTTTCACCAAACCATTTTATTGTGTAGATTTGAAAGAAATGATTGAACTCGCTGAAACAGTAGAAGATATTGATCACAATAATCAATTGAGCAGTTCTGAAATTTTCGGATTTGCTTGTGCGCCTGTAAACCTTGGTCTATTGGAGCATGTTCAATACTATGTTTGGATTTTAAAAAAATACGTTATCAATGAAGCAATAAAAAATGAAAATATCAATTATAATTCAAATGATATTGATTATTTAGAGACGACTATTAAATGTGTTGAGTTATACCAGTGGCTTGCAAGGCATTTTAA
Source organism: uncultured Bacteriovorax sp. (assembly GCA_964583925.1). Taxonomy (GTDB): domain Bacteria; phylum Bdellovibrionota; class Bacteriovoracia; order Bacteriovoracales; family Bacteriovoracaceae; genus Bacteriovorax. Next base: position 56,079 of record CAZOXW010000015.1, read on the forward strand.
TAATAAAAATTTTGAATTTGATCTAAATGATCTTTTAGAGAATAAGCTGCAAGCGATTGAAAAATTAAATACCTTACTATCAGATAAGATAACTCCAACTTGTTCAAGCTGTGGAACAAAATTACCAGACGGTGCAAAATTTCCAATTTGTGAAGAATGTTTTAAAGAGCGGCGTTTTCATAGAAGAGGTCCTCCTCGTTATCACAGCGGGGGTGATTCCCGTTCAAATAATTTATCAAGTGCAAAAGGATCTGTTAAAACTGATTTTAGAACTGGTGCGAATAAAAAATCGGCGCCATCTAAAAAAAGAAAGTTCCAAGGAAAACGTAGATAAAATGCACTATCACGATTGGGCAAAAATAATTTTACTTGGTGAAAACTTAGAAGATAAACTTTTTTTTGAAAAAGATTTGGAGTTTGATAATAGAAATATTGAGTTTACCCTTCCCAAATATCCATCTCGAAATCAAAAAATTAAAATTTCTGAAAAACAAATAAAATTCCCAAAAAAATCCAGTTTTCATCTTGATGAAAAAAGAGCAGTAGCATTGCATTTTTTTGCCAACCATGAGCTTTTAGCTTGCGAGCTTATGGCCGGAGCATTGTTGTATTATCCAGTAAAGTCAGATCTTGATATAAATTTTAAAAAAGGAATTTGTAAAACATTAGTAGACGAGCAAAAACACTTAAAGATGTACATAAATAGAATAAAAGAATTTGGAGTTGATCTTGGTGACTATGCGATGAATGATTTTTTTTGGAAGCAAATTCATTATTTAAATTCTCCTTCAAAGTTTTACGCGACCTTGGCCTTAACTTTTGAATCTGCCAATTTGGATTTTGCCAAATATTATGAGGAGTGTTTTAAAGAGGTGGATGATTTAAAATCTTCGCAAATTATGAAAACTGTTTTTGAAGATGAAATTTCTCATGTTGCACTCGGTGCTCACTGGTTAAATATTTGGAGAAAAGATAAAAATCTTTGGGAGTATTATTCGGAAAATCTTCCAGCATTAATGACTCCGGCCCGTGCAAAAGGAATTAATTTTGATCGCGCATCTCGTCTGAAGTCGGGCCTTGATTTAGATTTTGTGGATAAGCTTGAAAAATATACTGACAGTTTTGGAATTACCAATAGGAAAAATTGGTGAGTCTGAAAACATATTTAGTTAATCTAGATTATGAATCAGAATTATTTGACCCCAATTATAAAGAATTTGGGCCTAAATATTTAAAAGTGATCCGCGAATTTGAGTATGTCTTTTTTTTAATCAATAAAGAAGAATGCATTTTAAAAAATATTGTAGATTATGAAGAATCATATTTAAGAAAACTGACTGAGCTTGGATTTTATCTTCCAAACTTCAACTCGAAAGCTCTTACCTACGAAAAATGGTGGGGGAAGTGTCAGGATTTAACTCTTGAAAAAAAATTAAATAGCAAGTTAACATCTTTTGAAATTGGAAAAAAAAACAACTGGGGATCTTTTGAAGCGCAAATTGCAACTGATAGTTACGGTCTTCGAGAATATTTATCGCTTTCAAATCATCAAAAATTTATTTTAAAAAATCCGTTCGGGTTTAGTGGTAATGGTAATCAACTTATTTTTAAGAATTTTGAACAGTTTTCTAAGCTTAATTATCCACTAATTGTCGAACCAAAATATGATCGCATTTTTGATCTTGGGATTACTTTTTTAGAGGATAAAAGTTTTTTAGTAATAAATACTAATGATGATCGAGGCGGTTTTAAAGGTGGAGTTGGTGCAAAGAGCCCTGAGCTAATGTTTCAATATATTCAAAACAAATTTAATTTTAATCTCAAGGAAAATTTTTTTATTTATCAAGAAATTTTTGATGAATATAAAAAGATTGCTCCGATATCAAGCATCCAAATAGATTCTTTCGTGTATCTCGATCAAGGAGAAATGAAATTATACCCATTGGTGGAAGTAAATTATAGAAGGACAATGGGGCAAGTGATAAATTCGCTGGTAAATATTACAGAAAAAAATTATGTTCAGTGGAGCATTGTACCTAATAAAGATGTTAAAAATGCGCATGATGGAATTGTACTTAGTCCAAAAACATCTTATTTTAATACTTCTTTTCGATCATTTGATATAATTCAATAATTTCATCAGTGCATTTTTCTAATGTGTCTGAAAAGTGAATTACTCCAGAGTAATGGCCTGTCATTGGAAAGCAATAGTGATTAAATTTTTTTGATATTAAACCGGAGGCCTTGGCCATTTCAACTGTTCCATATTCTATTGTTGAATCTATTTTTAATTTATTTATTTTAATCAAATAATTCCAAATTTTTTCTGAATGAATATGAACAATTGCTTTTACATTAGGGTTGGCCTCATAGATTGCCGCATGAGTTAGTGCCTCACTTGAAGCTTCAACTGCCCCCATTGAGTGGATTTTTGATTCTTCAATGTTAAAGTCGAGAACCCTTGTGTAGCCTTTACCATCAAGATTTTGATATTTTCCCGTTTGAGTTCCGGTAATAATAAATTGCGGATTCGGCGTTGTTTTAAATTTTTGCAGATCATACCGCTTGGAGATATTTCCGTAGCCAATGGCATTTTTTTGGTCTACCCCAATTAATTCTAATTGATAGAGTTTTTTTCTCTGGTATTCGATATCATTATATTCTTCTTCATTGATTGATTCGATAGGGGAAAAATTTGACCGATCATATTTAATTACACCGTCATCTATGACTTTCATAAAAATCCATTATAATAAATTAATATGTTAGATAAATTTATCACGAATATAAAAAAGAGTCTGCCTTTTAAAAAGAAAGCAGAAGATCAAGAAGAACAAGAAGAAATCCTTGAAGAAGGTATTGATGAAGAGATGCAATCTAATTCTAAATTAGGTTCTTCTGGTGATGATGCTCAAAAAAAGCGCACAATGATGATTCGAGTTGGACTCGTATTGGTTATTGCATACTTTGCAGTTGATCAATTTTTATTGCAGCCAGGAAGTGAAGAGACGGAAGTGGTCACTCTTCCTAAACCAAAAAGAAAAAGGCCGAAGCCTATGCCAAAGACTGAAGCCGTTGCAAGTGCAGAGTCTACAGCAGGAACGGCCACTACTCCAGACATGGCCGTTGAGACAAAAACTGAATCGATGGAAGAGAAAGTAGAGACTTCTCTACCGGTAGAAAATGTTAATGTTCTTGAAAAGGCTTCGGAAGAAATAGATACAATATCAAAAGAAATAAATAACGTGGCCACTTCTGAACCCACACCTGAACCCACGCCTGAATCAACTCCTAAAGAAAGTATGAGTCTAGGCGAAGCGAAAGAGGCCGAGAAGAAAATAGATAGTGAAATTGATAAAATGATTGATGCTGATAATCCCAAAAAAGAAGAAGCACCTGCAGTTGATTTAAAATCAAAAATAGCGGTGGAAGATCCTTATGTTGAACCACCTAATTATGAAAATTATGGACGCGGGCTAGTTTATAGTTGCAAGGATAAATTTTGGGCCTGTGTAGATAAGCCAGCTTATATTCAATGTAATAAAAACATGAAATACAATAAGGCCAATTCTAAAACGGCAGAGTGTGCTGTTGTAAATGTGTATAATACAAACGAAGATTGCACGTTGATTCAGAAGTACAATGTTTCAAAAAATATCGCTACAGATTTTTGTAAGTAGACTAAGCAGCGTCTTTTTTAAAGTCGCCTTCAATTACTTTTAGATTAAATGTCGCTTGGTTTTTACTTTGCTCTTTAGTCATGGCCTTTATAAAATGCTCAACTACCATTGGGTCAAATTGAGATCCTGCAAATTCTTTAAGTTCAGAAAATGCTGTTTCAAAAGGAAGTCCTTTTCTATAGGGACGAGTAGAGGTCATGGCATCAAATGTATCAGCAATTAAAATTATTCGAGAAAAAAGTGGTATGTTTTCCCCTTTTAGTCCATCGGGGTATCCTCGGCCATCGTATCTTTCATGGTGATGTTTAGCATTGACTGCCATTTTATGAAAGACTGGAAAGTCTTCTAATATTTGGTATGATTTCGTAGGGTGCAATTTCATTTCAAGAAATTCTTCTTCAGTCAATCGCGATGGCTTTAATAAAACAGCATCTGGTACGCCAATTTTTCCAATATCATGGAAAAGCGCAGAGACTTCTAGTTCATAAAGTTCATTTTCTGAAAGTCCCATTTCTTTTCCAACCGAGATGCATAAATAAGCTACTCGCAGGGAGTGGCCCCAAGTATAGTCATCTTTGCATTTGAGTGCATTTAAAAGAGTCTTAATTGTAATTTCAAAGTAATCTCGTTTGATAGGATGAACATCGGCAGAGTTCAATCCGTTAGTCTGGTCTTTTGCAATCGACCCGTTACTTTCCTTAGAAATATCTTTCGGTCTAAGGTTAAAAAGATTGCTTTTCTTACTCATTCAAGTTTTATCCCAAATAGGCTTCAATACCCAAAACTAGTATCGGGCAGAATTGGTTTTTACTTGACGGTAATATGCTTAATTGACCTGATTACTAGGAGATAGGGATAAAATAGGCCGAAAATACTGATATGGGTGTGCCAAAAATAGTTGGTAGTTAATTCAATTCAAGCTAGCTCCAACAGGGAACTTAAAGATAGATGTGGTGACATGCCCACCAGGCAGTATCGGCCCACCACCATATGTGGCCCCAATTAAATAGGTGTTGGTGGCATGCTCCCCCGACTGGAGAAGTGCATTTATATAGTTCACCTGTAATGTGGTTGCAGCCGTCAGTATTCTTGTTTGCTCCACCACCACAACTACATAGCCATACGACATAAGCTCCACAAATTGGTGAACCTGCTGGAGTAATACCTTTCATAACTTGGCCTGGAGGACAAGTACCTCCTGCTAGCGTATTTGTATTGCAAGTAATATTTCCATCTGCAGCTATTCCAGAAATAAATTGTCCTATTGGGCAGCTAGTATTTGGTCCTTTACTGGTGCATGTTGGTGTTCCTCCGCTTATTGATTGCAGTACTTGCCCGATGGGACAAGTTGCAGTTGCTGTAAATGGAACTGGAGAGCAAACAACTGTTCCATCTGGCCTTACTTCCGAAATATATTCGTTTGTCGGACAGGTGTTGGTCGGTAGAGGCCGACAAATTGGAGACCCTGTAAGATCTAGACCTGCAAAGAAGAAAGTGGGGGGACAGGAAAGAGGAATACAATTTGGATCGCCATTTAATTGCACACCTTTTTGAACTTGTCCAAGAGGACAAGTTCTGTTGGCCAAAGCAAGATCTGTCATAGATTTGCAATAGGATCCGGTGCAATGATTTGGAGTTGTAAGATTTGTTGAAAAAGTAGCTTGTGAGCCCTGAATATTTCCAGAAAAAAGTGGAGCGGTTAATGTACCGCTCATAGTATCACCAGTTTTTAATACATATTGATTTAAAATGCAGTTGCTACCAGTCCATATTCCACTAAGAGTAGTACATGTCTGCTCAATTATTGCATCTTGATCGGCGTAGCATGAGCTAATTATCCCAGTTGGTCCTGGAGCCTTTACTCGAAGCTGAATTGAAAATGAATTGAGCTTTGGCGTTGCCATTTGCTTAGTTTTTGCTAGTTCAATTTTTAGATCAACA
>CAZOXW010000016.1:0-61489 GCA_964583925.1 uncultured Bacteriovorax sp.
AGAGCTATCATTTTTATTTTTTGGTATCCCCATTATTGTAGGGCAGTTTAGAAGTGATAAGTAATTTCAGGGCCAATAGTTTCTTTATAAGTCGCAATACCAATTTCTAAATTGCGCTCAAAATACTTCTTATAAAAGCTGCTATTTTTATCATAATTATTTGCTCGCCTGACTCCTTCAGATGCAAAAAATGACAGCCATAAGGCGCCTACAATATCTGACATATAATGCTTTCCATCGCGCATTCTTTGTTGTGAGGCCCAGTAGGTAAGTACTGAAGGAATAAAAGCGTAGTAAGGCCCATAAAACTGCATTACTTTTAAACTTAAAACAGCGTAGGGAACAATGTGCCCTGATGGAAAAGATGAACCAGATCTAAATTTTGTTTCCCATGGGGAGAGATTTCTGGTGTCAGGTCTTTCATGTACATTGATTAAACTTATTCCGGCCGATTCAATTAAGGTTAGATAAAGTGCGGCTAAGTACTCTTTACTAAAATTAATAAGAGTATCGTCACTATTAATTCTTCCTAAAGTATAACTTGTTGCTGGAATAATTGGAAAACTAAAAACGACTGAAAAATCACTGGTGAGTTCTTGGGCCTTTGAGATATTTTTTGAGCGTGAAAGTGCCGACAAGCGCTTATCATGTTTGAATGCATAATAGAGAGTTGAAAGAGCAAACGGTAGGGCATAGAGATTATTTTTTTCGCTAAACTGTGAAGTCCCGCCATCTTTGATCAAACTCGCAGAGTCTAGAAAATCTGATTTAAGACTATGTTCTTCTGCAAGGGAGATGCTTATACTTAGGGATAATATGAGAATAAATCTTAACAAAATCATTTTTTTAAAATAGAGTTTTCTGCATATTATGAAAACAAATTTTAAAATATTTTTGATTATTTTTTTATCTATTGCTCATTCATTTGCGACTGAAGCTGATTCATTTCAGTACACATTGAGTAAAAGTAAGAAAGAGGGGCGTGTTGATGCGCCGTGGCCGGAACTTACAATAAAAACTACAGTTAAGTCTAGTGGGAAAGAGGCGATGGCCGTTTTTTCTGCCCTCTCTTATCAATACAAATATGTGCCAGATATGCTCGTATCTAAAATTGAAAAAGTTCATTCAAAATTAGTGATCGATACGTACTATGAAATGCACGTTCCATTTCCATTTAAAAATGCTAAGTATACTCATCGTTCATTTTTAAAAAAAGAAAATCAACATTATGTTCTTGATTGGAAAATGATAAAGTCTAATTCCACAAAAGATGCAGAAGGACGGGCCGTTTTTGTTGATTTAAAAGATGGAGAGTGTGAATTTACTTATACGACTTTTGTACTTCCAGACTCAAGTTTAGCAGGTCTTGTCCGTGGCCTTTTTGAAAAAAATTCAATTAACGCTGTTCGTGCGATTGTGACTCATGTTGAATTTCTAAAAAAAAATAACCCAAAGGTTTTAGAAGATTTAGTTGTAGAGCTTGATAAGGCATTTGAATAATAATGTGGCACTAATCCGATGGATGAGTGCCACAGATTGAAATTATTTTTTAATGTTTAGTTTTTACGATCTTCTCGACGATCTTCGCGTCGTTCTTTGCGGTCTTCTTGTCTATCTTCACGTCGCTCTTTTCGATCTTCGCGTCGATCCTCCCGTCGTTCTGCACGTTTTTCTTTTCGATCTTCACGAATTTCTTTTTTATCTTCTCTTTTTTCTCTTTTATCCTCTTTTAATTCTTTCTTATCTTCACGTTTTTCCTTTATGGCGACCTTTAAAGCATTTTTAGCATCTTCAATTCTTTTTGCATCACCTGATTTTTCTGCTTCTAATAAAAGATCTCTTGCTTTTTTTATTTCTTCATTGTCGATTTTTATTTTCGCGATATCTTCTTTAATCTCTTGGTTATCACTTCTTATCTCTTTTACATTATCTTTTGGTGTATCTTCAGAATAACTTAGGGTTGAAATAACTAATAGTGATAGAAAAAACAGACTTGCTTTCATCTTTTTAATGCTCCTTCTTTTAATGTATTAAAGAATAAATTCTTTACACGGGTTAAGTGACGTTGATTCCTTTTCTTTTTTCATCTGATAGTATTTGTCGAAAAATTTTTTCTCCTCCATCTTCACTTCATAAGCAGTATAGTAAGTAGCCTTTTTTAGTTGATCTTGGCGTTTGATTAAATCGAGCACCTTTGGGTTTTCTTTGGCAATTTTCTCTCTAAATTTTGCCATCTCGCTCATTTGTTCTATTTCTTCCTTTATAATCATTTTATTGTCATTATCTGATTCTTTTGAAAGTTTATTTTTTAGTACATTTATAGCTGCAGCATAGTCACTGCTCAACAATTCTCGTATCGTTACTCCATCAATAAGGTCTGCAAATGTAAAACTTCTATCAGCAATAAGCGGAAGGTTGTATTTTTCTTTGTTTAGTTCTTTTTCTATTTCAATAATCTCATCTTGCTCTTTTTTATACTTACTTAGTGCTTGCTTAAATGATTCAAGATCAAATTTTTTCTCCGTTACATTCCAAAATAAAACTTTTTTTACTACTGTATTTAGTTTTTCTACTTCATTTAATATTTTTTGCAGATCACTAAATTGGTTGTCTCGTTGGCATTGATAAGTACTTTGTTTTAATCCTTCAGAGATATATCCATCAAGTTTATCAGAGTTATCATATTGGTAGTAAAGATAAGGGGTAATGAGATGATAGATTTCATCAGCAACTTTTTGACCAGCAGATGTTGAAATCATCGGATAGGATACATCCGTTGCATCTTTTCTTGCATCTAGAAAAACCTCTTCAAGACTTTTTCCTTTTTTCATATTTTTTACAAATTGGCCGGAGAAGGTTTCTGTTCCTGCGAAACCATAATGGTTTGGGCCAGAGGCCGAAATAACACAAGTATTTTTTGAACCTAAACTGGCCAAAGGAATGGAATTTCCTGAATGACAGGACATATCGATAATTCCAAGCTTGATATTTTTTTCTTCCGCTTTTTTTACTAGAGAAGTTAAAATATCTAAGCTGATGACACTTGAGCCTTCAAGAGTATTTAAGTTTTTTAGACCTCTTCCACTTGTCGCAATCTGATGAGTGAATTCTGGCCGATACTTAGAATCAGTTTTCATCGCACCATGAGAGTCGATATAAAGAAGGATTTGATCACCAGACTTAATTTCATTTTTTTCAATTTTTGAAAGATAGTTTTTTACGATATCTTCCATCTCAGTGTTAGTAAATTTAGGATTATTTTTATTAAATGTATTTGAGATAATTTCTTCTGTCTTTTTATGGCCACCATTAAAGCTAATTGTCGTGTTGGTAAAATTTTGTGATTGATAATATTCTTTCAGGCCTTCAATATTTTTATCAAAAATTGTTGTCTCTCCTTCAGGTTCACCGCCACCACCAATAAAAATGAAATTAGATTCACTTGCATAAATATTCTTTGAAAGTAGTAATGATAAAATAAGGTATTTTATTTTTTGCATACTTTCTTCTCTTTTAGAAACATCGAATTATAATTAAAATTTTTGCCTGAATTGATTGGAGAGTATGAGATTTGTATAAACTTATCCAACTTTCCTTTAGTGCCATCTATCTGAGTTAGTTCACCTTCTAAGTAAGTATCGCGATCAAGATAGGCCATCAGTTTAAGTTTTGGAGGATTTATAATTTCAAGTTTAATCTCACTTTTTGTTTTCTCATTTAAAATGAGGTAAAAACCTTGATCATCACTTTTTATTTTCCCTTTAAATTCAAATATTCCACATTCAGAAAGTACTTCTGCATTTAAGTTGATAGTGAAGATAATCATGGGGATTGTCAGCTTGAGTATAGTCATAGCTAACTTGTCGGATAATTGGGGTGATTTATTTAATTAAATAATCGCAATATTAAAATTTTCAATAGGTTATTTAGATTAAATATTCCTTAGCAATCTCTCTTTCATTATATCTTGAGGCCATGGTGTGTCCGTATGCTCCAGCATTATCTATAACAACATAGTCATCTGCTTTAAGCTTTGATATTACTCTTTTTTCTCCAAAACAATCAGAGGTTTCACAAATCGGGCCAACAATATCGGTTTTAATTAACTTACTAGATTTAATAATTGGATATATTTCATGGTGGGCCTCGTAGAGTGCTGGCCTTATTAAATCATTCATTCCCGCATCTATGATTGTAAAATGTCTCCCATCAGAGGTTTTTGTACGAATAACTTTAGAAACAAGAACTCCCATTTTTCCTACAAGAATTCTTCCAGGTTCAAAAACAATTCGTGGGCGCTTCATTGTCTTATTGAAATAGAATTGATAGAGAGCATCACTTACGACTTTCATATATAATGAAATTGAAGTTAGTTTCTTTTGATCATCAGGGGTATAGTCAATTCCTAGTCCGCCTCCGATATCTAAAAATTCTAAATCTAAGTTATGCTCTAAGACAAAATTTGATAGCTCTAGTATTGCTTTTTTAGTCGCGTTCATTTCGGTTAATTGCGAGCCAATATGAATTGAAATTCCAACGAGGGTCGTGTTGGTCCAGTAAGATTTAGTTTTTATGGCCTTTTCAATATCATTTTTTAAAATTCCAAATTTATGAGTTTTGTTTCCAGTTGCAATATGTTTATGAGTTTTTACATTTACTTCAGGATTTAAGCGGAATGCGACTCTTGCAATTTTTTTTAATTTTTTTGCGCATTCATTAATCATGGCCAATTCTTCTACGCTTTCAACATTAAAAGAGTATATCCCATGCGGGTGAGTATTGAGTGCATAAGTGATTTCTTCTCTCGTTTTCCCAACTCCAGAAAAGACTATTTTTGCAGGAGGTATTCCAGCAGAAATGGCAAGTTTTAATTCTCCAACGGAGACGACATCCGCCCCGGCACCTCTTTTTTTTAGTTCTTTTAATATATGCTTATTTGCATTGGCCTTAACAGCATAACAGATGAGTGGATCGTTGATTTTATTTAGTATTGCTTCGCTTTTGAACGTGTCATAGAAATGGTGGAGCGTTTTTTTACTATAAAGATAAAAAGGAGTGGCCCGTGAAGTCACTAAACTAGATAGTTTAAAGTTGTCAAAATAGAGATTATTTTTTTTGTAATGTAGTGGGGATTTGAGTATAGTTTTCATAGGACTATTCTACAAACAGAAACGAGATCATGAAAGAAAAAAAAGACAAATTACTTTTTAAATTAAAGTCGCCTTTTTTACCTTCGGGTGATCAGCCAGAAGCAATAAATACACTTGTTAATGCATTTTTAAGTGGCGAAAAAAAACAGACGCTGTTAGGAGTTACTGGATCTGGTAAAACTTTCACAATGGCCAATGTCATTTCTAAACTTTCTAAAAAAACACTTATTTTGGCACATAATAAAACTTTAGCAGGCCAGTTATACGCAGAGTTTAAAGAATTTTTTCCTGAAAATGCAGTTGAGTATTTTGTTTCTTACTATGACTACTATCAGCCGGAAGCCTATGTTGCAGGCTCTGATACCTATATTGAAAAAGATTCGGCGATTAATGATGAAATTGACAAACTCAGACATAGCGCAACTTTAAATCTAGTTGAGCGAGAGGATGTGATTATTATTGCTTCTGTTTCTTGTATCTACGGGATCGGGTCTAAAGAAGAGTATGAGGCCCATAAAACAACAATCTTTACTGGAATGACACTAGATCGTGATGATTTTCTAAGGCAATTGGTAGCAATTCAGTATGAAAGAAACGATATTGATCTTGTTCGAGGTACATTTCGCGCAAGAGGTGACATGGTAGAAGTTTTTCCAAGTCATGAAGATAGTAAACTGATTCGGATTGAATTTTTTGGAGATCAAGTTGAATCAATTAGCTTAGTAGATCCACTGCGATTTAAAGTGCTTCAAACATTATCAAAAGTGACTATTTTTCCCAAATCTCACTATGTCGTAAGTGAAGATAAAATGAAGTCGGCCATAAAAAGTATTAAAGAAGAGCTTAGAGAGCGGATTTTATTTTTTGAGCGTGAAGGAAAGCTTTTAGAGAAACAGAGAATTGAAGAACGGACGATGTACGATCTTGAGATGATGGAAGAAATTGGTTTTTGTTCGGGGATTGAAAATTATTCAAGACATTTAACGGGAGCAAAACCAGGGGAGCCTCCTCCCACTTTAGTTGATTATTTTGGCGATGATTTTTTAATGATCATTGACGAGTCTCATATCACTTGCTCCCAAGTTGGTGGAATGTATCGTGGCGATCGATCAAGAAAAGAAAATTTAGTTGATTATGGTTTTCGTTTACCATCAGCGCTTGATAATCGGCCATTAAAATTTGATGAATTTGAAAAAAAAGAAGATATGGTTCTTTATGTATCAGCAACTCCTGGGGATTATGAATTAAAAGAAACCAATGGGCAATTTGTTGAACAAATCATCAGACCGACTGGATTATTAGACCCTATTGTTGAAGTAAGAGATGCAGAAGATCAGGTTCACAATCTTTATCTTGAATGCCTTGAGGTTATAAAAAAAGGTGAACGAGTTTTGGTTACAACTCTAACTAAAAAGTTAGCAGAGGAGTTAACGAAATACTTTCAAAGCAAGGGAGTTAAGGTAAATTATTTGCATTCTGAAATTGATACAATAACGAGGATGGAAATCTTGTCGGATTTGCGATCAGGAGTTTTTGATGTGTTAGTGGGAATTAATCTTTTAAGAGAGGGATTAGATATTCCAGAAGTATCTTTGGTCGGCATCTTAGATGCAGACAAGGAAGGATTCTTACGATCTGAGCGCTCACTTATTCAAACAATTGGGCGCGCTGCTCGAAATGAAAATGGCAGAGTTATTCTTTATGCCTATAAGATGACTCCAAGTATGGAGCGTGCGATTAGCGAAACAAATCGTCGAAGAAAGATTCAAATGGAGTTTAATCTAACTCATAATATAACTCCCAAAACAGTTAAAAAGAAAATTAGCGGGGGAGTTGTTGAAGTACTGCGAGGAAATAAATCAAGTAAAAACAAGGCCAAAATGAGCGATTTGATAACTCTAACTGCTTCTAATATCGACGAAGAAATTGAAAGATTAAAAAAAGAAATGAAAAAAGCATCTAAAGATTTAAGATTTGAAGATGCGGCAAATATTAGAGATGAGATAAAGCGATTAACTGAACTAAGAATGATTGTTTAAAAACAAAGGAATGATTTTATGAAGCTAATGTTATTGATGCTCTTTGGTTTTAATGTAAGCGCTAGTGATTTGAATTTTATAGAAGCAAAATCACTTTATGAAGAGGGGGGAAGGCCTGCTTTAGAAAATTACACTTCTGCGCCTTTAAATGGGAGATGTGTTTATAGAAATGATTTAAACAAAAAAACTGCTACCGCATTGTTAATTGATGCACGAGATGGATTGTTTGTTGCTCCAATTACGGCAGACAAAAAAGCACCGACTTATTTTGATAATCTTACGTATTTAGATATTTATAGAAGACATCCAAACGTTGACAATTTGTATCGCGAGGTTTTTTTAGGGGAAACCGAAGCTATTTTGTTTAAAACAGAGGGCAGTCAGAATTTTAGTGCGCACATAAAAGAAAGTCGTGATTATTTTTTAATGAAAGTATTTTTAGAAGAGAAAGTTTTTAGGTATTGTTATTATTTCAAAAGAATTTTAGTGCCCAGAAAATAAATTCTAGGCACTAAGAGAATTATTTTCCGTTACAGCCTGTCGCTTGTTTCATGATTGTTGTATAAAACATGATCATCGCCTCATCGGCAGGAGTAAATCCTTTTCTTGTATCACCAGTTTCTGTCATTAGGCCGTACATATAACGATTAATTGAATAGTAAAGAGATCTAGGTACCATTACCGTTTGTGTACATTGCTGCTTGCCCTTGAAAGTGACATTTAATCCCCAGTTAATGCATGTTGGACATCCTTCATTTTTTCCATCGTATCCGCCCGTGATAATAGTCGTGCCTGTTCCAGAGTTAACAGTGTTTCCTTGTCCAACATTAAAAGAAACTTCCCAATGTGCTTTAGTTGTATTTGTTACAGATGATAAAACACATTGTCCATTTGAGTAACAAGCAATCTTTGCATCTTTATCAAGTTGAAGAAGTATCCCCTCTGTTGAGAAACGTTCAAATTCAAATTCTCCATTTCCTGGATTAAAGACATCATCAATTTCTGAACCAGGAGGTGGATCACCTGCAAAAGCAGAAGTCATACAAATTAGTGTGATAAGAGTAATAAACATTTTTTTCATAGGGCCTCCCAAAAAAGCTCCAAATTAATTACATTGATATTCAGGTTGTTTCTCTATTGTTTTATTATATCCTGCAAAGAGAGTTGATTCCCTTTTTACATTCAATTCACTTATATTTAGTTCATTATCAAGTCTAAATTTAGCGATAAATTTAATATATTCTTTTTCATTTTTTTTGCATTTAGATGTGGTTGGATTGCAAACTCTTTCATACATTGGAGGCCACATACTCGTGCTAAAATAGTTGTTTAAACGCTTTCTTTGGGCCGATAGTCCTAATAATCTTTTGCTAAAATCAATTTCATCAATTGGATTTAATTCAAGCATTTCATCTAAAATTGAAATGGTTTTTACTTCATCAATTTCTTTTAATTTTCCATCTCTATCAAATGTAGGTAGTTTAGTATTAATGAGGCCAATTTTACTTCGATTAATATTTTTTAAAAGATTGAAGTCGTAGTAGGGATCTGTGAATACGTACTCAAGAGTATACATTTTATTTGGAAGAAGGGTTCCACTATGAAACTGAATTCCTTCACCTTCAATTATTCCTTGCCAATTAGCAGGGGCAACTCCTCCGTCCATCCAATTTAAAAGAACTGTACCGGTTTCGTCTTTAAGTTCAATCATACTAGCTATTGGAGTTGCATAGTGGCATGCAGAAGTCGAAAGGCCATTTTTAGATAATGTTTTATGGCAAAAGTTATCAACGACAAAAGGAGTTTTTAAAACAATAAAAGTATCTGAGACTTTGGTAAAACTTATTTTTCCAAGATGCAGGTCACTCATTGGGTAATCAGATGGAAAAGTAGGCCTTAAAATTCCAAAATCATCAGATGGAGTTAGAACTTCTTTAATTGGGTTGATACTTATTCGTAATGGCATTGTTCCAATACCAGTTAAATCATTCAAGTCATCTTTAAAGTTTGAGCTAGTATAAAAACTGATATTGGCAGTCAGCTCTTGGAGATCAATTCCTGATCGATAAAAATCTGAGTTTTGACATTCTTTAGAAATTTGATAGCTGATTATATAGTTTGAATCTTGTGCAGGTTTAAAAAAACAATAGCCACCCTTGAAAAATGCACTTTTGTTATTTAAAAATTGAAGTTTGCAGCCTTCCTGGTTTTCAGGGGCAGATAAATTTGATCGTCCATTTTCACTAACATGAATTTCAACGCAGTTTCGGATGAAATTCCATCGTGATTTAAATATATTTTCTTTTTCTGTTTCAGTTAGTGTTAAATTAAGTGGGTTATTAATAACATCGCAGCTACTTTTTTTGTACTCGCCATTAAAATTTGTCCCTCGGGCAGTATCACTACCATCGACAATTTCTGGGCCCATAGCAAGCATAAGAAATTTTCTTTTATTGGCCGTTTCTGTACAGTTTGAGATTTCAGTATTCTTGATTTGTTCATTTACTGATTTTGCTTGATAAGAAAAATATGTTTGGTCATTTGTTGAAATGGCAATACTTAAATCTTTGGGTGTTGATACTCTACAAGCAAAGACATTGCTCGTGAGTAAGAAGGCAAAAATTGAAAGTAATATATTAAACATTTTATTTTCTTTTGTAATAAGTTGGCCCAGGGGTTCCCTTGGGCCAATATCTATTTATTCTGCTGGTTCAGAAATTTCAGTATAAGTACAAGCTTTAGCTTGTTGTAATTTCCAAAGTCTCATGTTTTTTGATGACTCTTGGAAGTAGTATCTTACATAGCAAAATCTTGGTACTTTTGCCGAAGATGATCCCATTGAAGAATTGCTTAAAAGTGTTAACTCTTGAGCAGAAGTTGTAGCTGGAACAAATGTTCCGCCAATTCCTTGCGTCCAATTATAGTTTAAGCTTGTTGCTGTCCCACAAGTTGAAGTTGAAGAAGAACCTGGAAGTTGGTCAGCTTGTGAACAATAGTTGAAGCTATTATCCATAAAACATTTAATTTCAGCTCTTGTTTTTAGAGTTGCAAGATCTTGGTAGTTTGGTTGCCCAGCACCAGTTCTAAGGTTGTTTACAGTAACTTTTGCTTTTAGAGCAAAGTTTACATCATTTACATTTGTATAGTCGATTTGTGGGCCACGGTAGCAAACATCAACGAAATATTCAGCACCATAGATTTCAGAACCAAGATTAACTGACATACCAGTTAATTGTTTTCCAAAAGCAGTAACTTCATTTGGGAAAACTTGATTCCAAGAAGAGTTTGTATTACCAGCGTTTAAATTAGCAGTTGTTTGTGCTCCAATTGCAGTTCCATTGTCAGTCCAATCAGCATGCGATGCTTTTAAGAAATCTAGTCTCCAGTGACCTTGAGTTCCATTTTCTTCACCTGTACAAACACAAGTTTTTGAAGTTGTACCAGCTGTACATTCAGCAGTATTCCCTGCTGCACATCCTGGAGTACATGTATTTCCAGTTACTCTGTCTTTACAAATACGAGCAGAATCAGCGTGTCTGATCCCCGCATTACATGGATAAATTGAAGGGCCCGAACTGTTGACTTGGAAGTCAAAAGTTAAGTTGATAGCAAATGCATTTTGAAAGCTTAAAGCTGACAAAAGAATCGCTTTAGCGATAAAACTTTTCATTTTTTTCTCCTGTTTTAGTTTACTTTGTAAAAGTCTTGTAATGAAAAAGTCCACCTTGGTCAACGATCATCTTAAAGTTATTTTTAGCTTAATTTTATTTATTCCTAGTTCTAATACCTTAGGGACTATTTCTTCAGCTTCGTTGATTACTGGCTTGTAAATATTACAGACATCTTTAGATTCTTTTACATTTTATGGCCCTGCCTGTATGGCTACTCTATATGCATGTATTTATTTTTGCCTACCTTATCTTAAGCTGCCCTGTGTATGCCTCGGTCTGGAGTGCGACTCATGATTGGGATAGCTCTTATGAAAATAAATTCACTGAATTTGTCTCATCTAGTGAAGTTTATCCAGCTATTTTTAGCGATAAAAACTCAAATTATTATGGGATAAAAACCGATTGTGCTGACTTAATGCTTTCTCTGAGAATTATTTTTGCTCAAAAAGAAAGTTTACCAATTAAATTTAAGACTGGTAATGGAAGAATATTTTCAAATGATATGACCGACTTTGATCATTTTAAAAATGATATCGATCGAACTCGTGAATTTATTCATGCGGTCGGTGATGAAATTGGAACTGTTGATTTATCAGAGCTAAATTCATATCCAGTGGGTCTTGAAAATGTTCGTGCCGGTGATTTCTATTCGGTACAATATTTAAATCAATTAAATGAGCTTTCTCATCACGTCTATGTTGTAAAAGGATTTGCAGATAATGGCGATATTATTTTATACTCATCGACCACACCAAAGGCCGTACGGCCATTGTTACAGAGGATTGGAAGACCTACCAGAGTAATAAATGGCGAACCTTTTGGCCTTAGACGTCTAAAAAATTTCAGGAGTGATCCAGCACAATATGATTTTTCCCAATATGAAGAGCTAAAAATAGGGGAAGCAGCATACTTTAAAAAATTAAAAGAAAGTCATCAAAAGACGCCGGATAATTTAATGATAAATATAGAGCATCGCTTTTTTAATATTTGTGAAGGTGTGAAAACTAGAGAAAAAATTATTCAAATGACGATTGATTATAAACTTGAAAATAAAATTGATCGTTTTTTTGGTGAGAGTTATGATTTATTTAGCACAAAAAATCGTGATAATAGTATCTATGTAGATATTCAAAACTTAGTTTATGGATACCAGAATATAGTAAAAAACAACAACATTAATGAAATAACAAAAGAGCAAAAACTAGCATTAAGCTATCTTGCCTTCGGTGATAAAGACGGCCTTTTTGAGTTAAATTCAATTTGTAAAATTGAGCTGAAATCAAATATATCGATGTCTCTCCGATCATTCTATATACGCTTTAAAGAAGGTCTTATTTCAAGTGACCCAAATGATAGTTATAGATATCGGTGGGGAATTCGATAAATTTATTTTTCTAAAAAATTAATAATATCTTCTGCCTGCTTTTCAGTTGATGCAGTTCTATCTAGCCAGATAATTTTTTTACCAGATAACATAAATGCTTGGCGCTTAGAAAATCCCATTGTAACAGGAACTTCAAAAGTCTTGGCCCAGGTTTCATCCGTATCAGCAATTAGAGTAAAAGGCAGCCGATATTTTTCTTTGAATGCCTTTTGATCTTTTATTGAATCTGTGCTGACACCGATAACGCTAACGCCTAGTTTTTGAATTTTGGCATATTGATCGCGCAGTGAGCACGCTTGAGCTGTGCAGCCAGGAGTATCCGCCTTGGGATAAAAATAGACAAGTATTTTTCCTTTAGGGTTAATTTCATGGAGATTAATTCTTTTTCCCGCATCAGTGATTCCTGATATATTGGCAATGGTCGAACCAACATCTATTTCAGCAAATGCATTTCCAATAATAAATAGAGTAAGTGAGCTAACTAATTTTATAAAGTTCATAATTAATCTCCATGATTTATGGGATAATTATACATAGATATTCTTGAAGATCTACTTCGACAATGGTTAGTCAGGGATAAAATATTAATGAACTAGTGTAAAGCTCTAAAGCTCTTTAATTCTAAATCCATTTTTAGCATAAGAGGTTCATCGGATACGATATCTTTGTCTGTGGTCATTTTAAAGACATTGCTATCACAAGCAACATAAACGGCCTCATTAAGAATGTTAGAATTTGCTTTTAAATTAAAAAAAACAACCGGGTATTTAGTGAAGTTGGGGCATAAGTTTTGAAAGCGTGTTTGAAGTTCAGCGCTGTCAAATGAATCAGTTTGATTATAGATACTTCGAGAACTAAAGCTGACATAGTTTTTAGACTTTAAGAAATCGATAAATTCTGCAGCGGGGGCGACTTCGCCGCTATTTCGATAGAAAACTGACATATTCTCAAATATATTTGTCATAAGAATTGATGTACTAATACAGTCGCGACAGATAACCTGTGGAAATTCGCAATAAGTTTTATTTTTACAAAGTTTATCGCAGAATTTATCTTTGTTGGTGCAAGTGACACCGATCTTAGGAGTATATTCTTGATCCCAAAACTCTTTGATCGTGTAGTTAGAAAATGCACTACAAGATATAATTGCATTAATAAAGATTAAAAATACCTTTAATTTTATTTTCATAAAACCCTATAATCGACAACCACTTGGGATCGATTTTATTTTTACAGTACAATTTCTTTCACTATCTTCAAATTGAGTTTCTGAAAGTGAATGCAAAAAAGTGCTGAGTTGAATAGGTTCACTACATTTGTCGATATAGACTTTCGCTTTTCCATTTTCAACTTCGTTAGTATCGATTGATAAAATTCGTGATTCATTTAAATTTTTATTAAGATGTAGAACTATATCTTCTTCACATGATGTTGGCATACAAGGGCGATCTTTTGAGAGGCTTCGTACACATTTACTAGGAATATTTCCTTTAAAGGCGTTGTAGCTTAATTTAACATATTCAGGATTTACTTCCCAAGAGTGTGGAATATTGAGAGGATCTTTTAATCCTTTGTAAAGTTTTACAAGGCCTCGGATAAGAAAAAATGAAGCTTGTCCCATCGGTACAAACTTTGTGGCCGCACTTCCTATTTGTTCAAAATTTAGCGCACATACAAGGCAGGCACTTGAGCTTTTTGGATCATCCTTTACGATATCGCTTGGTGAATTTACCGTGATCATGTTTTTTTCGTTACTTTTACATGCGCGAACAGAAATTCCATTGAATTGAAGCAAGTCATAAGGATTGGCATTTTGAGTTTTTGAAATAGCAACGCCACATGGAACACCGAGGAGATTTCCAAAATTTAAAGCAAGGCCTGCCTGAACTTTGGTTTTACTGTATTTAGCGTCGTACTTGATTTTTCCATCTTTTACTAACTGGTTAAAGCTAACAACTTTTAGAGGCGTAATATCAAAATTACCATAAATTGCACCGGGGGCAACTGTCGCAAGGGCCCCCTGGATAAAATCGGTGAAGGCCGAAAATAGAGTGGCCTTGGTCTTAAACCAAGGATCATAAACTTTACAGACTGAGCGTTCAGCATACGGATTAAAAAGCTCTGGGGTTTTGATTTTTTGATCTAAATTAAAAAATGTATCTGCATACAAAGTAGCGGAATAGATACTTAAAATAGACTTGAGGGACTTTCTTGCACAGTCACTTGCATGCACACAAATAACATCACTCATATTTTTAGTTTTTAAATAGCTGCCATAGTATAAGGTTGGTTTATTTTTTTGTATGTATTCTTTGTTTTTTGATTCTAGTGTTGAAATGTATTTATTTTCATACACTTTTTCAATATACCATTTCGAAAATCCAGTTTTATCGACTTCAAAATTTTCAAAGACTTTTGTCTGGTCAAATGATCCGCAAAGGTTTCTAACACTGACTGAAATTGCATCAAAGTAATTGTAGAGCTCGGAAATTCTTTGATCAGTAATCGTCATTGCAGTTTTATCAAGTAACGAAACATCTTTTAAGAGCATCAGTTTTGAGCGGATAAAGCTGAAGTTTTCATCGGTAGTGAAAGTGTATTCACTGCATAGATAGAATAATTCATTTTTAAGCATTAAGTTGGAGTTCTTTGGATCCTTAATCACTGGAGAAAAAAACTTGATGAGATCATTTTGAATTCGATCTGTGGGCAATTTTTTTGAGCTAATATCAAGATGGGTGAGGGACTTAAGAAGATTGTTTCGAATTGTTGTTCTAGTTGTTGAAAAATTTTCTCGCAAATTGTTGGCCCAATCAGTAGAATTTTCAAATTTATTAAACCCGAGTATATCTTTATTTACTTCCGTAAAAGGATCTTCAAGCATTTGAAGTTGTGGGCCATCGGGAATACTATCTAGAAAATCAAATTCGCTAAAGTTTAATTTATAGTCGCTATTGGCAAACTGTCTTATGGCATTTGCGTTGAGATAATCAGTTTCGCATTTGGGTTGGGTGATGCTCTTGCAATTGTTTGACGTCATAAGGACAGAATCTTCAATCGAGACGGCCTTAAATATTTCCGAAAAAGGAAAAGCAATCTTTTTCATTTCTGGCGCGTTTCGAAATGCCCAAGAGAAATATATTTTTAGAGAGTTCCAATAATCAAAACCGTAATTGTCCCATTTTTTCGAGTTGATGTTCTTTAAACTAATTTGATAGCTTGCGACTTTTACATTCTCTTGTGCTTTGAAGTCGCGGCAATCGGCAATGTACTCGTCAAGCGTATTTAAACTATTTCCAAGCTTATCAAACATTTCCTTGGTAGGCTTGCTGCCGTATAATTGTGCATCCAAGGCCGAAAATTTTTTTAAGTAATGACATTTTAATTTAAGATTAGGAGTACCATCAAAAATGTTGGCATTTATCAAATATTTTTTTGGATCAAAATTATCATATTTTAAAATTTCACTACTTGGATTTTTTTGATTAGATATACTCCAGAGCTTTTGGATATACTCATCAAGTTGAAGACATACAGAATCACTCGAGCAGTTGCTCATGATTTCGCGATAAAGATTAGGTACACCTTCAATTGTAGTATCACTTGGTAAGAGAGGTAATTTATTTTCAATTATTTTACGGTGAATGAGATCGAGTAACTCTAAAATAGAATAGCGATAGACATCGATACCTTGTTTAGTAAGTAGAGATGTATTTTCTTCTCTTGATTTTGCCAATCGGTAAATTGATCGGGCCACATCCATATTTGAAACTAGCAAAAAAGCGGATTCTGTTGGAATTTTTGAATCTAGAGCACATCGTGCTCTATTCGTAAAACGCATTTGGTCTAGCTTTTCAATTGAAAAGAGCGTGCAAGAAAAAAGCATTAAGATCAAAAAAAAGGCAGTTTTATTCATATTTTATCATTAAATACAAAGTTTGGATTTTACGCAATTAGAACTGGGGGGATGTTGTAATATTTACATGCTATTTTCAATCATAATCTTTTCATTTTGTTTAAGCTTTGCGATAGTTTTTTTATGATTACTAGACATGTCTATAAAACTGATTACAATTCGTTGGACTTAGAAGCACTTAAGTTAAATTGTAGTTTTAATTTAGATAGTTGGCATGCAGATAAAGCCTTTGAATTCTGTCTAAGTCGACATTTAATTTTAGAATTATTAAAAAATCACTTTAATCTTTCAGTTTCCTCAATAGAGCGAGATAGTAAAAACAGACCGATTTGGCCGCCATCAATCGTCGGGTCTATTTCGCATTCTAAAGATGCTATTTTTTTGGCCTTAGGGCATTCCAATGAATATCTCTCGATTGGCGTTGATATTGAATCGACAGCACGTTTTAATGGTGAATCATACAAAAAATTCATGAGTGACGAGGATTTAGTACATGTTCATGGCCTAAGCGACATCGAGCTTAGGGCATTAATCTTTTCTGCAAAAGAATCCTTATATAAATTGTTAAACCCATTAACTGATATTTATTTTGGGTTTGATTATGCCTCCATCGTCGATGTAGATTTAAATTGCAAATCTTTTGAAATTAAACTTTTAAAATCGCTTAATGAAGATTTTTCAATTTATAATAATAGTTCTTTTACAGGCCGTTTCGATATTTTAAATGGAGAGGTGTTGACGGTTATTTCTATAAAAAAATAATTACTGATTGTACTTTTGTTCAATGAGTTTTGTCGTTAGTTTTGATATTCGTACGCGACAGTCGATTGAATGGGCATGTTCAAGTAAGACATTTGCCAATTCCTCGCCATATCCCATTTGAAAGGCGAAATCATCTGCCTCTATTTGAGCATCTAATTGATCAATTTTTTTTTCACTATGGCGATAGTAAATATGGCCCATTTCGTGAAGTAAAATTGCGACGGCCTCGGTATATTTACTACTTTCAAGCAGTGTAAGTAGCTCTTTAAATACAAGGATCATATTCTTATCTTTTTGATTTAGAATCGCACAACTTAATACCGCATTACAGGGGATAAAGTAGGTCGGGTTATTTTTAAAATAATTAATATGATCTATTTTAAGCTCAGACAGCAGCATAAGAAAAACTTTTTTATACCGTTCATTAGACCTTATCCAGGCGTGATTAGGGTCGTTGAAAAACTGAACGATAAACTCCGTTCGTTTAGAGCTTTTAGATTTTGCGAAGAATTTGATTTTTTCTAACATAATTTTCTTCCTTAAATCTATTCGGTTAATTTTTATAAGATAATGAGAAAATTTGACCAAGTTTTAATTGTACTAATTTTTGCTACACTTAACTTATGAAGAAGTTAGCATTTATGTTGTATTTAATCTGCCTGATCTTGTCGGGTAATGTGCGTTCGATAGAAAGCCTAGATGGTTTTCTTGTTACTGCTTATGATGATCGTTATAAAGTAGTATCTCCTCAGCGTTTCAAAAATAAGATGGAAGTTATTGTAGAAAATAAGACCCTTATAAAGCTTATTGGTAAAATTGTTTTAAATAACTCTAAAAGTATTGCTTATTATGCTGTACCTCCTGAGACTTATCAGAAAGTTATTGTTGATCTAAAGATTGGGGATATTATTCATTTCTATCCCATGTCACCAGCTTTTCAAGAAGTCGAATTAATTGTTGGAAATAAAAACTATGAAGTTCCTCCTAAAAAATGAATGTTACAAAAGTATCGTCGTCATTTCAGACATCCATCTAGGTGCGGGTAGAACTGTATATAATCGAAAAAATTTTTTGGAAGATTTTCATAGCGATAAAGAATTTGTTGAGTTTATCGAATATCATTCAGACGGCTATTTTATAAATCGAGAAGTCGAATTAATTATTAATGGTGATTTTTTTGATCTCCTAGCAGTTCCTTTTGTGAAGTATTTTGACGATGAATTCTGGAGTGAAGAAGCTGCGCTTTCTAAACTTAAAATGATTATAGAGGCTCATCATGAGATTATGAGTTCTTTAGTGAATTTTATTAGTTTTCCGACAAATAAAATTACCTATATCTTGGGAAATCACGATTCAGAAATGATTTTACCAAAACTTCAAGAGTATTTATTAAACTATTTTCCATTAGAGTCGAGAGAGCGTTTTACGATTTTAACAAATGAGAATAGCGATTATCGGCCTATTCCTGGGATTGTGATAAAGCACGGGCATGAATATGAAATAGCTCATCAGTTTTCTTCAAAATTGATAGCTGAAGATGAATCGGGGACTCGCTATTTTATTCCTCCTTGGGGGTCTTACTATGTTACGCGAGTAATAAATAAATTTAAGGAAGGACGAGATTATATTAATGCTGTAAGGCCAGTGAACAAGTTTATTATCAATGGATTGATTTACGATACTTTGTATACTTTGCGCTTTATGTTTTCAAATATTACATACTTTTTAATGGTACGTTTTTTAATGCTATTTAAAGTAAATAATCGCATCGAAGAAATTATTAAAAGTGTAAAAATGGAAATGCAGCTGTTTAAAGACTATGAATCAATGACAGAAGATTTTATAAAGGATAATCCTGAGGTGAAAGCATTAATAGTAGGGCATACTCATGACCCAATTTATAGGGAGTATGACGATGGCTCAATTTTTATTAATACCGGAACATGGACTAAGATGTACAATTTAGACTTTGGAAAAAATTTTCATGGTCAAAAATTAACTTTTGCTCGGATTGATCTTGTAAAAAATGAGAATGAAAAAGAAGACGTGGACATCTCCCTAAACGAATGGAAGGGAAGAAGTCTTTATCCATTTAGAGAATTTAGATAAATATCATTCACTCTCAGCATAGCAAAGTTCTAAATACATTGGCCCATGAGCAGAACTCATTGGGATTAAAATGACAGTCGTAGCCGCCGGATATTTAATGGTATGATCTTTTCCTTCAATCATTGAGGGAATTGCCATATTTGAACTGTAGCCCATTCCTTTTAAGTCGCGTTTAGCATTTCCCATAATCATATTTACAATTTCACCACCGACGTCGTGAATATCTGGCACATAAGATGTATATGTTTCAGACAACATTGCACCAGCTACTTTAAAATAGGTTTCATAAGGAAAAGAAAGAACAAGCATGGCCTTATAGTTACATTTTCCTGTACCTTTATCTAGTTCCCCCGACATCCCAAGCACGGCACTGATATCGCCTTTAGAGATATTATCTTTTTTTATGCTTGGTTTTAAAGGTTCAAGCTTTGTATAGACCATTGTTTCAAAGACATTCTTGGCGGCCTCTACAAATGGTCTTGAAAATTCAATAAAACTAGTTTCTGTTACCATACAATTATCTCCAAATTATAATCCCAAACTTTTCATTAGATCATCAATTGAGTCTTGGCTAAGATTTTTATCAACTTTACAAGATGATCGTTCTATATTTTTAAATTTCTCAGATAGCCATGTAAGCCTAGTTCCAAAAGCTTTGGTGTTTAGCTTGTTCATGCATTTATCATTTCCCTCGCGAAGAGCAAGATTCATTTTTCGAAGCATATCTACAGAATCAAATAGGACTCCCACAACAATTTCCAAAAGAGGGGCATCACTAATTTGAGACGATTTATAGCCTATAAGTTTTCCAAGTTCGCAAAATGTAGCAATTTCAGAGGCGCCGATTGATTTTGCGGCCCCCATAATACGGTCAATAATCTGTCCAAATTTTTCAAGTTCTTGAGTATTTTTAGGATTTTCTTCAAGCGCATTTAAATGAGTTTCGAGTTGATCAAACAATTGATCAGATTCATTGCAAAAGTCAATGACGATTTCTCTCATTGATGGATCATTGAGCATATTCATTGATGATACCTATTTTCCTGCAAAGATTTTATCAATCTTTTCTTTTAAAACTTGGGCAGAAAATGGTTTTACAATAAAATTAGAAACTCCGGCCTTTACAGCAATGACGACGTTTCCTTGCTCGGCTTCAGCGGTAATCATAAGAAATGGAAGTTTTTCAAGACCAGATGTCGATCGAACATTTTTTAATAAATCAAGCCCACTCATTTGTGGCATGTTCCAATCTGAGAGTATAAATTCATAAGGTTTGCCTTCTTTGATTGCAGATTGAATCATGGGCCATGCGGTTGCTCCATCATCAGCTTCAGAAATATTTGTAAACCCAACTTGGGTAAGCATGTTTTTAATAATTTTTCTCATCGTAGACATATCATCAACAACTAAAATTTTCATATCAGCTTTCAAGGCCATTTTTTACTCCCAAATAAGAACAGAACTATGCTGCTTTTTTATTATTTTCGATTTTTTCAAAATTTATTAAATTTTCAATACCTGTATTTATTTTATCGCCAAAATCTAATTCTAGTCCAGATGTAAATGACTTGTTTTTTATTGAGAGAATAACAGACTTTATTGCTTGCTTACTGCCGGTGATTTTGCCCGATGAATATTCAAAAATATGAGTCACACCACCAAGTAATAAAGCAAGAGTTTCAATTGATTCTCCATGTTTTTCTTGGGGGTATCCTGCTCCATTTGTTCTCTCGTGATGTTCAAAAATAATTTTTTTACATCGCTCTGATATTGGGAGATTTGATCTTTTTAAGAGATGGTTGGTCAAAATGGTATGTTTTTTAAAATCCTTCTTTTCAATCTCAAACATTGTTAAAAAAGGTTTTTTAATAGAAGTAATGGATAATTGAGTAAATCCTAGATGCATTAAAAAACCTGCGACGATAATATCCGCTAGTGCTTCTTCATCTTTTATATTCAACGTCCTGGCCAAAAAATACGAGGTGGCAACTATTCTATTTAAAAAATTATCTTTGATCATGTACTCTTTTGATAAAAGAGAGGCAAAGCTAACGGTGTAGTTTTGTGTTACACTGAAAGTGAGTATTTCAACTCTTGCACGCTCGATAATTTTTTCAAAGTTATCGCTATCGCAGGCCTTTTCAAATTCAGTTTGGAAATGAAATGTTCCGTTCTTTTCTTCGTACATCTCTTTTAACTTGAGATACATAATTCGTTCTTTTTCTAATTCATGCAACTCGCGTTTTTTTAATGAAGGAATTTCTGTTTCCTCTGTATCTTGGGCCACAAGAAACGTTTTCTTTTGTTTTTTTAATACAGCTAGTTTTCCACCTTTAGATAGAAGATAATCGATAAATTGGTTGAGTTCGCGAGTTAGCGGTCGATTTCCATTTAATACAAGAGAAAACTGTTTATTAATAGGATTAAAAACAAAAAGTTGGAAGGGAAAGGTTTTCTTCCCTTTTAAATGATCCTTTTCGATTTCAAAAAAATCATATTC
This sequence comes from uncultured Bacteriovorax sp., assembly GCA_964583925.1. Taxonomy (GTDB): domain Bacteria; phylum Bdellovibrionota; class Bacteriovoracia; order Bacteriovoracales; family Bacteriovoracaceae; genus Bacteriovorax. The sequence goes on from CAZOXW010000016.1 coordinate 21,532, forward strand.
CGACCGCATAATTACCCCGCATTCTTCTTAAAAAGATTGCCAAAAAGATTTAGTATTTTTGATTCTTTTTTTGGCGTCTCATCGGTTTGCTCCTCTTCTTTGGCCTTAGATTTTGAAAAATTTTCTAAGAGAGCACACCGTAAAAATTCGATAGATAGAACGATGTCCATTTCTTCACTTTTTTTAATGCCTTTATTTAAAAAGAGGTGAGCATGGCCTATTTTTGAGACACCATCATAAAATGGATAAATATATTCAAATGATTTACTAATTGTTTCAGATTCGGGAAGAGGCGCCAGCTCTAGATCTTTCCAGTATCCATCTTTTCCTGCTATGTCTCGGCAAATAAAATGTGGCATTGAGTAGGATTTTAATTCGTCTAATTTAGTTTGATCTTTTTTATACTCATCCCAAAAATCTCGGGTCGCTTGATCTAGGGCCTGTGCCATATCGATATAGGCATTGTAACTTTCTTGATATTTTTGATCACTAGGATTGAGCTTACTAATAACGAGGACTGCACTATAGCTTTTCCAGATTTTTTGAGCAATTGACCTTATAATATCGATCCCTTTTGTATCAGGCATATAGATCAGATTTAACAACTCCACAGAGTAAAGTAGGGCCGATGGCCTAACTTCAACCACTTTATATTGATCTTCTGAATTATAGTTTTTGCCTAAATCTGATCCATTTTCTAGACTTACTGCCGACGAAGAAATATTTTCACCTCTAGATATTAGGTCAAACTCTTCTTTAAGCTTTTTATAATCAATTGTTGTTTCGCCATAATCAGTCTTGCTTTTAGCTGCGATTACGGATTCTTCCGTTGTATTTTTTAGTAGGTCAAGTTTAACAGAATCTTTTTTATCTTGTTTTAGATTCCAGTCGTGTTCTTTATCTTTATTCTCGCCAGACTTATAATAGGTACTAATATGATCAGTCTGACCTTCGTGCACATTGTTTGATTCTCCAGGAGCGAGATCAAGCTTACTTTGATTTAAATTTTTTCTCTCAAAGTCTTTATCTTCAGTTTTTTCACCAGATTCGCGATGGTTTAGATCATCATCTTCTTCTAAAATTTTAGTTTTTGCCTCATTTTTCTCATGGGCATCTAGATCTTCTTCAATTTTTTCAGAAAGCTTGCGATTTTTTCCATTTTCTTCATCTTCAGTAATTAGTGCTTCACGTTTATAATCTTTATCCTCAATTTCTTCTATTAGTTTTTCTCGCTTTATTCCATCTAAGCTTGATTCTTCTTCTCGTTCCTTCTTACTTTTCTTATCTGTATCTTCTTCGTCTTCGGAAATAATTTTTGATTTTTTTTCTTTAGCATCTAGCTCATCAACAAGTTCTGCTTCTTTTGATTTATCTTCTTCGTTGCTGTCAATTTCAAGCTCTACGCTACGATTATTATCAATCTTCCCCCTTAAAAATCCATCAATATGATCAACTTCACTTTCATTTGGCGTTTCATCATCTGCTTCTATTTCAGAGGCCAGTTTAGGGCGCTCATTTTCTTTTAGTTGTGAATCAGTGCTATCTTCGGCCCTTTTTTTCTTATCTTCAGCTTCTTCGCTTAAAATGGTATCATCGCTTCTTTCATCTACGAATTCATCTTCGTCATTATTCTCATTTGTTTTTTTTATTTTACCTTTATAATGCCCACCAAGATCTTCAACATCGGATTTTTCACGATTGTTTTTTGTTTCATTTTCTTCAATTGCGTCATCTAATAGTTTCTCTCTTAGTGCATCGATATCGAGTTCATTTTCAACTTCTTTTGCCTTCTTTGAGTCGTCAGTTCGCTCTAATTCTTCTTCATCTACTCTTTTATTTATGTAAGGACTTTCTTCTTCGTCTTCTATGGCCTCTTTTTTCTTAGGTGCCATGTTGCTATCAAGATCTAGCTCGGTTTCATCGATATTTTTTCTTTTAAATAAATCTCGATCAGTCTCTTCAAGCACCTCTCGCATCTTTTTTTCAGCATCTTCAAGCTCGATTTCAACATTTTCGATTCGCTTTGATTTCCCTCGATAGTAGTTATCAATATCATCGTAATCGATTTCTTTTTTATTTGTTCCTTTTTCGATGTCAACTTCAAGAGATTCATTCGTGTCCCGCTTAGATTTCCAATGGGTATCAATTACATCTTCTGCTTGCTTTCTTTTCCCTTTTAAATTTGATAAATAGTCGAGTTTTTCTCCTTCGTCATCTTTGGTAAATTTTTTCTTTTGATCTGAATTTTCGACTTCTGCTTCTGAATTTTTATTTCCTTCCATTTCTTTTGTAACAAGTTCTTCAGTATTACTTGATTTGGCGTTCATATCGAGCATACTTTTTACAACTTGCTGAGTATTTTCTTCTTTGGCCTTTGCTTTAATTGAGCGCAAGAGAAGTTTTACTTTATACAAAAGAGTTTTTGGGGGAGAGTTTTCTAAAATGGCCTCAGTCAATCCCACTTTCGTAAATTTTACTAGTGTTTTTTGCGGAATTTCTTTCGGAGTTAATAAAATAACTTTGATATTATTTTTGATTATGGAAGCTCTATTTTCTTGGAGGAGAGTTGCACATAATTTAGCGTTACTCATCATGACAAGAGATTGACCGCCAGAACCTAGCAGCTGGCCAAACTCTTTAGCATCTTCAACTTCAAAAATATCGATATTTTCTTCCACAGCGATGCCTTCTAAAACTTCTTTTAGTTTTTTCATCGGTTCCGACATCGGAGGCACAATAATCAGCGGCTTTTTATTTTCCATACTCTGCAGTATTTATCGGCATTTTCCTCTACAATAGTGAGCAAAAAATATATTCTTGACCATTTGTTTTGGGTATATTTTTTAAAAAAAGTTAAAAAATTGTTAAAGAAAAAATTTCTTGGTCCGAAATGGAATTTATCAAAGCGAAGTCATGGTGACATCGCGGAAAAACAAATCAATTGAGCAGTAAGCTCGTTGATCCACCAGGGTATGGGGATTAAGTCTTAAGGAGAAGACGTGAATACAGGGAGGATCACATGGGTTTACGTATCAACACTAACGTCACATCTTTAGCAGCTCAAAGGACGTTATCAGCAAACAACACAGAACAAGCACAAACTCTAGGGAAGTTATCTTCAGGTACTAGAATTGTTCGTTCTGCGGACGATGCTGCAGGGCTTGCGATTTCAGAAAAATTGAAAGCACAAATCAGGGGCGTTAATCAAGCTGAAAGAAACGCTAATGATGGTATTTCAATGATTCAAACTGCAGAAGGTGGTTTGAGTGAAGCTTCAAATATTCTAATAAGACTAAGAGAACTAGCAGTTCAATCTTCTTCAGATACAGTAGGTGAGTCTGAAAGAAAATTTACTGACCTTGAATATCAAAATCTTAAATCAGAGCTAGAGAGAATTTCTCAAGTGACTGAGTTTAACGGTAAAAAACTATTAAATGGTCAGGGAGATAAATACGATTTCCAAATTGGTATCAATAATGATGATTTCCAAGACAGAATTAAATTTGATTCTGCAAAAATGAGTGCAGGAGTTGAGGCGCTTGGTATTTCTGAATTAGCTGTATCTACAAAAGAAGATTCGCAAGCTTCGCTTGCTAAAATTGATATGGCAATTCAAAACGTATCAGGGCAAAGAGCTGAGCTTGGGGCCGTTCAAAACAGATTAACATCTACGATTAACAACCTTCAATCAAGTTCAGAAAACTTATCTGCTGCAAACTCTCGAATTAGAGATACTGATTTTGCTGCTGAAACTGCGAAAAATACTAAGATGAACATCTTAACTAATGCAGGTACTTCAGTATTGTCACAAGCAAATGCTCAAGGACAAGCAGCTTTAAAACTATTAGGTTGATACTTAGAAATAATCAGAATGATTATAATTGGGCCCGAAGTATTCGGGCCTTTTTTATTTGCAATTTTCAAAAGAGACCGCAATTCCTTGCCCGACTCCGATACACATTGTCGCTAGACCTTTTTTTATATTTTTATTTTGTTTCATAAGATGAAAGAGTGAAGTCGTAATCCTTGTCCCAGAAGAACCAAGAGCATGGCCAATGGCAATTGCACCACCATTTAAATTTACTTTTGATGGATCTAGATCTAAACCTTTCATACAACCAATTGACTGAGCAGCAAATGCTTCATTTAATTCAACTGCATCGAAGTCAGAAATTTTAATCCCGTATTTTTGGCATAAGACCTTGACTGCAACAACTGGGCCTAGGCCCATTGTAGAAGGATGGACCCCGCGAACTGCAGCTCCTGAAATTTTCATAATTGGTATCAGATTATGTTTTTTCAAAAATGTTTCAGAGACGAGCATCACTAAACTTGCCCCATCATTCATGGGACTTGAATTACCTGCAGTTACTGTTCCATTTTTTCTAAATACTGGAGGAAGTTTTGCGAGGGCATCTAGAGTAGTTGATTCTCGAATACATTCGTCACTTTCTATTATTTTAGTTTCTTTTTTAGAGACGATAGAATAAGGAAGAATTTGTTCCTTAAAATCACCTCGTTTAATGGCCGCCACCGCCTTTTGATGAGAAGATAATGCAAAGAGATCTTGCTCTTCGCGCGATATTTTATATAATTCAGCAACTTCTTCAGCTGTTTCTCCCATGCCAAGAATTGGAAACAATTTTTCCATCGCAGGATTTATAAAACGCCAGCCAAAAGTTGAATCAAACATTTTTTGATTTCGATCAAATGCTGATTCTGGCTTTGAAAGGACATAGGGAGAACGAGTCATGCTTTCTGCTCCACCGATAAGGAGACAGTCTGATAGACCTGCTTTTATCTGTGCATATCCGTCGATTAGTGCAGATAACGAAGAACCGCAAAGGCGATTAATTGTTACTCCTGGAATGTCTAAGGGAAGTCCTCCAAGAAGTAGAGACATTCTTCCTAGGTTTCGATTATCTTCACCTGCCTGATTAGCACAGCCTACTATTACATCATCGATAAGTTTGGGATCAAAGTTTATTGTTTTTTTTAAATCACTTATTAAGTGCGCAAGCAGATCATCAACTCTTACTTGTGCTAAGGATCCATTTAATTTTCCAATAGGAGTTCTCTTGGCATAGACCAAGTATGCTTCATTTTTGTCTGTCATATTTTATCTCCAAGTCCATATTTATTTGGACTTTGCTCATAATGTTTTTGTGCATCTGTTAACCATTGATTTAAATTTTTCTTTCTTTTTTGATCGCTCGGGTGAGTTGAATAAAAATCAGATGAATTATTCCCGCCGCTTTTTTCATTCATGCGTTCCCAAAGTTTACTCGCCTCACTTGGATCATAGCCTGCTTTTGCCATTAATATTTGGCCTTCGTGATCCGCACTCGTTTCATCTTCTCTAGAAAATTTGCGTTCAAAAAAAGTGATTGCAAAACCTGAAGCCACACCTCCAAGCATTGTAAGATTTATGCAGCTTTTAGTTTTGCAAAGAATTTGTCCACCTATAACTGCGCCGGCACCTAAAATTGCACCGGCCAAGCTTCCCGTTTTATTTCTAGCATATTGTTGTTTTCCATGTCGTAGGGTTGCATGGGCCACTTCATGCCCCATTACGGCAGCTAGGGCAGCTTCAGTCTTTAAAACTGGCATAATGCCAGTATATACTGCCATTTTTCCTCCTGGCATACACCAAGCATTTACTTCAGGACTTTCGATTAAAACGACTTCCCAATTAAATGGTTCACCTGAGGCCTTTGCAATTCTTGCAGAAACTCGCTCTACTATTTTTGTCCACTCTGGATTTGTAGATATTTTAGACTTAGAGACTACTTCGCGGTAGGCCTTCTCTGCTTCCTGATTAATCTCACTCTCACTAATCTCATTCATTTTATTTACAGAGCTACAAGCTGTAAATAAAACGAGAAATGTTAAATATAAACTGGCCTTGATCATTGACACTGAAGACCTTCCTTGTTTGACTATTACTACATAATGATCGGTCAATTTATATAAGTGGGCAATACTAAAATGAGCAAAATTGAAACAGCTATTTTAAATGGTAATGAACTAATTTTACAGGGCGCAAAAGAAGCAGGATTTCATCTTTATACCGGATATCCGGGATCTCCACTGGCCGATTATTTTAATATTCTCTATGAAAAACGAGACGATTTTAAATCATTAGGTGCAAGAGTTGTGATTGCAAATAATGAGGCCAGTGCTGCTGCAATGGCCGGAGGAGCAAAGCAAGTAAATAAAAATGTTATCGTTGCAATGAAATCGATGGGGCTTCACGTGGCCTCAGACGCTCTTTCGGTTGGAAATTTTGCAAATCCTGGACTTGGAGGTGTTGTCATTGTTGTGGGTGATGATCCCTGGTCGATGTCGACTTCAAGCCCAGCTGACTCAAGATACTTATTTAAGCATTTACATATCCCATTTTTAGATCCTTCTACTCCTCAAGAGTTGAAAGATTGGATTAAGATTGCTTTAAAGTTAAGCGTAGATAGTTCACTTTATGTTGGAGTCCTCTTGACAACATTTATGGCCGAGGGAGGTGGATTAGTTGAAATTGGGGAAGAAAAAAAATTAGACAATACACTACTTGAACTTGATCCTTCAACATTTAATCTAACTGCAAATGTGATGGTGCCTCCAAATTCTCTTTTAGCTGACAAAAAAATGATAGAAGAGAGATTTCCAAAGCTATTAGATCAGATTTCAAAACTTTCACTTGATAAGGTTTACGGGAATATAAATTCAAAAATTGGTTTCATTTCTTCAGGTATCATTTTTGAAGTATTAAAAAGTACCCTTGATGATTATCAATTACTTGATATTTTTTCACTTTATAAAATCGCGATTCCATACCCTCTGGCAAAAGAGAAGCTTCTTGTCTTTCTAAAGGGAATCGAAAAACTCGTCGTTGTCGAAGAGAAGCGAGGATTTTTAGAAGGCGAGATTAGAGAGTTAATTTCTAATAATAATTTGAAGATTGAAGTTGTTGGGAAAAAGATTGGCGATGAAGAACTTTTTTATTCACATGGAGGAATTAATTATGAAATGGTGGAAAATGCGCTTGTAAAGTTAGACAAATTTTTAAACCTCACTTTTTGTCACGAAATAAAAAAATCAATTGATTTAAAAGTAGAATTGCCAAAAAGGTTGCCAACTTTTTGTCCTGGTTGTCCTCATCGAGAAACACTTTCGATTTTAAAAGATCTACGCGCAAAACTTTTAGAGAAGAATATAAAATTAATTACTCACGGTGATGTTGGATGTTATTCACTATCTTTTTTGCCACCTTTTAAAGAAATGCATAATCTTTCTGGGATGGGGCAAGGTGGTGCCCTTGGGTCTGGTGTTGATTTATTTACGACAAATCCATCGGTCGTCCTGATGGGAGATTCAACATTTTTTCATTCTGGAATAACAAATATTTCAAATTCAGTACAAGAAGGACACGATATAACTTATATCATATTAGATAATTCCAATACTGCGATGACGGGGCATCAAATGACTCCGAGAAGTGGGGTATCAGTAGATGGAGTTAAGCGTCCGTTGCAAGATATACAAAATATTGTCAAGGCCATGGGAGTAACTCATTGTGAAAATATCAATCCAAGCGATCGTTATTTTTATTCTAATTTAATATTTGAACTCATAAAATTAAAAGGTGTCAAAGTCATTATTTCGACTAAAGAATGCGGTCTTACTTTTCATGCCAGAAAAAAATCGCATGAAAGGAAAATGTTTAGTCAAAATCAAACGATTAAGGAGCAGACATTTTATCAAATTAACACTGACGCGTGTGAAGATTGCCGAGAGTGCGTCAATGCCACAGGCTGTCCAGGTCTAACGCTTACTCATGACCCTTATGGAACCAAGGTGGCAATCGATCCACAAATTTGTGTAAGTGATTCTTATTGTACAAAAATTAAGGCCTGTCCTTCTTTTTATGAAATTAAAGTTACAGATTTTCATCCAACCAAGTATAAAAAAAATAACGACAATAAACTTGATCTTGAATCGATTTCGCTAAGGCCGCCGACACTTCTCATTTCTCCTGAAACAATTATGGAAGGAATTGATTATTCTATTTTAATTACTGGGGTGGGAGGTTCCGGAATCACAACTGTTTCAAAAATACTTTCAAAAGCTGTCCATGAGCTTTCTAAAAATACAGGGATTGATTTTAAGTTTATGGATCAAAAAGGACTTGCACAAAGAAATGGAAATGTGAGCTCACATTTAAGTTTTTTTAGAAAGGGAAAATCGAAGTCTCCGATAGTAAAAAAGACTAATATTGATTTAATTTTATCGTCAGATTTACTGGATGGAATTAATCAGTATAGTGGGGTAAGTGAGAAAACGACACTTGTGTTAGATCGAAAATATCAAATTCCATTGAGTCAACTACTCGATAAAGAAATTGATGCTCCTTTGATTTCTGATAACAATTTAATTGAAATGATAAGTAAGATAAATAATCATAAGATATCTCTTGTTCCATTTAAAGAATTATCAGAACATTTTTTAGGACGCTCTGTTTATGTTTCAACCATTTTAATCGGAGCGGCCTTCCAGTTAGGGACTCTGCCTTTTAGTGAACTTAACTTAATTGATGCAATAAAAGCATCTGTTCCCAAAAATGAGATTGATAATAATATACTCGCTTTTAACTTAGGGCGCAGATATATTCTTGCTCCTTCACGATTTGACAGTATTCTTTTAAGAGCAGATTCTAAAGTTGAACTTTATGAAAAATCGGTTTTAGATTTATGGGGCCCAAAGGGGCAGGCATACTTTAAAAAATATCTTAAAGAAATGGAATCTACTTTTGCAGGTCTAGAAAAAGAAGATTTGGCCCGCTACGTTCACGATCTTTTAATTTATCATTTAAAAAATGATTTCCATAGTTTTTTTAATGATGGAAAAAAATTGAAAGCAATGTATGGAAATGAAATTGATCTTCTAAAAATTTCCTTACGAACTCTTGTGAGAACATATTTTGTTAAAGATGAAGTTTTTATCTCTCATATTATGATTTCTCCAATCGAAGATAGTCGCAACCAGTATTATAGAGAGCTTGGAACATCGATAAAGCGAAACTTTATTAATCGTCCTGCAATTAATTTGACTGAGTCTAAGGTAATAAGTTTTGATTTTTCACCTAAAGTTTGGATGCTTAAAGTGCTCAGAAGGCTTCAAGTTTTGAGAATCTTATTCCCTCACTGGCATAAATTAGAAAAAGAAATGGCAAAAATTATACGGTCTGAACTTTTAAATAAAAAATTAGGGTATACAGATTTAAAACATTTAGAGAATGTTAAGGGTTATCGAGATGTAAGATATTTGGCATTTAACTTGCGTAATACTATTACGGGTAATACTCCATCTAAATGAAAGGATACATTTTGGAGACAATTTGGCACCTAGTGGGGCCAAATTTCTACTGATGTTCTATTTATTTGGTGGCAAAAGAGGGGAATTCACATGTTTAATTATCAACGTTTAAAGTACGCGTTTTTCTTATTTAGTATTTCACTAAATCTTTTAGCGGACATTCCAGGCTATATAGGAAGACAATCTTTTAGATTAACTGATGATCGAGAATTATCACATTTAATCCAGGCCGTAGATAATGCAAAAGTTGAGTTTACACGACTTGACTCCAGTAGAAGTGATATGCGATCACAGATTGATCGCTTAGTTACAGAACTAACCAAGCTTAGAAGTGAGATGGATGAATTAAATAATCAATTGGCACAAGATAAAGTTGCTTTGGAAGAACTAGAAAGAAAACTGATCGAACTTCAAAAAAATCCAGAAGCTAACAAAGTAGAGATTGATACAACAATTGCAAGTATTGAAAGATTTAATACGCTTATAAAAAATAAATCTACAGCATTAGGTCAGCTTAAATTGCAGTCTGCACCATTAAACGTGAAGTTAGATCAATTAAATAATGACTATAAAATTTTGGATATTAAGGCAAATGAAGCACAAGCACGGCTTTTTAAACTTAGAGATGAGAAGGATCGTTATGAAAGATATTTGGTCTCTGAAATTTTAAAAATAAATCGTGAAGGATCAATACGAGGAACTGATGATGGACGCGTTGATGGAAATCGGATGGCCTACGACTTAGGTAATCGCAATGGACAAAATGATGGATTAAATGATGGCCATACTGATGGAACAAATCGAGGAAAAGAACGTGATTATCAAAGAGGAGCGGCCCAAGGTGATCGCGATGGTAGCGCCAAGGCATTAATTGATGGCGAAAGAGATGGAATTAGGTTAGGGACAATTGATGGGAATATAAAAGCGGCCACTTTAAATGGGGCACGCGATGGGAAAGTTCGAGCAGAGAGATCGGATGCTGCTGTTCAGGGAACTAAAGACGGTGCCGTTGCAGGGCTTAAAAGAGCACAAGTAGAGGGAAAACGAGAAGGAGATATTCTTGGTGAAGATGAAGCTGTAAAAAAATCAGAATCGACTCCGCTAGAAAATGTAATAATTAATGGTAATTTTGCAGGCAGTTTTAGCCGAAGAAGTCCTAGCTATCCAGGAGATTTTAATGGCGATAGTTATAGGCCAGATATTTCAGTAAATAAGGAAGTATTAAAAAGGGCCTATGCTGATGGGTATATCCATCTTTATAGATATGAAACGAGAAATACTTATAATTTGAACATTGATGGTTTTTATAATCGAGCTTATTCAGAGTCTTACGATCGTGCTTATAATGAATCATATAATCGAGATTATCCTGAAGATTATAATGCGGGGAGAGTTGAAGGAGAAAGACTTGCATATAATCGAAATTACCCAATTATAAAAAAGAAATTCTACCAAGAGTATTTTTTAAAGTTTGAAGCCAACCCAAACACTTCAAGTGAAGAGTATAAGACAACTTATAAAAAAGTTGAGGATGAAACTTATCGTTTGGTTTATGGCCAAATATTCCGAGCAGCATTTGAGCTTGAGGAAATGAGAATTTTTAAATTAAATATTGAACGTGAAACACAAGAATCAAAAAATAAAAGAGTCGCAGCAGTATTAAAAATCTATAAAGAAAATGCTGTTTTAAAATTTGTTAGCTCTGAACTTGTGGACTCTGGGATTAATAAAGTTGGAAGCGATGATGGAGTATTTCAGCCAAACGAAACGATTACAGGGCATTTAATTGTATCAAACTTTGGTTTTGCCCCTGCTAACAATGTTTCTGTAAAGCTTTCAAATGGAGAGGTTGTAAAAATACCTTCGATTAATGCGAGATCAACTGTAAAAGTATTGGGTGCTTTCCAGTCAAAAAATGCCAGTGATGCAAGTTTGGGCAAAAATCATTTGGTGAAATTTGCTGTTTTATCTAGTGCGAATACAACTGATCCAGTAGAGAGAATTCACTTTGATAATATTGCTGATGGCATTTTAAGAAGTGGTGAGTCCCATACAATAAAAGTTCAATTTCCATTTAACTTAATCTCTTTAAAACTTTCTGGTTTACTTTTAAAGGATCAAAAAAATAAATTGGTGTTAAGTTTAATTAATAATTCTAAGCGAGCTTACCTTGGCGATATGAAGGTAGAAGTTTTAGTTAACTCAAATAACCAATTATTAGTGAAGCCTTTTGATGAACTAAAAAGTGCTAATGTTGGTGAAAATATTTCTCTAGATACTGCCCTTGTATTAGTTCAATCGGAAGATGATATTTATCGCGATCTTTCTTTTAGTGCAAAATTAACACAAAATGGTGTTGAGGTTGGACGACTTGGAAGTGATCTTTTAATGATGGCGAAAGCAAGTTATATAAGTAAGACAGGAGTACCTGTAGTCGCTGTAAATTCTGATTCTAATTTAGTTGAATTTAAAAATGTACTAGCTGATCTTGGTGGAACAAGTAAAGTTTCAATTTTAGATTTGAGTATCTTGAATGTGAACCAAGAAATTTTAAATTCTGGATTAAACAATCGTTCAGTGATTGTCTTAGATAAAACAGATGGAGCAAGCTTAAAATCATTAAATGGATTTATTTCTAAATCTAATGGGAGTTCATTTTTACTCGTAAATAATGATGGAAACCTCTTTGATGTTTTTAAAACTTTGCCAATTTCAGCTGATCATCAGAAGCTCCCTTTTGAAAAACGAGAAGTTCGCTTTACTAATCCATACAGAGTTCAAAACATAAGGTCTAATGCATTTATTTTAAGTTCTCCAAAAGGAATTGTGCCAAGTCTAGGAGTGCTTGATCTTCTCTCTAAAAATGCAAAAGACCATGCAAATGAAATAAAAGCGACTATTAATAGCACTAATTTTTTTACACCTTCAGATCTTATAAAGTCATTTAATCTAAAGGCCATGGCCGAAGTGCTTAACATAAATGTGATGTATGATAAATCTGGTCGGATTTTTAATCGCGATAAAAAATGGATCAGATTAGTTGGAGAAGACAGAGGCCTATACTTAAATGAATTAAAGGCAATTTCAGAAGGAAGAGTTGAAACATCGAAACTGGGTGCTGTTTTATCGGCAATTTCGCTGAAAGATTTTTTATCAACTGCAATGCGAGATTATGATGATGTAAGAAAGCTGATGATGGGCAAAATTCAATCGGCCACTAATGATCTTTTAAATGATCTTGAAGATAGCTTTAAGAAATCCTTGAAGGAGTATAATAAAGATCTTTATAATAAGTCTTATGATAAAGCACTTATTCATCGCCCATTCTATATTGAACCACCAGCACAAGATAATTTTTAAATTAATCTATACAGGAGTGATTGTAGTGTCACTCCTGTATAGTTTTTTTGCATTTGCAGCTCCACTTAAAGTATTCATCGTTGACACTGGTTTTTGTTTGAAAGAATCGAAAAATTTAAAAATGCCAATTGATTTAACTTTAAGTTTAAAAAAGGCCAATTGTGCAAGCACCAATTTGAATGACAAGCGAAATCACGGACAATTAGTTTTAAACGAATTAACTAAATCTGACGGCATTAAAAATTCAATTATTTTTCCTTATATTGTTTTTGATAAGTTTGGAGTGTCTAAAAAAGCATACTGGGACAAGCTGCTAGATGAAATAAAAAAAAATAAACCAGACGTTGTGATGACTGCGGTAGGACTTATTAATGAGAGAATAGAGATTAATAAGAAGTCTCTTCCGATTTGGGTTTTGGCCACTCCAAGAATCTCACCTGTGATAAAAAAAACAGATAAGATTTATCCTCAGGTCTTTCATGAAGAAGAAAATGTATTACTTGTTGGGAGTATTAATGATCGTGGAGAGATTGATTCAGGTGAATTTTATCATCAAGATTTAGATTTTAAATTGAAGTCTGATTCGGGTGAATTTATAGGAGCAAGCTTACTTGTCGGAAAGCTTATGGGGAAAAAGCTTAAAGAGTGTCGTAAGGATAGTTACCGAGCGCTGTTGAGGTGCTTTTATGTCGCTCGCCAAAATTAAAGCTTGACTTTTAATTTGGCTAGTGATACGTTAAGCACATGATAACACGAGACTTTTCCCAAGTGCTAAGTACATATTTAAAGAGTTTTTCGGCAATTTTAGTCCTTGGAGCAAGGCAAGTTGGAAAGACTACTTTACTGAAAGAGCTTCTAAAAAAGTCACATAATTATGTGCTTCTTGAAGATCCTGATTATCGTGAATTAGCAATTAATGACCCTCGTAGCTTTCTGAAGCAATTTCCGCCACCACTTATAATCGATGAATTTCAGCATGCGCCACAGTTAGTAAATTATTTGCAAGGTCTAATAGATGAAAATAGAGATTTAAAAGGACAATTTGTTTTAACTGGATCTCAAAATTTTCAAATGATGGAACAGATTACACAATCTCTTGCAGGGAGAGTTGGAGTGCTAACTCTTTACGGGCTTTCTTCTTTGGAAATCGATAAAAATCTTCCGTTAAATAATATGGAAGCGATTTCACGAATAATACTTCGAGGAACATACCCAGAACTTTGGAAAAATCCAGATTTAAAAACAAGAGACTGGATGTCTAGTTATGTTTTTACTTTTTTAGAGCGAGACTTAAGGCAACTTGCACAGGTCGGTGATCTCACTTCTTTTGAAAGGTTTTTGAAAGTAATTGCAGTTCGCACGGGGCAAGTTTTAAATGTATCAGAGCTAGCTAAAGATTGTGGAGTTTCTGCTCCAACGGCCCAGAAGTGGATTTCCATTTTAGAGAAGGCCTATGTTATTCGACTAGTCCAACCTTTTTATAATAACCTCACTTCTCGAGTAAGAAAGGCCAGTAAAATTTATTTTTTAGACACAGGGTTGGCCAGTTTTTTGATGGGCTATAGAGATGAAAAAGCATTATTACAAAGTCCACACATTGGGCCATTGTTTGAAACTCTTGTTTACTCTGATTTTATTAAGCGAAGTGCAAACTTAGGAGAGATACCTGATCATTATTATTTGCAGACTAAGTCAAGAGTAGGAGTTGATTTTATAGTATTGAAAAATCAAATTATTGATCTCTATGAAATTAAGTTCTCAAGTACTTTTCAAAACAAGTTAGCAGACCAACTTTTATTAACGGCCTTAAGTTTAAAAAATGTTGGAACATTAAATCTTTTGATGCCAATTGAAAAAGAATATGAAACTAAAATTGCTAATTTTCCTATTCATGTGAAAAAGTGGAATGAAATGGAATAATCTTGCGCCCTAAAGTATTGCTTTTCTAAGGCACTAATTTCCGGTCTAAAGAAAAACATTAGACCACTTGAGGATGCACTACTTAAAATAGATGCTCTTAAAGGAGTTAGATACTATTGGATTGATCCTGAAAAGCATGCTCAAGGTGAGCAGATCGGATTGATTACTCAAGATGTTGAAAAAGTATTTCCGCAAGCAGTGCAAACAGATACTCAAGGTTATAAGTCTATTGCTTATATGTCATTACAAGATAGAGAGAGAGCTTTTAAAAAAATGAGGTCTGAGTTTTTATAACAGACCTCACCTCGTAAAACTATTTTTTAATTAATCCACCAATTTCACGATCAACATGGAAAAGGCCGCGGCCATCAAGACCAATGATGTCGATTTTATCAAGGATGTCTTTAAATAATTTTTCTTCTTCATGTTGTTCAGAAGCATACCATTGCAAAAAATTAAAAGTTGAGAAATCTTTTAAGTCCATTGCAGTACTGCATAGATCAAAAATTTTTGTTGTAATAAATTTTTCATGTTCAAAAGTTGCCTTAAAAATATCTTTTAAGTTTTTTGATTTTACGACTGGCTTTTCAATGCCGGGAATAATCGCTTGAGCGCCAGTTTCATTGATATAGTCAAAGAGCTTATAAGCATGCATTAATTCTTCTTTTGAATGCTCTTTTAAAAATTGAGCAGAGCCGTTAAGTCCTTTACTTGAGCACCATGCACTCATGGCCAAGTATAAATTTGAAGAATACATCTCCAATTCGACTTGCTTGTTTAGTTTTGTGATTAGTTTGTCATTTAACATTTTTTCTCCCTTTGTTTTATTTCTTCATCATGCTTTCACTGCATTTTGAAGATAGTTCACTTTGTTTTGATTTTAAGCATTTTATGATTGCACCTTTTCCTGGTTTAATATCAGGGCACAATTTTTTTGCATCTTCAGTACAGTTTTCTTTCAAGTCCATAACTTTTTCTTTTACCTTTTCTATTCGTTCAGCAATTTTTTCTTTACATTGTGGACTTAAAGAATCTTTATTGTCTTTCATACATAGTGCTATTTCTTTTTTTCCCTTTTTATCTGAGCAGTACTTTTTAATATCTTCACGACAAGGGCCATCGGCCATTAGGTTAATGCTAAATAGAATCAAGGTTGTAGAAATAAGACTTTTCATATATTCTCCCAATTAAAACTTTGATAAATTATAGCAAAGCTTTTTGAGGTCTCGCCATGAAAAAATCTGTATCTGCAGTTTTTGTAAGTCAGGATTGCGTTTATTTTATTAAGCGCCAAAATTTTCTACCGGTTTTTCCTGGTTATTATGGAACTCCTGGCGGAAAAGTGGAGGAGAATGATCGGAATGATCGGCCTTGGTTTAAATCCGATGATCGCATAGATAATAAAATATACAATGCACTAATTCGCGAGGTAAAAGAAGAACTTGGTTTTGATCTAATTAGTGAGCATCGGTCAATTGTTTTAAGTATAGACTATATTGGAATGGCCATTACGCCAGAGTTTAATCCCTATCGTTTTGAAAATTACTATTTTTTAATTGAATTAACTGAAAAATTTAATTTCAAGTTGGATTTAAATGAAGCAGAATTTGGTGAATGGATTCGTCCCAAAGATTTAATTTCAAAATTTAATAACGGAGGTATTCTTGCCGTTCCGCCGGCCATACTACTATTAAAGCGATTAGCTGAAAATATAAACTCAAAAGAAGTTATAAATTTGAACTTAGATTTTGAACCATCGATAAATGTACCATCTATTGAATCTCTCAAGGGAGTAAGACAGCTTTTACCTATGTCTAATACTTTTCCTCCAGCAAATCGAACAAATAGTTTTATTATTGGAGATGATGGATTTGACAAATTCTTAATTGATCCATCTCCCAAAAATGAAGAAGAGCTTCAAAAATTTATCCATACGATTGATAAAATTAGATTTAATAAAATTTTAATTACGCATCATCACCCAGACCACTATGAGTACGCAAATTTCATTGCAAAAAAATATAACTGTCCTATTTATTTAAGCGAGTATACTTATAAGAAAATTGGAATAGGCTATTTTGATGGTATTGTCGTCAATTTTTTAAAAGAAGGCGATATTATTACAAAATCAATTGGTGAAGACGTCGTAGTCTATGAAGTTCCAGGGCATGATGAGGGACAAATTGGTCTTGCACCAAAAAATTTAAATTGGTTTTTAGTTGGCGATTTAATTCAAACTATCGGTACAGTTGCAATTTTACCGCCAGAAGGCGATATGAAAAAATATTTTGATACTTTGAGTAGAATAATTGAAATGAGGCCTAAAAATATTATTCCAAGCCACGGTATTATCGTTGGGGGAGTAGAAAAACTTTGTGAGACGTTAAATCATAGAAAAGCTCGCGAAGAAGAAATAAAAAACTTACTTAAAAAAAATTATACAATCGATCAAATTGTCGAAAATATTTATCCTGACTTAGCACTAAATTTAGTTAGCTACGCTAAAAGAACAGTGCTTGCTCATCTAAAAAAAATCGAAGAAGAGGCTTAGACTTTTCCATTTATAATTTTCTCTACACATTCTGGGTTTAGTAGAGTTGAAGTATCACCTATGTTGGCGAGATCATTTTCAACAATTTTTCTAAGTATTCGTCTCATGATTTTTCCCGATCGTGTTTTTGGGAGTCCTTCGACTATTTGAATTTTATCAGGCCTTGCTATTGGGCCGATGATCTTAGTAACAATTGCTCGCACCTCGTTTTCAATACTATCTTTGTCAAGTTTAGAGTGCATGGCCGTCACAAAAGCATAAATACCTTGCCCTTTAATATCATGAGGAAATCCAACTACTGCGGATTCTGTGATTTCTGGGTGTTCATTGATAGCATCTTCAACTTCTGCAGTTCCAATTCGATGTCCTGAAACATTGATGACATCATCAACTCTTCCAGTGATTCGATAAAAACCATCTTCATCTCTTTTTGCCCCATCTCCTGTGAAATAGAGTCCTTTGTATGTACTAAAATAGGTTTGGATAAAGCGAGCATGGTCACCATAAATTGTTCGGGCCATCGAAGGCCAAGGAGTTTTTAGACAAAGATTTCCAGATGCAACCAGGTCTGTAATTTCTTTTCCATTTTCATCCACAAGAATTGGGTGGATTCCATTTAAAGGTAAGGTTGCGTGTGCTGGCTTGATTTTTTCACTATTTCGTTTTGGCGAAATCATGATTGATCCTGTTTCTGTCTGCCACCATGTATCTACTATTGGGCAGCGATTTTTTCCAACATGCTTATGATACCAGTGCCAGGCCTCTTCATTAATTGGTTCACCAACAGAGCCTAGAAGTTTGAGTGAATCCATTTTAAAGCTATCTGGGATTTCTGCCCCAAACTTTTCAAGCGATCGAATGGCCGTGGGAGCAGTATAGAGGATAGAGACTTTATGTTTTTCCACAATTTGCCAGAAACGTGAAGGATCAGGAAAATTTGGTATACCTTCAAACATCAGTGTCGTTGTTCCGTTTAAAAGTGGGCCGTAAGTTGTATAGCTATGTCCAGTGATCCAGCCAATATCTGCAGTACACCAAAAGACATCCTCATTTGATGGCATAAAAACTTCTTTAAAAGATGAATAAGTTTGCACCATATAGCCAGCACATGTATGGAGAAGTCCTTTGGGTTTTCCTGTAGAACCAGAAGTATAGAGGATAAACATTGGATCTTCAGAATTCATTTTTTCTGCTTCAATATAGAGGTTCATATTATAAATTAATTGCTCATAATAAAAATCCCGATTTTCTTTCATTGAAATTTTTTGATTTGTGCGCTTACAAACTAAAACTTTTAATACATCATGTGCACCAATTAAAAGGGCCTCATCGGCCATATCTTTTAGTGGAATTGTTTTATCACCGCGATAAGCACCATCATGAGTAATGAGCAATTTGGCCTTTGAATCAACCAATCGGCCATATAGTGATTGAGATGAGAATCCTCCAAAGACAACGGAGTGAATGGCGCCAATGCGGGCACATGCTAAAATTCCCATCATAAGTTCAGGAGTCATCCCCATATAAAAACAAACGACATCACCTTTTTTAATCCCTAAATTCTTTAAAAGATTGGCGAAGCGACAAACTCCTATATGTAGTTCATTAAAAGTGTAAAATTGCGATGGCTCATTTGGGTTATTTGGCTCAAAAATTAAAGCTTTTTTAGTACCAATTTTATCAAGATGACGGTCAAGACAATTTAAGGTCATGTTTGATTCTGCATTTAGAAACCATTTTATATTTACGTCATTAAAATTGCCGCTTAAAAGTTGATCGTGCTTTTTAAACCATTGAAGCTCACTTGCAGTGTCTTCCCAATGTTTTTTGGTTGAAGGAGTAAGTGAAAAGTCTGCAGTCATAAAGATATTTCCTAGCTAAGATTTATTAATATAATTATAGAAATGAATTATATTCAATGAAAAGTAAAACCTAAATAAATTAGGCATTTTAGTGCTTAAATGCCAAGTATTTTGGGCAGGTATCGAATAAGATTTAGACCTAGTTTTAAAAGCTTAGTGCATCGATCAGAAATAATTTAAAAATAGCCTAAAAGTGCCGATAAGATATCTGATGAGGATATATCATATGAATTTATTCAAACTCGGTATTATTTTGGCATTTCTATCTACTAATACTTATGCCCTTGAAGGATTACGCTTTTATGGGCTTAGTAGCACATTTGAAGATAGTAACCCTAAAGACTATGCCAACTTCCTCCTAAGGCCAGTACCCTTACTTCCATCTTACCGCTTTGGAAGTAGCATTTTTTCAGATGATATTATTACTGGAAATACTTCATTTGGCTATCGGCCATCTCAAAACCACTTTCCTTGTAAAGATCAAAATGGAAATGTTCAATATGGCTTTAGTTTAATGCTCAATACTTCAAAAGTGATGAATCGAAAAGCTGCCTGTACAGAAGCCCTTTCTTGGGGGGGATACGACAATTGTTCATGCTCGTTTTATGAAAGTTGTACTTTATCAGTTTTTGGAGCAACAAGTATAAGAGAGTTAATTACTGATTCTCGTTTTAGGTTGGAAGTTGCACCTGAATTAAAAAAAGTGACAGCGAACTCTTATGTGGAGAGGGCCTTAAAAAAAGACTTACAAGAAATTGCAGATGCTGCAGAACTTCGCGTCTATGCAAAAATGAGTAGTATACAAATTGATCCTCTGAATAAATGTGAATATAAAAATAATATGAGGGCAGAGTGTAATGAAGATGAGTTTGAAAAAGATCTTCAGACTTTAATGAAAGGGTGTAATTCAAACTCGGGGTATCCGTGTTTTGAAATGGATTCAGATAGCTATAAAAAACAAAAAGAATCAAGCGAAGATAAGAAACTTACAATTGAGAAATATATTTATGAAAAAGCAGCCGCATCTATTGTCGTTGATAATGGAAAAGATACGGAAATTGCAACTGGGTTATTTACAATTTTAAGTGAATCAGAGAAAAGCAAAAATAAAAAAGTGGATAATGGAAAAATTTTTGAATATTTAAAAATTAACCAAGATAAGCTCGACCCAGTTTTAAAAAGAGTATTTCAGAAAAAAATAAGTATCGAACAGTTTTTGACTAGTATAAAAGGTCCTTATGCTGATGCAGATAAATTGAGAGAATCAATACATACATTTAGAAATGACTATTTAATAAAAGAATTTACAGGTGAAGGTTGCAATAACAAAAAAACACTTAGAAAAATTTGTGAAAATAAAGAAGCTTTAAACTCAACGAAGAGAAGAGATTTTCAGCGTATGGATAAAGGAGAGCTTGCAGATCTATTTTCATTTGAAAAGCTTGATGCTGATTATGATCGCTACAAAATGAGTAAAATGTTGCCAGTGATTCAGAACAAAGATGAGTATACCCATATGGTTAAGGCCTATCGATGTTTCATGATGTCGTATCAACTTAAGGCCGATGGACGCGTTGATGGGGAGAATTTTTGCATGGATCCAACCGGAGAGGGACGGAGCGCATTTGAAAGTGCGACTGACAATTCCTCTTCAGAGTCTGTTGAAGAAGAAAATCGTAGCCAGGCAAAAAGCCTGGCATCAATTGATGAAGGAGTTGATTTTAGCAGTATTGAATCATCGAGAACTAGTGGAAGTATATCGATTCGGGGAAATGAAATTTCAGACACAAGTATTGATACTCCATCCGGTTCTGGAATTGGGGAAAATTCTTCTGAGGAATTGCATAAGGCAATGAATGATTCGCTTACAAATTCATTTGGGACAAATAATACGTTTGATTCTAACAGCGAGTTTCGCCCAAATAATTCATTTTTTAATTCTGGAGTAGCAGACAATAAAATCATTGCAAAAGATAAAGAAAGTGGAGAACAAGTTTTAGATAAAACTGTCGTTGATAATACTACGATCTCAATTGAGGAAAAAATTAAAGAGTTAAATAAAAAATTAGCAGAGGCCGAAAGCAACTTTGAAAAAGTAAAAAAGGCCAGTGAGAAAAAATCTGAAGCAGACAGCGTACCGAGTACAAATATCGATCAAATGAAAGCTCTTGAGGCTCAAATTGCTCAATTAAAAAATGAACTAACAGCTTCGAAGCAAAAACTTTCGGCCAGTGATGATCGATCGCCAGTAGCTAGACATGAGAATAATGCCTCAGCTACAAACTCAACGTCATTTTCAAGAGATGCTGATTCTAAATTATCTAACCAAACTCAGACTCAACCACAAGGGCAGAGCGCTGGAACAAGTTCAAGCAGTTCCCCGCTAGATCAAGGCCTGAATCGTGCTAGTGCTACTTCCGCTGTTTCGCAACTCGGAGGTGCAGCAGTTGCTGGTAGTAAGACATCTGGAGTCGGTTTAGTATTAACAAAAGTAGATGGTTTGTCTCAGGATGCATTTGTAGATACAATAAACTCTAAGATAAAAGAATTTAATGGAGAGCCATTTTTAATAGAGGAAGGTGGCTATGTAAAAGAGATTATTCCTGTTCTAAAAGATGGAAGAGTCGTTATGGATGATAAGGGTCAGCCTATTTTTGAAAAGATAGTAAAAGGAAAAATTGCAGATGTGAAGGCCAAGAAAAGTGGGCGTGCGCCAGCTAGTGTAACGAATGCTGCTGATTTGAAAAAATTAGAAGCACAAAAAGTAAAAAAAGAAGTTGATAGAATTAAATATAAATCTTTAAAAGATTTAACCGATCAAGCTGTTAAATGAAAATACTGATAATCTTTGCTTATATTTTATTTATAAATCAATTAAATGCACAGGCATTCGATGTTAATCGCTGTGAAAAGAAAGATAATATTTTCTTTTCTACAGTTAAAACAAGAGATGGTGCAAATTGTATAGATAGAGATATGTTGCGAGCAAAGTTTACGGACTTAAAGGCCATATCTGAGAAACTTTATTCTAGTGTCATGGACTCTTGTAAAAAGAAAATCGATTTCCTTGTAAATCCTGATGAAGTAAATATTAAAGAATGTCAGGACGTTGTTAAGTGCACAAGTGACCTTCGACAAATCATAAAATCTGGAAGTGATCGAACCCTTATTTGTTCAATGGACTATTTTGAAGGCCTATCTAAGCAGCAAATGATTTATCAATCTTTAGAGGGATTTAAAAAAGACCGCCTAAATAATTCTCGAGATCTTGAATTAAAAAATTTGAAAGAACGAGTTAAAGATGCCGTGGGAGAGGAGTTTTTTTCAAAAAACTTTGATCCTAAAATAGATGCCTGCAAGGTAACAAAAGCAAATAATCAATGTCTAAAGGATACTCCGGGAATTGATTTAGAGATGCTTCGCTCTTATATAAAGTACTATGCCGTTGAAGATATTGGTGAAAAATTAAAACAATCGGTGGACTTAGAAGAGTTAGAGTTTCTTGGGCGTAATATTCAAGTTGTAACTCATGATCATACTTCACGCAGACGTTTTGGTTTGTCGCCCAGTGGTGATGCAGATGCTGGTGTTACTGCCGCCATTTATAGGAATAAAAACTTTAATAAAAAGCGTGAAGGAATAAAAATTCTTGTCAACAAATTACTTACCCATAGTAAGGTTAAGATTGAGTTATTTGATAATGATTTTTCAAACTTTGATGAAGCAGATAAGAAAATAAAACTGATGTCGTATTTAAAAGAAGCTTATAGAAGTAATTGCGATATGTCTCTAGAAGATGAATCAAAAATTTGTCAAGAATTTGGAAATTATTTAAAAGAGAGAGTTAGTGAAGGTAATGAGGAAAGTTTAAGACCTGATTTGGCCTTATCTAAGTTTGTTAAAGAAAAAGAAAAGTTACTCTCTGGCAAAGATAATAATAAGGATAAATTATCGTTAAATTTAGACTCAATTTTAAATTACAACAATGCTGATGCTAAGTTTGATTTTAACCAATATTTAAATTTAACCCAGCAAACGTATTTGTGTAATCTACGCTATCAAAATCTAGCTTTTGGAAAAAATGACGAAGAGTTTAAGGCCTATAATGAAAACTTAAAACAGCAAGGTAATACTGTACTTGGTATTATTAATAATGATATCGGTAAAACCCTAAGTAGCAGTGCTGATCATATTGAACGCCAAGGTCTAGGAGATGTGGGCCGAAGTATAACTTCAGATTTAAAAAACTTATCCATGGATTATCGACAAACATCCGCGGCCTATCTTGCAAGTGACAATAGTATTCGAGAACATTCTACTTCAGGTGGATTTGGCGATTCAGTTGATCCAAAAAATGGAGAGTCACTATCGCATAATTTAGGCAATGACTCAGAAAGTTTTTTCGGTGGAAATGGAGCAAATTTATTTAATCGCAATTCATACAATCAGTCTGGGGATAAATTTTCACTTAATCCCAATTCAGGAAAATTTTCTGATAGTGGTAGTCCAATTGGATCAACAAGTGGAACAAGTTTAAATTCGGCCGAAGCAAATGCTAATAATGCCTCTATCTCTCGAAAAATTGATGAGCTTTCAGAGCGTGAAACTAAACTTAAAAAGAAAATCGAAGAAGGTGAAGCAACTCCTCTTGAGTCGGTTGAAGTTGCAGAGCTTCGTCGACAAATCGAAGAACTTAAAAAACAGATGAATGATCAACAATCAAAAACGGTAGGAGTTGTGGCCACCGGAAAAGGCAGCGCTACTAGTGATAGAGGACAAACTGCTCGGCAAATAAGCTCTGCAGATAGTGGCCCATCACAAGTTAGTTTTGAAGATCGTGCCATTCAAAGAGGCCAATCAGTTTCAGGCGCACAAAATAATAATTTTTCGAGCAATAATTCTGATTTTCAAGCGGCCAATGATCGCAGTAACTTTTTTGGTAACGCAAGCAGATCGACTGCCGCTGTTGGTGGCCGAAGTACGGGATCGAACGATAGTCGATCTTACGGATTAGTCCTAACTAAGAGTGGAGAGTTGACATCTGATCTTTCAAAAATTGTTGAGAATCCTAAAGAATCAGAGATTATTGGGCTTCTTGAGAAAAACGATGGAAGACCGTTTTTAATCAGGGAAAATGGGGTTTTGGTCCAAGTTCAAATCGAAAAAGATCATGCAGGTAGAGTTGTAACTATTAATGGCCGTCCAAAGCTTAAAAAATTAAAAATTGGCACTGATAAAGAGGTTCTCGTCCAAAAAGAACTCAATATGATACGTGAAGCTAAGAAAACAACTGACACAGTGAGACTTCGCGACCTAAATCAAACGACTCGTGAAGCTTTAAAATAGCTTTACGCTTGCAAAGATTTTTTTAAATTTATAGAATCTAATCTATTTTATTCTCTTAAAATTTAAGGAAATTTTCATGGAAATTTTATCGACTAAAATCGATACCTCTCACAATGATTTTAAAGAAAATGCTACTTTTCATTTAAAATTAAAAACAGAACTTTTGGATCGCCTTCTTCGCGCTAAAAATGGTGGAGATGAAAAAAGTGTTAAAAAACATCTCGAACGAGGTAAGCTTATTGTGCGCGATCGTATTGACAGAATTTTAGATACAGATTCTTATTTTCTAGAATTATCAAGTCTCGCTGGTTTTGATTTGTATGATGAGGATGTACCTGCTGCAGGCATCGTTACTGGAATTGGAAAAGTTCATGGCGTGATTTGCATGTTTGTGGCAAATGATCCTACCGTAAAAGGTGGAACGTATTTTCCAATTACAGTAAAAAAACACCTTCGAGCTCAAGAAATTGCGATGGAAAATAAATTGCCATGCATTTATCTTGTCGATAGTGGGGGGGCGTTTCTTCCTAAGCAGGATGAAGTTTTTCCCGATCGCGATCATTTTGGAAGGATTTTTTATAATCAGGCCCAAATGTCTAAAATGAAGATACCTCAAATTGCCGTTGTCCTTGGGTCATGTACTGCTGGTGGGGCCTATGTCCCGGCCATGAGCGATGAAACAATTATTGTTAAGGATAATGGGACAATTTTTTTAGGTGGACCTCCACTTGTAAAAGCGGCAACAGGTGAAGAAGTTAGTGCAGAAGATTTAGGAGGAGCTGACGTTCACACTAGAATTTCTGGTGTAAGTGATCATTTTGCTAAAAATGAAGAAGATGCATTTTTAATTTTAAGAAACATTATTGAAAATTTAAATTATAAAATACGACAGTCGATAAATCCAATTTTAGTTAATGAAATAAAAGCTCCACTTTATAAAAAAGAAGAGCTGTATGGAATTATTCCTAAGGATACGCGAAAGCCATTTGATATAAAAGAAATTATTGCTCGCATTGTTGACGGTTCAGAGTTTCAAGAATTTAAAGAGCGCTATGGCACGACTTTAATTTGTGGTTTTGCACGCATTCACGGTATGCAGGTTGGAATTGTCGCAAATAACGGAATTTTATTTTCTGAGAGCGCATTGAAAGGAACCCATTTTATTGAACTCTGCGGCCAGAGAAAAATTCCGCTGATCTTTTTACAGAATATCACTGGGTTTATGGTTGGCCGGGCCTATGAGAATGAAGGGATTGCGAAAAATGGAGCTAAAATGGTAACCGCTGTTTCTTGTGTTTCAGTACCTAAGTTTACAGTGATTATTAATGGCTCATATGGCGCTGGAAACTATGGAATGTGTGGACGAGCTTATTCACCACGCTTTTTATGGATGTGGCCAAATGCTAAAATTTCAGTCATGGGTGGAGAACAAGCGGCAAAAGTTTTATCCACAGTAAAAAACCAAGGGCTAGTTCATCAGAAAAAAATGGAAATGACAGAGGCGGAAATTTCTGAATTTGAACGTCCAATTCTTTTAAAATATGAAAAAGAGGGATCGGCGTATTATTCAACTGCTAGACTATGGGATGATGGAATTATCGACCCTAAGGATACTCGGGAAGTTTTGGCCATTGCTTTAAAAACGGCCTTGAGTAGTGAGACTTTAGAAACAGAATATGGCGTTTTTAGGATGTAATAATATGCTTGATTTAGAGATAAAAAATAATATTGCGTATGTAAATTTAAATCGTCCAGAATTGCATAATGCTTTTAATGAAGAGTTAATTTTAAAGCTAACTGATACCTTTTTAAAACTTGAGCTTGATACCAATGTTCGCTTAATTATTTTATCAGGTTTCGGCAAATCGTTTTGCGCAGGGGCAGACCTTTCATGGATGAAAAAAATGAAGGATTATGGCCTTGATGAAAATATTTCTGACTCAAAAAAATTATCTCTTATGTTTAAAACAATAAATACTATTTCTAAACCAGTGATCGCTAAAGTTCACGGAGCTGCTCTTGGTGGTGGCGTGGGCCTTGTCGCTGTTTCTGATTTTGTTTTATGTGAAGAAGGGGCAGTATTTGGATTTACAGAAGTAAATCTTGGACTTATTCCTGCGGTAATCTCGCCCTTTGTGATATCAAAAATAAAAGAGTCCTATGCACGAGCATATTTTATCTCTGGCATGAAATTTTCAGCACAAACTGCACTAGAAATGGGCCTGGTTCATAAAGTGGTTAAGGCCAGTGAGTTAGAGAATGAATTAGAAAAAATTATAAACACATTTAAAACAGGCGCAGAAAATGCACAGGTGAATGCAAAAAAGTTAATTTTTGAAGTCAGTCGGCATTCATCGTTTGAAGAAGTCGAAAGATATACAACAAATGCAATTGCTCATGCGAGAATAAGTCCTGAAGGACAAGAAGGGATGACTGCGCTTTTAGAAAAAAGAAAACCAAGTTGGATTAAATAATATGAATAAAAAAATAAAAAAAATCTTGATTGCCAATCGTGGAGAAATAGCCTTGAGAGTGATTCGCTCGGCTAAAAATATGGGCATAAAAACGATAACTATTTTCACTGAAGATGAAAGGCAGTTACCTCACGCAAAGATGGGGGATGAGTGTGTATTGCTTGGAAATGGAGCTTTAAAAGAAACTTATTTAAATCAAGAATTAATTATTTCTATTGCGAAAAAATATGGTGCAGACGCCATTCATCCGGGCTATGGATTCTTATCTGAAAAAGAAGACTTTGCTAAGAAGGTAGTAGCAAATGGATTAATTTTTATAGGCCCTACTCCTGAATCAATTTCATTGATGGGTGATAAGAAAACGTCGAAAGAAAAAATAGTAGATCTAAAAGTCCCTTCTATACCAGGATATCACGGCAATAATCAAAATCCTGAAACCCTTTTGATTGAAGCGAAAAAAATTGGATTTCCGGTTTTAATTAAGGCCTCGGCCGGAGGCGGTGGAAAGGGAATGAGGATTGTCCTTTCTGAACAGACTTTTTTAGAAAATTTAGAAGGAGCAAAACGTGAGGCCTTAAACGCTTTTTCCGATGAGACTGTATTAATCGAAAAATATATAACCTCTCCTCGACATATTGAAGTTCAGGTTTTAAGTGATTCTCACGGAAATCATTTGCATCTATTTGAAAGAGAATGCTCAATACAGCGTCGGTATCAAAAAATAGTGGAAGAATCGCCTTCGACGGCGCTATCTAAAGATTTACGCGCAAGAATTTGCAATGCTGCCGTTTCAATTACAAAGGGAATAAATTATTTAGGTGCAGGAACAGTTGAATTTATTTTAGATACCGATGGATCGTTTTACTTTCTTGAAATGAATACTCGACTTCAAGTTGAACATCCTATTACCGAAATGGTGACAGGATTAGATTTAGTTGAGTGGCAAATTAAGATAGCAGAAGGTGAAAAAATTTCATTTGCACAAAATGATCTCAAACAAAATGGCCATGCAATTGAAGTAAGACTTTATGCTGAAGACCCAGATAATAATTTCTTGCCAAGTATTGGAAAAATTGAGTACATCGGCGATCTAGAAAATTTAGATGCTCGTTTAGATTGTGGCTATGAAGAAGGGAATAGCGTAACAATCGCCTTTGATCCCATGTTGAGTAAACTCGTCGTTTGGGCACAAAGTAGGCCACTTGCAATTGAAAAAATGTTAAATGCACTCGATAAAATATATTTTTATGGTGAGGAGCTGAAAACCAATAGAGATTATTTGAAGCGAATTTTGAGCACTGATGAGTTTTCAGATGGTAAGACTTACACTCATTTTGTGGAAACTTATAAAGAAAAACTTACAAAAAAAGATTTGTGTTCAGAAAATTTGGGGGCGAGTATATTTGCATACATGATTTCGAATCATTCAAATAATGAATCTGATGAATTACGCTTTTTTAGGAATATTTAAATGAAAACAAAATTAAAAATAGAAGGTGAATTAAAGGAAGTCGATTTTGTTAGGAGTGGTGATCAATTTAAAGTTATGGTTGATGGAGAGACGCATCTTTGTAAACTTATAAATAAGGATTTAAATTGTTATTCTGTCTTAATTAATGGTGAGAGTAAAACCGTAAAGCTTATCGCACCAGACGTCGTAATTGTCGACGGGAATATTGTAACGATAAAACGACAGATAAAGCGAACCAGTGGTGATGAGGGGGAAACTCCAGACAGCATGCTTTCTCCAATGCCTGGAAAAATTTTGAAAGTATTTAAAAAAGAAGGCGACAGCGTTTTAAAATTAGAGCCTATTTTAATTATGGAGGCAATGAAGATGGAGCACACCATTCGCGCTCCTAAAGATGGAGTTATTGAAAAAATTTATTTCTCTGAAAATGATCAAGTATCTGCAAAAGTTGAACTAGTAAAATTGAATTAGAGTTACATGATGTTAAAAAATATACCTAAAAAAGTAGATATTATTGAAGTCGGGCCACGAGATGGCCTGCAAAATGAAAAAACGATTATTTCTTTAAATGATAAAATCAAGTTTATAGAACTTTTAAAAGACTCAAATATGTCCTGTATTGAAGCTGGGAGTTTTGTACGTCCTGATAAAGTGCTACAGATGTCTGATGGATTAAGCTTAAATTTAGGCCTGAGCCACTTAAAGAATGTAGAACTCATCTCTTTAGTACCAAATATGAAAGGGCTTGAAAGTGCGATCTCTTGCAATGTTAAGTCAATTGCGGTTTTCACATCAATATCTGATACTTTTAACTTAAAAAATATTAATTCTAATATTGATGATTCATTAAAAAAGATAAATGAAGTAACAAAAGTTGCACTAAAGCATAATATTAAAATCCGGGCCTATGTTTCATGTGCCTTTGGCTGTCCATATGAAGGAAAAACAGATATTTCCAAGTTCCTAGACGTTTCCCAAAAACTTTTAGATATGGGAGCATATGAGGTTTCAATCGGAGATACGATTGGGATAGCCAATCCACTTCAAGTTCAGCATTTTCTAGAAAAAATACTTTTAAAGTTTAAGACGAATGAACTGGCCATGCATTTTCATGATACAAGAGGAATGGCGCTTGCAAATATTTTAGTATCACTCGAGCATGGAATTCTTCGCTTTGATTCTTCGGCCGCTGGTTTGGGGGGCTGTCCTTATGCTTTAGGAGCAACTGGCAATGTTGCAACTGAAGATCTTGTATTTATGCTTCATGAAATGGGCATTCAGACTGGAGTAAACATAGAAAAATTAGCAATTGCATCTAAGTTTATCTTAGAAAAATTAAATAAAGTCTCAAATTCTAAAAACTATCAAATATTGATGAATAAAAAAGAGTGCCCATGAATTTTATAAATAAATCCTATCCAGATGTTGAGCTAGAAATAAAATTTGATCACCAATTATGGATCACCTTAAGTAACGAGTCACAAGCGAATGCGATAACTGTAGGAATGATAGATTCTCTAACTGAAATTCTGCCTCTTTGTGATTTTGAACCTACAATTCGGGTCATTGTGATCACAGGCAAAGGTAAGAATTTTTGCGCTGGTGGCGATATCCTGAGCATGAAAGATAAAAAAGGAATGTTTGCTGGAGATTCAAATGAGCTTAGAATGCGCTATATGCATGGGATTCAAAAAATACCAAAAGCGATAGAAGAAGTTTCAACTCCTATTATTGCAATGGTAAATGGGGCCGCTGTAGGTGCTGGTTGTGATCTTTCTATGATGTGTGATCTTCGTATTGGAAGTGAAGATAGCAAGTTTTCAGAAACTTTTGCCAAAATGGGCCTCGTTCCAGGTGACGGTGGCACTTTTTTTCTCAGTCGGGTCGTTGGTTATAGTAAAGCAATGCAAATGTTTCTAACAAGTGAAGTATACGCAGGCAAGAATGCACTTGATTATGGACTTTTAAATTACTTAACGACAGCTGCTGATTTAGTGAAAGACACCGAAGAGTTGGCAAAAAAAATTGCGATGAATGCTCCGATTGCACTTTCGATGACAAAAAAGGCGATGAAACTTGCTTATCTTTCAGACTTGCAATTATCACTTGATCAATTGGCCGGCCTTCAAGGTATTGCTCAAAGGACTAATGATCATTTTGAAGCAGTGGATGCGTTTTTTAGTAAGCGCTCCCCAAATTTTAAAGGCAATTAAAAATTAATATTATCTTATAAATAGCGTTCTAATTTATTGACATAAAATTCAACTCATCGCTACAATTTAATTAATATTTTTAAAATGGATGTCTTTAGTTGAATTTATCAAAGTTATTAATCGTATTTTTACTTTTACTATGTAGCTCTTGTGCACAGTTAGAGTTTCACTACGATGGCCCTAAAGAGTTTCATGTTTCTTCAATCGGTGGCAGTGAAAAAATTGTCGAAGTAGATGGGATGGCCCCATTTTATTTTTGGGGACTAGTCCCTGGAACAATGAAAGTTAATCTTGATAATGAATTTTTTATGTTGGGAGCAAATAATCCTTCAATGGTAAAAATTGAGTCGAATACGACAGCTTTAAGTTTGTTTTATAGCATTGTTACTTTTGGGATTTATTTTCCTCAGTCATATAAGATTTCAGTTTACTCAATGTCGGGGATAACTCGATGAAGATATCTGCATTAATTTTTATATT
This sequence comes from uncultured Bacteriovorax sp., assembly GCA_964583925.1. Lineage (GTDB taxonomy): Bacteria > Bdellovibrionota > Bacteriovoracia > Bacteriovoracales > Bacteriovoracaceae > Bacteriovorax. Next base: position 52,578 of record CAZOXW010000016.1, read on the forward strand.
GATGTTAAGTTCTTGCTCAAGTTTGACGCTTACTCCTCGGGGATGTCAGTCTAATGCAATTTATGGAAGTGATAAGTTAATCTATAATCATTCAATTAAAAAAGAATATTTTATATGGTTTAGTGATCAAGAAATAAAATTAAAAGACATTGTAAACTGTAGCGAATTAAAAAATATTTTAGTGTCAATCGAGAAAAAGGCCTTTATTAAATACAACTTAATCGTAAAGTACAACAAATTTGATTTCAAGGAAGAATGACTTTCACGAAGATAAAGAAAAATACATGATGTATGAAAAGGGCCAAGGATGGCCCTTTTGTATTAATTGGACTTTAATCATCTAAACTATCAAATAACTTTGAAAAAAAAGATTTCTTGTACTGTTCGGCCTCTTCTTCATTTAAATGGCCAAACGTAGTCCTATCTTGCTCTGTAAATAGATTTTTTTCTCTGACATCATTTAAGAAACGAGAAGGGTAGCGAGGAGTATCTTTTCCATAAATTTTTCTATTTTTAGTATAGGTCATTACGAGTTTTTCTTGGGCCCTTGTGATGCCAACATAGCAAAGCCTGCGTTCTTCAGAAATATCTTCACCTTGAGTAATGGTTTTTTTATGAGGGAGGGTTTCCTCTTCAATTCCAACTAAGAATACACTTTTAAACTCAAGGCCTTTAGAAGAATGCAGAGTCATTAATGTGACTTCGTTTTTTCTAACATCATCATCTTTTTCATCAAGCTTTTCATCATCCTGCGAATCTTGCAGCAATAGCCGTTCAACAAAGTTTTTTAAGTTAGCATTTTCTTTAAAATAATTTGTAAACCGATTGGCACTTTCGATAAAATAGTTGACATCATTTTTGCGTCTTTCTACTTGATTAGGGTTATCGTAGGATTTTTCTATAAACTCAAGATAGTGAATTTTTTCGACGAGTGTACTAATTCCTTCACTTAAAGTATGTGTTGCAAATTTATTTTTAAAATTTAAAATAAGATCAGTGAAGGCAGTGATGGTATCTTTTTTGCTTGGGTCAAGTGCAGGGTATTTTAAAAGGGCATCAAAAAGTGAAATATTTTCGTCTTTTGATTTTTCCAAATATTTTTCAAGTGTGATATTTCCAATTCCCCGGTGCGGGATATTTAAAATTCTTCTTAGGGCCATTGCATCGCTTGGATTTACAATGATAAATAGATAGCTCATAAGATCTTTAATTTCTTTTTTATCATAAAATTTTTGCCCGCCAATGATTTTATAGGGGACGTTGCTCATTCTAAGTTGATCTTCTATTGGTGGAGCCTGTGTGTTTGAACGATATAAAATGGCCAGATCGCCCAAGTGTTCGCCCTTAGATTGATGCCTTACCACTTCTTCAACAATAATTTCGGCCTCATGATCAGTATCTGCACAGGCCCATAAGAGTGGTTTTGCCTCTGAGGTTTTTTTACTCCAAAGCGTCTTATCTCGCCTTTTTTTATTTTCTTTAATAACCCCATTGGCGAGATCCAAAATGGGTTTAGTTGATCGATAATTTTCCTCAAGTTTGACAACTTTTGCATTTGTAAAGTTGTGCTCAAAATTTAAGATATTAGTAATGTCTGCACCTCGAAAAGCATAAATTGATTGATCGTCATCACCGACGACGCATATATTGTTATGTGTTTTTAAAAGATTTAAAACAATTTCAAATTGGAGTGCATTTGTATCTTGATATTCATCAATCATTATGTATTTAAATTTTTCAGAATATTTTATAGCAATCTCAGGATAAGTTCTAAAAAGTTTTAGAGTTAAAAATAAAATATCATCAAAATCTATGGCATTATAAAATTTTAATTTCTCCTGATAGTAACGATAAGCATATTCTGTTGCATGATCATATGCATTTTCAGGATTAAAATGGTTGGAGTCAGCAAAATCGAGTTCGCTAATACCAGCATTTTTTAAAAAAGATATTTTTGATTGGATTTCTTTTTGATCAAATTTTTTATCAGTATGGTAGTGCTTTAAAGCTTCTCGTATAATTGCCAATTGGTCGCTGGTATCATAGATTGAAAATTGGGTATGATAACCTAAATGTTCAATTTCTTTTTTTAAGATATAAACACCAAGAGAATGAAAAGTTTTCAGGGCAATTTTTCTCGATTTTTGACTGCCTAAAAGTCCAATGACTCGTTCGCGCATTTCTCTAGCGGCCTTATTGGTAAAGCTTACTCCTAAAATGCTGTCAGGTTTTATTTTTAAATTATCTACCATGTGGGCAATTCGGTAGGTGATTGTGCGAGTTTTTCCCGAGCCTGCCCCTGCTAAAATGAGGACTGGGCCGTCTACGGCAAGTGCCGCTTCTTGCTGCTTGTCATTTAATCCACTAAGAGAAATCATAGAGGAGAGAGTACAATAAATTCAGTTTTCTTTAAAGGCTTATATTTGTATAATAATCCTCAGTTAAAACCTATCGGAGATTCAATTATGGCGACTAAAAGTCCTAAGAAAAAAGTATTAGTTGTAAAGAAAACCTCAAAAAAAGTTGCAAAAAAAAATAAAGTGAAGAGTGTCTCGGTGAAGACAAAAACTCATCAAAAAAAGGTTGCGCATCGAAATGCTGAAAAAAAGAGTTCAAAAGTTGCTTCTAAACTAGTCTCCAAAGATTTATTACTTAATTCGATAATTGAGTTGATTCGTAAAACTTCTGCAGAAATTCCAAGCGATGTTCAAAAAGTAATCCTTGAGGCCTTAGAGCGTGAGGAAAAAAACACATCCGCTGAATATGCCATGAAAATTATCAAGGCCAATATCGAACTTGCAAAGAAAAAATCTCAACCTCTCTGTCAGGACACAGGAACGGTTCTCTTTTTTATATCTCATCCTAAAAATTTTGACCAAGAGGCCTTTACTAAAAAAATTCATGCAGCGGTAATTCAATCAACAAAACTTGGTTATCTTCGCCAAAATTCGGTAGATTCACTCACCGGTGAAAATGCAGGATTAAATATCGGGCCTGGACATCCAAGCATTCATTTTCATCAGCATTCAAAAAATGAAATTGAAATAAAATTAATGCTTAAAGGTGGAGGCTGCGAAAACGTTGGCGCTCAATATTCATTGCCTTATTCACCTTTAAATGCAGGTCGTGATCTGAATGGTGTGAGAAAAGTAATTTTAGATGCCATTTTAAAAGCACAAGGAAAAGGCTGTGGCCCTGGAGTTCTCGGAGTCTGTATTGGAGGCGATCGCGGACAAGGCTACATTGAGAGTAAAGAACAATTGCTTCGAAAATTGAATGATACAAATAAAGTAAAAAGCTTGAAGGACCTTGAGTTAGAGATTGTAGAGACTGCAAACAAACTAAAAATTGGCCCTATGGGATTTGGCGGGAATACAACGCTTTTAGGGTGTAAGATTGGTGTTTTAAATCGTTTGCCTGCGAGTTTTTTTGTATCAATCTCCTATATGTGCTGGGCCTATAGACGTCAAGGCGTCATACTCGGCAGTAAAAATGAAATAAAAAAATGGTTGTATTAAATTTAATATTTTGAGGTTTCTAATGAAAAAATTAACTTACCCGTTTACAAAAGAACAAGTCCTAGATTTAAGAGTTGGCGATATGGTTTTAATTTCTGGAAAGCTATTTACGGGAAGAGATGCCGTACATAAACGTCTCCACGATGGTGTAAAGCCTCCAGTTGATTTAAAAAATCAGATTATTTACCACTGTGGCCCGGTGGTTTTAAAAGATGAAAAAACTAAAAAGTATGAAGTTCGAGCGGCCGGCCCAACCACATCGATTCGCGAGGAGCCTTACCAGTGGGAAGTTATGCGCGATTACGGAATAGTTGGAGTCATTGGCAAAGGCGGAATGGGGGCCAAAACACTTGCAGGTTGCAAAGAGTATGGCTGTGTTTATTTTCATGCCATTGGTGGTGCTGCTCAAGTCCTCGCTGAAAAAATAAATTCAGTAGATTCTGTTCATTGGTTAGACCTTGGTTCTCCTGAGGCAATTTGGGAATTAACAGTTCATGAGTTTCCTGTCGTTGTTACAATGGACGCCCATGGAAACTCTCTGCATGAAAAAGTTGAAAAAGTTTCAACCGAAGCTTTCAATAAACTTATATAAGGATTTACGACAAGAATGAATCAAGCTCTTTGGATACCCAACAATGAAACAAAAGAAAATTTAGAAATTGTAAAATTTCAAAAATATATTGAGAAAAAATTCAATATTATTTTTGATGATTACTCTAAGTTTCATCAGTTTTCAGTTAGAGAAAAAGAAAAATTTTGGATTGCTCTAATTGAATATTTTGAAGTTTCTTACTCTGGAAGTTTGACCCCTGCGATTTTTGATGAAAGTTTTAAGACATATAATTGGTTTAAAAATGTTAAATTAAATTTCGCCTATAACTTGCTTAAGAATAAAGATGAATCAAAATGTGCTTTAAACTTTGTGCATGAATCTGGCCTTCAAGAAAAAATTAGTTATGGTCAGCTCAATACATTAGTGGCCTCTTTATCATCTTTTTTAGATCAATACCTATCGCCGGGAGATGTGTTGGGGGCTTATATGCCTAATATTCCTGAGACTGTTATTTCCATGCTCGCTGCAAGCTCACTTGGGGCGGTTTTCACTTCCACTTCGTGTGATTTTGGTGTTACTGGGGTGATTGATCGCTTTTCACAGGTTAGGCCAAAAGTACTTGTGGCCGCAATCGGTTATGAATATTTTGGAAAGTATTTTGACCAGACAGAAAAATTAGTAGAAATAGAGCGTGAACTAGATTCGTTAGAAGTTTTAATTGTTGTAGATTTTTTAAATAAAGGTGTTGATTTATCTAAATTTAAAAATGCAATTTTATTTTCCTCTCTACCTGTCAATTCAAAAATTAGCTTTCGTGATTTAAATTTTTCTGATCCTCTTTATATTATGTATTCTTCAGGTACAACCGGAAAACCTAAATGCATTGTTCATTCGCAAGGGGGAACACTATTACAGCATATAAAGGAATTAGGGCTTCATAGTGATTTAACAAAAAATAAAAAAATTTGCTATTTTACCACTTGTGGTTGGATGATGTGGAATTGGCTTATGAGTTCTCTTTATTTTGGCTCAGAAATTGTACTTTATGAAGGTAGTCCAGCACATCCTAATCCAGAGTATTTTTTTAAAATAATCGACCGAGAAAAAATTAATATCTTTGGAACTTCACCTAAGTTTTTAAAGGTACTAGAAGACTCAAAAGCTGTGGTAAATGATGATTTAAGTACACTTGAGACAATTTTATCAACTGGATCGCCACTTCTTCCAGAACAATACGATTATGTTTATACACATATTAAAAAAAATGTGTGGCTTTCGAGCATTTCAGGTGGAACTGATATTATTGGATGCTTTATGCTTGGAAACCCAGGCCTTCCTGTTTATCGAGGTGAGATCCAATGTCTGGGCCTTGGAATGGATGTTGCGTCTATTGATGCAAATAAGAAAGATTTGATTGATGAAGAGGGAGAACTTGTTTGTAAGACAACTTTTCCTTCTCGACCTATTTCTTTTTTAAATGATCCTGATGGTACAAAACTTAATGAGGCCTATTTCTGTCAAAATCCTCCCTATTGGACCCACGGTGATTTTGTTAAAATAACCAAGAGAGGAGGAGTTATCGTTTATGGCAGATCGGATGCGACTTTAAATCCTGGAGGCGTGCGAATTGGAACTGCAGAAATCTATAGGCAGACAGAAAAGTTACCTTATATTGAAGATTCAATATGTGTCGGACGAAGTATTGATGGTGATGTGGAAATAGTACTTTTTGTAAAAATGAAAGCAGGGCTCTTTTTAGAGCTAGAGCATAAAAAAGAAATAAAAACAATTATAAAGAATAACACCAGTCCACGTCATATACCACGAGAGATTTATCAAGTTAAAGATATTCCTTATACTCGATCTGGTAAAAAAGTTGAAATTGCGATAACAAAAATATTAGCTAAAAAGGAAGTCACAAACACTGAAGCCTTAGCTAATCCAGAAGTATTGGCCGAGTATTATCAGTATTCATAGTTAATTTTGTTCGAGTGGAACTGCACCAAGATTATTTTTTTTCTTAAATGCTTTTTCATGAATTGTTCTATCCCAAGTCTCTTCAACTAGGCCCGTTTCAGAATTAACCAGCGCTCTAAAGCTCCCACGATCACCATTTTTATGCAAGTAGGTGACAACAACTTGTTCAAAATATTTTCCTTTATCACCAAAAACTTTGATGATGGGATATTCCTCTTTTACTATAAGTTTTGTATCAGACCCATGAAATCGCAAAAGATCACTACCTAGCATCTCTTTCCAGTTTTTTTTATGGCCGTTTATCATTTCTAATTTTAAAAAAGCATTTTTGTAAGTATTGATATTGTCACCAATGAGAAGTCTGCCTTCTCTTTGGGGGATATTTTTTAGAAAATCAGTATCGCTTTCGCGAGATTTTTTTGATGAATCTAGAAGCTGTGCTTTTTTTAAATCCTCTGGAGTTGATTTATAACTTGCAATTTCTCTTGAAGGGGTTTTAAAAAACGTTTGATATTCATTTATTTTAGAAATTAACTTTTTTTCTTTTGGCATTTTTAATAACATGAAAATACTTATGGCGATTAAAAATGAGAATGTAATTAAACTATATTTTTTCATATTAATCTATAATCGTAAGTTTTAAATGAATATTTTTATAAGGTTTCGGGCCGTTATAATCCTCATCTTTAAAATCATAATTACTTCGGGAGCTATCGTGATAACAGTCGTCGCAATTAGTGAAGCGTACTCTAAAGCGACAATCAATGACAGTTCCCGGAGGAATATGTTTTGAAACTTCAAATAAGACAACATTGCCCCAATCGAGACTGTATGCTGTTGAAGTATTTGGATCTTGCATTGTTTGAAACCAATTTTTCTTAGGATTTAATTTGGAATAATTGGCCTGATCTGCTCCTTTTATAGCACGAATAAAACAATCTCTAGAATCATTGGTTGGATCTAAGCAAAAGTTACTATCTAGGGCGAGCTTTGTTTTGTAAACTTTTTGAGAGACCCACGTCGTGGCAGTTTCACCATTATATTGCATTACACAGATTGGGGAAAAATCTGAATCACTTGCTGCGGTCACGGTACTACACGATTCTCCACCTTCTGTTTCCGTTGTCCAATCATAATCATTGGCCATCGCTGAGTTATAGATACAAGGTTTGCCACTCGTTCCTAAATTTTTCCAATCATTGGCCAGAACTTGAACATTTCCCATCGTGGCATTCGAGTTGTTGTAGAGGTTGAGAGCAATACCTACAACTTCTCCCGGTGAAACTTTACCATTTCCATTATTAAATCCAAGGTCACTTGGAGTTTGGCTTGATAGAGAGCCAATTAAACCGGCCGATTGAAGTGAACTTATTCCAGAAGCAACAATCGATTGCTTATCAATTATATAGGCGGATGCCGCATTTGTTGTCGGATCAAGTTTAATTAAATCTTTTTGTATTAGTAAACTTTTGTTTCTATTTGTTGCAGTTACAGGAGTGTTATTGAATGCTGGTACTAGATCGCTTGCTAGATTTCGGTGTTGATTATATGTTCTAAATAATAAAAGGCCGTAGTCATCAAATATTTTTTCTATCTGATCAGTCGTATAGATTGTTCCATTACACCGATTTAAACTAGGATTACCAAGGCTTAATAATAAAAATTTTGCAAGGGTCTGAGAAAAAGATCGATAGTTTAATGGATTAACTTTTGATTGCCATTCATACGCATAAGTTGAGTTTAAGTTGACTCGATTAGGAGCACCATTAACAGTTCCAACACTATTTAAGTCACCCAACTCTGCCATTGTTTCAGTGATTAGCCCCATCACTTGCGTCTGCGCTTCTCTTTTTGACATTGAACATTTGTCCATTAGGTCTTCAGTTAAGGCAACTAAAAAGTGTGAGATAACCATTCCTGCAATATGGATATCTTCTGTTGGTGTTGTGTGGTTATTTGGATCATAATTTAAAAAATCGGGGTAGGAAAGTCGCTCACCAGAAGTTTTAGATAATCCACTGATATGTAGCGAATCATCTTCTGATATTGGACGACTTGAATTTAAATATCGTCCAGCGGCCCACTCCGAAAAATGTGTCCTTTGGTTGATGTAATATGAAAAATAATCTGAAAGCCCTTCACCTATGGAGCCCGCTTCATCATAGAAAAAATTTCCCATATTGGCCTTTTTTAATAGGCCGTAGTTTCTTAAATTTAATTGAAGATATTGTAAAAAATGTCCGGACTCATGATAGATAATGGAACTATCTTCGGCCCATTTTAAATCAGATGCACTTGAAGTATATCCAAAGCATAAAACATTGGATGCATTACTATAATAAGCATTGTCTGCATAATCACAAGCAGCATAGGCCTCAAGAGGCGAATCAATAATAAAGCGATAAAGCGAAGTTGCCTGCTGATTTGAAAGTGGGAGAGAGGTATCATAATAGGGAGATGAGGCCACATAAGCACTACTATATGCAGAGTCTAAGTCTGAGACAAATTGATTTATAATTTTATTGATATGGAAATAAGAGTTTACTTGTAAAAATTCGTTTGTGGTAGAATCAAATCCCCATTTGCCATCTGTTGTTTGTAGAGGTGATGCTGATGTTTCATCGGCCTTAACTTCAAAGCAATAACTAAGTCCATAGCAGTTGGCATTTCCAGTTAAAAAAGAATCAGTTGTTATGCTTTTCACTGATCGGTACTTATTTAAACTAACCGTTGAAGAAAGAGTGCTATTTCCAGATAAGATAATTGGGTTATCGAGCAGGACATAACCTTCACCAGTTGTTACTGCTTGCGCTGATGCTGAAGTTTGGGCCCTTGTTCTAAGACTATTAGACATGTTGGGTTTA
>CAZOXW010000017.1:0-48255 GCA_964583925.1 uncultured Bacteriovorax sp.
ACTAGAGAGCTATCATTTTTATTTTTTGGTATCCCCATTATTGTAGGGCAGTTTTAATTGGGTATAGTATTTTTTGGATTACTCCTATAGACAGTAAATTCTGGTGACATAATTTCAACTTGATATTTTGCAAACACACTTTGAATATTTTGATGGATTTCACTATAAACCCTTGGGATTAAGGCGACATGCTCGGTATAAATATTAAGTTCATATGAAATATGAAAATCATTTAAACTTGTTTGTAAAACAAAAGCTTTTTTATCTTGGTTAACTAGCTTGCACAAACTGGCCGCTTCTAGGAGCATGCTGTGAATTTTTGTCCATGGAGTATCATACCCCAAAGTGACAGTGGTATGTAAAATAAGTTCTTTATTTTTTGCTTTTTCCGAGTAGTTAATGACTTCGGAATTTAGGACTTGAATATTTGGTAAGACAACAATTTCGTTTTTAAAAGTGCAAAGTTTTGTTACTGTCATTCCTTTCTCAATGACATTGCCAATTTGATTTCCTGTTTTAATGTAGTCGCCAACTTTAAAAGAGCGCATATAGGTAAGCATGATTCCAGCGATAAGATTTGAAATGGCCGATGAAGATCCTAATGAGACAAGAAGTCCTAAAAAAACAGAGACTCCTTCAAGTGCTTTTGAGCCAGATCCAGGGAGATAGGGATAAATAATAACAAAAGTAAAGGCCAGAATAAAAAAACTGATAAGTTTTTTACTTGTACTTGCCCACTCAGGATAAAAGTTGTCGATGCTTAGTTCTCGATTTTCAATTTTAGAGAATATAAAATTTATAAGTTGAATAAGTTTTCTTGAAATAAAAATGATAATTAAGATTAAAACTAGTTTTGGAATGTATTGAGTTATTTCAGAAAAAATAGAGCTTACGCCTGAAAATATGCTATCTAAAATAGATTCAGCATAGGCCCTCGTTGATTCTTCCTCTTTTAGGACATAAGGGATAGCGAGATATATTTGCAGAATAAGAAGTGTCCATTTAAAGTATTTGACGATGGTTAAAAGTCCATATTCAATATTATTTTCATTTAAAATTTGGTGTTTTCTAATTCTTAGTGATCCATACCAAGAACCTTTTTTCTTTTTTATGAGGCCAGCGATAAAGTTAAAAAAAATGAAAGATGCTGAGATAATGAAAAATGAAGCAAGTAATGAAAGATAAAAATTTGTACTGAAATTCATTTAGACTCCAATACCTTTAACTTTAAAGCCAAGCTTGGACAAAAACTGCGCAATTTTTGTCGAATGATCACCTTGGATCTCAATGTTATCTTTGAAGGTTCCTCCTGTTCCAAGCTGATTTTTAAGTTTTTTTGTAAGATCTTCAAAGTAGGTAGGGTTGTAAGGCAAGTCGTAGATAATGGTCACTGTTTTTCCACCGCGTTGATTTTTTTCAATTCGTATCTTCAATGTCACTTTAGAGGGTATGATTGGGACAATACTAGAGAGAGCAGTTTTGCATTCACATGGATCTTCTCCACATTTTTTGCATTGGCGCAAATGACTTCCGTCACTTGAATATACTAGTCGGGTTTCTTTATTTTTATTCATTTCTTGTCTCTGATCTAATATAATGACTTCAATCATTTTAGCGAGAAGGATATGTGATGGCAAAAAAATATGATGTGTATGGTTTAGGAAATGCATTAGTTGATATGGAGTTTGAAGTTGAGGCAGATTATTTAAAAAATGCCAATATCGAAAAGGGTCTAATGACTTTAGTAGATGAAAAAAGACAAAATGAGATTATAAATGCTTTACATGGAATATCGCATAAGCGGTCTTGTGGGGGGTCTGCGGCGAATTCAATGATTGCCATCTCTCAATTTGGTGGAAAATCTTTTTATTCTTGCAAGGTCGCCAAAGATGAAACCGGAATATTTTACTTTAAAGATTTAAAAGCAAATGGCGTGCAAACGAATTTGCATGCTGAAAGTCTAGAGGGAGGAATTACTGGCAAGTGCATTGTTCTCATTACTCCTGACGCTGATCGAACAATGAACTCTTTTCTTGGAATTACTTCGAGTTTTTCAAACAAAGAAATTGATTATAGTGAGCTTAATAATTCTAATTGGCTCTATCTTGAAGGCTATTTAGTCGCAAGCCCCACTGGAAAATCTGCTTGTGTCGAGGCCCGCGAATACGCTTTAAAAAACGGAATTAAAACGGCCATAACATTTTCGGATGTTAATATGGTTAAGTTTTTTAAAGACGGCCTAAAAGAAATGATTGGCAATAAAGTAGATCTCTTATTTTGTAATGAAGCAGAGGCAAAAGCTTTTACAGAAAAAGCGACAGTGGAAGAAGCTTCTCTAGAGCTAAAAAAAATAGCAAGTACTTTTGCGATTACTTTGGGCCCCAAAGGCGCATTAGTTTACGATGGAACGAAAGATATTCACATTGTGACGATGCCAGTAGATGCGGTAGATACTAATGGAGCTGGAGATTTATTTGCAGGAGCATTTTTATATGGGATAAATCATTCTTTAAGTTATGCAGAGAGTGCCAAACTTGCTTGTCTTGCATCTTCTGTTTTGGTAACTCAATTTGGTGCACGTCTAGAATTATCTCAAGTTGAAAAAATTAAATCAAAATATTTAAAAGGATAGTGTATGAATAGAACTCAGATTAAAAATATTTTTAAAGATCAAATCATTGATACAGATGTAACGATAAAAGGTTGGATTCGATCTGTTAGAAATTCCAAGAAATTTTCTTTTTTAGTTGTCTATGACGGTTCATCTCAAAGGCCGATTCAGGTCGTAGCAGACGAAGTCTTATCTAATTATGCAGAGGTGGCCTCATTAATCACTGGCTCATCTGTTTCAATTACAGGTCGTCTCGTAATGGGAGGAGGTAAAACTCCAACAATAGAGATGCAAGCAAGAGAAGTTTTTATCTATCAAAAGACTGATGAGTCTTATCCGCTTCAAAAAAAGGCAACGTCTCTAGAGTTTTTAAGAGAGGTGGCCCATTTAAGAATTAGAACGAATCTCTTTGGTGCTGTAATGAGAGTGCGACATCATCTTGCAATTGCTACTCATAAATTTTTCTCTGATCGTGGATTTTATTATTTAAATTCACCTATCGTATCAGGAGTAGATGCAGAAGGTGCAGGAGAGATGTTTACAATTTCAACAATGGCATCTGATATCGCAAAAGCTCCAAAGACAAAAGATGGGAAACTCGATTTTTCAAAAGACTACTTTGGAAAAGAAACTTTCTTAGCGGTGACAGGTCAACTAGAAGGTGAGTGTTATGCCATGGGACTTGGAAGTGTTTACACTTTTGGGCCAACTTTTAGATCTGAGAATTCAAATACAGCTCGTCATCTTTCAGAGTTTTGGATGATTGAACCAGAAGTTGCTTTTGCCGATCTTGATGAAGTTGCCAGTCTTGGGACTGACTATATTAAATACTTAATAAGCTACGCCATCGAACATTGCGAAGATGAGTTAAATTTTCTTTTTACAAGAGAAGAGACAACGGCACCTGAAAATCATATGGAAACTTTAAAACATGTACGCGATTCAGAATTTGCTCGAATCACTTATACAGAAGCAATGGAGATTTTATCTAAAGTAGATCCTTCTGTGAAAAAATTTGAATATGCCGTTGGTTGGGGGAAAGAACTTCAAACTGAGCACGAAAGGTATTTGGCCGAAGTACATTTTAAAAGACCGGTGATTGTGACTGATTATCCAAAAGAGTTTAAGGCGTTTTATATGAAGCTAAACCAAGACGGAAAAACAGTGCGTGCAATGGATATTTTAGTTCCAGGTGTAGGGGAGATTATTGGCGGTTCTCAGCGAGAAGACGATCTAAATAAACTGACAAAGAGAATGGATGAATTGAATATGAATAAAGAACCACTATGGTGGTATCTTGATCTAAGACGGTTTGGCTCTGTTCCTCATGCAGGATTTGGACTCGGTTTTGAGCGAGCAATAATGTATATTACAGGAATGAATAATATTCGTGATGTAATTCCATTTCCAAGAACTCCTAAAAATTGTGATTTCTAAATACAATGCGAATTCCACCAGACTTTGCTGATAATATTGGGCCGACATATTTAACTAAAAAAGCATGGACAACGATTTGGCCTAATGTCATTGTTTTTTATTTAATGGGGGCCGGTTTTATTTCATTTTCTATTTTGATGGGGAGAGTTCAGTTTTTTGGGATTATATTTTCTCATTTCATGATCTTTGGTTTAATTAATGTTTTAAATAATTATAGAATTGATGATGATTTTAAAATATTAGATTATTTTTGGTCTTTTTTATCAATTAAAAACTTTCTTGTATCTGTCGTTTCTACTTTTCTATCAATACCAATCTTTGTGTTTATTGGCCTAGTCGGTTATTTACTAACTGTTTCTGATCTCCCTACATTTCTTTTGATAATTTGCCTAACTCTTCCTTTATTGATGTACGTGTTTTTATTTTCTATCGTCTATACTTTTGTTGCAATTTTAGAAGATAAAAAAGCGATTGAAACGTTTATAAGGTCTCGGATGATTATATCTGGTCACTTTAAAAATTTAATTTTTATAACAATTTTTTTAAATTTAATCACGCTGGTGGGATCAGTCTCACTGGTTTTAATCCCGTTAATACCTATCATCTCAATTCTTGTTTTTGCCGATTTTATACGTTATCTCATACGACAATATGAGCTTAGCTCAATTTAACTTATTGTCTTGGTTTTTTGTTTTGAGTGTTGTTTGAGTGATTGCTCTGGCCGCCCTGATTACCCTGATTATGGTTAGGCCGTCTATTCTGATGATGGCGGTTTTTATTTCCTGGGCCATGCTTTGGGCGGTTTTGATTATTTGAATGATTATGATGCCGAGGGGGCTGATTATGATTTTTTTGTGGAGCGACTGTCTCCTTTTCAATCTGTGCCAATTCATTTTGAATTTTACCCATATCCTTATTAAGGTTATCATGGAATTCAAAATCATCGTCGTCTTCATCTTCTTGGCCAGAATTATCGCTCTCTTTTAGTTCTTCCATTTCTTTCATAAAACGATCAGAGACTAATTTTTCTGCTTTTATAAGGCCGATGACTTCTTTTGTCTCATCAACAATATGTTCAAAAGTTTCAGGGAAGCGATAATTTTCAGGTAGTGCCAATTCCGGGTTAAATTGATTTACAGCATATCGTCGTTTGGCACCATTAGAAGTTAACATTTCGAACTGCTCAATTAATAAATGCAATTTTAAAACTTTTCCAATATCGCCATTTTTTACTTTTATTATAGCTTGCTCTTTAGGAAGATTTGCGCGTTTATCTGCATAGACATCATCTTCAAATTTAATACAACATTTGATCTGACCGCATACTCCATTTAGTTTTGATGGAATAAGGGCCAGATTTTGGTTTTTTGCCATTTTGATAGACACATTTCCATAATTTTTTAAAAAAGATGAACAGCAAGTTTGTAGTCCACACGAACCAACCGCCCCCAATGCAGCGGCCCGATCACGAACAGAAATTTGTCGCAATTCAATTCGCATTTTTAAATCGTAAACAAGATCTTTAACCAGTTCACGGAAATCAACTCGCTCAGGAGCATTAAAGTAAAAAACTGCTTTTTTCCCAAATTGGATAAATTCAACATGAGTTAAAACCATATCTAGATTGTATTTTTCAATTAGCCGAAGGCAAATTACCTCGGCCTTTTTTTCTGAGTCTCGAAAATCTTTTTGAGCTTTAATATCATCTTCTGTTGCAACTTTTGAAATTGATCTAAGCGGCAACATACCTTTGTTGAACGGGATTTCATAAGGAATCGAGTTAACATATCCAACCGTCATTCCACGGTCACTCATTGCTACAACTTTCTGGCCATAATGAAATTTTCTTTTGCCAATTAAAAAAGGAAATGATCTTGCGTTACCCGGAAAGCGCACTCTAACAAGCGTAAGTAGCTCACCATCTTTGTAACGTCCGCGGTCTTCGTCATCGTTTTCGCTTTCTTCTCTGTCTAAAGGGGCGGACGATTCTATTTCACTTTCATTTTCTGTAATGATTTCGATTTCTAGTTCTTTATTTTCAATATTTTCCATGGACTAATCCAATTGTCGCTATGATTATTTTAAACGTATAGCATCAATGATGGAATGAATAAAGTCAATGCTTAAGGCATTAATAGTGCATTTTTAACTTTAGAGCTTGCATTAAATTGGTCGGCCGTTTTTAATAGTTTCAGCGTTGAAAGTTTGTGGCCAATATTTAGAAAGTCAGATAATCCCACTGTATAAAAATCTTCAATTTCCTCATTGCGGTTAAATGCAACTTCGCTATTTTCATAGAGCGTAATTGCGCGACTTGTAATGGTCTCTGGCAATTGATCATGAGGGCCTGTAATTAAAATGATTGTTTGGAAATGGTCTAATTCCTCGAAGGTTTTAAGGAGCTTATTATATAAAACAAGGGAAATTAGTTCGGCATCGCTGATTACAATAAATTTATGCTTTAATTTATTTGGACGATATCCAATAAATTTATTTAAGATTTTAAATTCTTCTGAATCAACCTTATAATTTTTTTCACCTTCTTCAATATTTAAAAATAGAAAATCAGGGTGAGACTTATTTTGTTCGCCAGTGATTTTAGATAATAGCTTTAAAAAAATATTATAATCGGAGTCGTTATCACTATTTTTTTTAAAAATATAAAAATGAGCAAGACTGTTGCTATCATATTTATTTTTTAAAGTCTGATAAATCACATCTTCTTCAATCATGCTGATCCATTTTTGTAACTAGTTTTAATACGATATCAGTAATTGATTGAGCAATTTCATTTTCTGGCCTTGATGCATCTATCTTTATAATTCGATGAGGAAATAGCTCAAGAAGTGTATCATAACCTTCAATTAGTTTTTTATAAAATGAAATGCCTTTTGATTCAAAATAATCTTTAGGTGCATTCCTCATCTGTTGTCTTTTTTCTGAAGTTTTCTCATCGATTCTCAAATAGAAACTTAAATGAGGAACCAATGTTAAAGGAAATGTGGAGTGGATGCTCATAATGGCATGCATACCAAGCCCTCTGGCATGTCCTTGATAGGTGAGAGAACTGTCGATATAACGATCATAGATAACTACTGTATTTGGCACTGCCAATTCTTTTAATGTGACTTCTAAAAGTAATTGAGCGCGAGAAGAGGCAAAAAGATGGGCCTCCGCAAGTGGGGCAATTTCAGTCGTTGTTTGAAGGATTACTGAGCGAAGTTTTTCTCCGTAAGCTGTCCCGCCTGGTTCTCTTAAAATAATGACTCGAAATGATTTTTCTTCTAAAAAATTTTTTAAACGAACAATTTGCGTTGATTTTCCTGCTCCTTCAATTCCTTCAAAACTAATAAAAAAAGATCCTGGAAATTCTGGAGCGCGAAACTGTGATAATAATTCATTGGTGATTTCTTTCATAGCGTATAATTCTAGAAAGAATTTATTAGAGTGGCAATGTCAATCAGATAAACCTAAAGACTAGTTATCTATTTCTTGATTAAACAGTGGATCATTTGAAGGGACAGGCCCTGGCATGCCCACTGGATTCTCTGGATTCATGGTTTCTCTTGATACCTGCGATTGAACGGGGTCAAGTTCAATCGGGGCCGATTCACTATAATAGTAGCTATCATTGTGCTCAGACTCAAAAGGTGCGTTAGTGCTGTTTCTAAATTTGTTTGTATCAGTGAATGACTTGTTACGATTCGGTCTAATCGGTTCGAGTTTACGTCCTTCCATTCGATTTGAGCGGATAATATTACTTGGCCCACCTTGATCTTTTTTTATCGACTTCATAATATTTATTGCAGACTCATCTCCTGTACTACTTTCAAGAGAAAGTGTCTCATCAATATCGCTGGATTCTTGCTCACCAACGGCGGGAGTATCATTTTTAAAAGGGGAATCAAGTAGTACTTTTTTTAGGCCAATCCCCAAGTAAACTATTCCAATCATGGAACCTATAAAAATTAGTTTATAAATTAAATTTCCACTATTATGTTTTTTTATTTCTTCTTCAAAATGCTCTTCTTTTTGTCTTTCAATTGCTTTTCCACGTTTTAAGTTACCAAGGTAAGCAAGCCCCATAATGGCCTCGGTTTCTGGTGGCATAGAGCTGCTAATTTCTTCGCTCTCATCTTTTAAGTCTTCTATACTTGGTAGGCCTGGAAGTTCTTCGTTGATTTTAAGACTTCGACGATCAAAGTTTTCAAGTTGATAAATTTTAGTCCAAGTATGACCTGCATTTAAAGAAACTAAATCAGTAATTAATACATTTTTGGTTTCAATAAGTTCTTTTAATTCAGAAAAATTATAAGGGCCATTTTTTTGCCCTTTAGTTAGTAAGTAGTACTCTTCGTCATCGCTCTCAATTAAGCTCTCACTGCTAACTAGTTGCGGTTTTCTTCGTTGAAAATAAGGATGTTCATAAAATTTTTTAAATTTAAAATCAGAATTTCCTCTGATTTCATAGTCAGTGAAATCAAAATTGGTACTTTGTTGAAATTCTTTTAGATCATATAAGCTTACAAAACCTAATGACTTGAAGTCTTGTTTTAATTCAAAAATATGATCGTGGTTTAGAGTTTGTGCTTTTAATTCGTCTAATGGGTGAATAATATCGATTAACTCTGTTGTTTTTAATTTTAAATTTGCCGACATAATTCATCCTTATAAATTAAATCATTTAAGGCCCAGCAAGATTATCGGCATATTGGATAAAAAATTAAAAAAAAGGCCCAGATCACACTGGGCCTTGGGATATCCTAAATTAAAAGGTCAGGTACTAAAACGCAACGTTAGGTAGAACGCAAGCTCTGGATACTTCTTTTTATCTGAGAAGAATTTTCCGTCATGCGATTCCATTAATGTCCATCCTAGCTCGGCAGTTGCAGATGCTTTTGGAGATAATGTATGAGTAAGACCTAGATATGATTCTAAATTGTCTGAAGTTGAATCAGTTTGGAAATCACCATCATGATTCCATTTTGGTTGCAGATACACTCTGTAAAGATCATTTAGTTTATAAGTTAAAACTGCAAACGATGCCTCATGGCTCATTTTAACCGAGTTTTTTACGCCAGAATTTTCTGCAGTATTAATATTGATGTCATCTGTAAACGTAAAAGATAAATCAGATGTTAATTGAAGATTGATTGTTGGGATTAATTCTAGAGCATATTCCCAGTTATCAATGTTATCGACTTTTGTGTCGTTTTGAAGAATTTGAGCAAATAACGAAGCATTATTTTCTCCAAATGTTTTAGAAATAGTTATATTAACTCTGTTATTACCATAACTTCTAATTAACGCGTTATTTTGAGACTGGACATCAAAGTATCTTCTTGCAATGCCAGCATCAACTTTAAATCCAAATTCTTTTTCAGTTAGAATATTTGACTTAGAGAATGAAAGTAATGCTCTATATAATCTGTTTGGATATGAAACTGAAGCCGACTTTGAGTACTTAAATTCACTTGAAAGAGTTACTTTCATATCCATTGGCAATTTGTATGAAACAGTTGGACTATGCATAGTTCTCGTGTCAGTAAGTGAATTTAGTGTGCTGTCTCTTAGAATGTAATATTCACCATGGTAAGAGATCCCTAAATTACTTGGTGCTTCTGTTTTTGCGTCATCTGCCCAAGCATTCCCAAATAGCGCTATGGCCGTGATTGTAAGTAACATTTTCGTTCGATAACATTTTTTATCCCCTCTTTAAAATTACGAGGCTTAATAGTGGTTAGTTTTAATCAATTAAACAATGTTTTTTACAACTTAGCGCTTGAAAAAAAGCAAATGTAAGAGAAAGTCAGGAAAAAAGGTCGCATAAGTTAACAAAGATCAGGTTTA
Organism: uncultured Bacteriovorax sp.; assembly: GCA_964583925.1. GTDB lineage: Bacteria > Bdellovibrionota > Bacteriovoracia > Bacteriovoracales > Bacteriovoracaceae > Bacteriovorax. The sequence continues at coordinate 9,899 of CAZOXW010000017.1, forward strand.
AAACTTAATTGAGTGACAAGCTGGCACTGCTTTTTTATGCTTAAAAAAATGCATAAACTGTTATTTTTTATATTAATTCTTTTTATTTTTATTCTGCGTCTGATACTGGCCCCAGTTTTTATTGTTTTAAAAAACTTTATTCCATTTTTAAACAAGCGAATTAATTTTGAACGAAAAAATATTTTCAATCAAAAGTCTCTAAGTTTTAAAGAATCTAATTTAAAGGCAGATTATCTTTTTCATGTTTCAAGTGAGGGCGAGTTAGAGCAATCGCTACCTCTGATTCATTACTTTATAAGTCAAAACAAACTGATTGAACTTATTTTTACCTCTGAAAGCGTAGAGAAAAAAATAGAGAATTTATTTTCATCTTATCCAAAACAATTGAGAATTTATCGTTTGCCACTTTTGAGTTTTTTTCCATTTAATTTTTTATATTTTCAAAGTATATTTAGTTTTGTTACTGCAGATAAATTAGTTTTATGCCGCTATGATTTTTTCCCTGAGCTTCTTTTTTTTCATTTTTTAAATAAAAAATTAATTTTAATTTCTGGGGCCACAAAAAATTGGTCATGGTACAAAAAATATTGTTTTAAGTTATTTGATTTAATTGTTGCATCGTCAGAATTTGAAAGAGATCAAATTTTAAATCTTGCTCAAAAGAAATCGTCTTCCTTTGATTTTAGAATTCCAAGAATTATTGAGCGTAAAAATGATATCGCTAAGTTAGTTGAAGCGCGTGCTGATTTTGCAAGATTAATCAATATTATAGAGAAGAATCAATTTGAAGAAGCATTACTCGTCGGCAGTATGTGGCCTTCAGATTGTTCAATTTTAAAAGATGAAGTTTTACGAACTAAGCTTGCGGAAAAAAAATTGCAAATATTTATCGCTCCTCACAAGTTAGATTTAGAATTTATCAAGAAATTAAGCTCGACTCTCAAAGAAATTACAGGCATTGAGAGTGATTTATTTGATTTCGAGACCACTGAAATTAAGGCACCAATTGTAATTGTAGCAATCCCAGGAATTTTATGTGAGTTATATAACTATTTTCCTCTAGTTTATGTCGGAGGGGGGTTTGAAAGATCGATTCACTCTGTTTTAGAGCCTTATTTAATGGGAGCAAAAGTAATGATTGGCCCTTTGATTCATCGATCGACTGAATATGATTTTGTAAATGCCTTATCTCCAAATGAAATATTAGTTCTAAAAAATCCGGAATCGTTTTATAATTTTTATAGTGGACTAAAAGCGATAAAGAACGATCAAGATATAAGGAATCAGCTTTCGATGAAAGCGGAAAAAACATTTAGAGGCCTGATCAAAGAAATTGAGTTATTATGATTAAATCGAAAACTGATTACGCAATTGTTGGAAATAATTATCTTAGTTATATTTTATCAATATCTCTTTTAAAAAAATCAAAATCTGTTTTAGTTTTAGATGATGAACGCTTTAATCATGGTGATTTCTTTGCCAATTCACTCACTCTTTTAGACTTATGCTATTTAAAAAATTGGGGAAATCTAAATCAGTTGTTACCTTTAATAAGTCTTGAGACGTATTTAGAGCAAAACTCTAATCAGTTTTATTTTGGAAAAAAATCAGTTGTCCTCGGCAGGAGTCCATTTTTAAATTTAGTTGAGCTGCAAAGAAAATTCCCTAAACTTTTTTATATTCAAGGCCAAAATTTTCCAGAAGAAAAGTTTAATCAAGAATTCAATGATTTTCTAAAAAGTTTTTCTGAGAGTTTAATTATAAATAAAAAAAATGATCGCTTTTATTTTTTGGCAAAAGATAAAATGCCTTCGTCATTGCAGGTCATCTTTGATCATTTTCTAAAAAATGTTATTGAAAGAAATGTTGTGCTGTCAAAAAATGCGACCGATATTAACGATGAGCTAAGTTTATTTATATATCTGGCAAGAGGTTATTTTCATTCGCATTTCTCAATCAATGGCTCAAAAGCAGAATTGTTTCATGTTTTTCTATCTCTTCTCTCTCCTTATTACCGATTAAATTATATTAAGCTTACTGAAGATCTAAGTATGGAGTTTAAAAATTTAGGAGGAGAGTTTAGACGGGTGAATCTCGACAATGTTAAAATACAAAATGACTATCTAAAAGACATCAGTCTTTTAAGTTATGAAGGCAATGTAACACCTAAAAAGTTACTATTTATCGGAGCACAATCAATTGGGATGCCAATCAGTTTTGATAATGTAAAAAATGTTTATAATTGTCTAAATATTGAACTTTTACTTGCCGACATTCCAGAACATCTCGTAGGGAAAAGATTAGCATTCTCTTCGGCCTTAAAGTTAAGTACTAAATCTCCTATGATTGAACTTTACTTTCAATCTGAGACAAAAATAATTGCGAATATCGTTATTTTTAAACGAAATGGAACAAAGATAAAGTTTGTGCGCGAACAAATTATTGCCGACCTTATAAAAGATATTCAGTATTTGTTTCCTTATTTTATTCCCAAAATAGAGGATTTAGAGATGAGTTATACCCATGACTTATTTATTGAAGAGGCACCAGATGACTTAAAAGTGACTGATGAGTATCGTTTCAAAGGCCGTTTAAGTAATATCATTTTTAATCTGGGGCCCATGCTTTTAAAAAAGGCGCAGAATGTGCATTATTTAGGGCCTTTTAACGATTCATATTTAGGGACAATGTCCTCCTTATTAGAGATAGAGCGATGGAACAAGTTAAAATAGTACATAATGATAGGGGGCAAACTGCGGTAGAGTACATCTTTTTACTCGCAGTTATTGTAACAATCGTAACCTCCCTTCTATCTGTCATTAAAAGGCGCTATCTAGGTGATATTTCGAAGTGTACGCCGAGTTCTACCCAACTTTTGTGTAAAATTAATGCCATTATCGCTGATAATGGACAGCAAAAGAAATTTCAATATTATCGCTTCAATAAATAGTACTCTATGAAATATTTTCATGAACTTTACTTTTAGGATGCTAAAATATCTAGCTGTGTTATAAGTTTTCTTAAAGAGTATAAAAGTATCAGTTTATATCGAATTTAAGGAGATTATATGAAGACACAAAAACGTAGACTTTCTTTCATGTCGCTTTTTTTATTGTCGGCAATGACAATGGGAGTTTCACAGACAGTTTTCGCACAAGACTTATATGACGATACTGAAGAGTTACTACAAGATGGTGGCGCTTTAGAAATGGATACAATTCAAGTTGAAGGAAAATTATCACCTTCTGAGCTTTTAAGAAAAAGAAGAGAGAAACTTGAAGAAAGAAATAAATTAATGGTTGAAAAGAAAATTGAAGATATAAGAGTAAAACAAGAGATTGCTCTCAGTAATAAGTTAAATGATGCTTTTACAAAAGGCCTAAATAATCTAAATGAAGATAAGGTTCAAGTTGTACAAGCTGCTCCAGTTGCTCCACAACCAATTATGGCCCCGGCCCCTCTTCCAGCTCCAATCGTTATTGAAAAAATAATTGAAACAAAAGAAGTTGAGCCAAAAATAGAAAAGAATTCAAAAGTAATTCCTTATATCGGAGCTCAGTCAATAAAAGGCGAAGATAATCTTGATCTTGAAACCAAATTAAACGCAGGTATTCAAGTTGAAACAAAATTAGATACAAATATCACAGCAGGTCTTGGGTTATCTTATACGACTCTATCTGCAACAGACACTTCTAATGTTTACACATCAGGAACAGTTATCTGTACAAGCACCAACTGCGGCGCTCGAAATATTAGCTACGGAAAACTTTCAGTTGAAGCACAAGGAAAATATTTTTTAACTGTTGACTCAAAAGTAAAACCATTTATTGGCCTTGGGGTTGGATTTAATCGTACATCTTTAAAGTATGATGATGTTACAGGTTACTACTACAATGGTGTGCAATTAGGAGATGAAGGAGTTTCGACTAATTTCTTCTCTGGTACTGCGAAATTAGGTCTTGAGGCCGATATTTCTGAGACGGTGGGATTAAACTTGGATTTAATTTACTCAAAAGCACTAACAAGTGGAATTGGTACAGATTCAGAGATTGCATCATCATCAAATCCTGATCAACAGAGATTAGAGAATATCTCTAAAAGAATGGAAGATGCAGATGTAACTGCAATCGGTGTTGGTTTAGTTGTAAAATTTTAAACATTAAAACAAATTCTGTAATTTTGTGAGGCACCCTATAAGGGTGCCTTACTTATTTTGTCAGACATTATTTTAGCGAAATAAAAACAATCCATCCTTTAAAACTTTCAAAATATAAAATAGAATATTCCTAAGTATAATTAAAATCCCAATAATTCCACTAGGAGTAAATCATGGCAATGAAAGATGTCTTTATCGTTGACGGAAAACGAACACCACAAGCTAAGGCCGGACTAGATCTAAAAGATGTGCAGGCCCCTTATCTTGGAGCGTACTTAGTTAAACATTTAATCGATAACACAACAATTCCAGTAGATGCTGTGGATGAAGTTATTTTTGGAAATACAGGAACACCAGCAAAATACCCAAATGTTGGAAGAGTTATTGCGCTAGAAGCTGGTTTACATAAAAAAACGTCGGCCTATTCAGTCCATAGAAATTGTGCTTCAGGTATGCAGGCAGTTTCAGAGGCCTATTTAAATATTGCTTCAGGAAGATCAGATGTGGTGATTGCGGGAGGGGTTGAGTCCATGTCTCAAATGCCATTGATCTACGGTAAAGAGATGACTAATCTTTTTGCCAAGTTGATGAAGGCCAAAACGATGGGAGAAAAATTATCGGCACTTTCAAGCTTTAGGCCAAATTACTTAACTCCAATCATTGCAATTGAACAAGGTCTCACTGATCCATTTTGTGGATTGAACATGGGACAAACTGTTGAACTACTTGCACGCGAATTAAAAATTTCTCGCGAAGAGCAAGATCAATACGCCAATGAGTCACATCGAAAGGCCGTTCTTGCGATGAAAGCAGGTCAGTTCAATGATGAAATTTTACCAATCACAGTTGGTGGCGGGTTAACAAAATTATTAAGCACTGACGTTGGTCCTCGTGATAATTCAACAGTAGAAGGTCTCGCCAAAATGAAACCATACTTTGATAAAAAATCTGGGACAGTAACAATTGGAAATAGTTGTCCGATTACAGACGGAGGATCAGCTCTCTTGTTTGCTTCGGAAGAGGCAGTAAAAAAATATAATTTAAGACCGATTGCTCGTTTAGTGGATTATCACTTTCATGGATTAGAACCAGAAAGAATGGGAATGGGCCCACTTCATGCAATGAGTGGAGTGATGAAAAGAACTGGGATGAATTTATCTTCATTTGATTTACTTGAAATTAATGAAGCATTTGCGGCCCAAATATTGGCAGTATCACGAGCATTTAAAGAGAAAAGTATTCGAGATAAGTTTGATATTACCGGCGACTTTGGGGAAATTGATTTTACAAAATTAAATGTCAATGGAGGAGCGATTGCTCTAGGACATCCTGTCGGCTCTACAGGATCACGACTTGTCGTTACTTTAATGCATGAATTGAAAAAACGAAAAGCTAAATTTGGGATTGCTTCGTTATGTATTGGTGGAGGCCAAGGTGGTGCCGTCATCATTGAAAACTTAATTAAGTAAGAAGCTAAGCAAAAAAGGAATTTTATGATGTATAAAAGAATTAGTTTTGAAATTAAAAATGAAGTTGCCTATATCGGTTTTGGCCATAACTGCACAAAAAGTATGACGACTTTAGATGTGGAAACAATGACAGAATTGACTAGCATTGTGGATGAATTACATAAAAAAGAGAGTGAATTAAAAGGAGCAATCTTTTTTACTCACAAAGAAAATTGCTTTTTGGCCGGAGCCGATATTAATCTAATCGCCTCTATATCAAGTGAGGCCGATGCCGCTGATAAATCTGAACAAGGGCAAAGCATTTTTAACAAAATTGAGGATTTGAAAATTCCAACGGTTGCCTGTGTTGATGGGGTATGTCTTGGAGGGGGGCTTGAGTTTTCTCTGTCATGTAAAGTTATTATCGCTTCTAATTCTCAAAAAACACAATTAGGTCTTCCAGAGGTAAAACTTGGTATTTTGCCTGGCTTTGGAGGGACTTACCGCTTGCCTCGTAAAATTGGACTTCCTAATGCGCTTGATATGATCTTAACTGGAAAATCTCTTCGCGCAGATAAAGCAAAAAAACTAGGTTTAGTTGCAGAAGTCTATCCAAAAGAAAAACTTTTAAGTTTTGCGCACAAGTTTTTTGATTATGTTCCAAAATCACTTGGCCTAACAGGAACGCTTAAAGAAGTTGCCACTGAAAATTTTGTCACAAGAAAAATTATATTTCAAAAGGCCAGAGAAAGTGTGCTTAAAAAAACAAATGGCTTTTACCAAGCACCGTTAAAAATTTTAGATGTAATGGATGCAGGAATGCTTAAGGGGCGAACTAGCTATCTTGCTTCAGAGGCCCAAGGCTTTGGAGAATTGGCGGTAAGCGAACAAAGTAAAAACCTACAGCATATTTTCTTCATGTCTGAAGGGGCAAAAAAATATACAGGCCCAAAATCAACTAAAGAAATTCCAAATCTATTAAGGGGAGCTGCTCTGGGGGCAGGAACGATGGGAGGAGGAATCGCATGGCTTATGGCCGATGCGAATATGAATCCAATTATGAAAGATTTGAGTGTTGATGCACTAAATTTAGGACTAAAGCAATCCTCTCAAAATTTTTCTGGTGCTTTAAAAAGAAAAAAAATATCTCCTGATGAGTTTGAAAGAAAGCAACGCTCAATTACTCCTCAATTAGATTTTTCTGGTTTTCAAAAAGTTGATCTTGTTATTGAAGCAGTTGTTGAAAATATGGATATTAAAAAGAAGGTATTTTCAGAAACAGAAAAGTATGTTCGTCGCGATTGTATCTTAACGAGTAATACTTCTTCACTTTCAGTACAAGAAATGGCAAAAGCTTTAGAACATAAAGATCGCTTTGTTGGTCTACACTTCTTTAACCCTGTTCACCTTATGCCTTTAGTTGAAATTATTTTACATGATAGTGTCGCTCCTGAAACAGTTGAAGCAGTTTATAAATGGGTCTTAAAAGTAAAAAAGACTCCTGTCATTGTAAAAGATGGCCCTGGATTTTTAGTTAACCGAATTTTAATGCCATATTTGAATGAAGCAGGATATTTATTAGAGGAAGGAGTTTCAGTAAAAGATATTGATGCTGCTGCTTTAAATTTTGGGATGCCAATGGGCCCATGTCGACTATTAGATGAAGTGGGAATTGATGTTGGCGTAAAAGTCGCAAAAGTAATGTATGAAGGTCTTGGAAAGCGGGCCTATCCATCGGGGATGTCAAATAAATTAGTGGAAAAAAACTTTTTAGGAAAAAAGAATTCGAAAGGTTTTTATCTATATGATGAGAAGGGAAAAGTTATTTCAAACAACGCAGAAGTTGAAGCACTCCTACCAAAAGAATCTAAAAAAATGTCAGAGACAGAAATTCAAATGCGCTTATTTTTGCCAATGATAAATGAGGCCGCTGCAATTTTAAGTGATAATATTGTAAATTCTGCAAAAGATGTAGATTTAGGACTCATTTTTGGAATTGGTTTTCCTCCATTTAGAGGTGGATTGCTTCGTTATGCAGATCATGAGGGATTAGAGAAAATCCTTGCGGCATTAAATAATTTTAAAACCTCTGTAAGCAGTGATCGTTATGCTCCTTCAAGCTATTTGGAAGATCTTGTGAAAAGCAAAATGACATTTTATGAAAAGGCACCATAGTGTTTATTCATGTTTAAAAGTTACTTTAGCTATTTTTTAAAATTTATTTTTCTTTCTAAAAACCGCCAACGACTGCTAATTTTAGCGATCGTTGGCCTTTTTATTTCTGGCCTATCGCTCGTCATTCTTCAGAGCTCTATGGGGGGCCTTCAAAATAAATTAATGAATAGATCCAAGGCAGTAATTGGGTCATCTGTAATTAAGTTTGATACGAATTATAATGAAGATGAGCTCAATAGCTTTATAGACAAATTAGTAAAATATAAAATTACCCATAGTCTTGAATATGAGATTGAGTTGCTATTAAAGTATCGGAGCTATCTTGTGCCCGTTATTGCTCATGGAATAGATACTCATTTTTATCTACCTGAGTTTTTATCTGAAGTAAATTTTAAAAATGCAGTTATTCCTTATGATGTCGCTTATAAAATTGAACTTGCGCCACCTGAAGAGGTAAAATTAATATCACCAATTCATACTGATTCGCTTTTAATTGATGTTCCAAGATCTCAAACGATATTAGTTGATAAGATTATTTCAACTTCAGTGCCGGAGTTAGATGCTCTACATGTTTGGGTTCGCTTGCCTTATCTGCAAAATTTAATTCGAGATAAAAAAGTTAATCGCATAAGATTGTATGGAAATAATAATCTAAAACTTATAAAAAAGATTATTCCAAAAGATTTTCAATTGTCCACTTGGGAAAAAGAAAATGAGGCCTTGGTATGGGCCCTAAATTTAGAATCGACTGTTATGGTTTTTTTATTTGCGGCGATGAGCTTATTAGTTTCTTTATGTATTAATTCAGGACTCCTCATCTTTTTTACAAAGATAAAAAATGATCTTTCAAGTTTTTGGATTTTAGGAGCATCGACAGTCAAAATAGAGAAGACCACGACTTACTTTTTACATTTTATTATTATTATTTCAATCCTTATGGGGATAGTCTTTGGTATTATTCTTTTAAATATTTTTGATTATATCGGGCCAGATATTATGCCAGATGTTTTCGTCGATCGAAAAATTCCTATTTTAATAACGTTTAAAGGCCTACTTATATCTTTCATCGTTCCTTATGTAATTGCCTCTTTTTTTGTTTATTTTTCACTATCTCAATTTAAAAAAGAATATCGATTACTTGAACATGTGCGGTCGATTTAGGGAGGTCATGTTTAGGATCATACCTAGCATGCTTATAAAAATGTATTACTACAAATTAAATATTGCTTACGATGGAACAAATTACGCTGGATTTCAGTGGCAAAAAGATATTCCAACAATTCAGAATGAATTAAATATTGCGCTATCAAAAATGGTTGAAGGACAAGTAACAACCATGAGTGCATCTCGCACGGATACTGGTGTCCACGCAGCTTCACAAATTGTAAAAGTGAGTTCAATAAATCCCATTATTAAATTAAGTAGCGAATTTTTCCCATCGGATATAATACTTATTAGCAGCGAAAAAGTGGATGAGCAATTTAGTCCTCATTTGGATTCGATATCAAAAGAATACCGTTATTATTTTACCAATGTAAAAGATCCTAAAAATCTCAATCGGCGATTTGTCTCAAATATTTCAAATGCATTAGACATTGAGCTTATGAAAGAGGCCTCTTTAGGCCTTATTGGTACGCATGACTTTAAAAATTTTTATTCTGAGGGCAGCAACGTAAAATCGACTATTCGAACTATTTTTGAATGTGAGCTTAAAAATGTAAACTTTAATAATGAATTTAGAGGACATCCACTTTTTACGATAGATAATGAGAATTATGAGTGTTATTTATTTAGAATTGTGGGGAATGGGTTTTTAAAACAGATGAATCGACATCTTATTTCTGGACTTTGGAAACTTGGCAGTGGAAAGATTTTAATGAGTGAATTTAAAAAATATTTATCAGGCCCAAAAATTGTGGATGATCTTTGGAAAGTCGCACCTCCAAATGGACTTTTTTTATATAAAATAAATTATTGATTAGGGAGAGTATAAAAGATGCAAGTAAATATTCGGTTCTTAGAAAATCTAAAAGTTGAGGCCAGATTTGATGATTATACTATCGTTGCTGACCAACCGATCAGATACAATGGAGATGGATCGGCCCCTGGCCCATTTGATTATTTTTTGGCCTCAAGTGCGATGTGTGCAGGATATTTTGTAAAAGTTTATTGTAAAGCAAGAAACATACCAACTGATGATATTAAAATTACACAAAATAATATTATCGATCCAGAAAATAGATATAAACAGACTTGGACGATCGACGTTGAATTGCCAATGAGCATTTCAGAGCATGATCGCGATGGGATTTTAAAATCAATCGAGCGGTGTACCGTCAAAAGAGTCATCCAGGAAAAACCTGAATTTATTATTAAGGCGCATACTGTTTTAGGAGCTGATAATAATGATTCATTGTTTTTGACAGACGATTTATTAACCCAAAAAACAAGTATCATAGGTAAAGATCTTTCATTAGAAGAGACAATTTTAAATATGTCAAAAATTTTAGTTGACCTTGGAATTAAAATTGAAGTTTCTTCTTGGCGAAATCCCGTTCCTCATGTGTGGTCGGTGCATATTCGTGATGCAGATTCACCAATGTGTTTTACAAATGGAAAAGGGACATCAAAAAATGCAGCGTTGGCATCTGCTCTAGGTGAATATCTAGAGCGTATAAGTAATAATTATTTTTATAATGACTATTTTTTAGGTGATGAAATAAAAGACGCAAGTTTTGTTCATTACCCAAAAGAGAGATGGTTTAAACCAGGTCCTAAAGATTCGTTACCTTCTGATTTAATGGATAAATACCTAAAAAAAATTTATAACCCAGATGGCGAATTAAAATGTAGTCATTTAATTGATACAAACTCAGGGGATAGCAAAAAGGGAGTATGTGCAATTCCTTATGTGCGTCAGTCGGATAAAAAAATAGTTTATATACCTGTGAACTTAATTGGAAATTTATTTGTGAGTAATGGAATGAGCGCTGGAAATACTGCATTTGAGGCGCGCGTTCAGTGTCTTTCAGAAATTTTTGAACGGGCGGTTAAAAATAAAATTATTACAGAAGAGATTACACTGCCAGACGTACCAGTGTCCGTTTTAAATAAATTTCCTAAAATAGTAGAGGGGATTAAAAAATTAGAAAATGAAGGCTTTCCCATTGTTGTTAAAGATGCATCTTTAGGCGGGAAGTTTCCAGTAATGTGTGTGACATTAATGAATCCAAGAAATGGGGGAGTATTTGCTTCTTTTGGAGCACATCCAAAATTTGAAGTGGCACTAGAGCGAAGCTTGACTGAACTTTTACAAGGCAGAAGCTTTGAAGGGATGAACGCGATTATGCCCCCGACATTTAATAAAAATGCTATAAAAGAACACAATAATATTATTGATCATTTTATCGATTCAACTGGTGTTATATCTTGGAAATTTTTTAAAAGTACTCCAGATTTTAAATTTAAAGATTGGGATTTTTGTGGATCAACTGAAGATGAATTTAACTATTTAATGAACATTTTAAGAAATCTAAAAAAAGAAGTTTATATTTCAGATTTTGATGAATTAGGCGTTAACGCTTGTCGGATTCTTGTTCCAAATTATTCAGAAATTTATCAAATCGATGATCTTATTTGGGATAATAATAATCGAGCACTCAAATTTCGTGATGATATTTTAAATATTCATAAACTTAACGATAAAGAACTTTCAAATCTGTTGAAAAAACTTAATGATTCTGGAATTGATGATTACACAAAAGTTTCTGAACTTATTGGTGTAACATTTGATGAAAACTCAGTCTGGGGCCAATGTGATATTTTAGAAATCAAATGCCTTTCCTATTTGGCCCTCAAACGATTTAAAAATGCAAAAGTCTATGCAGAAATGTTCATGAATTTTAACGATAATACTCCAGAGAGAAAACGTTTTTATCAAGCATTAAATACTGTCTTGGATATTGAACTTGATAAAAAGATGAATATAAAAGATTATAAACATAACTTAAATCGAATGTTTGGCGAAGAAGTTATTAAAAATGTTATAGGCACTATAAAGGGAACAGTTCGCTTTTATAATCTGCCAAAGACTGATTCTAAGCTTCAAGGCCTTGATAAACATAAGCGGCTGATTGACAGCTTTAAAAAACTTCAGAAGAAAAGAGGGATTAAAGCTACTTAAGTTTTAATCCAGCAAGGCCTTGAAAAGCATTATTTTTTAATTTTGCCTCTGGCATAGGTATTGATTTTGAAGATGATGAATTTTGTCTTTTTTCTCCATTCGAGCTTTTTGTGCCCGTAATGCTTCCTGTTTGCTGACCTTTTTTGGCCGTCAAAGAAATTCTTCCTCGATCAAGATCAATATCTAAAACTTGAACTTTTATTTCTTGTCCTACTTTTAGTGCATCTAGAGCATTTTCCACAAAGCTATCAGAAATTTGAGAGACATGAAGAAGTCCATTTTCTTTAATCCCAATATCTACGAATGCACCAAATTGAGTAATGTTTGTAACGAGTCCAGGGTACCATTCTCCAATTTTTAAATCGGTAATTTTAGAAATATCAGCTCGATATTCAAATGATTTAAATTCGGTTCGTGGATCTTGAGAGGGGGCCTTTAAACTTTTTACAATGTCATTAAAAGTTAATTCACCTATTTCATTTTTTAGACTTGAATCTTTTTCTAGTTTTTTAATAAGTTCAATATCTGAAACTAATTCCTTTGTTGTTACATTATTTTTCTTTGCCCATGAGTTTAAGACTTCATATCTCTCTGGGTGAATGAAGGTAGAGTCGAGTGGTTCTAGTCCATTATAAATTCGAAGAAATCCAGCGGCCTGCTCAAATACTTTTGCTGTAAAACGCGGAACTTTTAAAATGTCAGCTCGCGATTTAAATGCTCCATTTCCTTCTCTAAATTTTACAATATTTGTCGAAAGGCCAGGCCCAATTCCAGAAACTTGAGAAAGTAGTGGGGCAGAAGCAGTATTTAAGTCAACCCCAACAAAGTTAACACAGGATTCAACTACGGCCTCAAGGGATTTTTTTAGACGTGCTTGATTTACATCGTGTTGATATTGGCCAACTCCAATAGATTTAGGATCGATCTTTACAAGTTCAGCAAGTGGATCTTGAAATCGTCGTGCGATTGAAATGGCACCTCTTACTGTAACATCTTTATCTGGAAATTCTGCTGCCGCAATTTCAGATGCTGAGTAAACAGAGGCTCCGGCCTCTGAAATGAGAGTCGCTTTAACCTTGCCATCTTTTACAGGCTTAACATGTTCAGATATGAATTGAAGCGTCTCTCTTCCAAATGTTCCATTTCCTATTGCTAAATGTTCAACTTTAAATTGTTCAATGATTGCATCTAAAATCATGGCAGATTCTTTTACTTTTTTCTGTGGTTCATGGGGATAGATCACACAATCTGCTAAAAACTTTCCAGTATTATCGACAATTGCGATTTTACATCCAGTTCTTACTCCGGGATCGACCCCAACGACCGCTTTTGGCCCTAGATATGGCTGAAGTAGGAGATTTTTTAAATTGATACCAAAAACTGAAATTGCAGTTTCGTCTGAAATTTTTTTCAATTCACTTTTTACTTCTAGGTCAAGTGATGGGTGGATGTAATTGACGTAGGCCTTTTTAGCAGCTAATTGTAAATCACTTAAACAACCTAAATTAGATGTATCAAAAAATTTCTTTTTTAATACAGCAGTTGCCATTTCTTCTGGATAGTCGACATCAACTTTTAAAGTTTTTGAGGTCATTCCTCTTCTCATCGCTAAAAAACGGTGGCTTGCCTTCTCAGCTTTAAGCTCAGAAATTTTCTGGTTAAATTCAAAATAGTCCTTATATTTCATCCACTCTTTATCTTCTTCTTCGGCCTTATCTCGCTTAGTAGATTTTAAAACGGCATCTCGCCAATAATCTTGGCGAAGAGTTTCTTTAGCTTCCATATCATGGGCCATCATTTCGATAATAATATCAAAGGCCCCAGAGTAGGCATCTTCAAAAGAGTTAATTTTAAATTCTGGCCGATTAAATTTATCTCCAAATTCTTTTTTTAATTCTTCTTTTGATTTTGTCCCCGTTAAAATACAGTCAGCAAGTGGCCCTAGTCCTGCTTCTTTTGCCACCATTCCTTTCGATTTTTTCTTGGCCTTATAAGGCGCATAGAGATCTTCTAACTGGTTTATAGTTGAAGCGGCCTTGATCTTTTTTTCTAGATCAGGAGTTAGTTGTTCCATTTTCTTTATGGCATCTAGAACGTACTCACGACGTTTTTCACGTTCAATATAATTTTCATAGGATTCTTGGATGGCCCGAATTTGAATTTCATCGAGATTGCCTGTAACTTCTTTTCGGTATCTTGCGATAAAGGGAACAGTACATTGTTCATTGAGTATAAGATTTAAAACGCTCATAACTGAACGTGCATTTAAATTTGTTTCATTAGCAGAAAAGACAATCGCATTTTGATCAAGAGACATTTTTAACTCCATCTAATCTTGAATTATTTTGAATATAAGACGATAATGAGTTTAAAAAACTTTGGCAATATTTATGAGTGAATTTGAGATTTATGACTTAGGGATCGTTGGAGATGGAATCTTTTCCAATGTTTTTATTTATAATTTAAATGGCCGTGTAAATAAAAGTCAGAAATATAAGCTTGCAGTAATAAGTGACAACACGATGTTTCCACCATGTACATCGACATCTACGGCAACGGCATCACTGTTTGGAATAAAGGAAAATGTTTCTCCCCTTGGTGATCTGCTTTTTAATTCCTATTTTTTTTTTGAAGAATTTTACAGGCGACACAATCCATCTGGTGTTTTTTCACAAAAACAATGGATCGTTGGGACTACAGCAAAGGATGAAAAAAAATTAGAGGATAGATTTTCAAATCTTGTAATAAATTGTCAGCATAAATTGTTAAAAAAGTCTCATCGTATGGTTTCTTTAGATTCCTATTTTTTTAATCCTCCAGAATTTGTAAAATTTTTAAAGGCAGATTTATCAAATTTATTTATTGATAGAATAAGTAGCGCGTATTTGTCCTATGAAATTTATCCAAATTATATAGAATTAAAATTAAAAAATGGTTCAATCCTTAAAGTTAAAACATTAATTTTGGCGATGGGGGCATATAGTAAGCTTCAGTCAAAAGTAGAAGACTTATCAAAAGTCGTCTCAGGCTCTTACCTTTATAAAAAATTTACTTTTGACGAAAGTTTTTATCTGACCATAGATGGAAAAAATATAGTCTATCGCAAAGATTCTAGTGAATTACTTATTTCTAACACGACTAAAGAGGGCGCTTATACAGGTTCAGATTTAACTCAATTAAATGATGATTTTGTATTTTTAGTCGACAAGCTCAATCTTGATTTAGGCGCATTTGCTAGTTTTAAAGCAATCACAGGCCTTAGGCATAAAGAAGTAAAGCGCATGCCTAAGTTTAAGGCAGTGGATAGTGATAAGGTGTGGGCCTATACTGGAGCTTATAAAAATGGGTGGACGTTGCCTTTTTATTTTTCAAAGCGCGATATGGATTCATTCCTCTAAATTTTTTGAACAAGATCCTTGAGTGTATTTTACTTTTACACAATCGGCAGCACATGCATTTGAATAAGTTTTTCCATTTTCACCGCAGACTGGCATCCACATCATAGGGCAAATGCAGTTTGTAGTAGTCTTAGGGAGGGCCTCTTTCGCTTTTATTTCACTGGAAGGGATATCGTTTGGTAATTTGGTTGGACTTTGGCAAGATGCGAGCGAAAAAAATATACTGGCAATTAGGATTTTCATAATGATTTGGTGGCCTGGGGCAGAGTCGAACTGCCGACCTATGGGTTATGAATCCATCGCTCTAACCATCTGAGCTACCAGGCCAAATTTGTTGAATTAAAGATAGACGATCTTAAGAAAAATAGACTTTTATGTCAAGATTTAATACGTTAGCTAAATGAAAGATTTTAAAAAGTTCGAAGAATATGTAGTAGATTTTGCATTTGATCTAAACTTATTTAATAGGGATGGCCTAAATGTACTTGCCTTATCGGGTGGCATCGATTCAATGGCGTTATTTTATATTCTTATTCATCAGAAGATATCCTTTAAGGTGCTACATTTTAATCATGGACTTAGACCCGAGTCAAAAACGGAGGCCGAGGCTATAAAAAAAATGTGCCGAGAGCATAATATAAAATTAGATTTAATTTCGTTAAATTTAAAAAATAACCATGATAAAAGTTTTGAATATGAAGCGCGCCTACTGCGATTAGAAAAGTATCATCAGTATGTAAAATCTGGCCATAATGTAATCTTAGGTCATCATCTCAATGATTCTTTTGAGTGGTCCATGAGGCAGACTTATCGACAAGGGAGTTTGCGATCAACTCTTGGTATTCCCGTTTTTAATCGTGGCATCGTTCGACCACTTTTATGTGTCTCAAAAAAACAAATTTATAATTATCAACGAAGTGTGGGATTTAATTATTTTATCGATAGTACAAATAATGATTTGCGATTTGAAAGAAATTTTTTGCGCACCAATTTAATTTCTACAATTGAAAAAAAGTTTCCTAAATATTTAAAGCATTATGCTCTTCAGTCAAACCAATTGGCGCAAGTATTAGGCCTCTTACGAAGAAGAATAAAAAGAAATCAATTGCAGGTACATCCTCATTTTTTAACTGGTGTTGTTTTAGTTTCAACTGATTTTGAATTTCATCGAGATGAGCTTTTTAATGAAATAATAAAATTATCTAATAAAAAACAAGGAAAAATTTCAGATGTCTTTTTAAGTTTAATTCGTGCTCAAAAAACTTCAATGAACGATCAAACAAAAAAAATCATCTATGGGCCATTTTGTTTTTCTGGTGGTGTTCATGGGTATTTGTATGGTGAAAAATTATGGATATACCAGATAGGCAATGAAGAAATTTTGATTCAATACCAAGCAGATTGCATTAAAAAGATCAGTAATGCTCAGATTCCTTTCGGCTTTAATTTAAAAAACCCCCAATTTTTTCCCAATATAAATGTCTGTCTCAATGAAGAGGCGAAGATTAAGGGACAAAAAATGATTTTCAGGCCTTTTAGTGATCTAATTACCTTTTTAAAGAAGTCGGATATTCGATATCAGTATCTGTCTAAGTAGGTTTACAATTATCTTTCTTGCTTCTCAATGAATAGAAACATAAAATATTTGAATCGAAATATTTGATGAAGGATTATTCTAATGAAGTCTCAACAAAAAACTCTCACTCTATGGATCGTTGTCATTTTATTAATGGCACTAGTTGCAAAAGTTGCAACTGAAAGTAAATCGCGGGTTAA
The DNA here is from genome assembly GCA_964583925.1 of uncultured Bacteriovorax sp. Classification (GTDB taxonomy): domain Bacteria; phylum Bdellovibrionota; class Bacteriovoracia; order Bacteriovoracales; family Bacteriovoracaceae; genus Bacteriovorax. The sequence continues at coordinate 27,035 of CAZOXW010000017.1, forward strand.
ATTTATAAAGTATCCAGAATTTATTCGCGCAGTTGAAGAAAAGAAAATTGAATCAGTAGTGTTTAAAGGAAAGGAAACAATTCTAGGGACATTTAAAAAAGATTATGAAGCGGGAGCAGAGTTTTCTTTAACTGGAAATACGGGGGATGCAACATTTTCTATTTTAAGAGAGAATGGAATTACTCCACAATATGAGGAAGAAGAAAAGCAAACATTTTTTACATCGCTTCTATTAAATTGGGGACCGATGATCCTTCTTATCGTCATCTTTTATTTTTTCCTACGTCAAATTCAAGCAGGTGGTGGCAAGGCAATGAGCTTTGGAAAATCTCGTGCGAGAATGCTAAATCCTCATGAAAAGAAAATTACATTTCAAGACGTTTCAGGTGTTGAAGAAGCAAAAGAAGAATTAGAGGAAGTCGTCGACTTTTTAAAAGCTCCTAAAAAATACACAGCACTTGGTGGGAAAATTCCTAAAGGTGTAATTCTTGTTGGGCCTCCAGGTACAGGTAAAACTTTACTTGCAAGAGCAGTTGCCGGTGAAGCAGACGTACCATTTTTTTCAATTTCAGGTTCTGATTTTGTTGAAATGTTTGTTGGGGTGGGAGCAAGTCGAGTGCGTGATTTATTTGAACAAGGTAAAAAACACGCCCCATGTATCATCTTTATTGATGAGATAGATGCCGTCGGACGACATAGAGGTCAAGGGCTTGGTGGTGGCCATGATGAGCGCGAGCAAACTTTGAATCAACTTCTCGTTGAGATGGATGGGTTTGAATCAAACGAAGGGGTTATTTTAATTGCTGCTACCAATAGAATAGATGTTTTAGATCCAGCACTGCTTCGTCCTGGACGATTCGATCGACGAGTAATGGTAGGGCCTCCTGATGTTCGTGGTAGACTTGGAATTTTAAAAGTTCATACTAAAAAAACTCCGCTTGAAGAAGGTGTCGATCTTGAAGTTATTGCAAAAGGAACTCCTGGTTTTACTGGAGCTGATCTTGCGAATCTTGTTAATGAGGCCGCATTAAATGCAGCTCGATTCAATAAGGCCAGTCTTTCAAATCAAGATTTTGAAATGGCAAAAGATAAAGTATTAATGGGCCCTGAGCGTAAATCGCTTGTTATTTCAGAAAAAGAAAAATTGATGACAGCTTATCATGAAGCAGGTCATACCATTGTTGGTATGAATCTTCCTTATACTGATCCTATTCATAAGGTATCAATTATGCCAAGAGGCGGAGCACTTGGAGTAACTCAAACTCTTCCGAATGAAGATATGCTTTCATTGACAAATGCTCGCGCTGAAAACTTCATTGCCTTTTTAATGGGCGGACGTTGCGCAGAAGAAATTGTTTATAATCAAATGACTTCTGGTGCTTCAAATGACATCGAACGAGCAACTGGACTTGCACGCAATATGGTTTGTAAGTGGGGAATGAGCGAGAAGATGGGGCCGATTAATTATCACAAATCGAACATGTCTGTTTATTCTGGAATGGGAGATTCTGTTGATTATTCAGAAAAAGTAGCTCAAGAAATAGATTCAGAAATTAATCGTATTATTGAGAAAAATTACAAGGATGCTTTAAATATTTTAAAGGCAAATAGGGAAGGACTTGATCGATTGGCCCATGCTTTAATTCTTTGGGAGACAATGGATATTAATCAAGTTAAAGATGTTGTCGCTGGAATAGATATTGGAGCGCCTTTAAAGCTTCCTAAAAAAGAACCACTCCCTTCAAGTAAGGATGTGAGTGACAAAAAAGAAACTGCGATTGATACCACTAAAACTGTCACTGTTTAGCCATTTTAATTATATGGGGGTAATAAATATTACCCCCGATTCTTTTTCAGATGGCAATCAAAATTTCAATCAAAAAATCCTTAGGAAAAGATTGTTAACTTTTTCTAAAGAAAATAAATATTTTTGGGATATTGGGATGGAATCTACTGCCCCAATGAATTTTAAAATCAAAAAAGATCAAGAGCGAAGTCGGTTTATATTTTTTATCAACTCGCTTAAAAAATTTAAGATACCATCCCCTAAAGTAATCTCAATTGATTCTTATAAAATAGAAAATTATGAGTTTTTTATTTCAGAAATTTTAAAATTATATCCTGAAGTAAAAATTGTCATTAATGATGTCTCTGGGGTTGTAGATGATTCGCTCATTAAATTTTTAGAAAAGCATGTGAATCTTTTTTATATTTATAATTTCACGAACATCAAAAATAGGGCAGAAGTCTTGTCTCATATGAATTATGTTGATCCTGCATGCGACGCTGTCGCGGTGATGCTTTCTTCTTTTCGTTCTATCTTTAAGCGTTTCAAAGAATTGGGAATGGCCGATCGATTAATTTTTGATCCAGGCCTTGGATTTTCTAAAAATTATGATCAGAATTGGGCCATTATTAATAGTTTTAAAAATTGGGAAAAAAAACTGAAAAAAATCGATCCCAATTATGTGCTTTTAATTGGAATGTCCAAAAAATCTTTTTTACAAATGAGTCTTTTGGGCACAGACAATAAAAAAGAGGACTCAGAATTAATCCATTATATGCTTATAAATGAATTAAAGGCCCTCTCAAGTTCTAAAATTCTATTTAGAGTCCATGAATATTTTACATAGTCTCTTTTAACTAATCTCAATTTCATTTACTAGAGTCTATGATTAATTTTGTTATCCTTATATGCGCTATTTTTTCGCATGCTCTTTATTCAAAGACAACAAAGAGTATTTACGGGGAAGACAAAAGAAAACTGATCATTAATACTGAATCAAATCTTGTTTATGAGCTCTCACGTTCGGTGGCACTTCAGGTGTCTAAAAATAAAATAAAAAAAAGTTCTCAAGTAAAACAGATTATCGACTATCGCCCTCTGGGGGATGAGTTTAATCTTTGTCACGATGAACCTTACTTTGATCTTCCTACAATTGGAGATTGTACTGGCTTTTTAATTGCTGATGACCTTTTAATGACGGCAGGTCATTGTGTGAATGAAAAATATAAATGTAGCGATAAAGTTTGGATTTTTGATTATAACGGACAAGCAGAAAACTATGGCAATAAGTGGGAATTAAATTTTGATAGTGAGAATACTTATTCTTGTAAGGAAGTAATTACTTATGAGGACAGCGAAAAAAATGGGCAGTATACTGATTATGGAATTATTAGACTTGATCGCAAAGTAAAAGATAGGAATTATTTAAATATTTCGAAGTCTTTGTTTTATAAAAATTCTTTAACTCATACAATGATTGGGCACTCGCTTGGAATGCCTAAAATGTATGTTGATAATTTAAAAATTGAAGGTCTTTTAGATAAAAAATTAGTGAATGCTTATGGAATGATAGATAGCTTTAGTGGTAATTCTGGATCTCCAATTATTGATGAAAAAAATAAACTGGTGGTTGGAATATTGATTCGTGGGGAAGAGGATTTTCTTTATGATTACAACTATTCTTGCAATAGTATAAAAAAATGCAAAACAGAAAAGTGTGCTCCTGTAACCATTATGAAAATTACGCCAGAGATTTCTTCTAAATTGAAATAGATAAAATTGTTGGAATGCTTTTGCTGATAAGCTCTTTTGATTTTATCGAGTTCCCTTCAAGATTGATTCGCTTTAAATTTTGTAGGATTGCAATGTTTTTTGGGATTACTTTAAATTTATTTTGTCCTAAATCGAGATAGTTTAATTCTTTAAGATAAAAAATGACATCATCAATTGTCTCAATAAAGTTTTTATTCAAAATGAGACTTTCTAGTTTGGACAATTTTTTTAACTTTGGAAGTTTCTTTATTTGATTGTTTTTAAGTGAAAGATATCGAAGAGAGTTCATTTCAAATATTTCAATGGGAAGTTCGTCTACAGAGCTTGAGACAATGGAAAGTTTGGTTAGGCCTTTAAGCTCATTAATATACGGAGGTATGTACTTATAGTTGCCGCCAATGATTTCAAGTTCTGTTATGTCATTAATATTTAAAACTTCGATTGGAAATTTAGTATCTTGATCGCCCAATTTAATTGTTACTTTTTTATAATTCATAAAAAAAATTAAAGATCCTGAAGATAGCGATTTTCTGAATCAACTAAAATGCATTTGGGAGTAATCGGGCGATCGGAGAAAGCATAGGAGTAAATAATAACTTCTTCGCCTTTTTTTATCTTCAATGCAGCAGCGCCATTGATGCAAATCATGCCAGTATTTCTTTTGCCACTAATGACATAAGTTTCCAGTCGATTGCCACTAGTATTTGAGACAACGACAACTTTTTGACCAGGCCATAAGTCAACTCGATCTAGAAGATCCTGATCTATGGTAATTGATCCAATATAATTTAAATCGGCTTCGGTAACTTTTGCTTTATGAATTTTACTTTGTAATAGTTCTCTCATCATACTTAGTTGATCCTTAAACGGTAGGTCCTGGAATACCTAGAAAATATAAAATGGAAGTCATTGGCCCATGGCTCATATGTTGCTCGGCCTTTTTTCTAACAATATCTTTAGCATGGAAAGCAATTCCAAGGCCTGCTGTTGCTAGCATTGGAAGATCGTTGGCACCATCTCCGATTGCCACAACTTGTTCAAGGGATATGTTCTCTTGCTGTGATATTAGTTTTACAAGCAGTGCTTTTTGATTAGCATTTACAATTGTACCTTTCACATTGCCTGTAAGTTTTCCATCTACAATTTCTAATTCATTGGCAAAAGAATAATCAAGGCCGAGTTTTGCTTTTAAGGCATCGGCAAAGAAAGTAAAACCACCAGAAATTAGTGCAACTTTATATCCGAGTGTTTTTACAGTTTTTAAAAAATCTTCTACACCTGGTGTAAGAGGTAGGCGATCTAATATTTCTTGCATTTTTACGACTTCAAGTCCTTTTAGTTTTCCAACTCTTAGTTTTAATGATTCGTCAAAATCAATTTCTCCATTCATTGCCCGATGAGTGATTAATTTTACTTCTTCTCCTGCACCTGCAACTTCAGCAAGCTCATCTATTACTTCGGCCTGAATTAAAGTTGAGTCCATATCAAAAACGATCAATCTTTTATTTCTTCTAAAAACATTGTCTTTTAAAAAGGCAACGTCCACTTTATGTTTGGTTGATACCTTCAAAAGTTCTTCTTTGAGTTTTTGTGTATCTAAGTTTTTTGAAATGCTTGTTGAAATTTCAAGTGAGCTAAATTCGACAGGGGAGACCTTATCGATTCTTTCAATGTTGATATTATTGACGGCCAGAGTATGAGAGATGTCAGCAACAAAATTTGCGGTAATTTTGGTTGGAGAAACGCAAGTAACACTAAATTTTTCACCGTACATTTCGGGAGTAAAAACTTTCTTCTCGACCACTTTATAACTTAAATTTAAACCAAGTAGATTTGCTTCAAATAATAAGTCCTTTAATACGTTTCCATTTTGATTTAATTCTAGAACAAAACTTAAAGATAGGAGGCCGTGAGTGACGGCCTGGCCCATATCGAGAACTTCGACATCATATTCGCTTATAATTTTCATCAGGGAGGCCGTAATTCCCGGACAATCGGGGCCACTTACAGTCACAAGTATTGTTTTTCCCTCTAAACTACGATTCACTTCGATTTTCCTTTTTTAATTTTTTTTTCATTTTTATAATATTTCGAACTTTTCTTACAAAGCCAATTGAATATTCTAGAGCTGAATAGATTGAAAAAATTGAAGCAAGCATGATCGCAATTGTTCCAAGAACTGGCATATTGATGCCAAAAGGAATGTCATTTGCCATCAATAGCGGTATGCCTACCATTTGAGTTGCCGTCTTCCATTTTCCAAGTGTGCCTACGGGGACGGTTAAGCCTTTCTCAATGGCAAGTAATCGAAGTGCTGTAATGTATAGTTCTCGTAAAACTAAGATTAAAACCACAATGACATGAATTCGATTTAAGGCCAAAAGAATAATGAGAGATGAGATGACGAGAAATTTATCGGCGATCGGGTCAAGAAATGAACCGAAAACTGTAACTATATTTCTTTTTCTCGCGATAAAACCATCAAAAAAATCAGTAATAGATGCCGCAACAAATGTCCAAGCACCAATATAGTTAAGTGTTCTATGGTAGAGATTTAAAGTAGGGTGATCAATAGTTGTCAAAAAAAGTGAAACTAAAACGATCGGAATAAGAACCACTCGAAACATTGTGAGTCTATTTGGTAGATTGTCAATTTCCCACTCGTTTCCATGATTCTCTGTAGTATTAGGAAGATTCATTTTTTCCTTCTTATAAAAATTTCAACTTTATTTTAACCTATAAATGTCAAAGTTTACAACCAAGGAAATATTATGGAACGACATTTAAGCTTAATTAAGACTGACTATACAGAAATGGAAAAGCGAGTATTTCCAAGGTTTCCCTTTGGATTGATGGTATTTAAAGATAAGAGTAAAGAGGGAATCGTTTATGAAGTTAAAGATATTTCTTTAAGTGGCATGCAGCTATCTTTTAGAGATGGCAATATTAGTTTTAATCGTGGTGAAAAAATCTCTGGAAAACTTCAATGGAGACAAGAATCAATTGAATTAAAGGGAAAAATTGAATGGGTTCGTGGGCAAGAAATTGGTCTTTCATTTGATTCTAGCATTGCCTTTGAAACTGAGATGCGTAGCTTTTTGTCTTATGAAAATATCGTTTCGCATATTAAACCATTGCATAAAACAAATCTCGATATTGATGTGCCAAATAATCTAAAATATTGGTTAAAATCTGACGGAGTACTTGAGGTATTTGTTTGGGAATTGAAAACCTCGGGCGTATCGCGATTTCAGATTCTTTTGATGGAGCACTTTATCGAGTGGACCGAGGGCGAAGGAATTAAAACTGGCAAGGTGATGACTCAGAGAGATCTTGAAACGTCCATTGGCCTTGAAGATGAGTTCGTTTTTAAAATAGACCCCAATATTTCAGATGACAAAATTGAAATGGCACTGGGAATAATAAAAAAAATTAATGAAGATCATCTCCCTCTATCGGCCAAAGAATTTATAATTTATAAACTTGGTGGATAACTCTTTTCTAATCTTTTTTTACTTCTTATAATAAGATAAAAATTATTAGGAGTAATCACTATGAATAGAAACCTCGCACTAGAATTTGTACGCGTGACAGAGATGGCGGCAATCGCGTCAGCACGTTTAATGGGCCGTGGCGATGAAAAAGCAGCTGATCAAGCGGCGGTTGATGCAATGAGAGCAATGCTAGATTCTGTTGAGTGTGATGCTACCGTTGTAATTGGTGAAGGTGAGCGCGACGAAGCACCAATGCTGTATATTGGAGAAAAAGTTGGTTCAGGCAGGGGACCTGAGTTAGAGATTGCCTTAGATCCACTTGAGGGAACGACTGTTTGTGCAAGTGGGGGCTACAACTCTATTTCTGTAATGGCCATTGCTGAAAAGGGCGGACTTTTACATGCCCCTGATACTTATATGATGAAAATTGCCTGTGGAAAAGAAGGTAAAGGAATAATTGATATTAATGAGGGCCCAAAGGAAAATTTAAGACGACTTGCTGATGCAAAAAAATGTCGTGTAGCAGATTTAACGGCCATCATCCTTGATCGGCCAAGACATATAGAATTAATCAATGAAGTAAGAGAGGCCGGTGCAAGAATACAATTGATTGGCGATGGCGATGTATCTGCTGCAATTGCTTGTTGCGACCCAAACTCAGGGGTAGATATATTATTTGGAATTGGTGGAGCTCCAGAAGGCGTGATATCAGCTGCAGCTTTACGATGCATGGGAGGAGATTTCCAAGGAATTTTAAAACCAAGAAATGAAGAAGAAGTTAAACGTGCTTATAAAATGGGTGTTCAAGACATCAACAAGGTTTTTAAAATTGAAGAATTGGCCCGTGGAAATGTTATGTTCTGTGCAACAGGTGTAACCAGCGGAAACTTTTTATCTGGCGTAAAATTTAAATCTTGGGGCGCAATAACTCACTCAATCGTTATGCGTTCTGCATCTGGTACTGTCAGAAGAATTGAGGCAGAACATCACTTTGATACAAAACCACGTTATTAAGAAGGAGAATGAATTATGGCAAATGCAACAAGAACAGAGATCGTTGATGTCGATATAAATAAACTTTATGATGTCATCGTTGACTATGCAAACTATCCTGAATTTGTCGATGGAGTTAGTGGCATTAAAGTAATGTCTCAAAATGAAACAGCAGCGAAAGTAGAATATTCACTAAATATTATTAAATCATTTAAGTATATCATCAATACAAAAATGGAAAGACCAACTTCTGTAAAATGGGCACTAGATTCTGGAGATCTTTTTAAGAAGAACGATGGAGAGTGGAAACTGAAAGATCTTGGCAATGGGAAAACAGAAGTGACCTATTCATTAGATATTGATTTCAAATTATTTGCTCCAAGTTCTGTTTTATCTGCACTTACAGAAAAAAATCTTCCCGTAATGATGCAATCATTTTTTAAGCGCGCAAAGAGATAGTTTATGGATAGAGAAAAGAAGTCTAAAGAATTTAAAGAAGAAAAAAAAGAGTCTCCAATTGGAGAAATTTTAAAAAAAGTTGTTTCGGTAGGAGTAGGCGCTGCCTTTATGACTGAAGAGTCTGTAAAGAAAGTTTTAGAGGATCTACCTCTACCAAAAGATATTATTTCAGGCCTTATTCAAAATGCAAAGTCTGCAAAAGAAGACTTTACTTCAGGAATAAGAGACGAATTAAAAAGTTATTTATCTAAAGTCGATTCGAGCAAAATTGTGACTGATATCTTAGATAATTATGATGTGGAAGTTGAAGCGAAGTTTCGTTTCACTAAAAAGAAGTGAGTGAAAGAGAGTTAGAAATCAGCAAAAACTTTAAGAAAATTTATGCTGAAATTGGCAGCGCAAAGCTTATTGCTGTAACCAAATATTCTCCCTTAAGTGATATTTTAATAAGCATGGAGCTTGGCCATCTTGATTATGGTGAGAATCGAGTCGACCAGTTAAAAGAGCGATCAGTACGACTAATTGAAGAGGGCTTTCTAAATGCGCGTTGGCATATGATCGGACATCTTCAGACTAACAAAGTAAAAGAACTTCTGTCTGTTCCAAATTTATATGCCATTCATTCTGTAGATTCACTCCGCTTAATTGAGGAAATCAAAAAGCGGATTGATGATTATGCTGGAGACCGACTCAATATCTTTTTGCAGTTTAATACTTCTAACGAAGAAGAAAAGTCAGGTTTTGAGACTTATCTTGAACTTAAAGAAGCTGCTCAAATGATACTTTCGCATAAAAAGTTAAATCTCTATGGCCTTATGACAATGGGATCAATTAGAAGTGATGATCAAAGAAAAGCCGCTCATGAATGTTTTTCTAAACTGGCATCCTTAAAAGAAGAATTAATGAAAGATCTCAATTTAATAAATTTAAATCTTTCGATGGGAATGAGTGCTGATTATCAAATCGCAATTCAACATGGAGCAAACTACATTCGTCTAGGAAGTGTGCTTTACAAGAATCATTAGGCCAATTATAATTTAATAATGAAGTATGAATTAGCACCCGTTGTACTCTTCACGGAAGATCAGTCGCGCATGCTGGGACTTCTTAGTGATGTTTTTGAGTTTGAGCTCAACTTCTCTTCAGAAGAGGAGACATTTATTAATGCAAATGGGATAAGATACACATTAAAAGAGTGTTCTAATCATAATGAACGACTTCCTCAGGTTGAATTTTGCTTTAATGTCAGCGATCCAAAAGAGATTGAAGAATTATTAGAGAAATATAACTTTTTTACTTACCGTCGACCAAATTATCCTAAAGTTGAAAAAATTAGTCATAACGAATCTAGTGATGATGCAATTTTATCAATTGAAGATATTGATGGAAGAGTTTGGAAGTTTAAGTATTTAAAAAAAAGCTATCTGAGGTTGTAGTTGAAAACCATAATAGGAAAATTTGTCACTCCAACTGAGGTCGCACATAAAAAAATTTTCATAGACGAATTTGGGCTAATCTCTAAAATTGAAAGTGCTAACTTTGTAAATGAAGCTGATTATATTTATGGTGATGAATGCCTGATATTTTCTTCTTTTGGTGATATTCATGTGCATGCCAGAGAAGATCAAAGTCAAAAGCATATTTATAAAGAGGACTTTAATTCTGCATCGAAGGCGGCCATAAATGGTGGTGTAACTCATTTAGGGGATATGCCCAATAATCCAATCCCTCCGATAGACGATGCAACATATATTAATAAATTAAGGCTTTCTGTAAATCGAAAAACACCTTATCTTCTTTATGCAGGAGTTGGTCCAAGTACAAAACCTTTGAGTTTTAAAGTTCCCTATAAGGCCTTTATGGGCCCATCTATCGGAGAGTTATATTTTAAAGATGAGGCGGAGTTAGAAAATTCAATAAAGCGATATTCTCATCAGTATGTGAGTTTTCATTGCGAAGACCCAGAAGTTTTAGAATCAAATAAGACAAAGGTAACTCATTTTGAAAAAAGGCCTGTTAGTGCAGAAATTGTTGCAACTAAAACAGCTTTATCACTTACAAAAAAATATCAGCTTAAAGCAAAGCTTTGTCATTATAGCTCAGGCGAAGGACTCGACCAAATTATCCTTGCCAAAAAAGAGGGGATAAGTGTTACTTGCGAAGTTACACCTCAACATCTTTATTATTCTTCGGAAAGAATTTTGTCTGATTTTTCAAAAGATGAAGTGATCTATTTTCAGATGAATCCACCGATAAGATTTAAAGAAGATCGAGAGAAATTACTTTGGGCCTTAAAAAATGGGCATATTGATTATTTGGCAACCGATCATGCTCCTCATTCAAAAGAAGAAAAAGAAAAGGGAATAAGTGGTATGCCTGGACTTGATACTTATTCTTTGTTTATCACTTGGCTTCTTCTCATCGAAAAAGTAGATCCAAAGATTATTGCCAAAGTTTCAAGTTATAATCCAGGACAATTTTTTAATGAATTTCTTCCTTCTTTAAAAAAACTTGATTCTTATTATGAACGCTTTGGGTTGGGATTTGGGGTCTTAGAAGTCGGTTATTCTGGGAGCTTCACTGTTTTAAATTTAGCTCGAAAAAAAGTCTTTAAAAACGAAGATATGTGCTCGAAGGCCCATTGGTCTTGTTTTCATGGGGTAGAGTTTCCTGGAAGTCTAGAGGCCGTTTTTATAAACGGTGAGAAATTGTAAGAAATTTATAAGTGCCACGGCCTCGAATTTTTGGTTTATTGCATTTGGAGAGTTCTTATGGCCAAATTATTCCTTTTTTTAATTGTTAACTTAACTTTTGCAAAGACAATTGAAATTCGTCCTAATGTTATTTATGGGATTGATGATAGATTAGATTATTATGAATCTTCTGACTCATCGATGAAAAAACTCTCAAAAGGTGTTGCTGCACAAATTAGAGATACTAATTTAGTCTTAGAAAATGGTGAAATTATATTAAAGTCAAAAACCCTTTTTGATAAAGGAATATGTGCAGACGAGCCATTTAGCAAGCAACCTGCGGCCGCAAATTGCTCAGGCTTTTTAATAAAACCTGATGTTCTTGTTACTGCCGGCCATTGCGTGACAAGTTTACTTTCATGCGAAAATTTCTCTTGGGTATTTGATTATGTAAATACAGTTGATGAAAAATCTAACTTTAGCTTCAGACCTGAACAGGTTTATAAGTGTGTTGAAATTATCAAAAGAGAAAAAAATAGCACGACAGGAAGTGATTTTGCCGTTCTTCGACTCGATAGACCTGTTTTAAACCGAACAATTTTGCCAATTAGGGAGGTCGGATCAGTTAATCCTGATGCCGTTTTTACAACAATTGGATTCCCTTCTGGCCTTCCATTAAAGATTACGACTGGTGGAGTGATGCGAGATAATTCGAAAGAACATTTCTTTGTTCTAAATTCTGATACCTACCATGGTAATTCTGGATCTCCGGTAATAGATACTCGCACTGGACTCGTTGAAGGAATTCTCGTTAGGGGAGATACCGATTTTGTAGAGTCTAGCGAAGACGGATGTTCTAGAAGTGTTGTTCATGCAAACGACGCTGGCCGTGGGGAAGATGTTGTGCGGATAGTTAAGGTAAAATAAGCTTAAACTGCCATACAACAATGGGGATAAAATATGGCAAATTATCTAAAATATCGTCTTTATTCAAGATGTTGGCCAACCAAATAAGCAAGTCCGTTGAGGCATTTGAAAAACGATGTTCTCAAATGATTGGTCAAGTTAGCTAGGTATTTAAAAACAATCATTATTTTTAAAAACAAAAAATTACCCATCCCCATTGTTGTATGGCACTTCACACTTTTACCTGAGTTCTAGGGGGAATCCCGTGAGAAAAATCAATGATATTATAAGCGCATAGTAAAGACATTTGCTCTCTAGTTTCAATGCTTGCTGATCCGATATGGGGCAAAATAAAGCAGTTTGAGAGGTTTTTTAGTTGGTGATTTTCTGGCAGTGGTTCAGGTGCAGTAACATCAAGGCCTGCTCCATAGATAACGTTATTTTCTAGTGCCCAGACTAAATCATCGGTATTAACGATCTCACCTCTTGCTGTATTAATTAGAATGGCCGTTTTTTTCATGAGCTCAAATTCATTTTTTGCAATGAGATTTTTAGTTTTTTCCGAAAGCGGGCAATGGATAGAGATGATGTCTGAATTTCTTAAAAGAAAATCGAGTTCGACCTTGTCGCCAATTAGAGAGGTGCTTGTTTGGGCGGTGTAGAGAATAGGGCACTGGAATCCCTTATTCATAATCTCAGCGACAGCACGGCCAATTCTTCCCATGCCGATTATTCCGACAGTTTTTTTAAATGCGGTTGGGCCTAAAAAGTCGGTTGGGCCGAAGCCTTGGAATAGATTGTTCATGATAGCAAGGTTTCCGAGTTTTAGGCCTCTTCCGACCTCTAATATTAAGGCCACTGCAATTTCTGCGGTACTTAAACTTAAAACATCGGGAGTATTTGTAACAATGATATTTAGTTTTTTGGCAGCTACTAAATCAATATTGTTGGTTCCGACAGCGTAGTTTGCAATTAGCTTAAGATTTTTACACTGGTTTAGAAAATCAGCATCAATAGAATTATTGAGCATTGAGATTAAGATGTCGCAATTTCTAGAATGTTTTAGAAGTTCCTCTCGAGTTATTGGTGCTTTTTCTTCCCATATTTGAAGATCGTGCCCCTGTGCCTGTAAAAGTTTCACACCAGAATCGAGGATTTTTTGAGAGATAAAGATTTTATACTTTGTTTGCATTCAAATATTTTCTTACTTTGAACGTAAAATGTATACGGTAGTCACTTTTTTATTTTTTTATTTTTGTTTAAGTGTTAAAAGTTCTCGTCCCAAACTAGGAGGAAGTTTAGTGAAAAAATTATTGCCTGTTGTTCTTCTATTACAAGTTTCAAGTGCTGGAGCGTCTTTAATTTCCGTTATGGATTCTGGGACTGATATTGGCCACAAAGACTTAAGTCCAAAAACGTTTATTAATACTAAAGAAAAGGCCGGTAACGTAGATGTTGATGGTGATGGACTTCCAGGAAATGTTTACGGGTACGATTTTACAACAAACACACCAAATCCTTTTGATTCTAAATATAACTATTTAATTACAGAAGACGTAAAGAAGTTTTTTACGTTTTACTCTAAATATGAGACGGGAACGATTACGGCACAAGAACTTCAGTGGTTGAGAGTAAATACTCAAAACGAAAAACTAATGAATGATGCCAATTTTATTGGGGGCTATATTCATGGGACACATGTGGCAGGAATTTCAGCAATTAATGTAAATAATGCTAAGATTCTTCCTTTAAAAATTATCCCAACTGTTTATCAAGAATTAAAGGCACCATCTGATGCTGATAATGCTGGAGGGAATGATCGTCCAGTTGTCGATAATACTCCTGTCATGAGTATTGACCAACTTAAGGCGGAACTTTTAAAAGAAGCTTATGCTCAAGTTGAAGAAATGGTAGGTATCCATAAGGTTTTAAACTTTCATAAAGTTGATGTTGTTAACCAATCTTTTGGTATCGGCTGGGGAAATGCTTTAGACTTCATACGTAGTGCATTTATTGAAACTCAAAAGAGAGAACCAACAGATGTTGAACTTACACTTTTAACAAAGACCTATTTCGACCGATTATTATCAGATGGGACAAGAATGTTCAACGCTGCACCTGAGACACTATTTGTTGTAGCTGCAGGTAACGATACTAATGACAATGATAAAAATCCAGACTATCCATCAAATATTGTTGCTGAAAATAAGATTAGCGTAGCTGCAACTTTAGGAACTTCTAAAATTGCTGAATTTTCAAATTACGGTGTGAGAACTGTCGATGTAGCGGCTCCAGGAGTTGCAATTACTGCAACGGCACCAGGAAACAATTATATCCCACTAAGTGGAACAAGTCAGGCAACTCCATTTGTAACAAATACAATTGCGCAAGTAAAAGACACTAATCCAAGCTTAAAAGCACGAGACATTAAGCATATTATTTTCCAAACTGTTGATAAGAAAGAATGGCTTAAAAATAAAGTTAAGACTTCTGGAATCGTAAATAAAGTAAGAGCAATTAAAGCTGCATTTTACTCAAGAACAATGGAACTTGATGCGGCCATTTTAAAAGCTAAGCTTGAAGTTACTGATAATAATTTAGGTAATAAATCTTTGGATGGCCTAAATCAAGTGAATAGACCAATGCTAGGGTTTAAGTTTAATTTGAAAAGACCAAGTCTTTTAGTTAAGAAAAATTAGCATTAATTTAAAATCTCTACCAATAAAAGGCCTATCAATTTGATAGGCCTTTTTGTTTACAAGTAAGAGATAGTCAGACAAAATAGATGGATTAAAATTTTGATTCAATGAGATAATTTATAAAATATAAATTATGTTCAAGGAGTAGAACATGAAAAGAATTTTAAGCACGAGCTTAATTATGGGGCTTGCAATGAATGCAAGTGCGTCTACGGTTGCTATCGTAGATTCAGGAAATGATTTTGAACATCAGTCCCTGCGAAACTATGTATGGTCTAATTCTTTAGAAATTGCCAATAACGATCGCGATGAAGATCGAAATGGTTACCCTGATGACATTAATGGATGGAATTTTGCGGAGTCAAATAATATCCTAATCGACTATTCTTATAGTGACTCATTAAATGAGGACACTAAAAGATTTTTTGAAATTCAATTAAGAGCATTTTTAGGTACATTAACTGAAGCTGATAAGGTTTGGTATAAAGAAAAAATTAGCGACCAGAACTTTATAAAGAAACTTCAAATTTTTGGTAACTGGATGCATGGGACACATGTTACAGGTATTGCATTAAAAGGAAATGAAAATGCACGTGCAGCTGGCATTAAGTTAATACCGACAGAAGTTAAACTTCCAGGTGGTAAAAATTCAATTGTGATTCAAACTAAAAATCAAAGAGGCGAGCAATTTATTTTTGATTCAGGTGATGATGCTTTAACTGGCAACGTTAAAGATACAATTTTAATGGCCGCACTTTCGGCACTTGCAAAACAATCGAGTAAAATGTTTTCGGAGATCGGTGCCTACGTACATGGGACAACGAAAGCTCAAGTTCTCAATGGATCTTTTGGTACTCCCTATGCCGCAATTGAAGGCATTATTGCGATGATTTTTGAAAAAATTTATAAGAAAACTGCGACGACAGAGGAATTAGAAAAATTTACAAAATATTATTTTTCTATACAACTTGAGGAAATGAAAAAATTTACTTCGAGTGCACCTAACACTCTATTTGTTTTTGCGGCCGGAAATGATGGTTCAAACAATGATCTTTATCCAACCAGCCCTGCCAACGTACAGGCGGAAAATAAAGTTACAGTTGCCGCAACTCTTTATAATAAGACTCTTGCAAGTTTTTCAAATTATGGAGTAGCAAATGTTGATGTGGCCGCACCTGGTGTTGGTATTATGTCTACAATTCCAATGAATCAAGAAATGGCGGTTAGTGGAACTAGCCAAGCTGCACCTTACGTATCAAATGTCCTGCTTTCTATTTTAGACGAGAATAAAGCGCTTTCGGTTATGGATGCAAAGAAAATTCTTTTAAAAACAGTCGATGTTAAAGATTGGTTAAAAGATAAAGTAAGAACTTCTGGAATTGTAAATAAAGAAAGAGCAATAGAAGCGGCCATTTTGTCGAGATCAATGAGTGTTAATGAAGCGATTTCTAGAGCAAAACAAAATGTCCTCGATATGGTTGAGGAAAATGCACCTTTGACTTTTAATGAAAATATTGAATTTCAAAAAGTGTTACCACTATTTAATCCAATTCAATTCTAATAAATAATCCCTTAGAGGTAAGAACCTCTAAGGGACTTATACATCTTCAAAGCGCTTATCATCAGCAGATGGAATGACATTATTTGCTTCTTTAACTGTGTCTAAGTTTACTTTAACTTCTTTTTTATTGCTTTTTTTATCTACGGCAACTTTAAGTTCTTTCACTTCTTCTTTGACCTCTTGGGCCTTGGTAACTTTTACTGGTTCTACTTTCTTTTCTTGTGTTACTATATTTTTGACAGGTTCTTTAACTTCTTTTTTGGCAATTTTTTTAGCAATAGCTGGAGGAGGAGGGGCACTGGTTTTTTCCTTACTAGCAATTTTTAATATTTTGCCTCCAAAGATTACCGATTCTATATTCTCGACAACTTTTTTTAATTCATTTGATTGGTCAAGAAGTTTTTGTGCCGTTTCGTTACTCTTTGAGGCCGATGTCTCATTTGAGTGAACCATCTGATCAACTTGGTTCATTGCTTGAGAGATATTTTGAACGCCAGTTGCTTGCTCCTTAGAAGCATGCGCAACTTCATTCATCATATTTTTAACAACAACTGCAATTTCTACAATTTCTGATAAGACGGCATCGCATTTTTCTGCAGTCTTTACACCTGTTTCTATTTTCTGAGAAGAGTTTTTTATCACTCGCTCTACACCAGTATTTGTTTCAGAAATAATCTGATTAACCCTCGAGATACTTTGATCTAATAGTACAGAAATTTCTTTAGCAGCATTACCTGACATTTGAGCAAGATTACCAACTTCTTCGGCGACAACTGCAAATCCTTTTCCGTGTTCACCGGCCCGCGCGGCCTCAACTGAAGCATTGAATGAAAGAAGTTTAGTTTGAAAAACGATGTCGTTAATAACATTTGTTTTTGTAGATATTTCACTTATAACACTAACAATATCTTTAATTCTTTCATTCGATTTATTTACTTCCGACATGACAGAGCTATTAGAGTCATCTATCTCTTTCATTGAGTTTATCATTTCTTTTACAACCTCTTGTCCAAGTTTGGCCTGATCAAAAGACACAGAGGCCTTATCAGAAGAGTTTGTTGCAGAAGCAACAGAAGTATTAACCATTTCTGTGATTTGAGTTAAGGTTGCAACTGTCTCTTGAATTGCCGATGCTTGCTCAGTTGTTGAAGCAGAGACGGCCTTAGCAAATTCACTTGAGTCTTGAGAGGAATTATAAGTGATGTCAGAAATTTCTTTTAGTTTATCAAACTCAGCTTTAAGCTTATTGTTTGTAATTTTTAAAACGAAATAAACTGCAATACAAATAATAAATTGAACAAATATAACGGCAATTGCAGTGTACTTTAAAAGTTTAGATTTAAACTCACGTACATTATTTAGATTGTATTTGATCTCTACAAAGCCAATTTTTTCATTTTTGTCACCATAGACGACTTCTGATTTCACTGCATTTACTTTGTAACTATCTTCAAGGTTTTCTTTACTTGTCTTTGCGTTTGCTAGCACAGTATCTTTTACATCTAAAAAACTAACCTCGACAATCATTTTGTCTTCAGTCAATTTATCAGAAATTGTTTTAAGTGCAGAGTTATTCAAGTTCCATATGTATTCTGCAGTTGTGAGTTTAATTGAATTTATCAAGGTGATTGTTTGTGTTTTAGCTGCTAACTCTAGCTGATTTTCAGTTACTTTGGATAGAAACATTGAAAATAAAATGATCATTACAATCGTTGTTATATTTACTGTGGACATTATTTTGATCATTAGAGAAAAATTTTTCTTCATTTGTCTAACCTCTTACATTTATATGAGTTATTATCGTAAATATTTAAATTTAAGTTTAGTAATATTGATAAAAGATTTATTGAGAATTTTTCCGACTGGTCTGATCTGTTATTCGTGAAAGTAATATCTACTTTTTAAAAAACGCTCAACCATTATATTAAATGTATCCATTAATTTATTATAGAGAGGTTCAGATTCTTCTAGCATTAAAAGTGCTCCTGATATGGCCTCGTAAGTACAAAGTCCATCAGGCCGTGGTTCTTTTCTCAGCTTGTATTGACTTAAAAATCCTTCGGGGAGTTTGATACATTTTATATTACTGAAGCTTTTTTCTCGGCGATGAAATTTCTTTGCTTGCCTCCATGAGCCATCTGGCACAATGAGGTGGATGCTTTTTCCTTTGTTCTTTTGCACAAATTCTCGATCTAAAACGACCGCATCAACACTAGGAAATAAAAAATACAGATCTTCATTTGAGGCTATTGCTAAATCAGCAATATCAAAGGGCCTATCTGGAAGTCCTCTTTCAAAGATTTCACATTTAGTAAGCATTCGCTTAGCAAGAATCGCTGTATTTGTAGTGAGATGTTTTTCACGATGATGCATTACAATTGAAATACGCGTGTTAGTTTCTAATTTTGAAACATTTTCACAAAAGCATAGTTTTAAATTTATTTTACACTCTGGACATCGATTTTCGGGCGGAGATCGTCGCTTGCTCATTTTAGTTCTAAATCAAGTTCATGCACTTTATCTTTTACAAGACGGTGGCAAAGATCACGTAGGTCATTAACTTTGTCCATATTAAAACTAGTTGTATCCACAGCTGGTAGGACATCAACAAGAATTTTTCCAGCATTCCACTTTGAAAAATCGATATGGTTTTTATAGGTGCTTATAGCAATAGGGTAGATTGGTACTTGGGCCTTTATGGCCGTGATAAAAGCACCTTTTTTAAAAGGTAAAACACCTCGGCCTTTTGATCTGGTTCCTTCGGCCAAAATCCAAACAGAAATTTTTCTTTCAACAATTTCTTTTGCGGCTTCATCCATCGTATTGAATGCAGATTTTTTATTTGATCGATTGATCAGAATATTCCCTGAAAGCCAATAAAATAGGCCAAAAAAAGGAATGTAGAGGATTGATCTTTTACCAAGAGAAACAGTCTTGTCCGGAATAACTCGAGCACCAACAAAAACATCCATATTTTCTTGATGATTGCTCACAAGGACTGCTGGGAATACTTTAAAGCGATCTTCGTTTCGAACTTCAATTTTAATACCTAATATAGTGAGACCATGCCAAAGAAACCGAGAAATGATTTTCAAGTTGCTAGGATGCTTGGGACGAAGCAGGCAAACAATCGTTCCAATTGTACCTACAATTGCTAAAAATATTGCAATAAAAAGCATTCTTATAAAATATAAAAACATTTTGAAATGTTAGTCTATAACACCTTCATTGTCCATATTTTCTATTTCTTTGTCGGCCTCACTTACTCGTAAATCGTATGAACGGTTACTTAAGCGGCTCTGTATTGTACCAATTTCTTTATATAGCGCTCTATAATTTAGGGTTCCAAATTCAGATTTTAGTGGTTCTATTTCATAAGCAATAAAATCTAAATTGATATAAACATAATCAATTAGCTTTTCTTCTGGGATTAAGCTGATTAAAAAGCCCATTCCAACATTTGCAAAAAGTGGAAATTCGTTTAGCTTAATTAACTTTGTTAGTGTTTCTTCTGATAATTTTTTCTCATCATGAAGCGCCTTATGTAATATTGCGACAACCATGCCAACTTGTTTTTTATCGAAGTAAGAGCCAATGTCGTCAATCGTGACCAGGTTCTTCTTTCTTTGTGGAGAAGTTGCAGATTCGTCATTGTCAACATCGAGGCCTAAATCAGGGTTTGTGTTGTCTAAGATGACGTCAACGAGTCGCTTTTCTTTTAAATAGGTAATAAGTCTAGATGTAAGTTCCTCTTTAGAGTAGAGTCGTAGATAGTCAAACCCCATCGATTTTAGGATGACTTGAAAATAAATTCTAGAGTCAGTTTTCTTGCCACCGTTTCTCCATTGATCAAGTTTTAAATCTCGAATAAATGAAAGAGGAAGTTGGTTTAGAATAAATTTACCAACAAGTCTTTGCTCATTTCTTGTAAGGGTTTTATCTTTTCTTTCAAAAGTAAGGCCTAGGTCTGGTGATTTATGCTCAACGTTTTCATTGTTTTTTCTTGGGATTAGGCCAAAATATGTTTTATTTGATTCATCTTTGAGAGAGAACATCCATTTTCCTAATTTATTTTCAAAAAAACTAGAATAGGTTGGATAGAAAAATTCCATAGACTTTTCATTTTTATCAATGAAGGTAATTTTATTTTCAGTGTATGTGGTATTTTTTTGGTAAGAGGCAATTAAAACTCCAAACTTAATATGGCGATTAAATCCTTTATAATTATTAAATCCCTTAAATACTCTCATAACTTTTCGGTTTTCATATTTTTCATCTTTATATCGACTAGCAAGAGTGTCGGCCAAATCAGTGGTTGTTAAAAGTTTTTCTTGTAGTTTTTTTGCCGAAAAAAAGTGATCAAATGCAACGATATCTTTTAATTTATAAGCGCTATGAAGAATTTGGTTATAGGCATCGACAGCTTCGCTATCAGTTAAGTCAAAGATATAGTCAGCAATATAGGCTGCACCAGGAGTGAATCCCATTCCAAAGTCAAAAAATTCTCTGTCTATAAAACGATCTACAAAACGAACTGCTTGTTTATTGATTTGCTTACTAATGGCACGATCGGCCTTTGCTCCAAATCCACCTTCATTATCATCTGTTTCATCATTTTCATTTCGGTCAGAGAATATTTCAAATCCCATGACTTCAATTTCTGCTTTTAATCTTGAGTTAACTCCCATATTTTGCGAACGGCTTGCGATCAATTTTACTCGAACGTGTTTTTCATCAAGTTTAAAAACTTGAATAGTAAAGTCACCACTAATGACATAAAAAGAATTAATACTACCGTTAATAACAACTGGAGATGCAGCGAGAGAAGTTGAGGCACCAATTCCTATTGAAAGATTT
>CAZOXW010000017.1:48355-59367 GCA_964583925.1 uncultured Bacteriovorax sp.
AACAACTGGAGATGCAGCGAGAGAAGTTGAGGCACCAATTCCTATTGAAAGATTTAGATTGGCAGGTATCGAGACAAAATCCCCAACGTTTAATGCCAAAGCCTTTTTGGCCGTCAGAGGTATTTTATAAGGTGTATAGGGAAGAGCGCTTAGTGCTTTCGCTTTATCTTGGTATTGTCTTACAAAAACAAAACTAGAGTTGCGATTTACTCCAAAAGAAAATGGAGTTTCAACGTAGTTTTTTAAAATAGTTCCAGGATTAATATTGGTATTAAGATCCCATTTATCGATTCGAGTATAGTATTTGTCTTGATATGAAGGTTCTACAAGATAGCGATATTTGCTCGATAAATTAATTCCATCAATAATATCAATTGATGCGATATCAAGACTTGCGCTGATGTCCATTTTAAGAAGTTCTTCTTCTATTTTCTCTTTAACCTTCTCTTTGTCTAATAGGTCTGACATTTTCAGAGATTGGGCCTCTGAATTAAAGGCGATAAATAGAATAAAGAGGTTTAATAAAATCTTCATAGAGTTCTCCAAAAAAATATAAAATCAATTAAAACATTGCAAGAGTTTTGCCATGGTAGTGCTTAATCCTAGTGCTTGAATTGACAGAGGCTAAACTAGGTTAAGTGTAGAGGTGACCAAAATGTAGACAGGTACCTGTCTACATTTTAGACAAAAAAAAATTAATTACATAGCTCTGGCCTTTTAAAACGGGAACGAATTTCGGTACTAAAATTGAGTGAAAGTTGGTCAATCTTCCAGTCTTGAATATCTTTTTGATATAATTTTTCATAAATGTAAGCAAGTGCCCCAACTCGAATTTTGTTTCCAATAAATCCTTGAGTTAAGTAACCCCAGAAATGATATTGAAGCCCTGGAACGTCATCACCATCAACTAGTTTTTCCATTTTATGTGAAACGACAGAAGAAGTCCCTCGATCAACTGTCAGTGCATCGCCACTAAATATCCAAGGGATTACACCAAGTGCAACTACTGGGTTTTCATAAATTTCAAGTGCCTTATTAAATAATTCTTCAGGTGAAACGGAGTAGTCTTTTTGCTCAAGCATCCACAGGAATAGGGGGGAAGAAAAGTGATTGTATTTTTGAGATTCATAGACAAACTTATCAAATGTTTTATGGTTTGGATTTCCGATCACGAGTTTATAGAGATTTTTTTCATCGACACCAGCTTTTTTCTGCATAATGGGATTTCCATTTTCGTCTTTAAAAGGAAATGAAAAATTTTCTACTTGTGGTAAATTGTTTTCAATCTGATTGAAGAGATTTGCTTCTTCTTTTAGTTTAAATTTTTTTTCTTCTCCATTTAAATAGGCCACATGGCGTTTTCTAGCAAGATGAATAAAAGATGCAAAATAATTTTCGGTAGGTTCTTTTAATTCTCTATTTGGATTTCCATAGAGGATAAATGCATTTTGTAGATAGTATTCAGATCGATCCATCGGAAAACCAGAGAGACCTGTGATTTTTTCAATCGGTCGCGGTAGAGAAAAACCGGCCGGAATAGGGTAGGCATCTACCCATGGATTAATATCCTTTCTTAAAATATCTAAGATCTCAACTCTTAACTTATGGAGTGTCTTGTTGGGATAAGTATTTTTAATTGATTTTGCAATCGTGCAGGCAAAGCGGCCCATGCGCTCATTTGTAAAATTTGTTTCTGCCTTAACAGATGAAAAACTGGTCAATATAAAAATTGAAGTGAATAAAATATTTTTCATACAATTGCACCTTGCTTTAGTTTTGATATTAAGAATAGCAAGTTATTTAGAAGATAATGGCGATTTGAAAAATATTCATACTGCTCAAATCAGATTGAAAAAAGATTAGACAGTTAAATGTCAATATAAGTCTGCGTAACCTTTGCATCAGAGTGATTGAGATAGTCGCGAACAAAAAGAAGATCTCTGGTCGCATGATATAGATTTGTAGCACATGCCTTTCTAAAGCTGTGAGGAGTGATATTTAAATTAATATTAGAATTATTTAAAATTTTTTTTACTCTATTGTATAAGGCCTTAACAGAATATTTTTGTCCTTTTGCATTTTTAAAGACCAGAGAACTTAAATTATTCTCTTCTTTGAGAAGAAATTGCAGGTGGGAACGTATCCGCTCAAAATGGTTTAATTTCAAACTGTGAATAGACCCACCTTTTCTGACAAATGTTAAGACTTTTCTTTCATCGTCAAAATCGGAAAATTTTAAATTCACGACTTCACCAATTCTCAAGCCCCCATAAAATAGTAAGTCTAAAAGCAGACGATCTTTTGTCTTGTAAGAATTTTCATAAATTTTTTCAAAGTCTAAATTGGAAATTCGTTCAGTGTGTACAACATCCATGTCTTTTAATTTAATAGAATGCATTTTAGATTTTACTGGATTTTTTTTAAATATTGGCCTTCTAAGATCAGATGATTGTTCAACAAGGTAGGTGTAGAAGTTTTTAATACTCGACAGATGGCGTCTTCTGCTGGATACGCTTAAGGGGGATTGGAATCTGTGATTTTGATCAAAATCCAATAACCCGTGGGGGCGATGATCTTTTACTTTTAAAAATTTGCGAAAATAATTTAAGAACTTAAAATGCTTTTTGGTTTTTCTATAAAGAAAGATGCTACCACCGGCCATTAAAAATGATTGGTACATTGAAATTACTTCGCCATCAACTTCATAGATTTCTTTTTCGGTGTAATTGGTAAGCCATGTAAAAAATTTTCTCAGATCAGCGTGATAGTTTTTAATGGTGTACTCAGACTTGTTTAATCTTCTCAAGTTTGAAAGATAAGTTTCGATATAGAATTCGTGAGAATTTTTTTTATTGTACAGCTTTTGTAAAAGCATTTTCACATCCTTGGAAAATGGCATATTGTGCATATAATTTATATTATAGGTAGAAATTTAGACATAAGTCAATGAAAGTACGAGTTCGTTGGTTTTTTTGAAGTCACTCGTCTTAAATAGAGCTTTAATATGCGATGATCAGATTTTATTTTTCAATTATGTTTTTAATCTGTTATTATGACTGAAATTTATGAATGAAATATTCTCAAATCTGTTGCAGATTGCGACTGACCCATTAAGTTTTTTCTTATTTTTCGGTTATACTGGCCTTGCTTTTATTTTGTTTGCAGAGACTGGGTTGTTTGGTTTTTTCTTGCCTGGAGATTCGCTCTTGTTAACTTTGGGCCTAATTGCGGCCAAGGGCCATATTGAGATTGAAAAATTAATCCCAATTTTATTTTTTTCAACTGTGCTTGGCGATCATTTTAGTTACTACCTTGGCCGCAAATATTCCGACTGGGTTTATTCAAATATTCACAGAATATATCTTGATAAGTCCCATATTGATAAGGCCCATCAGTTTTATGAGGACCATGGTGGAAAGACAATTATGTTTTGTAAGTTTATTGCCTTTGTTCGAACCTTTGCGCCGTTTGTTGCTGGAACAAGTAAGATGGACTATCTCAAGTTTCTAATTTATGACATTATTGGCGCATTTTTATGGGTTTTTGGGATTGTCGGTGGTGCCTATTATCTTGGTAAAACAGTCGAGTTTGATATTAAAGAATATTTCCATTACTTTTTTATCCTTTTAGGATTTTTACTCGTCTCACCTTTCTTGTTTAAATTTCTTAAAAAAAAGTCATAATATAATTAATCAATATCTAAATATTTTAAGGATGATTTCATGAGTCAAGAGAAATTAAAATTAACGATCGATCCTCTTTTGCATCGACAGTTTAATACGGACGATTTTTGGAAGGAAATTCCAGGTTTTGAAGCGGTTACTCGTGATGAGTTTTCAGACTCTGCTTGGCAGATGAAAAATTCTATTAAAAAAGTCGACCAGGTTAAATCAATTTTAAAAGAGAAGATTTCAGAATCATTTTATCAAGACATGCTTGATGGCCAAAAGAAAACGCCGATGAATATTAGGATTACTCCTTATATATTCTCTTTAATTAACTGGAAAGATCCATTTAATGATCCTATTAGGAAGCAGTTTCTACCGCTAGGATCTCAGTTTTTAGAAGATCATCCATTTTATAAAGAAGATTCGCTTCATGAAGATGTAGACTCTCCGGTTCCGATGCTGACTCATCGTTATCATGATAAAGTTTTAATTTTACCTACAACTATTTGTCCTGTTTATTGTTCTTATTGTACACGATCAAGAATTATTGGTGGGTCAACTGAAGCTGTTGATAAAGATACATATGGATTTAGTCAAACAAAACTAGAAGCAGTATTTGACTATATCCGGTCTAGGCCAGAAGTGGAGGATGTTGTTGTCTCAGGTGGTGATGCCTTTATGTTGACAGCAAAGCAGTTAACTTTCTTGGGGGAAAATTTATTAAGTATTCCTCATGTCCGACGCATTCGTATTGCGACAAAAGGAGTGGCAATTTATCCACAGAAAATATTAACTGATGATGAGTGGTTTAATGCTTTAAAACATGTTCATCAATTTGGGAAAAAAGATGGAAAGGCCGTGTTTATTCATACACATTTTTCTAGTCCTAAAGAGATTACAATCTTTTCAAAGATGGCCTGCGATCGCCTGTTTAGCGAAGGAATTATTGTGAGAAATCAGGCGGTACTTCAAGAGGGAGTTAATGATACTGTAAACGAGATGGTCTTACTTGTAAGGCAGCTTTCTTACATGAATGTACAGCCATACTATGTTTATATGCATGACATGGTTCCGGGTTGTGAGCATTTTAGAACTTCTATTTATGAAGGCGAAGAATTAGAAAAAGCAGTCCGAGGTATTACTGCTGGATTTAACACACCAACTTTTGTTTGTGATCTTCCTGGTGGCGGTGGAAAACGCCATGTTGCCTCTTATGAGCACTATAATAGAGAGCTAGGAATTTCAGTTTGGCGTGCACCTAATGTAAAGCCAGGCCAAGTTTTCACTTATTTTGATCCAATAAGAAAATTGGCCCCTGAAATCCAAGCAAAATATAAAATTGAAAAAGAGCGGAATCTTTTAATTGAAAGAGTAAAAAAAGAAGCAGGAATTTAATCCACTTATTTTTTATCTCCAGAACGTCTTTGAGTTATTTTTTCAATATTTGAAAGAAGTTGTGGGTATTTTTTTGTAATCTCATTAAATTTTTCAGAAGTTAGTTTGTATAGGTCACAATAGACAGTGGATTGAACGTCAGCAGTTCTTTTTGTGTCTTTTAAAAGTGCCACTTCTCCAAAAATATGGCCATCATGCAAGGTTGCAACTTTCTCTCCTGATTCTAAAATAATGTCCACACTTCCATGGGCGAGGATGAACATCTCATGACCTATATCTCCAATGGATATAATTTTTTCGCCAGGACTTGAATATAGTTGTTCTAAAGATACAGCGACCTCTTTTAAGCACTTGTTACCGCAATTTTGAAATATAGGAATTTCAGAAATAAGTTTAATTTTCATATAAATCTGCATTTCATTTTGAAGGGCATGAGGGAGGTCTGAAATAATTTTTTCATCGTTTTCAGAGAGCCTCTTTGAAAAAAGATGAGTGTAGTGATTGATTGCAGACTGTTGTAAGTTATCTGGAATTTTATAGTGCTTCATAAACAAAAGGAGGTCATTCATTTTCTCTCTCGTTTGTTCTTTGTGCCTATCGGACATTGCCATGATACGAGTTATATTCCCGATGACTATCCCGTACATACCAACACCAATAATCATAATAAATGAAGTATAAATCATTCCAATATTATCTTTTGGTGTAATATCCCCATAACCAATCGTCGTGAGAGTTGTAATCGCCCAATAAAAGGCGCGAATATAATGAGTCGTCGTATCCATTGTTAATTCTTTTGGATAAATAAGAATCCATCCACAAGCAATCCAATTGACAACTGTGAAAAAGAATATAGAGATGGCCTGCATTCGGAAAATAGTAGGGACGATTGTAATTTTTTGAATTAAATAGAATATCTTGATAATACGAATAAGTCTTAAAAGTCTCAATACTGATAATATTTCGTGGTGGCCGATCAGGTAGGAAATAAGATCAAAGGGAATGCATGCAAAAAAATCAACCAAAAGCATGAAATTATCAACAATTTTTTCTTTTTTTAAGAGGTCAATTTTAGTTTTTTTTTCTTTTAAGTGGTAAATAAAATCTGCAATAAAAAAAAGAGAAATAACAATATCACTTATGATTTGCCAGTTTTGAATTTTTGTCTGATAGGCAAAACTAAAAGGCGCTTCAATTGCAGTAAAGCAAGCAGACCAGAATATAATTGCAATCCAAAAAAATTCTTTGGTAGTGAGATGTTTTTTTATCATGTTAAATATTCGGATTGTTTTTGCATTTCTTAAATAATATAATCCTTGAGAGACTAAAATGATGAAAAATATATTACTTCTGTTTTGCTTGAGTTTTTTTGTATGCCTCCAGGCTAATTTTACATTGGCCAGAGTGATTAGTAATTACTCACTTTTATCAGGACTTTTATTAATTTCGGCCTTATTTTTTCTCTCTGGTGTATTTTATCAGCGCTACTTTTTGTTTCTGCAAAAGATGAAGCATGTTTATTATACCCAAGGAAAAAACTCGGTTTTCAAAAAAGATATCGATTTATTACATTATTTTGGACGTAGACTTGGAATTTATCAGTTACCCCAACTGGCCATTTCAACAGAAGAGCGCTTTGACAGTTTTATTCTTTTAGATTGGCAGATTAAAAAGCACATCTATGTTATATCGCAAGAGTATTTGAAGAAACTAGATGAATATGAATTAAAAAAAGAATTTGCTAAAGCTAGTGCCTTGATAAAATATAGTGAGCGAGATCGTTTTTTTATCTTAAACTCAACCCTTGTTCTTTTAGATTTATTCCCTAGGTTTGTTCGTCATATTTTTAAGTTTGAAAATAAAACGTTAGGTGCTCTTTTTTATTGGGCCTTCGTTACTATAGAGATTGTATTTTTTGCTTTCTTACCAATTCTTTTTATTACTGGGTACATTCTTTATTTAACTCCTGGACTTATTGAGCAAATAAAAGAAAATACTGACTCTTGTAGTATGAAAAACTTTAAAAAGTTGATTTCTGAAAAACTAAATCTCGAACTAACTTTGCTTGATTTTAGTTCTAATAAAATGAATTCATTTTTGGATTAGAACTAAGGTTTGCGATAGATGTTTTATATTCTTGTATAATGTCAGTAATTATTTCTTCACAAGATTTTATTGAAGAAATGGCAGCATAAATTTGCCCTACTTCTAATTCGCCTTCTTCGAGATCTCCCTCTAACATTCCTTGTTTGGCCCTTCCTTTGGACAGTTTTTCTACTAATTTTTGCTTTAGTTCTTCACCGACATATTGAGCTTCAATATTTTCAATCTCTGCGCTAAATTTATTATTTAAAAGACGGACTGGAACAGTTTTTTTCATCAGAAGTTTTGTCGCATTTGAAAATTTTTGTTCTAAAATATAGTTTTTAAAATTTATGTGAGCACTTGATTCTTTTGATAGCAAAAATCTTGTTCCCATCTGTACGCCATCGGCCCCTAAAATCATAGCCGCCAGCATGCTTCTCCCGGAGCTTATTCCTCCTGCTGCAATGAGGGGAATTGATATTTTCTCCTTGGACTCTGGAATTAAAGTGAATGTCGTGAGCTCATCTTTTCCATTATGGCCTCCGGCCTCAAAACCTTCGACAACGACAGCGTCAACTCCAGCGCTTTGGCACTTTATGGCAAGCTCAGGAGTACTTGTAACATGAGTGACAATACAATTTTTTGATTTCAAAAATTCAGTATACTTTGAAGGACTTCCGGCAGAAGTAAAAAATATTTTTATATTGTTTTTTAATGCAACATCAATTTGCTCTTCTACTTTAGAATAAAGAAGAGGTAAATTAATTCCTATTGGATTATTTGTTTGATTTAGGGCCGTTTTTATATGTAAGTCTAGAAGTTCCGGACTCATAGAGCCAGCACCAATAAGGCCTAGTCCGCCAGCATTACTAACTGCTGCGGCCAATTTTCCACCAGAAACCCAAACCATACCACCAGAAATAATAGGGTATTTTATTTTAAACAAACTTGTGATGGCATTCATTATTATTTTTTCTTTTTTAGCGTTTTTTCTAGAGCACGTATGACGTGATGAACGCTAGGATTTGTAAAACGCTGATATAAATTTTCGACAATTGGCCTTGCCTCTCCACCTTTTTCTTTGTAATTTACAAGTTCTAATACAAAATGATGAGCAATAATGAAAATTTGTGATAGAAGCGGAAGTTTTTCAATAGTGTTTGAAAAACCTTTGCCGTTGACAGCACCATGATGGTGCTTAATTATTTCATCGACACCATTTGGCGCTTCCGGATGTTTTCTAATGAGTATTGAAGCCTCAAACGCATGGTTAAATACTAAATCCCATTTATCCTCTGGGAGGTCTCTTTTCTCAAGCTCTTCAAATGAATTTATTTTTGAAAGAGCTTCATTGTCTGCCAGCATGATGTCGTGAAAAAAGGCCGCATAGGAGAGTTTTTCGGCCGCATTAATATCAGTAATTTTTAGACTATTACAAATTTCTGTAGCTACCACAGAAGTCATATGACACCGTTGGTACATGATACCAGTTTTTGAATTAATTACCTTGTGTAATAAATTGGACATTTCAGGAGATCGCTCAAAGTTTTTCATCATATTATGAATGATTGAATCGGTTAATTGAATTGTTTCGCTTGTAAATCCAAGGCTAGAAATTTCTTTGATGGCAATATCATAGGATTCTCCCATGATTTGAATTCTTTGAGTGATTTCTATTTCTGGTCGGTCAATTTTTTCAACAAGCTTGTTTGATAGGTAAATTGTAAAGTTTTTATGATGTTCTTTTGGAATATAGAAGTTTTCTAATCCTTGATCAAGATATCGCTTAATTGATTCTTTTGAGAATGTATCACCATTATGTATTCTCTTTACATATTGATATTCAGTTGGTGTTTTTTTGATGCGTATAAAGACATCACAATTTGAATTTTCAATATTTAAAAAATAGCGTACGGG
The DNA here is from genome assembly GCA_964583925.1 of uncultured Bacteriovorax sp. Classification (GTDB taxonomy): domain Bacteria; phylum Bdellovibrionota; class Bacteriovoracia; order Bacteriovoracales; family Bacteriovoracaceae; genus Bacteriovorax. The sequence goes on from CAZOXW010000017.1 coordinate 57,421, forward strand.
CACTGGGATATAGTCTGGAACAACTTTTTTAACAAAAACATCTTCATTAACTCCAAGAAGTTTAGCCGTTTGAGCTACTACTTGTTCCCAGTCTTTTTCTTTTTCGATATGAACAACTTGATTTGATTGAAAGTTGTTATCGCCCCCGAGAACAACTAGTCCAATTTCAAGCTTGTTATCTTTTAAAAACTGATCAATTTGATATGCTGTTTTTTCATGGCCAATTGTGGAGTTAGTTATGATTAGATCAATTGTCGGGAGTATGGAGAGTAGACTGATGGCATCGCTTGCATTTTGCCTTTGAATGATGTCAACACCAAGATAAGTGTTTAGGTTGACCGAAATAAGGTCATTCATTGTTTTATTCTCTTCTATCAATATCACTTGTGCCATGTAAACCTCAGGCCATTAGGATTTACTCTTATTGTAGTTTAATTATCCCGCAATTCAAGTATCGGCGATCTTTGCAGTTCCCTTAGGAGATCTATGCTTGTTTCTTTATTTAAAAAAGCTCTAGTCATAGTTCTTTTATTTTTAAACCCAACACGTGACTCTATCCCAAAGCCGGCACTAATAAGAGATTTTCTTATGCTAATTGAAGAACTATATGTTGAAAGAATAACCTCATTTGAGGAGATGGACTTTAAAAATGAAAACCATTCTACCGTCCAAAGCTTTGAGTTTTTTTTGGGTGAAAAGGGATCTTGAAAGATTGCATCGATGGAATTTATTTGTTTTTTTAATTTAGCATAGGGGAGAGTTAGACGTGCATCTCCAATAAAAATAGTGCATTTGATATTTTCAATTTGAAAGAGTAAGCGTTTCATTTCATTAGTTTCATCTAGAACATAATGATCAATTTTTAAGATATTTTTTAGAGTCCATAGTGCAAGTTCAGGGTCAATTTCAATCGAATAGTAGTTGATTGTTTTGTTTTTATCTTGCTCTTTTGTTAATGCCAATAGGCCCATTCCAACACCAAAGCCAACATCGAGGATATTTAATTCGCTATTTTGATTAATTTTGTCTGGGATTTCGCAGCCATTAATGTAGTTATGAATAGTTTCAGCGTAAGCGCCACCTGTATTGTGGCAGTTTTCATTAAAGAATTCAGAGAACAATGTTAGAGTCCCATCGTCGGTTGTTAATATTTTATAGTTTCCTAAACTTCCTTTAAATTCTTCCATTTTATTTCCGATACTAAACTTATGATGAATTCTACCTGCAATAAATTCATTTATGCTCTTTTGTTAACTTTCACAATCTCGTGCGGAGTAAATAAAAGGCCAACTGAACCAACTACATTTACCCCGACAGAAACTATTTCGGCCATTCAATCAATCGACGTCGAAGAGCGAAATATTGCAACTAGAATTTGTTACGCTTATGAATCAAAGTATACTAAATATCTATCAATTGATAAAGAAGCGACTAATTTTAATTTTAAAATATCCAATAATGATTGTCGAAATACTGCACTTTACAATATTTCTTCTAAACTTTTAAGTTCATCTGATCAAGGATTAATTTACAATACGAGCGATAGTCGTAAATTTTATAAGTATGTTCAGTTTCATAATCGTGGTTATTTAAGTCGTGTTTGTACTAGTATAAAAAATAATTTAGATATTATAAACACAGTTGATGAGGCCGGTTTTAGAGTTCAAATACAATTTTTTAAAGATGAACTAGACTCTTTTACTTTAAAGTATTTTAAAAAAGACAATACTGGTTTATGGAAAATTCAATCTGCTGAAACATTTAAAGTGCGCACACAGTTTAATTACTCGAGTTCAAAAAATCAAATTCTGGGTATGGATGAGGTATACGTAGAAGAGGGAATTTGCTCAGATGTGAAGACTTATTCATTTAGACAGAGCTTTGAAGCTATATAAACTGCCCTACAACAATGGGGACTAAAATTTAGCTTTTAATCGTTATTTTTTT
>CAZOXW010000018.1:0-56819 GCA_964583925.1 uncultured Bacteriovorax sp.
TAATAATGGGCGGAACCTGATAGTAAGTCCAATGCCTAGGCTCTTTTATATTTTCTCAAACAATACAATCCCACGCTCATTTATAATTTCTTTGTATCTATTTTCTTTTTTTATTCTTTCATAAAATTTTAAAAATAGATTTTTATCAAAAACAATAAAACCAATATTAAAATCTAAAAATATTTGGGCATATTCTCCACCATTCATAATCGAAAGATACTGATCAAAATTTTCCTTTTTATAAATTATGTTCCGAGTATCTAGAAAAATTTTTTTATTTTGCCTATAAATTAAAAATGAGCCAAGCTCCCATTGATTAAATATCGCGCCTTCTAATTTATTTCTATTCAAGTACTCACTTATTTTTATAGGTGAGTATCGGGAAAAAACATCTTTCTTGTTTTCAGGGAGAAGATGTTCTACTTTGGGTTTAAAATATGGAACAAAAAAGCACATAACGATAAATAAAAAAACCACAATTCCCCCATTAAAAGCACTTTTTTTTGCAATTTCCGTCGCTGGTTTAGAAGGGGGCAAAAACTTGTTAACTAAAATAGGGAAGGCGAAATGTGGCCAAATTGTATTTCTAATCACTATAAATCCGCTTAAAAGTAGTGGCCAAAAACATGAAGAAACTGAATCTTTCAATTTTAGCTTTAAAGCAAAATAGATTGAACTAATTGCCATCAATAAAAAAACCAATCCTTGCGATGCATATTTTCCAGAAAACTGAATTGGCATCCACTCATCAATCATTCGTTCTTTAGAAATAATTGCCGTCTCTAATACATAGAAAAAAATCTTGTGGCCAAAAGGATTAATCAACGTTGAAGCTAAAAGAACAACAAAAAAGAAAAGATCAACCTTAACACTTCTCCTATCAAAAAAGTATTGAAAAGATATTCGATAACCTAAAATTGCAAATAAGATTGGCCAAGACCCATGTGTATTAACCCAAATTATATTAACCATAAAAATAGCAATGATTGCTCTATTGCTCATCTTTTTTTCATCGAGAAAAGAAAGTAAAACTATAAACCACAAAACCCCAAAGAGTGCTGGGCGATCGATAAAAACAAACGAAGCTCCTAGGATTGACAACAAATAAATTAAAATGCGATCAATCGTCCACTCGCCTTTCGGGGCCAAGTGGTGGTACCAAAAAAAAAGTATTGCAACCAATATCAATTTATGAAAAATAGACACCGCAAGAATACCACCCAATTTATCTATACCGGCATAAATCAAAGTTGTAAGCACTGGATAAACAAAATCCGACGTAGGTAGTACACTATATAAATCATGCTTCACTAGAGTATTGGTATTTAAAGTTTGCTTACCAACTGCAATCCATACGCTCAAATCTCCTTCCTCAATAGGAAGGCTAAAAAAATAAATAAGCGGCAATAGAAAGAAAAGAAATGAGTAGAGCGCTTTTTTTGTCATAAAAAAACTCTATTCTTTCTTCTCGTTGTTGTAAATGAAACTTCAAACATCTTGACAGCTCAAGGATTCAGCACGATCATTTTTATATGATGGAAACAAATTTAAATGCGAATGTCTCAAATACGGCCTGGATTGAAAGTCTTGCACTTGAAGAAATTAACATGGATGAATCAGGAATCGTAAATATTAATGGCCATTTAAACCCGTCTCTTTTGTTAGAAGAATCCTCTATCCAATTTATGGATGAAATAAAAGATCGAATTGAACTTTATCTAACAAAGTTTAATGAATACCGAGGTCGCTCAAACTCACAAGCTGCGATTAAAATGTTTAAAATTTCTAATACCGTAAATGATTTTATGTTATTTAGAAATTCACTTCGCTTAATTTTTGCCAGAAAAGCAAATGATGTTATCTCTATTGGATTTCTGGCCAATGGCAAAGAAATCTACGGCGCCAGACTCTCTTTTAATGATCAATTTGGTTCAAGTACTATTCATGAAATTCGGGCCCATCTTGGGGCCTTCAATAAAATTACATGGAAATTTAATAATGAGCCAGTTGATATTGATGCTCTTGTTCGCCACTATTTAACTGAGTTTATTATCAACTCTTCTAGATAAAAGAAATTCCTTCACCTTTATTTTTAACCTGCTTGCCTGACTTCTTTTCACCATTCAATCTTGAATAGGTAAACTCTAGAGATTCTCGAATTGTCGGCATCTTAATTTTCAGCAAACCTTCTATATTAATAACATCTAATTTAAAATTTGGATTCTCTACATTCTGGGCCCCCTTCATCGTCGGAAGAGGCCACTTTCCCTTACTGACAAGACTATCTGACTCTGAAAAAATTTCACAATAGAGTTTTGCAAATTCGTAACTTGTGGCCACGTCTTGAGTGGAAAAATGAAGCAATCGATTTGAAATATTTTTATCAATACACATTTTTAAAATCATCGCGAGATAGTAAATATCAATATAGCCTTGCTTTAAAGAGTCATCAAAAGCATTTGATTGATTGGCCTTAAAGTTCTTTTGTAATAATTCAAAAAATGGATAGCGTAGTGAACTAATTCCACGGCCATATAACTTACACGCTCTGATAATTAAATAATTCAATGAAGACTTCTGCAAGTAAAACTCAGACGATGCTAAAGCTTTTCCATAATGTGTCCGTACATCTGGATTATCCATTTCTGAATACGTTTTAAGCTCACCTGAAAAGACATAATGATTGGATATATAGACAACTCTGGCCCCGTATCTCGGTGCAAGTTCAGCAACATTATAAAGGCCTGCAGAATTAAGTGCATCACAAAGATTTGGTGTATCATGGCTTAATTTTACAGAGCTAACACCTGCACAATAAATAACAAAGTCTGGCTTAAAAGCATACATTACCAGCTGAACTTCTTCTTTATTGATAACATTGCAAGGAAGAGTTAATGTTCCTTGTTGTGGAATATTTTTTGAAAAATATGTTCCCACGACCCGAAAGTCTTTTTTGAAAAATTCGGCAAGATTTGAGCCAACAAAAGAATTAACACCAATTATTAAAATAGTTTTTCGAGATTTTACTTTTAATTCTTCAACACTCATCGTGACCTAGCCTCTATCTTAGTATAATGTAAAATGTTGTAATAATAAAAAAAAGTTGCTCCATTCGGAGCAACTTTTCAATTTTAAGAGTTGAGTAATTTAAGAGCAGTATTTGGCGCTTGATTCGCTTGCGATAGCACTGAAATACCCGCTTGATGTAGAATACTATTCTTAGTCAAGTCAGCTGTCTCACTTGCTACATCGACATCTCTAATTCTTGAGTTAGCTGCCGAGAGATTCTCTTCGCTAATTTCAAGGTTATTCGTTGTCGACTGCAATCTATTTTGAAGGGCACCGAAATTTGCTCGAACTCCGTTGACTTGCACAAGTGCATCGTCAAGTTTTTTGAGCGCATTTTGAGCTCCTTCTTTAGTCCCCACACTTTCAATGGCCAAATTAAGTGATTGAAGTGTGGCATCTGATCCCGTTCCATCATATTGTAACCTGTCGAGGATTGGATCATTTTTAATCCCGACTTGAAATTCAAGCTTTCCACCTGTTCCATCAAGTAACTTGATCCCGTTGAATTCTGTTGACCTTGAAATTCGATCAATTTCTTCTTTGAGATTTTGAAACTCGATATCTGTGAACCCTCTCTCTGTTGCGCCCAGTGTATCAGAAGCGGCTTGGACTGAAAGTTCTCTAAGTCTGATGATGATATTAGAAATTTCATTCAATCCACCTTCTGCTGTTTGTAACATAGAGACAGCATCACCAGCATTTCGTTTTGCTTGTCTCATTCCCCTAATCTGAGCTTTCAAGTTTTCACTGATTGCCAGACCCGCGGCATCGTCACCAGATTTTGTAATTCTTTCCCCTGATGATAATTTTCTTAAATTATCATTCAAACTTCTAGAAGTGATCCCTAAAGATCTCTGCGCCGATAGCGACGGTATATTTGTATTTATTCTTAATCCCATATTAATCTCCTGTCTTCATAAATAAACCTCCTGTTAAATAGAATTAGCTTCCTTGCTTATTCTTAATTGTTAATAATAATTTTTACTCTTAAGTACTCTCTTAAATTACTTCAACTCTAAAATTTTACTACTTATGCTCTTAGCAACAACTCACACTTGCAGGCATGCTTGTTGCTCAGAGGTATTTATTACCTCTGAGAAGCAGCCTGGATCAAACTTAGTGCTGAGTTAGTACTTGAGTTAGCTTGAGAAAGCACACTAGTACCAGCTTGCATCAATATGTTTTGCTTAGTTAATTCTGCAGTTTCTGCAGCTACGTCAGTATCTCTAACTCGAGAATTTGCAGAAGCTAAGTTCTCGATAGACACTTGAATGTTATTTACTGTCGATTGTAATCTGTTTTGAAGTGCACCGAAGTCAGCTCTAATACCAGAAACAGAAATGATCGCTTGATCAATTGATGTTAACGAGTTTTGTGCTGAAATCTTATCTGAAACTGAAGCAAGGTTTAGGCCCAAGGCCGCAACGTTAACGTCAGCAGACGAAGCATCAAATGTTAATCGATCTGATATAGGATCGTTTCTTGTACCAATTTGAATATCAAATACAGCACCTGTTCCATTAAGAAGAGGTACGCGGTTAAATTCAGTAGAATTGGCAATACGATCAATTTCTGATGTTAATTGTTCAAATTCCACATTTAGAAACTTTCTCTCTGTTGTACCAATCGTATCAGATGCAGCTTGGACTGATAATTCTCTTAATCTGATTAGGATATTTGAAACTTCCCCTAATGCACCTTCAGCAATCTGGACTAAAGAGATACCATCTTCAGCATTTCTTTCTGCTTGGCCTAGACCTTTGATTTGTGCTTTTAAGTTTTCTGAGATCGCAAGACCTGCGGCATCGTCACCAGCTCTGTTAATTCTTTGACCTGATGATAATTTTTCCAATGCTCTGTTCATGCTAATTCTAGTTGAACCTAGATTTCTTTGAGCGTTTAGCGACGCTACGTTTGTGTTAATTCGAAGTCCCATACATCCTCCTTGATTTTGGGTTAAAGAATCATCTTGATTCCCGTGAGAATAAATCTCACTCTTCATGTAAATCTATTCGACACAAAAAAATAAAAGCTTTAGGAAAATGTGTATTTTTTTTTGACATTTTTATCATTATAAGTTGTTGATTTTAATGAAAAACGCAAAAAAACTAAACTGGTCGGAAATGTTTCTTGAATTAAAATTAGACATCATTTGTCTATTTGTAGGACATTTTAACAATGGAATTAAATTTTACAATAACCACAATTAAAGATGCTCCCGAATACTATGCTGATCTATTAAAACTAGTTGAAGAAGAATTTTCGTATGATAAGAGCAATCAGTTTAAAAATGATTTTGCTCCACTTGTCTCTTCTGATAATTTTCACAACTTGTTTATTGTTATAGATGCAACAACTAAAACACTTGTCTCTCATGTTGGCGCATTAGAGCGTACACTTAATTTTCAAAATATTGCTACCATCGATGCCTTATTTATTGGTGGCATTGCCACACATAAAGCCTATCGAAAAAGAGGGATCTTTAAATCTCTACTTAATCACGTCTTATCAATTCATGCTAAAAAAGCGCTATTCATACTATGGAGTGACCTACAAGGAATTTATGAAAAATTTGAGTTCTATCTAACTGGCGCAACGATAGAAACAGGGACAAATGTACTAAAAGAGCTTGAGTCATTCAAGGAATATCAAAAAACAAAATTTAGCAATTTATCTGTTTCTGATTTTAATTCAATTATCGAACTTTATAATAAACAAAATTCAATCTCACTAAGTGTGGCCCGAAGTAAACGAGACTGGGATATTATTAGAGAAATGGATTCTGTAAACCTTCACCTTAAAAGAAGTGACGACAATACGATTACTCATTATTTTTGTGAGTCGAAAGGAAAAGATTTAAAGGATATAATTCATGAAGTTTCCTTTTTAAGTGACTTAGATGAAATAAAAAAACTATCAACATTTAAACTCTGGCTCCCTGAATACTTTTCAGAGCACTTTCAATCGGCCCCAGCTCAGTACACTGGATTTATAAAAATTGGATGTCATAAGTCACTAAACTCATTTTTTAAAAAAATCGGTGCAGATTTACATATATTATCTTTAGCTTCAGACACGATCACTTTTTCAATCAAATCAAAAACGTATGAGACTTCCATTCAGGATTTTCTTCATTCTATATTTGGGCCCTCACCAATCTCTGAAGTCAAAAAATTTAAACTTTCACTATATATTAGTGGTCTTGATAGTATCTAAGTTTTTAAAGAGACTCTCCTCCAATAATGGTAGGATGGAAAATAGAATTTTGATATTCCTTAGAAAGTTTATATGGGAAATTATAATTTTTTAATTCTCTAACCTCTTTGGCCACTTCAGGCAATAGATAAGACATATCCATCTTTTCAATTTGAGTTATATCTACTTGGCCAGCATTTTTTTTAGCAAAAACAAAGGCTTCTTTATTAATCATATAAGGGAAAAGTGTTTTAAAACCTGCATAGAAAACAGAGCTTAATATAATGCTATTCATCTCATAATGATTCTCATTAAAATAATTTACAATATTTAAACTGTTATCACTTAATGATGATGAATTAGTTTTTTTATACACAGGGGCATCAAATATAATAAAGCCATCGTCACGGAGAGCACTTTCGACATAGCGATAAAACTCCACGCTATATAACTTTGCAAGATCGTAATTATTTGGATAAGGAAAATCGATGAAGATAGCATCAAATTTTTCACTTGAGTTTCTAAGGATATAAAAAGCATCATTTAAAACAAGCTCAACTCGTTTATCACTAAAGGAACTGTTATTTTGTTTTTTAAACTTTGTATTCGCAAAATTCACAATGGTTTTATCAAGCTCAATGATTTTTATCTTTTCAATCTCAGGGTGACGTAACAACTCCCGCAACAAAAAGCCATCTCCTCCCCCTAGCACAAGAATGTTTTTTACAGGCCTTCCATGTATTCCAAGTGGAACATGTGCAAAGGCGTGATGATAATAGACTTCAGTATTGGTTGCAAATTGAAAACGATGATCTAATGCCATCATATATGGATTATCATCTTTAACATCTGTTTTATAGTACACCTTTAAGAAATCAATATATTGATAATCAGATTTATATCTCTCGATATCTTGAAACTTATCAAGATTATGCAGAGACGTTTTTAAGTCGAGATTAAGTTTGGCAAAAACATCCTGATGATAATATGAAAACTTTAAAAATCTTTGAAGAATTAACTGGTTATTTACACCGATAAAAACTAATACGGCCAAGATACCTCCAAGAGAAAATGCATGGCCAAAACTTTTCACTTTTACATATTTTATTTTAAGATAAAAGCAAACTAACAAGTTTAAAAATGCCACCGCAACTGAAGTTTTTAAAACATCGAGTTTTGGTAAAAAATAATACGCAAACAAAAGAGTTCCCAAAAGTGTTCCCACGTAACTTAACCCTAGAACATTATGCTCTTCTGATTCATTTAAGTCTGTATCCAGCGCTCGCATGCGCATTAAAAGCGGAATTTCATAACCAGAATAAAGGCCGATAAGAAATACTAATGACTGTACAAAAATAAAAAAACATGTTTTTGCAATAAGCATATTCGAGTTATAGACCATTGAACTAAAGTCACCATTTGCAAAAAAGATCAATGTATCATAGTACTTTAATCCGGCATGAAGTAAGAAAACTATCACCACCGAAATTCCTCCTAAAAATGACAACTTTAATTCAGTCATAAATAGGCCTAGATAAGTATCAGAAATTTTTTCAGATCGAAATGCTCCAACTCCTAATCCACCAATATAAATACCGATGGTCATTGATTGCCACCAAATATAATTAGAAGTCACTATTGCTAAAGTGTTTGACAATAATAATTCATAAACGATACTACACAAAGCAAGCACAATACAAAGAATAAAAATTTCAATATTTTTTAAATTCTTTATCATTTAAACTTCCCTGCAAAGTAGAATGTGTTAATTAAATAATCTGAAATAGAATTGCTATAAAATATTAAAAGCACACTTATAATTAATCCTACAAGTGCCAAAAAGATCCATTTTGTGTCGACATCTTTCAATTTAATCGAAACGATTACAGCTACAAGAATATTGAGAAAAGATATTGTAAATCCCAAACCAAAAAGACTAAAACTTGGAAGTAAGATTAATGGAAAAATGATGGCCCCAATTAAAGTACCAAAATAATCAAAAGCAAGAACATGATTATTTTTTGAACTCGATAGCTTTTTTGCAATATCAATTAAAAGTGGGAGTTCTAGACCAGAAACAAACCCGATTAAAAAAATAAGTATATGGTTGATCGTAAAAATAGGAATTTGAATTATAGGATGGTAAAAATGAATACCCGCAAAACCTGAAAATTTGTTTGCTAAATAATCTATAATCAAAACTAAAGCAGGTGAAATGCCACCGATAAACGAAAGTAATAATTCAACTTTGAGAAAACTATTGATTAGCCGACCGCCTGAAATAATTTTTTTATAAAAAAGTGCTCCAAACCCCATGGCAGCGATGTAAATTCCAATTGTCACATTATATCTAAGTGCCGTATTCCCCATTACTGTTGAGAGAGATTGCGCTAAAAGCATTTCATAAAGAATTGATGCCATCGCAACAAAAACAGTAACAAGATAAAGTAACTTTAACTTAAGCGCACTCTCTTCTTTAGTTATGGTCCCGCGCCGTAATATTTGATGAGAAATCAATTTAACTTTTAACTCATTTTTTAAATCAAAAATAAATTTTTCTAAATTTGCATCTGGATTACAGATGTATAGATCCATCGAAAGATAATTGTGCTCAGGATAAGTATGAATTGAAAAATGCGACTCAGATAATATAAAGACAGCAGTCTCTCCATGGGGTGTGAACTGATGTTCCATTTCTTTGAGAACATTGAAATCTTTTCTCACTTTCTCTTTTATCGTTTTTAAATCAAAAGGAGTGATTTCATTTTCTAAGACGATATCAACAATTAAATGCTGTGATTCAGTGTCCACTTATTACTCTTGGTTTTTTGGCATAAACAATTTAGCTAACTCTAATTTTAGCACTAACCATACTAAAAACAAGGTCGAAGCGATGTAAGTAGACGTTTCGTAGATCGTAACCCCATGAGTCCATCCAAGTTGAGCATAGACAAAAGTAGAAAACGGCATAATAACTTTTAAAAATAAGACCTTGTGTAGGAGAAAAACAACAAGCGAATTAACTCCAACCCATTTAAATAATTTTATATTAAATTTAATTCCAGATTCTTCGCAAAAAATTGCCCAGGATATTACCAAAATTTGAGCACCCCAGACATAAAGTGACCCCAAAAAAGTTTTAGCACACTCGTGTTCAAATCGATAGGGATCAGTTGGATCAACAGAATAACCATCCGTATATATAAAGTATAATCCGATAAAAATAATACTAACAAATGATAGAAGTAGGTACTTTTTATTGCCAATCTCTCTTAAGTGAAAATGTAAGTAGCCCAATAAAAAACCAATTAGGCCCGATGTAAAAAAATACTCAAAGCGTGAGTCATATTCAAAACTAGGATGAATAACCTGTCTGATATACTCTTCTAAATTATTAGAATACTCCTCTAATGGGATTAAAAATCTAAATAAGGATAAAATTAAAAGTATGACGATTGCTCTAACTCCAATTTTTGCATAAAAAATATTAATTATCATCAAAACGATCATCCACAACATAATCGGATTAAATGAGATTGCTTCACCAAAATCTCTAGCGACTAAAAAATTTTCAAAATAGAAGACGAAAAATAAAAGTGTTAGTAATTTTATTTTACTCCACAATTTTTCTTGTAGTTTTTGTTGGTCATCTTTTGCAACGTTAAAGGCGGCCAGGGCCAAATATACCTGACTCACCCACGGAATGAAGATATAGGCGATAATATTTGTTATTCTATCGCTTGGAATAACTTTTCCAAACATAGATACATGAGAATAATAGACCGTTTTAGCAGCAAAAAACTCTTTAAAATATTCAGTATACCAGTGATTGAGATAATAATTGTAGTGCTGCAAAAGTGCCAGCACTACAAAAAACCCTCGCAAAAAATCTAAATTATCTAATCTTTTAAAATTATTTATCTTTTTTATCAATTAGATCTTTCTCTTGTTTTTTCTTTGTTAAAACTTTATCGTAATTTCGAATGTAAGCGTTTGTTACTTTTTCAAATAATGTATTTTCATCATTTGATTGGAACTTAGCAGAGTTAACTTTATCACGAGCAGAAATTGCATCTTGAAGTTTCTTACTATCTTCATCAGTGGCCGTGGCAGTTCCTGCTTCATAGCCAGGAGCTGAAGTACCATAATTTGATCCCGACGATGATGATTTAGATCCATTTGAGTTATAGCCAGAACTGCCACTGACCCCTGAACCAATCGCAGGCATTTTATAATTAAAAGTTGGATCAACAACAGTATCTTTAGCAGATGATGCTGCCTGAGAACCGGCTCCTTGTCCAAAACCAAAACCAGTAGTCGAACTTCCAAGCGATGCTCTTAGACCAGATGTAAATCTTCCAGAGCTACTCACTAAGGCCTTTGATACTTTTGCTGCTCGATCTTTTCCAATTTCGCCATTTTTTACTGCTTTATTATATGCCTCTGACTTTTTAACTTGTTCTGCTCGGAGTTTTCGATAAGTTCCAATTGCTCGAGCAAACTCTTCTTGGCCTGCAGATAAACTTGCACCAGAGGTTGAATTAGACGAACCAGATGAGTTGAGCATATCTCTATTAAAATTGCTTAAATCTGTTCCAGATGAAATCAGTCCTGACAGGGTTCTATTATTAGAAAGAGCTTGCTGAGTTTGTGCAATTTCTGTTTTTAAAGCGGCCAATTGACTTTGGTCTAAACCATTGGCCTGTTGTTCGTAAATTTGTAAAGTATTTAAATAATCTTCTAAATATTTTGAGTTAAGGCCACCAAAGGTAAGTGCAGCATTTGCTCCTCCCGCAGAAAGCTTAGCAGCAACTCCATTCGACATATATTCTAGATAAGTTTCAAGCCCAACTGTTGGGTAACTTATCTCGTCTTTTTGAGTTGTCTTAGGCCATAAGAAGTGAAACTCGTACGCGTAGTCTGCAAATTTTTGTTTATTTTCTACATCATTTTCCTCTAGAAATTTTTGTTCAACAGCATAGGCCATGGCACTATTTTTAATACTATTAACTCTATTCGTATTAAGAAAATATAGTCCTTGTGGATCATCACTTAAATTAGGTGCATATTTTCCAACAATCTCCTCGTCTATAAATGCTTTACCAGCAGGTCTATAAAATATTTGTCCAAAAAACGTATATGCAACTTGCAAATCATCATACTTATAACTTGCAGGAACTTTTCCTGTTCTAAATTTAGCTCGCATGGCCTGATATGCATTTTGATAACCCTTATCAAGATTTTTTGAGTGATCTGGTTGAGCTGAAATCAATGTAGCTCCAACTCCTTTTGGAATAAATGGATCTACTACATATCTAAAGTCATCGTTCTCTTTAAACACTAAAAAGTTTTTAACACACGCATTGGCATTAATATGTGAATTACAAATATTGTTATAAGGCTGAAATAATTGTCGCTTCCAATCTGTACAAGTTGCTTTTCCCTTTTTACCACAGCTATTTTGTCGCATAAATTTATCTGCGACTTCTGGACGTTTTGCAATCCAAGCACCTTTAAGTGAAGCGAGCATCCAAATACCAGCTCCTGATGCAGCAACTGCTCCTGTAATAATTCCAACTGCCATCCATGTTGAAATAAATGATGAAGTAACAACCACACCACCTAATACAGCAATTACACCAGCGGCCAGCAGTAGTCCCCATAGAACTGTGTCTCCTCCGCCAGAGCCATCAATCGTGTATTCACCAAAATCATAAGTGCGAACTTCGTTAGCAGTAAGTTTTTGGTAACCATCAGTTTGCATCCAGTTTTTCACTCCCGCAATTCCCTGATAAACTTTTGTATTATCAACAGTCAGAACCTGATTGAACTCGCTCATTCTTGCAGTAAAGAAAACGAGCATTCTCTTGGCCTTAACAGAAGAAGCATCTCCATTTTTATTATCATCAATAAAATTAGGTTCAGTCGGAGAGCTTGCACAAGTCAGCGTTTTATTTTCCATCGCAACTTTTAACTTATCACAATCAGTACTTGTCATTCCTGCTGCAGGCCCATTTCCACACGAATCATTATATGATTTCTTTTCTTGTTCTAAATTATTACAAGATGCTTGATTTTGGTCCCCTTTAAAATCTTTTTTGAAGTCTTCGCAACTTGAATTAAAAAAATCTGCTTTTTCAGAAGAAACTTTACTTACACCAATTACATCTATACACATACAGGTAAGCTTACGATTTACTTCTGCTATTTTTTCATTTGTTTTCTTTCTCATCGCTACGTGAGAATTAGCAATTTTACTTAAGCGTCCATAAACTGAAGTCTGCTCATTACCTTTTGAAGTTCTCCAATAGTCATTATTTGGATCTCCAGTCATCACATAATCAAAAGCTAAAAGTGCAACCTCTTGATCAAACAAATTGTTTTTAATTAAGTAAGCATAAAAATCTTCTCTGAAATGCATATCACAAGTTTCAAAATTAGATTTTACGTTAAATCCAAGCCCGGCTTTTTTACTATTAAAATCAACTGCCTCTGATTCTGTAGACCTTGCTACGAAGTTTTTCAAAGCAGAAGAGTTAGCATTCACTTGATTATACGCTTCACCTGCAAATGAACTTTCAATGAATAGTCCTAGGATTTTTTTTATTAAAGTATTATTAACTTGAGGTGGAACAATTGGTGGAAGATCAGGAGTACAAAAACCTGCTTCATTTTTATAATATCCTTCGCAACATTTTTTATCGCCCTTCTCTCCTAATTTCAAACAATCTTTACACACATTATTACTTGAGCAAACTCCCTCTGAGCATGAGTTTGAGCAACAGTCAGAATTTTCTTTACACTTATTCTTTTCTCTTTTGCACTCGCCAATTCCAATAGTTCCAACATCAAATGGTAAGCAAGCACCTACGCCACAAATTGGGTTATCATTACATTTTTCTCCGAGGCTCAACGGTTTAAAACAACGTTTAATTGAATCACAAAACTTCTTTCCTTTTCCATTATCAATACATGAGTCCGAACAACAGTCTGAATCAACTTTGCACTCTACTTTTCCAACAAAACATTTTTTTCCCTTATTGTCTTGCTTCGGATCAACTGCACACTTTAAATCCTTCACACATTGCATTTGATTACAAACTTCCAATTCTTTTGCTTTTTCAACCGGTTTTTTACTTATTTCAACCAACAGTGCTTCAAATGCTTTGAAGAATTTTTCTTCATCATTGTTATTGGCCGCATCCTTAGAATATTTTTCGATTTCACTTTTTATAAAGACAAGTTCAGGTTTAGTTAAATTCCCCTCTGTCTTTTGATCATCAAGGGCCTGATAGATGAATGGCCTTAAAAGTTGCAAATCAAATTTACCTTGGTTATCTGATTTAAATTCCTCTGTTTCAATCCTTGCTTCTTTTAAAAACTCTGCCCTCTCACCATCTGTCATTCTTTGGTCAGAATAGGCACTGAAATTAATGAGTACTAAGATTAAAATAAGTAAGCCCTTCATAAACCACCTCGATTAAAGAAAAAAAGTATATATTCAAATTTTATTCGCAATCAGTATTTGAGTAAACTTAAAAACAAGAACTTAGCTCTATTTAGCTAATTTCATTAGTGAGCGACTCTAAAATTGGCCAAAAGTACCTGACCATTTTATGTGGCACTCGCAAATAATTTTGATACTTTATCTAAGGTTTACCAAAAAATGTTAATAAAAATCCAAAAGCGCTATTAAGATATCATTTATATGAATTACATTAACTTTGAATTCCGACTAATTTTGTTTTTAAGTTTATTACTTGGAATATCAATGCCTTTTTTGAATTTCTCAAAAAATGAAGTGGCCGTTTTCTTTGTCTTCTACCTATTAGAAATTGGCCACATCTATGCGAGTTTTTTAAAATCATTTAATAAAGGAAGTCGGAATAAATCTAAGTATCTTTTTATATCGTCAATCTTATTAAACTATCTAGCAGCATTAATTTTTCCTAGTTCGTTTTTTGTTTTCTTATTTTACTTTACGCTTATTCACTATGTTCAAAAAACACTTGAGTCATCCGCTTACTATGCAAACAAAAATCAAATCCTCAAATTTTCCTTATTTCTTTATATTATTTTTTTAACACTTGCATTTCACTTTAGAGATTTAAAATTTGGAACTGATTTAAATTATGAATTACGTCCAATAAATATTCACTACCTCTTTTCAGCAGATATTGCCTCTCAATTTTTTGCTGTCTTTAATACAATTGGCATGATTACAATATTGGCCGGAATTGTTTATTCTTTTCGTAAGGTAAAATTTAAAGATAATCTCGTCTATATATTTTGGGCCATCATCTGGGGGATCAGTTTAATATGGCTCAACGATATTTTTATTTCGATGGCGTTATTAATAATCCCCCATTCTATTTTTTCTTATTCTGAAACACTAAGATCAATATCAAAAGATAATAAATTCATTCGATCTAAAAAATCTGCTCTTATGTGGATCTTAGGTACTGTCCTTATTGCTTGTTTGATCGAATTAAATATTGAAGATAATTCTTATCTCTTTCAAGGTCATCTTAAACTCTTAGTTCAAGCCATCTCATTTTTTCCCTTAACTTATCACTACCTTTTCGAACTATGTGAGTATCTTGAAATTACTTTCGAACAGCGCTAACTCCAGATGAGAAGACAAGTAGGCCCATACTCCATAATATCCAAGTTAAAGTTGGAATATCTCTAAAGCTTAATACTTCTTTTCCCCACAGGAGAAGCACTCCAGATCCAATGAGAATTGAGGCCATCAAGGAAAATGCTAAAAAACTCAATGATCCTGCAATCATCTTCAGCTCGCGCTCATGACCGCTATTTTTAACATGAATTGCGTAACCCTTACGTGCAAAATCACGCATGAACCATCTGAAATGGCGGGGAAAAATTCGAAGCGATTGCGAAATATCTCGAAGCCCCCAAGCTGCTTCTTCAATAATTTCATCTTTATTTAAAGTGCTTTCAATAATTTCATTTATATTATCTTCAAGCATTCCAAATATATTTAAATCCATTTCTAAAGAACGGCCAACACCATCAAGTGTTATTAATGCTCTAAAAACGATATACCACTCACGAGGTAAATAAATCTGATGTCGTTTCAAAGTATTTATTACTACAGAAAGAAGTTCTGCAAAATTCACCTGCTTAATCGTGAGCCCCATATAAGGACTTAACTTTTCTCGAACATCTCGTGTAAGTGCTTCGACGTCAGGAATTCCCTCATATTCAGCGACATCTAAAAATTCATAGACTAAATTTTCATAGTTATATGATAAAAGTGCATAGATAATTGCAATAAAATGATGACGTCCATTTTTTGAAAGCGCCCCCATTAAACCAAAATCAATTAATCCTATCCTGCCATCTTCTAAGTAAAAAAAGTTTCCTCCATGTAAGTCCGCATGAAAAAAACCATCCTGTAAAAAAGTTTTAAAAAATAACTGGACTCCATACTCCATTTTTGGAACGAGTTCTGCATGAATTGGTTTAATTTTTTCAACCTGGCTAAATGGTGTCCCAACCAATCTTTCGATAACTAAGACTTCTTCTGAGGAAAATTCTTTATACACTTTTGGGATATAAAAAAGTTTTCTACTATCATGTTCTTCAAGATTTTTTTTAAGTCGTTCACCATTTACTGCTTCTACATTAAAATTTAACTCACGTTGAAGACTCATGGCAAAGTCAGTAATCAGTCGAGTAAGACCAAGGTATTTTAACTCAACACTTACTTTCTCTACCTGTTGTGCTAAAAATAATAAGATTGAAAAATCAGTTTCTATTTCTTTTTCAATTCCTGGACGTCTAACTTTAATTACTACCGAAGTCCCATCAAGTAACTTGGCCTTATAAACGACTCCAATAGAAGCTGTCCCAATTGCAATCGGATCAATTTCTGCAAAAACTTTTTCAATTTTCTTTCCCAAAGACCTTTCAATTACAACAACAGAGTCAGTAAGCGATACTGGTTTAACCTTATCGCGCAATAATTTCATTTCCTCGATGAATGATGGGTGAAACATGTCTTCACGAGAACTAAGCAACTGGCCAAGTTTAATAAACGCAGGCCCTAGTTCTTCAAAACATTTACGCAAACGAAAACCAACGACTTGGTTCCAATCTTTCTCTGATTTACTTTCAAGCTCTTCGCTCAATTTTTTATGTGATTTTGGAAGAACAAAATTTGGTATTAAATTGGTAATATTTCCGCCAATAAACTCATCGAACCCATGTCGTGCAAAAACTCGCACAATTTCTTGGAGCCTTCCGGCGTTTCGAATAGTTTTTGAAATACCTCTTGACGCTTTAATTAAATCCATAAAATCCTTTTGATTGATGTTCTCCTATATTATAATCTGAAAAACACTATTGAGGTAAAGTTGAAAACTATTATTTCATTTATTTTACTATTATACATCCCAATTATGGCAAGCTCTGCAGAAACTTGCAGCAGAATTGCCGTGATTAATCATCAAGAGGTGTTAGTGGATGCCAATTCATCTGAAAAAGGCGAGGGACTTAGATACCACATTGAAAAAGATAAGAGTGCAAAAGAATATTTAGATACCTACCAAAAAAACTCAAGAATAATATGGCCAAGTGCCGTTCTTGGGACCACTGGAACTGCGATGCTTCTTTATGGATTTTTTAATAGTGATAGTGAAGATAAAAACATTTACTTACTCGGTGGCGCATCTGTTATGTTAATCAACTTTTTTGTTGCTAAAACTTTAGAAATTACAAATGAATCAAATCTGACTAATGCAATTAATGAATATAATAAGCGAAATCTACCTAAAATTTATTTTTCACCGGAAGAAAATCGTAGCCAAAATGATTTTTTTCAATATAGAGTAAGCCTTTTAGGTTCGTGGAGTTTTTAATGGAACAACTAGGTCACTCTATTACATGCTATAACTGCCAAAAAAAAATTCCAATACTAGGCACATTCAAAATAGTTAGGACAGAGGATTGTCCATTTTGCAATAGAAGCTTACACTGTTGTAAAATGTGTAACTTTCATGATCCAAAAGTCTACAATGAATGTCGTGAAACAAACGCTGAGCGCATTACAGATAAAGAAAAGGCAAACTTTTGTGACTACTTTGATTTAAATACTGGCATGAACTCAAAAGAAGTAAAGGAAAACTTACTAAGTGCCGCAGACGCACTTTTTAAAAAATAGGTTTATAAAATGGAAGAAACACCAATCACAATGGCCGGAAAATTAAAAATTGAAGCTGAACTTGATCACTTAATAAAAATAGAACGTGAACAAGTTAAAAAAGATATCGCGGAGGCCAGAGAACTTGGAGATCTAAAAGAAAATGCTGAATACCATGCTGCCAAGGAACGCCAAGGCGTTATTGAAGGGAGAATATCTCAACTTCAAGGAATTATTGCACGCGCACGAGTTGTTGAAGTAAGCAAAATATCTTCAAGTAAAATTGTATTTGGTGCAACAGTTACTCTATTTGATCCAGAAAAAGATGTTCGCCACACTTATAAACTTGTCGGTGAGGATGAATCAGAATTCAAAGAAAATAAAGTTTCTTATGTTTCCCCTCTAGGTCGTGCTCTTATAGGTAAAGAAGTTGGTGATACAGTTATCGTAAAAGCTCCTAAAGGTGATGTGGAGTACGAAATTGAAGAAATCCAATATATCGACTAACGAAATACATTGGAACTCAAGTCTTTTAGCATTGACTGGAAAACAGTCACAAAAAACGATTGATAAACTTAATGATGCCGGCATTATCACTCTTTTTGATCTATTATGGATTTTTCCGCTAAGAATAATCGAACTCCCTCCGATTCGCTCCTTTAAAGAAGTTGAAGACCAAGGAATATTTATAGGTCGAGCTAGGATTCTAAACATCCAAGCACGCCCTAATTTTTATCGAAAAGGAAAAGGAAAAGCACTCCTCTATAATTTACAGGTTTTTGTCCAAGATCTTCTTTCAGATGAAGTCTGCACTTTAAAATGGTTTAATGCTTATGGATCTATAAAAGAAAAAATTTCAAAGGCGCAAACGATTGAGTTCTTAGGGACTGCAAGCAATTACAATGGAAAACTTCAATTTGTTAATCCTGAATTTGCACCAATCATAGGTAGTGAAATTGACGGCCATTTTTTAAAACTAAACAATGAATTAAAAATCCAATATCCGACAATCAACTCTATCCCTGGTACTAATATAAAAAAAATTTTTGATAAAATTCCAACACCGCTTTGGGATGAAATTAATGAGACATTGCCATCTAAAATTATTTCCGATAGACATTTCATCTCTCTTTCTCTGGCCTTTAAATTTTTACATGGAAAAGTTAAACCCAACACGCATCTTGAGACAGAGACTGAAAAACGTTTAATCTATGAAGAATTTTTTGAAGGACAATTAAAATTTTACCTTCGTCGTCAATTTTTCAAAAAGAGCAAATCACATTTTATAAATATTACGACCGACAGTTTTAAGAATATTATTTCAACTTTTCCACATGCTTTTACAGTTGATCAAACAAACGCTCTCGCTGACATTATCGAAGACTACTCTAAAGAAACTCCCATGATGCGATTAATTCAAGGAGATGTCGGATGCGGCAAAACCTGGGTTGCTTTTGCTTCTGCACTCATTGCAATTTCAAATGGTTTTCAAGTAGCAATGATGTGTCCAACTGAAGCACTTGCAACTCAGCATTTCCATGAGGCCGGCCGACTTTTTCCTAATATAAGTTCATCACTCCTTCTAAGTGCTACACGAACAAAAGATAAAAATAAAATTTATGAAGCGCTTCAAAATGGTGAAACTAGTTTTATCATTGGCACTCACTCTCTCATTCAAGACAAAGTTCAATTTAAAAACTTAGGACTAGTCATTATTGATGAACAACATAAATTTGGAGTAGATCAAAGGATCAAACTTTTTAAAAAAGCTCCTGCGGCCCATTGCCTTATTATGTCTGCGACTCCTATTCCTCGATCTCTATCCCTCACAAGATTTGGCGATCTTGATATATCCACAATTAAGTCAATGCCAAGTGGTAGAAGAGGATTTAAAACTAGAATTATTAAAAGCGAAAATTACCAGCAATATTTAAGTTTTATTAAAACAAGACTCTTAATGAAAGAGCAAGTTTACATTGTAGTTCCAGCAATAAATGACAATCCTGACCTTGAAATAAACAATCTTAATTCTGTGCTTCTTCAATATAAAAAATACTTTCCCGAATTTATAGTCTCAGGCCTTCATGGACAATTAAAGTCTGAAGAAAAATCAGTAATCTTTATGCAATTTTCAGAAGGAAAAATAGACCTCCTTGTCTCAACTTCTGTTATTGAAGTTGGAATAAATGTTCCTAATGCCACCGTTATATCCATTTTAAATCCAGAGCGCTTTGGGCTTAGTTCGCTCCATCAATTACGAGGAAGAGTTGGCCGTGGAGAAAAACCTGGTTTTTGTTTTTTAGTTAACGACAAAGAAATTTCAGCACAGTCACATGAACGGTTAAAAGTTATTGAAAAAAATACTGATGGATTCATCATTGCAGAAGAGGATCTACGCCTCCGAGGAGAAGGTGACCTTTTTGGTAAAGAACAAAGTGGTAGCATTGCTACAAATCGATTTGCAAACTTATCACTGCATGCTCATATTTTAGAAGATGCGAGACGAGATGCTCTAAACCTAATCCACGAAAAGAATCCAGAAGTCTTAAAACTTCTAGAAAACTTTTCAAAAGATGATAGAATTTTTACTACGGCCTAAACAACAACATTTAGGGCAAAGATATAAAAGACACCATGATTAAATTAAAAATAATTAAATCAGATATAGATGAAGCAATCGGTGATTATGACTATCATCTTGATGCTATTTATATTGGCCGCTCAAAAAAATGTGACATTATAATTCCCGACAAGGAGTTACCTCTTAAATATCTGAGCCTCTCATTTAAAAAAAATAATCTTGTCATCGTCAATGCTCAAAATAGCCCTTACTATTTTGTTAATGGCAAAAAGATGTCGGGACTGCGAAAACTAAAACAGGGTGATCAAATAAATTTTGGGCCACATGCAATTGTGATTGTAGACTTTTCTTTGAGTAATAAAGAGGAGCAAATTGATGACTTAACTCCGTACATTGAGGAATTGAATCATAAAAAACCAGAACTTAAATTTTTACTTGATTTTTTAGAGTCTGAAATAATTAAACTTGAAGAACGAGAGAATTAGTGATGTTTAAAAAAGATAACCCAAATTATTTTTATACATCAGATGGAATTAGAATTTTCTACAATACTAATTTTAACAAGCTTAACTTTGATCCAGAACGGCCTGTCGTTTGCTTAATCTATGGGCTTTTGTGTTCAAATTACCACTTTAAATATCAAATTCCTTATTTAGAAGAAATGGGATATCAAATTTTAATCCATGACTATCGATTTCATTATGCCTCTTCTCAAGATGGAGATATTGAAACTTGTTCGTTTAAAAATATTGCAAAAGATTTTTCGGAATTATTAGATTCACTCGAAATTAAACACATCCACCTAATTGGCCACAGCATGGGAGTCAATATTTGTCTTGAATTTGCTCGCAACTATCCGACCACTATAAAATCACTTACTCTTATGTCGGGAACAGTGCTACCCCCTCAAGATGTAATGTTTGATTCCAATATTGTTGAACTCGCTTCACCTTATCTGCAGACATTTGCCAACAAAAATCCAAAAATCTTCTCTGCAATTTGGAAAACCTCTTTTATGAATCCACTGGCACAATTTATTGTTTTTGATGGTGGCTTTAATAAAAAGCAAGTCGAGATTCAGTTTATTCAATTGTATATGAAAAAAATAAGTGAGCTGCCTAAAGAGCTCTTTTTCCATCTACTCAATATCATGAGAGATCACGATATCATTTCTCACTTGGAAGAGATCAAAATTCCAACTCTTATTATTGGTGGTGACAAAGACAAAATAATTCCTAATTATTTGCAACGACTTTTAAAAACTAAAATATCCAATTCAGAACTTTATATCGTAAAAAACGGTAGCCATGTACCTCAAGCGGATTTTCCAGATATGATCAACAAACGCATTCATCATTTTTTGTTAAAAAAAACGATCTAAGATTTTTTAAACTCAATAAATTTCTTAAATAGACGCTTCTGTGCCGATAAGACTTGTTGCCTTTTGTACTCTTGGTGAGAAGCTTCCCCTTCAGTGTTTTCTCGAAAGGCCTCTTGGTCAACTACTTGTACTTCATATGGATAAAAAAATCGAATATCTCGGGCCACTAACGAATGATCCATTTGCAGAATTTTTCTAGCAAGTTCATTTTCATCAGGGTTTAAATTCTTCGCAGTTTTTCTCAGCTCATTAAACTCATGTAAAAAAGGATTCTTATACTCAATAAGTGCTCGACAGGTAAATTGAATGGATTGGTAATTCTTTGACGTGAACTTATTGTGCTCATTATCCTTAGATTTTATTTTGCAATTAACAATTTCTCTTTCCATTGCAGAAAAAAAGCGCTCTTCAGATAAATTATTTCTAATCGCCATCTTCAATACTTTTTGATGTGCTTCACGAAATTCTTTTAAATCAACCATGGTATTGATGGCTCGACTAGGTTTATTGTTATGAGGAATCACTATATTTTTCTCTAGCAAAAATCTGATGACCCTTAAAGTATCAAATCGCGAATGCGTAACAAAACGAATTCCCACCCTATCGAATAATTCTTCTGCGACATTTTCTGCTTTATGTAAAAGCTTAATGATAATAGAATCGCGCATTTTTTTTGATTTAGTTTCAAAATCGACAAGGGGAATAATATTATCCGTTCCCTTTTCTCCAAAAAACAACTTATCCTCAGCATCTCTAAAAACATAACGGTAGTAGCGGTCAAAAATTTGCATTTGGATAATGCTAAAATAATTTGACCGTAAATCTTTATCTGCATGAACAATTGTATGCATTACTTTCAAAATAATTTCTGCCCAAAGTTTTGCTTCTTGATCCTCGCAATTTTCGTCAGCGGCCATAATAAATAATTGCGTAATGTCTGATATCATTAAAAGTGAATTGGGCAATTTATAATCAAGTCCATCTGGACTTCCTTCTTTCAAAAAATATCGTTTGATAAATTGTATTGCT
Source organism: uncultured Bacteriovorax sp. (assembly GCA_964583925.1). GTDB lineage: Bacteria > Bdellovibrionota > Bacteriovoracia > Bacteriovoracales > Bacteriovoracaceae > Bacteriovorax. The sequence goes on from CAZOXW010000018.1 coordinate 22,423, forward strand.
TCGTGAAAATTTCCAAACAACTCTGCCTTATTGACTGGATCATTTGGATCAAGGCCATAGCCTTTTAAAAACTGATGCACTTCTTCGTTTGTAGACATTGGCACTAGAAAATTTTTAGAATCAAGGGCCGATTTACCTCCGATAACAACATCGAAAGCATCCCAATCAAACATATACTTGCTAAGATAACTTGGTCTTTCCATTTTCACCTTTTTAACACCCTTGAAGAATGTTACACTGATTATCTAATGAAACAAGATAAAGAACCAAGCTTAAAAAAACCAGAAATACTTTTCCTCTCTTTTTTTGGAGTAGGATTTATAAAATTTGCCCCTGGCACTTTTGGAACACTCGCAACACTACCATTTCTATACTTTGCATCACTTTTTAATGCTCCATTTTTTATTTTTATTCCATTTATCCTTGTGCTAACTGTTGGTAGCTCCTTCCTTGCAGATCATGTGCAAAAAAAATATAAATTGCACGACCCTCAGTGGATTGTAATTGATGAAGTAATCGGTATGAGCATTACCTGGCTGTTTAGTGTCAACTATAACGTTACGCACCTATTACTTCAGTTCACCCTCTTTCGTATCTTCGATATCGTAAAAATTTGGCCGGCTTCTTTTTTTGATTCCAAAATTAAACATGGATCTGGTACAATCTTAGATGACGTAGTGAGTGGCATTTATGCTGGTCTGCTCTACCTCTTAATTGCTAAAAATATAAATTTTTAGAAATACATCTTGACTTACGCAAAATTTACGCAAATACTATTTGTATAGTGCTACTGCAATTGAAGTGCATGTGAGATTTTTTTTGCAAACATTAATACTCAAGTATTTTTTGTCTTTCCGCTGTCTCACATCAACCTACAATTTTGCACAACTTTTTTAATAACGAAGAATAAAAAATGTGCTAGCGTAAAAAACACACGCACACGAAATGATCGGAGGATTCATGTCATTACAGAAAGTATCACAAGGACCATCAACAGAAAAACTAAAAGCACTTGATCTTGCTCTTTCAGCAATTGAAAAGCAATTTGGAAAAGGTGCGATTATGAAATTGGACAACAAAGAAGTTGTTGAAAAAATTCCAGCTATCCCAACCGGATGCTTGAGTTTAGATCTTGCTCTTGGGATTGGAGGAATCCCTCAAGGTAGAATCATTGAAATATATGGACCTGAATCATCGGGAAAAACTACTTTGACTCTTCATATAGCGGCAGAATGCCAAAAACAAGGAGGTACCGTTGCTTTCGTTGATGCTGAACACGCTCTTGATACTGCTTACGCTTCAAAGCTTGGCGTTGATGTACCAAACACGCTTATTTCTCAACCTGATTCTGGAGAACAAGCGCTAGAGATCGCGGATATGCTTGTACGCTCTGGAGCAGTAAATCTACTTATCATTGATTCCGTTGCAGCGCTTACTCCCAAGGCAGAACTTGAAGGAGAAATGGGTGATTCACACATGGGATTACAGGCCAGACTTATGTCTCAAGCGCTTAGAAAATTAACTGGCTCGATTTCAAGATCAAACTGTACAGTTATTTTCATCAATCAGCTCCGTATGAAAATTGGTGTTATGTTTGGAAATCCTGAGACAACAACTGGTGGTAATGCTTTAAAATTTTATGCATCTGTTCGACTTGATATTAGAAAAACAGCAGCAATTAAAGATGGTGATAACCATATTGGTTCACGCACAAAAGTTAAAGTTGTTAAAAATAAAGTTTCACCTCCGTTTAAAGAAGCTGAATTCGATATTATGTACGGGCAAGGAATTTCTAAAATTGGAGATATCCTAGACCTTGCTGTAAATTCAGGAATCGTTGAAAAGGCCGGTGCATGGTTCTCATATAACAATAATAAAATTGGTCAAGGTAGAGAAAACTCAAAGCAATACCTAGAGCAAAATACAGAAATTGCCGAAGAAATTAAAAATAAAATTCTAGTTAAGTATGGCCTATCAACTGATTCATCTGAAATTGTTAACACAACAACTGGTGAAATCACTGAAGAACTTACAACTAAAAAAGCAAAGAAAAATATCCAATAATTGATCTTATTCTAAGAACTCTTTTCTCCCCCTAAATTGAGGGCACTGGAGTTCTTAGAATTTTAAAAAATGAAAGCATATCTTACACTTATTAAATTACTCTCTCGACGCGATTACTCTGAACACAAAATAAGAGAGAAATTACGAACTCGTGGCTTTTTGCATGAGGACATTGAAGCAGCAATCAAAACCGCCAAAGAAAAAAACTATCTCCGTGAAGAACTTTATGCAAGTGCACGAGTAAAAGCCTTTATGAATAAGGGATATTCAGAGGACTACATTAAAAGAAAGCTAGAACAAGAAGAAATGAATGTAGCAGATGATTTTATTTCAGATATTTATGCTGAAAATAATAGAACTGAAGCAGACCAGATACGAGAACTAATTCGAAAAAAAGCCAAAAATGCTGCCATTAACGACTTTGATGCCGAAGTCAAAATTATTCGCTTTTTGCTGTCTAAGGGCCACGATCTTGGAATGATCAAAAAAGAATTAAAAGAGTACAAAAATAGCAGTATTCTTTCCTGCGTTTAGATCTAAAATCTACTTCCCAAAATACAAGATTCGTCCGAAAATAGTGTAATTTTATTAATCCTCATCAGAGAGATCTATATGGCCATAACACAAGTTCCATTTATTACCCTAAATCGCTTCGAACCAGATTTTAAAGAAAATTTTTTAAGCGGAGTTGCTGAACTCGTTAATAAAACTCAATTTGTCGGAGGGCCAATTGTGGGCATCCTTGAGGAGAAACTTTCAAAGTTTTCTGGTGCAAAATTTTCTATTGGATGTGCTAACGGAACTGATGCAATCCAAATTGCTCTCCGAGCAGTTGGAGTTGATAAAAACGATCTTGTCTTAGTGCCAGATATGACTTTTTGGGCAACATTTGAAGCTGTCGTAAATGTGGGGGCAAACCCTATAACTGTCGATGTTAATCGCGGAACATGTCACTGGGATATTGAAACTTTTAAAAAGGCAGTAACTCAATTTAAACCTAAGGCCGCAATCATGGTTCATCTCTATGGTTGGGCGTCTCCTGATACCTTAGAAATTAGAAAATATGCAAAAGAGAATGATGTCTTATTAATTGAAGACGGTGCCCAATGTTTTGGAACTGAAATAGAAGGAAAATCAATTTTAGGAACAGCGCTTATTTCAACTACCAGTTTTTATCCAGCAAAAGTATTGGGCGCATCAGGTGATGCAGGTGCTGTATTCACAAACGATGAAGAACTTGCGAAACGTACTAGAATTTTGATTAATCATGGCCGAACAGACCATTACTCTCATGGAATGATTGGATGGAACTCTAGAATTGGTGCATATGAATCATTATTCTTGTCACTATCACTTGATCATATCGAAAAGAGATTGGAAAGCAGAAGACAGGCCGTAAAATATTATGCCGAAAATTTAAAGAATCTCCCATTTGCTCCAGTTCTTGCCGCTTCAAAAGTAAGAGAAAATGGATATTGTGCAGTTGGTATGATCAATCCAGAACTTCGTCAGGGACTCATTGAAAAACTCAAAGCCGCTAATATTGGTTTTGGAACAATTTACCCAGGAGCAATGAGTTTACAAGCAGGGGCCAAAAATTACTTAGCAGGTAATATTAATAATGGGAATGCCGACTATATTTCAAAAGCAGTTTTAAACCTTCCATGTTTTGCCTACATCACAGAAGAAGAAATGGAATATACAGTACAAATCGTTAAAAAACATTTTTCATAGTTTTAAAAGGAAAAATCAATGTCTGAAATGCAAAAATTAAGCGGCAGAGAGATTCGAAAAAAATTTTCAAATTTCTTTATTACACACAAACATGATAAGCACAGCTCAAGCTCTCTTATACCACACAATGATAAAACCCTGCTTTTTGCCAACGCAGGAATGAATCAATTTAAAGATTACTTTACAGGCAAAGACACTCCAAAAAACCGAAGAGCTGTTACGATTCAAAAGTGCGTCCGTGCAGGTGGAAAGCATAATGATCTTGAAAATGTCGGACATACACCACGACACCATACCTTTTTTGAAATGCTTGGTAATTTTTCATTTGGTGATTATTTCAAAGAAGAAGCAATTGCATTAGCGTGGGAATTTTTAACAAAAGAACTCGGCATTCCTGAATCGAAACTAACAGTTACAGTTCACTATACAGACCTTGAGGCAAGAAAAATTTGGAATGAAAAAATTGGTCTTCCCATGGAGCGAATTATTGATAAAGGCGACAAAGATAATTTCTGGGAAATGGGCGAATTCGGGCCATGTGGCCCTTGTTCTGAAATATTTTTTGACCATGGAGAAAAGTATCAAACTCCAAATATCGTGCTCTCTAATCCTAAAGATTATTTAGAAGATGAAAGTCGATATATTGAAATATGGAACCTAGTTTTCATGCAATTTGAAAAAACACCCGAAGGTAAATTTAATCTTCCGAAGCCTTCGATTGATACAGGCGCAGGACTTGAACGTGTCGCTGCTGCAATTCAAGGTTGCTACAACAATTACGACACCGATATTTTTTCTCCAATTATGAAAAAGATTGAGCAAATTTCTGGAAAAAAATATTCTGATGAAAAAAACAAGCCGGCCTTTAGAGTTGTCGCTGATCATATTAGATCGTGCACAATGCTTATTACTGACGGTGTAATCCCATCGAATGAAGGTCGAGGATACGTTCTTCGAAGAATTATTAGACGAGCTGTAAAATTCTTAAATGAGCTAGATGTAAGCACTGTAAGTTTTTATAAGTTAGTGCCTGCTGTTTTTGAATCACTCGGTGAAGAATATTGCGAGAATATGAAAAATGCAGAGCTCGCAGAAAAATTTTTAGAGCTCGAAGAACGCAAATTTAGAGAGACTCTTGAAACCGGTCTTAAGTTTTTTAATGATGCACTTTCTACTTCCGTAAAAAATAACACGCTTGATGGCCAAGTTGCTTTTAAGCTTTATGATACGTATGGGTTTCCTCCTGATCTTACTGAAATGTACCTCGCAGAAAAAAATCTTAGCCTAGATCACGCTGGTTTTGAGAAGGCCATGACAGAACAAAAAGAGCTTTCAAGAAAATCATGGAAAGGCTCACTAAATATGTCTGATAAAGTCTTTTTTGAAATCAAAGAAAAATTTGGAGTCACAAAATTTATTGGTTATGAAACTTTCAAAGCGGAAGCAAAATTAATTTCAACTGTAAAACTTGGTGAACAAACTGGCCTTGTCTTTGATACGACTTCATTTTATGGAGAAAGTGGTGGGCAAGCTGGAGATGTTGGAGTTATTACTGACGGAAAAAATATTCTTGCACATATTAGTGATACACAAAAACCTATCGATGGCCTATTTGTTCATCTATCAGAAGATGCAGACCATCTTGAATTAAATAAAACTTACACTCTAATTGTCGATGAAAAAAGTCGCAAACTAACAATGAGAAACCATTCTGCAACTCACCTACTACAATCTGCACTCATAAAAATTCTAGGTACTCATGTAAAACAATCTGGATCAAGTGTAGACTCTGAACGTCTCCGTTTTGACTTTACCCACCTCCAAGCTGTGACCAAAGAAGAGCTAAGTAAAGTTGAGGATTTAGTAAATGCAGAAATTCAAAAAGCTTACCCTGTTTCTGCTTGCGTAATGCCCATAGAAGATGCCCAGAAACTTGGAGCGATGGCGCTTTTTGGCGAAAAGTATGGAAACGTTGTCCGCGTTTTGACGATGGGAGATTTTTCAACTGAACTCTGTGGAGGAACTCACGTCAATAATACATCAGACATAGGTTTATTTACGATTCTCTCTGAATCCTCACTTGCAACAGGCATAAGAAGGATAGAAGCAACTACATCTGAAAACGCAATTAATCTTTTAACTAAACGATCTAATCTCTTTAAAAAATTTGAAGCTCTTATTGGGGACAAAGAAGAAAGGGCCTACACCAAACTTGAAAACATTTATTTAGACTTAAAATCTAAACAAAAAGAAGTCGAAGCTTTGAAGGAAAAAATACAAAATTTTGAGTCAAAAGATATATTTAATAATATTGAAACCATTAACGGAATCGATATTGCGATAGTAAAAGCAAGTGAAGGCTCAGACCTTAGAAAACTGTCTGATATATTTGTTTCTAAATTTCAAAATGGCACTGTCGTTTTATTTAATGTAAATGGTGATAAGGCCCAAGTCTTGGTTCGAGCCGCAAAAGGAGCTCAAAAAATTAATGCCGGCATCGTTCTCAAAGAAATTTTGACGGTCGTAAATGGCCGAGGTGGAGGCAAACCTGATATGGCCCAAGGTTCAGGTGAAGCTGCTTTAATTGGAAAAATTGAATTACACGCAAAAAATATTTTAAAGGGTCTACTATAATGTTAAAGACAAAACTCATACCATTAATTATTTGCCTATGCTTTTTTTCTTGTACAAAGCCTGGTGGTAATTTAAAAAATGAAAAGACTCTCGACCTTGCTCTTACTTCAGAAGTATCTACTTTTGATCCAGTAAATTCATATGATAATGTTTCAGGCTCAGTTATTTACAATATTCATGAGCAACTTTTTGAATATCATTACTTAAATCGTCCTTATGAGTTAAAGCCACTGTTGGCCGAATCAATGCCTTCAATTGAAAACTCTGGAAAGCGTTATGTTATAAAAATAAAGAAAAACATTCGCTATCATGATCACCCGGCCTTTAAAGGAAAGCCTCGCTTTTTAAAAGCAGAAGATTTTATCACTCAATTTAAAAGACTCTCCTATGAGCCTTTGAATTCTACAGGATGGTGGTTAATCGATGGACTGGTCGTCGGAGTAAATGAGTTTAAAAAGAAAGTTGGAAATGATTTTTCGAAGTTTAAGTCAACTTCAATAAAAGGTGTAAGTAGTACCGATGATCAAACTCTAATCATTGAACTAACGACTCCATCACCTCAATTTATGTACAAACTTGCCATGAGTTTTTTTTCCCCGACCCCTCTAGAGTTGGTAGATTATGATAAGAATGATCTTTCGGTTCACCCAATAGGAACAGGTCCTTATTTTTTAAAAAATTTAGACATCTCAAAAGAAGTCGTTCTGCAAAAGTTTAAGGACTACCACGAAGCAAGCTACCCAGTTGAAGGTGATCGATTTGCAAACAGTCGCGGACTACTAAAAGATGGCGGAGAAAAAATTCCTTTTTTAGATGAAATCCATTTTCATATAATCAGCGACAACAAAACTCGTTGGGAAAAATTTTTAAAGCACGAATTAGATTTAATTGTATTACCTCAGGATTTCTATACTCAAGTCTTTGATGAAGTTGGAAATTTGAAAGAAGAAATTAAATCTAAAAACATTAGACTACAAACAATGCCTACCTTAACTTATTGGTGGCTATCTTTTAATATGAAAGATCCAATTTTAGGAAAAAATGCCAATCTTCGAAAAGCGATTGCCCATGCTGTGAATATTGATGAGTACATCGTAAAATTTACTGCCAATACAGGTCAGCGAGCTAACTCAATACTCCCTCCTGGGGTTTTTGGCTACGACACCAATGCAACACTCCCTTATCAGTATGATCCTGTAAAGGCCCGTGAATTTCTTGTGAAGGCCGGTTATCCACAAGGAAAAAATCTTCCAGAAATAACTTATGATACCAGAGCAGAGTCATCAATAAGTATGGATCAGGCCATGTTTTTCCAATCAGAACTTGGAAAAATTGGCATTCGACTTAAAATTATAAAAAATAATTTTAAAACATTTTTAGAAAAATCACGAACAGGACACCTCCAATTTTTTCAAGATGGATGGACACTCGACTATCCTGATGCTGAAAATGTTTTTCAACTTCTAATTTCTTCTAATTTTCCACCGGGGCCAAACGCTTCATTTTATAACCGATCTGAAATTAATAAAATTTATGATCGCCTAAATCAAATCCAAGATGGGGATGAAAAAAAGGCCCTCATAAATCAAATTGAAAAAATGGTTAACGATGATATTCCTTGGGTAATGCAATATTACTCTAGAAATTTCATCATTTATCACGATGAAGTAAAAAACCATAGACCTAGCGATTTAATCTGGAGTTACCCAAAATATTTAAAACTTAAATCAAACTAAGGGGAATTTTTTTCCCCTTGGCCCTAAAAATTCATCCAGTTCTTTAAATCATAAAAAGCATGCCGATAGTGATCCTAGAGAATTCAAAGACTGCACTTTGAATCAAGGACGCTTTTTATGAAAAAATTTTTCGATCTTCCTACAATGTTTCTGCTTTCGCTTGTTTTTACTGCATCTATGGGAATTGCCAAAGATTATGTTATTTATTCTATTACCCAAGATTTCCCAATGGGCCACAAGGATGAAGTATTAAATAAGAATTACTACATCGATATGGGAAAAACACAAGGTCTAAACAAGGGGGCCGTTTTAGATGTCTATCGATCTATTTCTATGCTTGACCCATACGAAAGTAAAAAAAGATATGAACACAAAATAAAAATTGCCGAACTTAAAATAACACATGCTGAAGATCTATCATCTGTTGCCGTAGTCAACAAAATGGATAAAGACGAGAATCAGATTGTTTTAGACGTTGATGCTCTAATGATTGGTGATATCGTAAAACCACATGTTAAGTAAGAACATCAGAGCTGCCGATCAAAACGGCCCTTCTGTCTTTTAGCTTTTTTGTCATTTTATTTAAGGCCTCTAAGGTTTTTTCTAGCCTGTCGAGATCTTTTTCATCAAGAGGCTTACTCTCTCTAACTTTTCTTAGAACAAAAGTGCACATTCCTTGAGCTACCACAATGTCATTTGCAATGTCGTGTAAAAATTTTCTCTCACCAATTTTAATTTCTTCTAATGTCGGCTCAACTGTTTCGGACATATAAATCCTCTCTAAATAATCTCTAGTTATAGGATATCATAACTCTTAGGCTTATCGATTATTTTTTTATATCGAATAACTTCTACAAAAAGCCGGCCATCGCTTACATGATTTTCTTTAACCCAAAGTAGATAAATATCATCTTTTATAAAAGGCTTATCCTCTGGCTCGAGCGCAAAAACCTCGTTAAGCTTTTTACCTTGATAATAACCTTTAAAATGAAATCGATAGTATGTTCTTCTAGTACTAAAGCAAGTTACTTTTTTTTCACATTGACTTAAAATTAAGACTAAATTACTCATCTAATATCTCCTTATAAAAAAGATTTATGCAATCATTTTTGCAAAGGTTTTTATTTAAGTTTCCGAAATTATAAGTATAAAAATATTCTGCAAGGTAAAATCTAATTATGGCACAAACAATTTCTCAACTATTAATTAAAAAAACGCAAAAGGCTCCCAATAAGCGAGCTATTGGTTATATTGAAAATCAAGAGATGCGCTTTATTACAAATCACGAGTACTTTGAAGTTGTAAAAAAAATATTCTACTCTCTTTCAATTTTAAACCACCTTCCAGGTGAAAAGATTGCAATTTTATCTCAGACAAATAAAGAGTGGCACTTTATCGACATGGGTTCTATTCTTCACCGAGGAGTGGTCATTCCGATTTATCCAACCTACCTCTCAAACGAAGTAGAATACATCTTAAACCACAGTGAAAGTAAAATTATTTTTATAGAAAATGAATCACAACTTAACAAATTAATCGAAGAACAAGAAAAACTTCCAAGTTTGAAATATATTATATCATTGCGTGAAATTCATGAGGATTTAATCAAAAAAATAAATTCAAATTTTATTTTTTATACTTACACACATTTTTTAGAACTTGGAACTGAAGAAATCAAAAAGTCACCGCAACTTTTAAATGCTTTTATCGAAGAGACTGATCCCAAAGAAATTGCGTCCATTGTTTATACTTCAGGGACAACAGGAGAACCAAAAGGTGCAATGATTAGTCACCAAGCATTCATTGCAATGCTTTTAAACGTCTATCAAGGTTTAAAAAATAATATTGACTCCCATGATAGAAACTTAATTTTCCTCCCACTTTCCCACGTACTCGGTAGATGTGATTCATATTTGCATTTAATATTAGAACTTGAGAGTGTGTATGCCGAATCACTTGATAAAGTTGTAGATAATTTAAAAATAGTCAGACCTTCAATTTTAATAGCTGTTCCTAGAATTTTTGAAAAAGTATATGCAAAAGTATTAGATAATGTTTCTAAAGAGTCAGAGTTAAAAAAGAAAGTATTTGAATGGGCACTAGATGCATCTAGTGTATACTACCAAAAAATTTCTGAAGATATTTCACCATCACCTTACGAAATTATACAAAAAAATATTGCCTACAACCTCGTCTTTAAAAAAGTATATGACAATTTTGGAGGAAAAATTCGCTTTTTAGTTTCTGGGGGGGCTCCACTCTCTCCTGAAATTATTAAATTTTTACAAAATGCCAATCTCACTATCTTAGAAGGCTATGGATTGACTGAAACTGTCGCTCCTTGTGTTTTAAATCCACCAGTGCGACAAATTCCAGGAACGATCGGTATTCCCCTAGGAGATGTACAAATTAAATTTGCAGACGACGGTGAAATTTTAATAAAAACCAAAGCTCTATTTTCTGGTTATTACAAAAATGAAAAAGCAACAAAAGAAGCATTTAATACTGACGATTGGTTTATGACAGGAGACATCGGTGAAATAACTACTGACGGGTATGTTAAAATTACGGACCGTAAAAAAGACATTATCATCACTAGTGCTGGAAAAAATATTGCCCCTTTAAAAATTGAAAATTTATTAAAGCTAAGAAACTACATTTCAAATGCCGTTATCGTTGGAGATAAGCGTAAGTTTCTAACAGCAATCATCAGCATTGACCTTGACTCACTCAAGTCAAAGCTGCCTGAACTTGGCCTCCTAGAAAACCTTGATAAAAGCCTAAAATATGAAGATCTGGCACCAAGGCCGGAAATTTATAATCTCATCAACGATGAAATCAAAGCACTAAACTCCGAACTTGCAAGCTTTGAGTCAATTAAAGGTTTTTTTATTGCCCCTGTAGACTTCAGTGTTGAAAATGGACAAATTACACCCTCACTAAAGCTCAAAAAGAAGATCATCATGAAGACATATCAAGACGAAATAGACGCTATGTATAAACGACTTGAATCTTAGTCTTTACAAAAATGTATCTTTGAACTATAAACTAAAGTTCAATCATTTTACTAATGAAGGGGTAAGAAATGGCAAGAATTACAATTGAAGATTGTTTGGAAAGAGTTGAAAATCGTTATGAACTTGTTCACCTTGCCACTAAAAGAGTAAAGCAACTTCGCGAAGGTGCAGATCATCTTGTAAAATCAAAAAACAAAGATGTTGTTACAGCATTAAGAGAAATTGCTGCTGGCAAAGTTAAGCATGCTCAAATTTCTGAATACGATTCTGACGAATTTTAATATTTAAAAATACAGATACCAATAATTGAAGGCCATCAGAAATGATGGCCTTTTTTATTACCTACAAATATCTTCAATTTTCATGTTTCTGCACTCATTAAGCCCAGCTTCCATGAGGTTTGTTACAGCATCATAATAATTTAAATACTGGCCATTACCTAAGGCCTCACGGTGAGAAATCAGTGTACCATTTTTCCTAAATCGTATACTACCAGCATTGTAAGACGCAGCTGCAAGACTCCAAATTGAATGCTTTTTAATTAAGGCAGCATTAACTAAGTTTGGATTTACCTTAATCTTCTCTAGTAATTCATTTGCATCTTTTAATTTTTTACTAGCATATTTTATTCCGTATTTTAGGCCAATTTCAGGAATTAAAAGTTCACGCTCATCACTAAGGCCCATTTGATTTGCAGTCTCATCAAGCACGTGCATAAGGCCATAACTCTGCCTTCCATCTGGCTCTGTTCGCATTGTCCGCGTGTCCCATCCACTTTCTTTTTCAATAATTCCTTTTATAAAAAAGACCATATTTTTATTAGGATTAGATTTAAATTCATCTTTTAAAAATTTACATATTAATCGATTATACTCCGTACATCGATTCGCCGCTTTTGCACTTATTGGTGAATAAAAAGCAATGCTCAAAAATAAAATAATTAAATTAAAATTTTTCATATGAACAAGCTTACATAAAAAACCCGCCATTATTTCTTCAATTGAAATAAATACGGCCAGTGTATAATCTTTAAACGCGGCATAACCATCTGAAAACACGATGTCGGCATCAATAAAATTAAGGATTTCTTATGCTAAATATTGTTTAGGATATTCCGATATTAATGGTGACAGATATCTTTTGCACTACTATTAGGATGTTTGGGGAAACAAAATAGTTAGGGTGTTAAAAGAAATAAGAGGCCAAGAGGGAGATTCTTGGCCTCTTTTTTTAAGTTAAAATTAAATCACTTCTACAAACGCTTTTTTTCAATTATTTCACAATCGCAATTTTTAATACTTCATCAAAATGTGATACAGGATAAAACTTCAATCCCTTTCTGTGTGCAACAGGCACTTCTTTTAAATCTTTTTCATTTTGCTTAGGTAGTATAATGGTCTTAATTCCAGCTCTTTTTGCAGCTAAAACTTTTTCCTTGATTCCACCTACAGGTAAAACTTTACCCGTTAATGATAACTCTCCAGTCATCGCAAGATCAGATCTAACTGCAACGTTATTTGCCAGCGAATAAAGCGCTAATGCCATAGTTATACCAGCAGAAGGGCCATCTTTAGGTGTTGCACCAGCAGGAAGATGTAAATGTACTTCATGACTTGCTAAATAATCTTCTTCGCCTTCTTTTTTAACACTCTCTTTAGAGTCTAAAGTTTTAACTTTAGAAGATTTTTTTACAATTGCCTTATCATCCATTTTATTTTGAAGCAATTTTTTTACATATGAATAAGCAAGATTGGCCGACTCATTCATTACACCGCCAAGCTGACCTGTTAATTTAAACCCACGACCTTTTAAAGGTAATGTTTCAATAAATAAAATTTCTCCGCCATATGCTGTCCATGCAAGACCTGTAACAACTCCCGGCTTATTTTTCTTCTCTGCCAATTCAGATTGAAAACGTGGAGTACCTAAAATATCCTCAAGCTTCTCAATTGTTGGTGTATATTTTGCTTTTTTTCTTGGGTTTGACACTTTCTCTAGTGCAGCCCTACGACAAATCTTTGCAATATGTTGCTCTAGTACTCGAACTCCAGGCTCTCTGGCATAATCAGAAATAATTTTTTTAATTACTTGTGCCGAAAGAGAGACATCTGCCTTATTAAGGCCATGCTTTTTAAGCTGTCTTGGTACAACCCATTTTGTAGTAATTTCTAATTTCTCTTCCATGGTGTAACCTGAAAGTTCGATGACTTCCATTCTATCAAGCAATGCTTCTGGGATATCATTAATATAGTTTGCAGTCGCAATAAATAAAACTTTAGAAAGATCAAAACTCACATCCAAATAATTATCAATAAAAGTTTTATTTTGTTCTGGGTCTAATACTTCTAAAAGAGCAGATGCTGGATCACCTTGATAACTCTTTCCAATTTTATCAATCTCATCAAGCATAATCACTGGATTATTAACTTCAACTCTTTTCAAAGCTTGAACAATTTTTCCTGGCATAGCTCCCACATAAGTACGACGGTGCCCCTTTATCTCAGCTTCATCGCGCATTCCTCCTAGGGAAAAACGATAAAATTTTCTTCCAAGTGATTCTGCAATTGATTTTCCCATCGAAGTTTTACCAACTCCAGGAGGGCCCGCTAGGCATAAAATAGTCCCATCATAACTTGGCTTTAATTTTCTGACGGCCAGAAATTCCAATATCCTTTCTTTTGCTTTTTCAAGTCCGTAATGGTCTTTAGCAAGAATTTTTTTAGAATTATTAATATCAATATTGTCATCTGTTGATTTTGCCCAAGGTAATTCCATCAACCATGTTAAATAAGTTCTGGCAACGTTATATTCAGGCGATGAGTCTGGGATTAATTCTAAACGCTCTAGTTCTTCTTTTGCAGTTTTTAATACATCGGGAGGTAATCCAATTTTTTCAATCTGCTCTTTAATCTTTTTTACATCTCGTGCTTTTTCATCCTCTTCCATTCCAAGTTCTGAACGAATAACCTTTAATTGCTCACGCAAAAAATATTCACGTTGATACTTATTTACTTTATCGTTCACTTCATCTGAAATTTTCTTTTGAATATCTGCTACGTCTTTTTCTCTTTTTAAATAAACCAAAAGTTTTGCAAATCTTTTTTTAACAACCAGAGTTTCTAAAAAATCTTGAGCCTCAGGTATATCTAAGGAAATCGCAAATGCGACCAAATCGGCCAAAGCCCCAGGGCTTGGTGAATTTAACATTGCAAGCTTCATTTCTTCATTAAAATAAGGATTAATTTCAGACAGCTTTTTTACTTGATTGATAACTGACCTTGTATAGGCATCCAACTCTTCATCTGTTTCTAAAATGTCATCAAATACTTCAATTTTAGATTTTAAAATTGGTGCCTCTGCAATTATTCCAGAAGCTCTATATCTTTTTATACCATGGACTAAAATATTTACCGAACCATCTGGAAGTTTTAGCTTTTTTACAACCTTACAAAGAACACCAACTTTATAAATATCGCCGGCCTTGATCTCTTTATTTTCAAAATCAATCTCTTCCTCTGGAATAAATTTTCCTTTTTCATCCTTCAATTCATTTTTTACTAAGTTTAAAGCAACAAATCCTGTTTTCACCAAAGACTCATCAAGCTCTTGAGTAAACTTATCTTCACTTAAAATAATTGGGGCGATCATTCCTGGAAAAATCGGGCTATTCATAATTGGAATAATCACTACGACTTCAGGTAATTTTGAAAGTTCATCTTTGCCATTTGTTGGCTTTAGCTTCACTTCAAAATCTGGATAACTAGCATTTTCATTCTCTGACATATCTACTCCGCTTTAATTACATTTTTAAATCAATTACCAAACGAGCTGGATTATCTAAAAAGAATACATCCATATTCGCCTTCGATTTTAATTTAAACTCCACTGACAACTGTGACTCATCAACTGGAAAAAAGTTAATCTTTTCTACAAAACGCGTTTTTTGAACGGTTTGTAACTCCTTATCTAAACTGGTAGCAAAAAAATCAATGTAAAGCTTTTTTTCTAAAGAATTTATATGTCCATAAATTCTAGGAACGTCATTACCATTGAAATCAATAACGATTCTCTCAAACCCCTGCTCTTTATTATAGGACTGTCGAATTCCTTTTAACACCGCTTCATTTTTAACTACGCCATTATGAAAAATTCCGCTCTCTACATAGATTGACGTTTTTTTATTCGTTAATTTTCTAATTCTCTCTTTTAAGAGATCCTGGGCAAAAAGACTTAGACTTCCTAAGATTAGACATAGCAACAAAAAAAATTTCATGAGTTTCCTCTTCTGTTTTATTACATTAAAAGTATAAAACAGAGAGACCCAAGTTACTATATAAAATAAAATCTTCTTCTGATATGAAGAACAATTATGCTAAGAATTAGACCAACCACAAAACTCATTGGACCACTTCCCTTGTCATTATTATTTAAATCAACTGACCCACAACCAACAGCACCTTTTCTTTTATTATCCGAAGATGATCCAGTTGTTGTGTAGTTAGATAGTTGATAAGTATTAGGAGCGTCAGTGCATGAACTGTTGTCACTGACCACATAAGATCTTTTTGATACTGGTGTATAAGTTCCATCACCATTAGAAACCACCACCTTTGAAGTTGCCAAATAAAAGTACATTGAATCTGAAAAATTTGAGTAATCTGGTAGGATATAGGTAATACTAGTCGGTAGGCCAGAAGGGGTAACCATATCAGACATAATTTCAGGAGTAATGGTCACATCAAAAACATTCTGTGAAGTTGTCGTTTTATTGATTGGTAGCCTAATTGTTGTATCAATATCAACCCACCCATCAGGTCCTAAAACATACTTGGCACTTGGGGTTGTCGTCGTTGAGTTATTTAAAATAGAAACATTTGCCTTAAAAGGAGAATAAAAAAGTTGATTGATTACACTTAATTCTAAATATAAATTATCGGTACTCAAATTATTCCAATCTGCCTCTAAAACGTTCGTTAAATCAATTCTAAATGTATCACTAAACGTTCCAGAATTTATTTCTTGATTGGAAAAATAGCCAACAAAACTATTGCCATACCCCATGCTTAAATTTGTTATCAAATCATAAGAGTAAAGAGCTGAACTTTTATTTTGAATATAATCAGGTGGAACATCTAAACTACAACGAATTGTGACATTACCAATATTTCTATCTGAGCTTGTTAAAGAAATGGCCTGGGGATATCCTTCGCTTGCTCCCCCACATGCAGAAAAAAAACTTCCTCTAAAGCTTTCTCCATTCGAGCAAAAATTTGTCTTCACATTGGAGTACTTAGATGGAAGCTTTGACTTAACCACAGGCTTTGTATAAATGAAATAGCTGTCGTTAACTGGTAGACTTTTAATGGAGAAGCTACCATCTCGAGATGATATCGTGGAACCAATAACCTTACCTGAATTTTGTGAAATGGCCTCGACTAAAACTCCAAAGACTCCAATTAAATC
Organism: uncultured Bacteriovorax sp.; assembly: GCA_964583925.1. Taxonomy (GTDB): domain Bacteria; phylum Bdellovibrionota; class Bacteriovoracia; order Bacteriovoracales; family Bacteriovoracaceae; genus Bacteriovorax. Next base: position 39,071 of record CAZOXW010000018.1, read on the forward strand.
TCTTCCGCCAACAATTTTTCCACTGATCGTTTTGCGATTGGAATCGCTAGGTTTATAAATCGAATACAGGCCAGCTAAATCATCATCTGATATCTGGCTTTGCCCTAAAGATAAAGCATAAAACATTGTCGTACCAATCGATTGCCCGTGGTCTAGGCCTAATAAATGGCCCATTTCATGCGTGAATATATTTCCGATATAATTTGAGTTAGTCTGACTTGTTACAATTGAAAAATCATCATTTACTAAAATGTCTGCCTCAACAATCCTTCCATCTAAATCACTATATGAGACCAATGTTACAGCGGCCACACCAATATTAGATGAATTAAAAACGCTTGGATCATTGGTAAAATACAATTCATTAAGGCCTTCTTGGCCGGTGCCAATAGTGCTCCCATAATTTAAAGAGACGCCTGATATATGATTCCATTGTGCCATCGAACTACTTGCAATCGAATTTAAACTTGATGTAGAGATACTCTGTGAGTTACTAGAATTCACATAAAGATTGATACTTGTACTGGCCTGATTCCATTTAATTTGTGTCTCTGAATTAGTAATACTTGTAAGATAGGCCTGAAGCTTAATCGAAAAAATGAAAAGAATAAGAGCAAAGCTACTATTTATTTTCATTCTTTCCTCGTAAAAAATACAAGCAGAAAAATATTCCAACGATAGATAAAAAATAGATAATCAAATTTTCTGAAATGTTTAGATCTTCTTTACTTGCAGTTTTTCTCGCCACCTTTTCAGAAAGAGAACTTGGAGCACCTGTTTTTTTAAAATTAACTGTCTCAACTTTTGGCCGATGTGCTTCATCACTCCACCGCTTTTTTATTAATTCAAAAAAATCTGTTTCACTAATTTTTCCAATATTTTTTAAACTCGGAAACACCTCATTTACAAAATAGCTTTCGCCATCGATTTCTACTTTTTCATACTTCCCAAGAGTAAAATTGCTTAAATAATGACGTCCCTCAATTGTCTTAATCAACAAAAAGACCGAATGCTCCTGTTTAAATGTTGGGGAGCCATCAACTCGAGTTGTAATTCCACCAATGCTCCCACCAGGTAAGACCAACTCAATTTCATTCAACGCTAACTCTTTTTCAGAAAATAATTTATGTATTTTAAATCTATATTTTGTAGATACATGGCCAACAACTGTTTTAAACGACTCGCTATCAATTAAACTTGCCTCAATCAAAAAATCACTTGATTCAAGTTGTTTCTCAAAGGGCAACGGAATAAATGTTGTTGCATGAATAGACAACGAAAAAAAGAAAACAAGAATGCATGTTTTAATGAGTATAAGCATACTCATATTTTATCGGACTAATTGGCCTTAAATTTATTTATTTTATTAGCACCGTCTAAACTTTGGACACCCAAATTTCATTGTGATTATAAAGTAGACGCTAAAATAAAAAGGCCCAAACAAAGTTTGGGCCTTTTTAGATATTTCAAATAATAAGATATTATCTTTTTGAGAATTGGTATCTTTTTCTTGCCCCAGCACGTCCAGCTTTCTTTCTTTCAACTTCTCTTGGGTCTCTTGTTAAAAATCCAGCAGCCTTTAACTCTGGTCTAAGAGCAGGATTTAACTTAATTAATGCTCTAGAAATACCAAGTCTAATTGCTCCGGCCTGGCCAGAAATACCACCACCTGCAACATTGATATTGAAATCATATTTCTCAGCTAGCTTTGTAAGATTTAGCGGTTGATTAACAACATAAAGGTTTGTTTCTTGCTTAAAGAAATTTTTAACTTCTCTTTTATTTACAGTAATCTTTCCTGTACCTGTAGCGATATAAATTCTAGCTACTGCTGTTTTTCTTCTACCAATTGCGTGTGTTTCGTATGTTTTACCTTTGGCCATATATTCCTCTTAATTATTTTAATTTATATTGAACTGGGTTTTGTGCTGAATGAGTATGAGTTTCCCCAGCAAATACTTTCAATTTCGTTAATTGTTTTCTACCAATTGTATTTTTTGGCAACATTCCTTTTACTGCATCCATAATAATTAGTTCTGGATGTTTTTCAAGTTGCTCTCTCGCTGTTCTCTTTTTAATTCCGCCAGTAAAATTTGTATGCCAGAAATAATCTTTGTCATCCCATTTCTTACCAGTAAATTTTACTTTATCTGCATTAATTACGATTACAAAATCACCCGAGTCAGCATTATAAGTAAATTTAGGATTCTTCTTTCCTCTTAAAAGATCTGCAATTTGAGTTGCAACTCTTCCAACTACTTGGTCTTTAGCATCAACCACGTACCATTTCTTATCAGATTCAGATGGCTTCAACACATACGATTTTTGAGTATACATAACTTAATTCCCTATAAAAAAACTTCCCAAAAAAGATAGAAGTAATAATGTAAATTTAGATTGCTAAAAATGCAAGTGATGATCCTTATATAGGTTTTTTGGGCCAGTCGTCAAGCAATTCTTAAAAGAATCCGATTGAAAGATGGAATCTACCCGTTGCGTCTCTTTTGCCATCTGAGTAGTTCTTTCGATTCAACTTCACCCCATAATCAAAATCAAGAGAGCCAACCTGCGTTAAAATCTTAAAACCAAAGCCTACCGACGATCTAAGCTTTGATGGATCAAATTTATTAATAAACACGCGCCCAGCATCATAAAAAACATCAAGCTGAAGAAAATCATTTACGGTGTAGCGTGGCTCAAATTTAAAGGCCAAAAAATATGCATCCCTAGAAACAATGATGTCACCAATTGGAACACCCGCTGTGCTTCTATTAATTTCACCATCTTCAAACCCACGAATTTCATCATAACCATCCAGGCGAAAAACCTTTATATTTGGAATATAAAATCCCTCTGCGAAATTCCGCTGAAAGCCAGTTGAGAGTGCCGTTGCAAAAACGAAGTCCCCTAAAGGATAATAAAATCGATTTCTGTTAATAATTTTAACGTAATTAACTTCAAAACTTTTATCCTTAATAGAGCCAAAATACCGATTGGCCCACTCAGATGATAAATTTAAATAATAACCGCGTTTCGCATTAATTTGATCATTTCTTCTATCATAAGTTATTGATGGAGTAATACTTCCAATAATAAATTGATCATTATCGATAGCGTCTGTGGCATTAGACTGTTTAATTTTTTCAAACTGGTAGCGCAAGGTCGTCGACAAATTATTATTAAAATTTTTAGAAATTTGGGGAGAAACTTTAACAACATCAGCATCAAAACTAAAATAGCGCTTTTTTTGAAATGTAAGACCCGTTTCAAATTCTAATTGAGTATCTAAATATTTGTGAAGTAAATACGGCTCAATAATAGAGGCCTTTACCATATATTCAAGTATGTGCTTATTCTGTCGCCTGCGTTCATCATCTAGGTTATCAAAGCTAGTCCTCTTGTTAGCTTGAATTTTAAGTGATCCAGTACGATTCATGTTCATTAAGTTATTATGGCTTATCCCAAAACCAATTTTTCCACCTAAGTCAGTTCTATACCCCGGAGTAATTTCACCAAGACCAAAATCTTTCTCTTTTACTTGGATAATTAAATTTGTTTTTGCACATTCATTTTCTTTTAAGTTTTCATAACTCATATAAGGGGTAATTCGCAAACTTGAAAATAGTCCCAAGTTACTTAATTTCCCTCGGATTAAATCTATTTTTTCTGGCGTAATAAGGTCATTTTTTACTAATCCTATTTCTCTTGAAATTACTTCTTTTGAAGTATGAATTGCTCCGTTTATTATTGAATCATTGTAACAAATCTTTCGATCTAAATTGAGGTTGAAATTAATTTTAGCGGTAGAGTTCAAGCGATCATAAGTTAAAAAATCTTCCGAATTTAAATTCGTAATCGCTGCAAAGTAATATCCTAGTGATTGAAGATAATTAATTGTTTTTTTGATGTCATTTTCAATCTCAACGATATTTAATGGCGAATTAATTTGATTCGCAAGTATTTTTCTTAATTCTTTTGAAACATCAAAACTAACATTTTGAAAATTAATCTCATTGATTACAACTTGCGTTTTTTCGTTTACTGAATATTCAAGAATAGGAAGATCATCTTCTATAAAAAATTTTGGCCGCGATACATCTACGTAGACAAAGCCAGTAGCGAGATAATGCTTTTTTAAAATATTAGTGAAATTATCTGCATAAGTAAGATCATAGTAACCTTCTTTGGCAAGTTCTGAGGCCATTTGATAGTAAAGCTCAAGCAACTTGGAAGAGTCAGTTAATACATTTCCTCGAAATTCAACTTTACTCAACTTGATTTTTTGACCTTCATCTATTCTAAAATATACATGCTTTAACTTATTATTATATTTATCAACACCATCATAGACCTTAGCTGTTATCTTTGTATTAAAAAACCCCAGCTCTGCATATATGTCTACTAAATAAGTTTTTAATGCTTCTAAATCAACCTTACCAAAATCATTTTTTATTTTGTCATAAACCTTTGATTTAAGTTCTGTGGAACTAAGCAATCTACTACCAAAAAAATTAAAATTTGTTTTGTCCCCAATCACTAAACTCAATACAATCTCAATGTTTTCAGTATCTATTTTTTTTAACTCATAAGAGATATTTGCCTCAAAAAAACCTTGTTGAAATAAATCTTTATTCACTTTATCAATTTGCGTCTTTAGAAAATTTAGATCAAGACTTTTTCTTTTTAATGGCGAAAAATATATTTCATACTCTGAATTGAGATATGTGCTTTTGCTCCACGAAACTTGCCGAACGTTCTCCATCCCCAGAATAAACCCAGAGTAAAAATATGTGGCCAAAATTACAATCCAATATCGCACTTGTTCTCTCATTAAAAAGACCACTTATATTTTAAGTCAACCCCAAGAGATGTTGGTGTTGCTGTACTTTCATCTTCGGTCGGCTTAATTTCATACACACCTTCGACAGAAAGATTATTATTTACTTTTATATTTGCATTCATTTCTTGCTTTGGTTCAATTGAACCTCCCACCGTGCTTGAAACTCCAACATCTACAACATTATTTATTTTTTTGTTTATCTTTATTTTTGTTGCTGATTTAAGTTTGCTGGATCCTGATTCATTTATGGCAGATTTCCCACTCGCAACCATTTTTGAGTCCTCTTCTTGAAATTCTGGAGCAACTGATAAATTAACGCCAATCGTATTATTTATGTTTTCATTAATTTTAAACTGGTTAAGAAAAAGCGTGCCTATTCCAACAGTATTTAGCCTTGCTCTTTCCGTAGGGTCTAAATTTTTATTCATATCTGCCGTAACTCCAAATGCCAGTAATGATAAAATGTCCTCTTGTGAACGCACTGGTTCTGAAGTTAAATTTATATCAACTTTATCAAGTCTACCTGAAATATCTAATTTAACATCATATTCATTAATTTTTGACACTCCTGTAAACTTTAAATTAGATGTTCGATTCTTTCCTCGATCAATTATTTCGATAAGGCCCTGACTTAAATTAAAGTCATTGCCTTTAAATTTAAATTTTGAATTATTTTGAGTTTCGGCCCTAATGTTTAACTCTGGATTAATCAGATTTCCACTAACTTGCCCACCTACTTTTAAATAAACTTCTGCCAAATTATTCTTTATAGACACTGCATTCGTTGTATCGACAGCAAGATTTAGCTTAACAAATCCACTAGATGCTGCATCGTTTTTTGTTGGAAGATATTTATTAAACTCATCAAGATTGACTTTTGCACTTGATAAAATTTCATTAGGATCATCTAAAATATCTCCTTGGACGACGGATAGTTTTCCAACAAAATTGTAAGGTAAGTCGTTACCCGTCAATTGCCCAGAACCATTTACTAACAAATTTGATTTTTTAAAGAGAGGAACGATCGATCTTTCTACTTTAATATCTAAATCCAGTGCCGGATATATTGTCTCAAATGTAATATTGCCAGTAGCTTTAAAATCTCCTTCACCATATTTTCCATTTAAGTTTAAAAGTTCGAAGCGGTTGCCATTTTTGATGACATCATAATTCAAATTAGAGATAAGCCCTGGAACATTTCTAACCTTTAAAGTTGATTTTGTACTGGTTAGTCGAAAAGAGTCAAAAGTAATTCCATTTAAAATGCTAAGACGATTACTACCGCGAATAATTCCAGTAGACTTTTCGACTAAAGAATTCGCAATCTCTAAAATTTCAGATTTTATATCAAAGGCCTGTGTTAACACGATTGCATTGCCAATATTTTCACCATAACTTTTAAAATATTCTTTCCCATCTAGAAACACGACATCCCATTTTTTAACTACTCCTTCCTCAACTAAGATTTGATTTTTACCGTTTTCAACTTTTAAATTTACATTATCTCTTTTTAGCAAAAACTGCCTTATATCTAAATTAAATTTTGAAATATTAAATGTCTTTGAATTAAATTTTGTATTTAAAATTGCTTTAATGTAGCCAGTGATCGATTTATCATTAAAATTATGCCCCAATAAAGCTCCAAAAAGTTCCCGCAAGTCACTTGTATCTATCACTGATTTAACAAATACTTGATCTGAATCAAACTCATAAATCGTATCTAGCTTGACCTTGTTTCCAAGTAAATTTAATTTAGCAACAAGATCATTCGTACTCAGATAGATTAGACCGTTAGAATTTGATGCGGGATAATTAAAAATTGAAGGCTCAATAGTTTTAAACTTTATTCTAGAAGAAAAATTTTCTGGAACTCCATTGCCTTCAAAGCTAAACGACAAGTCACTATCATAAGATAATTTAAATTTTTTATAAAAATTAATCTCACTTAGTCGAATCTGATTTGCAACGCCCTCGATCTCTACAAATCCATTTTCTAAAGCAATATTGGCAGTACCGCTTGCCTCTCCTCTTCCCTTTTTTAATCGTATCGGATTGATATTCATCTTTTTATCACTTAAGGTAAAGTTTAATGCCAGACTATCAAAATCTTCACCATATAATCTAACTTCTCTTCCCTTGAGTTGGCCCGCTATCTTAAGCGCCTCGAGTGCATAGGAGCCATAAATTCGATAATTAGACGAAAACTTTAATGCTAGATCCGGAGGCAGCTTCATTCCATTAAATACCAATGCATACATTTCTTTGGCATCTGTAAAATTTGATTCTGGTACATTTATTTTTAAATCCAAAGAGGCATTATCACCAAATTTTAGCCAACCAATTGCTTCATATTTTGTAGAACCATATACTGCCGAAAGACTTTGAAATGAAAGCAGTAGATCATCGAGAGTTAATGTAAATCTAGATCTAACTTCCCCTAAATTTAAATTTACCAGTGAAAACTTCTTCCACTGTACATTAAAATCAAATACAACATCTTCATAGGGCCCATAGATCTTTAAATCAACAGGCCCAGTTCCCTTAAGCTTCACGCCACTGATCGGGCCTAAAGATTCAAGATTTATTTTTGAATCTTTTATTGAGAAATCTAATCCTTTATCATCAAGATAACCATCTAACTTTAAATTTGTTTCAAAAGCATCAAGAATGCCTTTGAGTTGAACTCGATAATTATGATCTAAACTTAAAGATAGCCCTTTGACATTTAAATTTTTAGTATCAAGGATGGGGGTAGATTTACCAAAAACTAGTTTAAGGTCGGTTATTTTAGTTTTATCTTCAACGTTAAAATACACTTTTTCACCATCGAATGAGACCTCTACTTTTCCATTAATTGTTGCTTTGAGTGGATCAAGTGTTTTTTTAATCGCATATAAAAATGTATTCGTTTTCGCATTTTTTAATTCAAAAGACGTTTTAAGATTGATAAATTTTAATTTACTTAGATTGAAAAAAGGCACCTCTTTTTTTAAGAAATATTCTTCCTGCTTGTTTTTAGCACTTAACTTTTTTAAAACAAGATGATTATTATCTAAACTTATTTTTAACCCAAGCCTATCGGCCACAAAATAAGGACTGATAAAACTTTCGATCTCAAATCCCGCAGTTGTTTCAAGATTACGATAATCCCCCTTGGTGTTTCCTTTTATTAGGGCCCTCCCCTTAAATCCTTTAAGCTCCTTAATTTTAAAATCAAAATATTTTTCAATTGACTCAAGATTTAAAGCTAAACTATACGACAAAAGTGGGCTCAATTCTTTTTTAGATTGAACAATATCACCGCTAATATTTGCAACTGTGTCTTCAACTTTTGCACTTATCTCTTTAACTTTTATTTGATCTTTTTTAATTGATAAATTAAATCTAAGATCTTTAATTAAATTTAATCTTAGTTCATTAACTTTATGATCAATCTTTATATCTGATAGCCTACTTTTTATATTGATAAAATATTTCGATGGAGATAAAACGGCTTCATCAACTTTAATTTGATTGGAATTTATATTAACAATTACCTCTTCAGATTTAATAAAATTAAACTTCACTGGAATTTGCGAATAGATGTTTTGATAATCACTGTAATATTTTGATATATTTATTTTTTTCCAGTCAAATTCAGGTTCATTTGGATCAATCTTATAATCAATTTTTACCGTTCCATTTTTTACGATCAACTCATCAATTTCAATATTTTGCGACATTAAGCTAAACAATGAATAATTTAAATTTAATTCTTTCGCGACTGCATGAATTGAAAAACTGTCAGGATTTTCTTTAGAGATTATGACATTAGAAAAAACAGTTGCTGGAGGAAAAAACTGAAAGCTTACTTGTTCAAACTTGAAGTGGATATTGGCTTTTTTAATCAAGTACTGCGAAATTTCATGAGAGGCCATTCTCGAAAAATCTTTTGAATGAACATATTTCCAGGCCGCCAGCAATGTGAGTACGACAAGTGCGAAAAAAAATATAATAATCTTATTAATTCTTTTCAAACAACTTTATCCTTCGCGCTACAACTTCACTGCCGGTATTTAATCGCGAAATTTTTTCTGAGTAGACATTGGTAACGTTTTTTCTTCCAAGCCGCTTGCTCAAATTAAAAATTAGAAAATAGAACTCTGCCAACTCACGAGATGTCAATTCAAGATCTACGACAACATTTTCTACAAAATCAATCAAGTCTAGCAAGTTACTCGCTTCTAAATATTCATTTGACTTAATATAGGCAACTTCAATTTTTTCTTTTTCAGAAATATCAAATGCTAATAGTTTATCTGCTAATCCATGAACAACTCTACTCATGCCCATCATTTTAAAGGCGAGCAACATCTCTTTACCTTTGGCCTTCAAATTTTCATATGATTCAAAGTTTAAATAACTATTTACGCGATCTTCAACTTCGTCATCACTTTCTTTTTCGTGAAAATAATTAAGAGCGATGTCATTTATATACACTTCAAAACTTTGTGGTCTTATGTCTTTAGTGTGCAGATATTTCTTTTTAAGATTTAAATAATTTAACTTATATTCTTCATAGTTGTTAATTTTAAAGTCTATTTGATTAACAATGAATTCATCTGCGCCAAACCTTAGTACATACTCATAAATCAGCATCACTTTTTCTTTGTTCCACAAATTATTTTCTTCTATCTTTGATTGCAATTTTCCTATTGGATTCAGCCCATTTTCCATTCTAAAGCTTGAAAAATTTAAACTAGTCTCTAAGCTTCTATCCTCCATTTTATTTTCAAGAAAAAGAATATTTTCAATTATTCTTTTTTTAAAATGATTTGTTTCCGAAAGCTCCGCTGCGATTTTTTTTAGCTCTGGAATACGTTTCATCAACAAAAGAAGCGACAAATATTTTTCAAAATAGTCTGATGAAATTTTAATTTTTCCGATTTTTTTTAAAAAATAATAACCAATTAAATAAAAATTTTGATGATAATTTTTTTTTAAAGTCAGTGCATTTTGAAAGAACTCTACCCATTCTTTATTTTTATAAAGCTCACCATCGCTCAACATTTCTTCAAGCTTTTTAAGCTCAGGTAATGTTTTAAAATCTAGCATTTTTAAATTTTCAATTTCATCCATGAACAAGCTCTAAGTTGTTGAGATTATTTTTATTTTACTGGTTTTTATGCTTAAAATATTGTGGGCGAATTATGCCTATTAAATAAAATGGGCCCAAGATTTACCTGGGCCCATTTATTATTCTTGAATGTTTGACTATGGTTATTTATTAGCGCGCTCCAGGTATTCTCCGGTTCTAGTGTCAATTTTTAAAATCTCACCTTCTTTGATAAATAAAGGCACTTTAACCTGAAGACCTGTTTCCATAATTGCTTTTTTCGTCATGGCACCACCGGCAGTATCACCCTTAAGTCCTGGGTCTGTTTCGGTAACTTTTAAATAAATAAATGTCGGATGCTCAATTGAAATAGGTCTACCTTTGTAATAAAGCACTTTTAATTTCGAACCCTCTTGCAGGTAATACTTATCATCACCAATTTGCTCAGTTGTAAGGTGAATTGGTTCAAAAGTTGCTTGATCTAAAAAATTAAATCCATCGATATCTGAATAAGTATACTCAACTTCTTTCTCTTCCAAGTCTGGAACAGTACATCCAGTAGAAACGCCCGATTTAAAAGTTCGCTCAATAACTTGTCCAGTTTCTAAGTTCTTTATTCTTGCTGTAACAAAAGCTGATCCTTTTCCTGGGTTGGTAAAATCTGATTTTAGAATTACATATGGCTTTCCATCTAATTCTATTTTTGCACCCTTTTTTAATTCCGTTGTGTCTAACATAATCTTCCTCTTTTAAATTATCTGAGACTGAATTCCCAAAATATAGCTATTTTTTCCAGATCCTTGAATTATTATCTGAGCTGCTTTAGAAGTTAACTTTTTTGCTCTAAAATCTTCTCTCTTGTAAGTATTAGATAAATGAACTTCAATGACAGGTATTTTTAATAACATAAGTGCATCGTATATGGCCACACTTGTATGCGTATATCCAGCGGGATTAATAATTAGTGCTGAATATTTTCCAGAAGTAAAAATTTGCTGAATTTTATCAACAATTTCCCCCTCAACATTGCTTTGGAACCATTCAAGGTTAAGGTCAGTTCCTTTAAAAAAATTTTCTGTATGTACTTTTATTTCTTCTAAAGTAAGCGTGCCATAAATTTCAGGCTCGCGTAAACCTAGTAGGTTTAAATTTGGCCCATTAATAATACAAATATTTTTCATAGGCTTATGAAAATATCAGAATCTACCTTGATAATCTAGTGCTCTTTCTCTGATTTTCTCTAAAAACTTAATCAATTTCTTTTCAAGAATTACGATTCGCTCATCATCAAGAACTAGATTCTGTTCATCGGGCCTTAAGACCTTTAAATCTAATATATTCATGAGATTTCTACGGCCATCTTCTTCAGAGGTATTTTCAAGCTCATCAATCGATACAAGTGAAATTGCATGATCTTCAACTTCTTCATTCACCTCTTCCGCAGGAGAAATTAAAGATTTAATTTCAACTATCTTATCCTTTGTCTTTTGATCATTTGGATTTAGTAGCAATATTTTTTCAAGAATTAGAATTGCTTTTTCGATATGCCCCTGACCGCAATAAAGATCTACAAGTGTATGCGTAACAATCGGAGCTTCGTGGATAACTTCAGACTCTTTTTCAGACTCAAATGAATTTGTTTCTTCATTTTCAAAATTTAAATTTATTTCACTTGGAGAAATCTCTACTTCATTTGAAAACGAGTTCATTACCCAAGACTCATTTACTTCTTTTACATCTGTTTCATTTTTTGCCTTAGGATGCAAATCGACGTGCAACCAATCGTCAAAATCAATACTTGGTGCCAAATCTAATTTTTTTAGGTCGAACTGAACTGATTCTTTTTCATCAGACTTAAAAACTTCCGGCGGTATCACAATTGGTGAATGTTCTCTGACATAGCTCTGATCGACTTTGGACTCTAGAGTTTGTACTAAGCCTGCAACTTCTTTATCTTTGGGATTAATAAACAATAGATACTTTAATGTTTCTAAGGCCTCTTCATCAAGATTTAGACTCACACAAATATCGGCAAAGAGTCTTTGCAAACGAAGATTATCTCGATTCGATTCAACTAAAGGCCTAATCGTTGTGTAAGCAAGATTAAATTGCTTCAAATCATAGTAGCAAAATGCAAGTCCAAGATAACCCATAACATAACTTGGGTTGTACCTAATTCCAAGATTTAGAACCTCTAATGCCTTATCGGTCATTCCTACTTTTCTATAACTTTCTGCCAGTGGTGCAAACACCCGTGATCTTGGATTTTTTTCAAGATCATTTTGATACTTTAAAAAAAGCGGTGATAAGAATTGAAGCTTATCTTTACTCATAGTTAGCCTCTAGAATCAACTAATCCCGCTTCTTCTTGGTTAATAATTCTTGGAGTGATAAAGATGATTAACTCTTTTTTATTTGTCGATGGATTATATCTCGTTCGAAATAGCCATCCAATTAGAGGAATGTCTTTTAAAAACGGCACCCCACTATGAGATTCATCGTGCTGATAAGAATAAATTCCACCAAGAACAACTGTAGATCCGTTATCTACAAGCACTTGCGTTTTTACAGTTCTTTTAACAAGATCTTTTGGAGCATTATCTCCGAGTGTGCTAAGAAGAAATGTGTCTTTTATAATATTTAAGTCGAGTGAAATTGATCCATCATTTGTCACTTGCGGAACAACGTTTAGTTCTAACTTCGCGGCTTGATCTTTAAATGTTGTCGTAACAGTGGCCTCGTCTCCGCTGCCGGAAGTGGATGTTTCGGCAAAATATATGTTTTCATTTTGAGTAATTGAAGCAGGCACATTGTTTTTTGTAATAATTTTTGGACTTGAAATGACTTTACCTTTTGCCTCACTTTCCATCATTGAAAGCTTGAAATCTAAATTAATGAGACGGCCAAATCGTCCTATGGTAATTCCAAACATATTTGTACCCAATCCCCCTTTAGAAGCTGTAGAAAAACTAAACGTTCCTGAGTTAGTTCCAGGTGTTGAGATCGGGTCATAGCCCCATCCAAAACCATTATCAAGACCAATTTCTTTTGAATATTGTTCCGCTACTTCTACAATTTTTGATTCAATTAAAACTTGCGGTGTCTGAGTATCTAAAAGTTCAACGATTTTTTTGATTCGCTCAATAACTTCAAAGGTATCTTTTACAATTAAAGAATTTGTTCGTGAATCTTTTGAAATTTTACCACGTTTTTCAGTTGAATACTCGGCCAATATCTTCATTAGATCATCAATATTGGCAAAACTAATCGGAAACACTTTTGTCAAAAGAGGCTCTTGCTCTTTTGTTGTTTGTTGTGCTCTTTTTAATGCCTCAAGCTCTTTGACATAATTTTCTTGAGTCTGAATCATTAAAATCATGCCATTTTTTTTAGCCACAAGTTTACTCATATCTAAAATTGTATCAAGTGCTTGATCCCAAGCAATCTCATATAAATTTAATGTGACTGGCTCTAATTTTTTAATGTCTTCATTGATAACAATATTAAAACCAGAGGTCTCTGCAATCATCTTTAAAACGTCATCAGGCTTAACATTTTTTAAATTTAATGTGATTTTTTTACCAATATATTTTTTTCTACCAGACAAAACTAAATTATCTAAAATATCTTCAATTGAATCTGAACGCGGAACATTTAAACGACCTGCATCCTCTTTGGTTATGCCATCTTTAACGTCTTTAAACGTTGATCCTTGGTCATATTTTTTTTGAGTGAACGCCCCAAAACGATTTTCAACCTGTAACACAACCTTGCTCGGTCTTCTAACTAAGACAGATCTAACGTTATCACGCAACTGGATTGCAACTCTAATATCGCTTTCTGTGTTTGGTTTTTTATACGCATTGATATAAACAACTGCACCTGAAAATTCTGATGCATCTATAGACTTAAAAACTTTTTCTGTTGCTTTTACACCTTCAAAGTCGACAATTATTTGCTTATCATCTTTGACTTGAAATTTTGTGGCCTTGACATCATCGGTATCAAGTAAAAATTCTACTTCTGTTGTTTCACCTTTTTGTGAAAAACTTATTGCTTTAAGTTCTTTAGAATATGCTTTACTAAATAAACCTAGAAGTAATGTGACAAGAAAAATTCCTTTTTTCATGCAACTCATCCTGAAGCTTCATGTTGATATTACTTATAATTGATTATAACACCAATTTAAGAAAAGAATTATTTTTTTACTTGATTAAATCACTCGCCAGATACTGGCAAAACAGTTTCAAGATATTCATCTTGATCATAGACGTTTCGAATTTTTTCAACAAGGACCACTCCTCCTGGGACAATGGCCTTTACTTCGGCCTGATTTGATCCAAGCTTCATCCCTTCTTTAATAATATAAGTTTCTGTAGATGTCCCAACTTTGGCCATGGCCCGACGATCACTACCGGTCATAACCCCAATAATTCTAATTGATTCAATGGGCTTAGATTCAATAGCATCATCATAATTTTTGTAGACACTTGAAGCTCCTGTTTTTGAAATCATTCCACTTTTCTTTTTTGTAAGCTGTCTTTTAAATGGATCACGAAGTTCTAAAGGATTTTTTACAAAAGTATTGCTATGGATAAATTTATATGAATTTTCAGCATATAGATTTAAAGTAAAAAAAATAAAAACTGCGATCAACCTCATTCACCACCTTCTGGCTTATTTTTTTTTCTTGGCCTTACCCCTGTTGGAGCTTTACTTTCTTTTTCAATATCGTCTATACCTCGATCTTCTCGATACGTTGGATTATACTTATATGCCTCAAGCTGAAAGTTACCATCCACGAGCTGAAAACGACTTCTTTGAGGTTGTTCAAGTTTTCGAATAGAAACTTCCGAAACATTTAAAATTCGTTTACTTTCAGAAATTTTTTCAAACATAATTAAAAGCTGTAGATAAGTTGCTTTGGCCTTAAAACGATAAGTCCTTACAACCATAAATCCTCGAGTGTCATCTTGTTCTGGACTTACACTTACTTCCTTAATATTAACATCATCAGCCAGCTTTCTTAGAAGACCTAAGTTTTCAGTATCTGAAATTTCAGAAGGCAAAAGCTGTTGTGTTTTTTCAATTTCTTGAGCAACTCGCTCAATTTTTTGCTTCTCATCTTCAATATTACTTAGAAATTTTTTAACATCTCTTTTAGTTTTTTCTGTATTTGTTTTTTCGGCCTTCGCTGATTCAAGTTCTCCTTGCTTCATGGTTTCATTTTCCATGAACTCATAATAACTTAATCCTAGCTTTCCTAGGGCCAATAAAATAATGATCCAATGAATTTTTTTCATTAAACTGGCCACTATTTTACCCTCATATCATAGCTTTTGATTTTGCCTTTTAATTCAAAATAGTCATAGCTATTACCATTTAATGCATCTTCTTTATTTTCTTGTTTTGTAGGAGTAATTGAGCCTGCAAAAAAAGGTGAATCATTTATGATCGTAATAAATTCTCCCAGGCTTCTACTACTGGTCGTTCCGCCTGAAATATTGACATCTCCATCGCCATTTATTTTTAAATCGTTTAACCAAACATCTTCTGGAATACTACGTGCAATTTTTTCTAGTACTTTTTTAGGATTCGTTCTTCCTTTCAAAATTTCATCAACTTGAAGTGATCGTTCTTTAAGTTTTTCTACCTGATCTTGATAGAGTTTTAATTTATCTTTAATTGACCCATGTTTTGCCAATTCTTCTTTTGCTTTGTTGGTTGATTCTCTAAGTTCAGCAATTTCAGCGTCTATTGTCTGTGTTGTCGTCTCTATATAAGAATCTAGAATCATTTGAGGTACAAACCATACAACCATAGCAACACCGATCATAAACAAATTTAGTTCGTTTAGATCAACCCCCAAAACAACAGGAAGTCGCATTGGTTCTTTTTTCTCGAGGAGGTTTAACTCAATCACTCTCTAACCTCTCTCATGCCAAGACCAATTGCTGAAGCACCTCGACTCACAATGGAATCGATTTGTTCAGGCGAAATATTTTTGTCACTGTAGCTTATTTTTTCCAAAGGATTTAACAATTTAATTTGCGTCCCAACCACTTCTTCTAGGGCCTCAGAAAAGCCAGGAATTTGTGAGCAACCACCTGTTAAATAACACTGCTCAAATACCTCTTCAGAAGACGAGCTTTCCCAAAAATCAATTGTCTTTCTTATGTCAGCAAAAAAGATATCAAAAACTTGGTTAATAATTTCCACGATTTCTTCTGGAATGTTTCCATTTCCATCACCTTGAATTTTTAAACTTTCGGCCTCTAGAAAATTGACCCCCATCTGTCTTTGAATTTCTTCTGTTATAGTAAGACCACCAATAGAGATTTCTTTTGTAAATGCCATCACTCCGTTTTTATAGATAATAAATTCCGTTTTTTGAGCGCCGATATCCAAAAGTAAATATGTAGCTCCTGATTTAATTGCCTCGCTCTCAACTGCCTCAAAGACATTTAAAAGACCTACAATTGTCAAATCTACAATTTTAACCTTAAGTCCTACTCTTTCAACGAGAGATTTATAAATTAATACCAACGATTTTTTGGCGGCACCCACCATAATATCGAGCCCTCCTCCCTGATTTTCTCCAACGATAGAAAAACTAATATTTGCCTCATCGGTTGGAAATGGAAGGTATTGCTCAATTTCCCAAAAGACGTTATCTTCAACTTCTTCTTTTGTTCCGCTCGGAAGCTGAAGACGCTTTAAAATTGTATTAGCTCCTGATAATCCTAAACACACCCACTTAAAACTTGAACCTAATTGGGTAACTCCATCTTGAAGACACTTTAAAAGCTCTTCTTCTTTATGAATCTCATCTTCGATTATTGTGCCTTCTGGGAGATCAATTGATACAAAGCGGTTTAATTTGAAGCCATCTGAAGTTTTTAAAACTTCTGTTAATTTTATTGCGGATGTACCAATATCAATACCGATGACCCCTTTAGGGCCCATATAAAATCTTTCTTCAAGATAAGTCTTAATCTTATTAGCTAAATTATTTTCTTCCAAACAAAATCCATTTTTTTGGTTTATTTAATTATAGCGTCAATAGAGAGTTCCGATCAAGAAATATATTTTAGAAGGGTATTCAGCCAAGGCGAAAAGTAGATTTGAAAAATTGCAGTGATTATTATAAAAGGCCCAAAAGGAATTGGAGTCTCACGCTTTATCAATTTAAAAATTAAAAGACTCCCCCCAATCAGTGATCCTACAAAACAACTTAAAAAAATATTATGAATAATTCCGGTAGGCCCAAGATATATTCCCAAAGCTCCCCAAAGCTTAATGTCTCCTCCACCAAGTCCAATTTGCCCCTTTAATTTATAGAAGATAAAACTAATCAAGTAGGGAAACCCAAATCCAATCAAAGTGCCAAAAAAAATGTAATACCAAGAATTAACCATTAGGCTTTTAACAAAAAATAAAAAGGCCAAATAGATATTTATTCCATCGGGTAGTATCTGATGTTTTAAGTCCACTATAAAATGAACTATAAAGCAAGAAGCTACGCTAAATAAAAAAATAAAATTAAACAAGCTATAGATGTCAAACGAATTAGGAAGAAGTAAAAGTGAAATTATACCAGAAAAAAATTCTACCAATGGATATTGCAACGAGATCGCTTTTTTGCAGTTTGAGCATTTACCTTTTAGCATTAAATAACTTAGTATCGGAATATTCTCATACCAGTAAATTAACTTATTGCAATTGGGGCAACTTGATCGAGGATGAGCAATGTTGATTTCCCGGGGAAGCCTATAAATAAGTGCATTTAAAAAGCTACCTATAATCGCACCGAA